>JAJPIK010000035.1 GCA_021324795.1 Chloroflexota bacterium
TCACTTTCGGATTGCCAAGCGAATCTTAGACTAATCCTACGCACATCACAAGCAGACACCAGCTAATACCGCACCGGTACTTCGAATGACAACAGGCTACTGTTGTACTAACCCGAGTCAGCTTTGCTCACCAGCCACCACTTCTGACACTTGGGCGCTTCCCGCGCCTCGCAACAGATGGGCGAACGCCGGGAAGGGAGAGTTTCAGAAGGTGTCTCGCCTCTTGAACTGCTGGCACTCTCGACAAATAGTCTACGTCGGTACAAAATTGCCCCACTGCCCGATGTGCTTGCGACCTGCGTGCCAACGCGAATCTGGTGAGAGCAGGTTGGGCAAGGGATCTCGAGCTTCGGGGCACATCGGTTAGCATTCTGGTCTAAAACGTGCTAAGAGCGGGGATAAAGCAGATGAGCACGAACCAGATTCACGAGCGGCATCCTCACGGTGGCGCCTGGTTGCGCGACATCGTCTTTGGATTGAACGATGGTCTCGTG
The DNA here is from genome assembly GCA_021324795.1 of Chloroflexota bacterium. Classification (GTDB taxonomy): domain Bacteria; phylum Chloroflexota; class UBA6077; order FW602-bin22; family CADDYW01; genus JAJPIK01. Next base: position 495 of record JAJPIK010000035.1, read on the forward strand.
ACCACGCTGGTTTTCATCCTCGCGGTCAGCCGAGTTGCCCATCCCCAGGTGGTCGTGATTGCACTCGGGGAATTGTTCGCCGGAAGTATCTCAATGGGGCTCGGAGCCTATCTCTCGGCCCGCACCGAACAAGCCGTCATCTCTCAACAAATCGCGACTGAGCGCTACGAGATCAGCCACGAGCCGGAAGAGGAGCGTACCGAGCTCCGGAACATCTACTACGAAAAAGGGCTGCGTGGCACCCTGCTCGATGCCGTGGTCCGCTACCTCACCGCCGACCGTCGCCGTTGGTTGACGGCCATGGTCCGCGACGAGCTGGGCATCGTCCCGACCGAGCCACCTCGCTCCCCCTGGTTACAAGGGATCCTCGTCGCTGTTTCCTTTATGGTTGGTGCCTTCGTCCCGATCGTGCCTTTTCTCTTCGCCTTGCCCGCACCGCAAGTCATGGCCTACGTGCTGACCATCATCACCGCGATGCTTCTCGGAGTGGTCAAGGCCCAGTACACTGCGAAGGGACCGCTTTACAACGGTCTCGAGTTCCTTGGTATCACCACGGCTGGCGCTGTCGCCGGCCTGGCCATTGGCATCTTGCTTCAGGCGATCGCCGGCCCGAGCTAAACGAACACCTTAATCAGATTTACAACCAGGCCCGCCGCGTCGATCAGTCGGTTGATCTCGGTCTGTTGGCGCTGGTTCTGAACGCGGCGTAAGCACCAGGTGATCTCGCTCGGATCGAGCGAGTTAACCGGGTAGTGGTCGGTTCGCTCGATGACGATGTGCGGATACTTCGTCGTAAAGGCTTGCACTTCGAAAATACTGCCGTCTGGTGCCACTGACTGGGCGACCGGTCCACCACTCTCGTCCGCACGAACGAAGTCGATCGTCTGGTAGACGAGCTCTCTGATCACGGAAAGGCGAAGCTGCTCACGTGGCAGCTTCGCCGGAGTTGGCATGATGCCGAGGCGGTTTGGCTCGTCCGGGTAGCGACGCAACACCACGAGGAAATTACATCGGGCTTCGATGACGTCCTTGAGTCGCTGCCGAAGAATTTGCGAGAACCAACGCTCGGCATCATTGTAGCTTCGGCGCTCACGAATCCTCAGGATAGGATCGTCCGCCCGATCAACTACGCGTTCGATTGCCATTTATTCTCACCACCTTCTACCTCCTGAAAACGGCAAGCTGGAGGCCAGGAGCCCAGATTCCCATCCCGGTCATCGCCACTCGTCGACCGAGACGGTCTTCTGATAGTTGCAGCCCATGATCCGCCAGTAGCCGTTGGTTTCACCACCGACGACGACGACGTGAATGTCCTCGATGCGGTACATCGGAATCAGTTCATCCGGCGCTGCCTTGAGGAGGGTTGCCCACGGCTCATCGCCGTACGTCGCGCGCGGGTAGATGTAGTTCTGGATGAGTTGATAGTCCCAGTACTCGCTCGCCGGCAACCGAGCGTTCTCATAGACCCATTGGATGAGCTTCTCCTTGGTATCGAAGCCTCCGCGATCGATGAACTGCCGCGCGGTGATCGGATCCAGAATAAATGTCGGGTAACTATGTGGATCCATGCCTTGCAGCAGATGGCGCACGTGTTCGCGCCAGTGCTTTTCTCGCAGGCCAAGAGTGAACGCCGTCGAGCGGCAGCCGGTGAAAAGGCTCACCGCGCTGTCGGTAGGCTTGAATCCATGCTGAACGTGGAACGGCTCCCACGGGCTGCGCTCCTCGTTCTCGGCGTAAGTGACGCTGTTGTAGGCGTAGTTGTTGCCCTGTGAGCCCATGTAGGTCAAGCCGGGCACCGAGCCGCCCTGGAGGTTCTGAGAGAGCAGACCGTAGGCGCGGCCGATCGTTGCGTTTGCGTGATTGTAGGGACCCATCGCGCCGGTGCCCCAGTTCATGTTGATCTCGTGGCGAATCGGTCCATTGACGACTGCCATCGCCGCGGCTGAACTGGTCGTGCTGCCACGCGCGCTCGCGCCGCTCGCGGCGATCGCCAGAATAACCGGGAAGTACTCCGGTCGCGCCCCGGCCATGACCGCGTTGGCAGCGACTTTCTCGACGGTATACTCCCAGTATTCACGGAAGCCGGTTGGGCGCATGTGTCCGACGACTTCGTCTGGCGCATGCCGGGTGTGCCGGAGCATTGCCTCGACCCGTTCTTCCGTCGGCAGAATGATTGGCAGCTTGTCGGTCCAATTGTTCTCGAGGAAGAGGGTGTGGAGATTCTCCTCGGTATCAGGCTCGACGAAGAGCGGCGTCGACCGCTCGAAGCTCGCATCTTTCAGATCCTCCTCGTCGAGTGGCTTGGTCAGTCCTTCGATGACCTCTTGCATGACCGGTCGTCCGGTCACTGGATCGTTGCCGTCGACGTAGGCGCGGAGCTGTTCCGGCGTCTTCCCCATGACCGGCTGGGGAACGAAAGCAACACGGGCACGTGGCATCCCGTTGACGCGCATGACCGACCGGACCACGTGGCGAAAAACGTTGGTATGGAGGGCAACGGTTGGCACCCCGTAGGTGCCGTCGATAGTCATTCCGTGCACGGCGACCGCCGGCGCACAGGTACTTCAGTGACCTACCCCGATGATCGCGGCGTCGCCATTGGCGCGGATCTCCTCCCAGGTCTTCGGATCGTCCTGGGTATAGACGCTGGACATCTGCACGAGCCGAGTCTTCACCGACGGCATGTGCTCGGTGAACCAATTCTGCATCTGCCGCAGGAGAATCTCGGCATCATCAAATCGCGCATCCACCAAGTATACGGTCTTGCCGTCCAGTGTATCGAGCCGCGGCGCCAGCGGCTTATGGGTGACCTTGGGAGGATAGCCCATCGGGTTATAAACTCGAATCTTCTCGGGCAACGTTACACCTCCAGCATTGATTTAGGAAGCCCTGATCCCGGCCATTATATCCGGCAGACGGTCGCGCGAATAGCGGCGATGTCGAATCGCTCTACCGTTCCGGGACAACCTCGACTTGCAGCAAATGCAAGGTGTCTCCGCCGACGTCAGGGATGGGAAGCTGGTGACCGGTCGTTCGATCGTAGAGCCCGACGTCAACTCGATAGGAGCCTGGTGTAAGGGTGTTGGGAAGCTGAATGACGTGGACGTCGCGGGCGTAGGCGCCCGGACGCCAGCGAGTCGTGGGAAAATCGGCGACGTGAACGTTGTCGGATTGAGCGACAGTATTTCCGTTGCTTGCGACCAAATGGACGAACGAGCTATAGTTCGTCGCGACCGGAGCGTCTGCTTTCCAATCCATGGTGATCATGAGCGTCGCGCCCGGATGCACCGGGAGAGGGCTCGTCGTGTAGCCAAGCAGTTCGAGCGAATCGCCAAAGCGGTGGGCGGCGACGATAGCCATTCCCGGCGGCCGCCGACCATCGAATGGACGCACCAGTGGCGTCACGCCACGGCCAACGACTGCCCAGAGCAGCACAAGACTGATCAACACCGCTAACGCGACCGCCTGAATTACCGTCTGATCCGGCGTCACACCTTTGGCCGGTGCTTTGGTCAGCATCGGCAAACCTGACCGCGAGATTCCCACGACCAAAAGTCCGATCACCATGAATAGGGCAAGGAGCGACGCGGCATCAAAGACGAGGTCGCGCCGCGTTTCGCCAAAAGAGATGGCTAGCTCGTGGCCTCCGGCTGGTACCCGAACCGCTAGCAGGCGAAGTGGCCCGACCGCTTCGACCGGTACCGGCCGACCGTCGACCGAAGCCGACCAGCCGGGGAACCAAAATACCGAAAACTGGGCAGTGAAAGCGCTTGCTGCGTCGATGTCAAGCGTCGTTCCGAGCTCGCTCGAATTCCGAGCTTGAATCACCGTATTGCTGGGAATCCTGGCTCGGTCTAGCTTCGCGTCGAGCGCCGCTCCCTCGTCGGCCCCCGGAAAGGGGGGGCCGCTGGGCAGTTGTGTCAAGCCGGCCGGTAGGAGTTCGGCGTCAGAGGTCGATCCGAGGGCCCCTGAGCGCTGCTGAAAGGCGGTGACCTGCGCTAACGTTGGATTCGCGGGCAGCGAGTTGCCGGGCAGTGGATAAAGATATGGAATCGCCAGCACCAGCCAGATGAAACTGATGAGTGCCGCTCCGATTACACCCAGTGAGCGCTGCTTCGCCAGCAGACCTTGGATTGCATAACCGACTAGCAGGGCGTCGACGAAGGAAGCCATGGCCAGCAGGCGCCAGGGATATTGCATGATCCGCAAGACCGGCAAGGTTTGCCAGAGTAAAGTGCTCGTCGGAACGGTCAAGAAGGCGCAAACGATCAGGCTGAACGAGAAGATGACCACTTCGCCTCGCTCACGTCGTCTCAATCGCGGAATCGCGAGCAAAGCGGCAAGACCGAGCAGCGTTTGGACCAGCCCGAGGCCGATTGGTAGATTGGTCAGCATCGCACCCGGGTAAGCCGTAGCGTAGGGAACGAACAAATCGTTCAGGGTGGTGAAATGCTGATCGAACTGGGTTCCTGGCTGAGAGAGGTAGAGTGGAACTCTGGTTAGCCCGACACCCAGCGTCGCCGGTCCATAGAAGAAAAGCGATAGGCTTACGCTCAGGCCAAGCGCCACGGCCTGCCAGGTCAGGCTGCGCCGATCGGCCGCTGCCCACCAGAGACCACAGAGCACGAGGAGCGGTAGGAGCATCGGACCGGTAATCTCGTGACTGAGCAGCGCTCCGGCGTAGGCGAGCGCGGCCAGCGCCACGCGAACCGGTCCCGGCTTCGCAGCAAGCCGATCGAAGAGATACAGCACCACCGGAAAGAGCGCCATGGTCACCGCGTCGGAAATGCTGCCCCGGACGTAGATGTCGTAGAGGGTGTAAAGCCCGGTTGGGTAGGCCAGCCCGCCGACCAGCGCTGGACCACGATCGAGCCGTCGGCGCAAGAAAGCAAACGTCGCGGTGCCGGCGACGAGTGGCAAAAGGGCGTAGACCAGAGTCGTCGCGGCGCGCAGGGATAGACCAAGCAGATGACCGACTTCGACCAGATAGGCCGAAAGCGGTGCGTAGTAAGTAAAGAGCGGCGATCCGTAGCCGAAGACGAGGTCCGGCTGCCAGCGAGAATAGATAATTCCCTGTCGGAGCAAGTGATCGAGATCAACGAGTCGGTACAGGTGGATCTCGGTGTCGTCGCCGAGCGGCAGACGGCTGCGTAGCAGCGGCGCCCCGGCGAAGCCAACGGCGACGAGGATCAGGACGAACCATTCCATTTATTACATTGCCGTTGCGCCGCCGTCGACCGCGATGACCTGGCCCGTGATGTACGCCGAGGCCGGCGAAGCGAGCAGCAGGGCAAGTCCCTTCAGATCCTCAGGCCCGCCGAAGCGTCGCAATGGAACCGATTCCGTGATCAGGTCGCCGTAGTGCTCGATGGTCCAGGTGGTCATCTTCGTCGGGAAGAAGCCCGGACAGATCGCGTTCACGTTGATCTGGTGCTTGGCAAGCTTCACCGCGAGGTCGCGCGTGAAATTGACGACTGCGCCCTTGGTAGTGTTGTAAGGCAGAGTTTGCATGATTCGCGGATCGCTGCCCCGGAGCCCGGCCACCGAGGCAATGTTGATGATGCGGCCACCTCGGCCTTGACGAATCATCACCAGTCCAACCGCGCGGGTCACGTAGAATGTGCCGTTCACGTTGGTGCGGACCACTTTGTCCCAGGCTTCCAGGGGAATCTCTTCAAAGCGTGCACCCCAGGTCGCACCAGCGTTGTTGACCAGAATGTCGATCCCACCAAACTCAGCGATGACCCGATCAACCATGCGCTGAACCTGGTCGGGATCGGTAATGTCGCAGGTCGCTGCCAGGCAGCGGATCCCGCGCGAGCGCAGGTCCTCTTCGGCTTCGGCCAGTCCCGGCTCACGCCGGGCGGAGATAGCCACCGTCGCACCGGCCTCGCCCAGCCCCTCGGCAATCTGCAGTCCCAGCCCGCGACTCCCGCCCGTGATCAGGGCCACTTTTCCATCCAACCGCAGCAGATCCAGGACGCTCATTTTCAGCCTCCTACTCTCGATCCTTGGCGGAGTATACGGTGAGAACGGGGGATGGTCAAACGGCTCGTTGACGTCAGACGGAGATCAGGTGAGCTAGCCGAGGTTCAACAGCATTCACCCATCTCGACGCAAGATTCCCGCATCGGAACTCGGCGGCTGAGCGGCCAGAGTAAGCAAACGCCGGCGTCATCGAGGAGCCTGGCTCGTTCCTCGCCCGCGGCTTTGGCCGTTTGCTGTTCTTCTGTCGGCGCGGTGAGCCGAAAGATATTCGTGTGGGCTCGGGTGTCTTCCCAATCGGCCAGTGAGGCATAATAGGTCAACACGTAGATCGCGTCCTGCTCGGCGACGTGAGTGTGGAATTGACCGAGGGTGAATTGACGACCGTCTCGCTGGGCGAGTGGCCAGAAAGGGTCTTCGGAGAGTTCGACCAGGCGTCCGTGCTGGCCGGATTGCGGTACAAATCGATGGAGGGCCCAGACACTGCCAGCGGCGACCGGTTGCGGCTGGCCGCCCGGATGTCGACGTGAAACAGGTCGCAGAGCGATCTCGGTAATCGGCGGGCAACTGGGGCGGTCATCAATGCCTGCATTGGTCACTTCGGCCCAATGGGTAAGACTTTCAAAGCGTACCATCTCGAGCACGTCGGTCGGTCGTCCCCCCATGAGCACGCGCCACAGTCCCAACGGAACCGCGCCTCTCCGCCCGAGGACTGGCCAGGCGTGGTCTTCTCGCTCACGACGGAACGCTTCCAAGTTGGTCAATTGCACGTGATACGTGGTCAGTCGATAGAGCATTCATGGCCTCTAACCATATCAATCATACTATTGGCGTGACCGGTCGGTTCATTTTCTCCCTTCCCTGCACTTAGGTATAACGCAGAACCATCGGAGGTGTGACAACCTGGCGATATACCCGCTCAGCTTGGCCTGGATTGACCGGGATATCCGGCAGATGCTAGACTGGCCTTGTCAGTGCGGGCAGTTGCCGAGCGAGCCCCCGGATCTCGCATCAATACGTGTCTGATGGCGCGCTCGATCAAGAATAGCATTGAAATCACGACCGAACTAGACTGACAAGAAGAAGGCTAGTTAAGTAGCTCTTGTTGACGTTAGTCGATCTCCCCCTGGGGCGCGAGCGTCGGGTCAACGCGGTGCTCGTCGAGGGGGCAAAGCTGACCCTGGTTGACACCGGCGTCAATGATCCCGAGTCCATCGCCATTCTCGAGCAGGCGATCGCTGGCCGTGGACACCAGATCGAGGATCTCCAGCAGATTGTGATTACCCACGCTCATCCGGATCACTTCGGCGCGGCGCGCCAGCTTGCCGAGCGCTCCGGCGCAACGGTCATCGCCGATCCGGTCAGCGCGGCCTCGCTCGTCAGTTATCCAAAAGGCTCACAGCAGTACGGTGAGATCCGGGCGGCATTCATGCGTGAAGCCGGGGCACCGGAAACACTCGTCGAGCAGTTTGGCCAGCGTGGAGTGCGTACTTGGGTTCCAGCCGAGTCGGTGCCGGTCGGAAGCACGGTCGACGATGGCGATCAGATCCAAATGGGCGATACGACCTGGCAAGTGGTGCAAACGCCGGGTCACGCGATTAGCGAGATCTCCTTCGTCGACCGTGCCAGTCGCACCCTGCTGAGCGGCGATATTATTCTCGGTAGCGGCGGTGCTAGCGTTACCCTTTATGCCTACCCGGGCGGTCGTCCTGGTCGCTGGGTGCTCGATATCCTCGCGTCGTTGGATCGTCTCGCGACGTTCCAGCCGAGGCGTATCCTACCCGGCCACGGTCGAGAGATTTCTGATGGCGCCCGGGCGATCGCCGAGCGTCGGGCCGGTATCCTGCGTCGTTTAGAAGAAGTGGAACGCCTTGTTCAGAAGCAGCCGCTCCTGGCATGGGAAGTCTCACTCGCCATCTACGAGCCTCCCCTCGCCGGCAGTTGGCCCAGCCTCTTCCAAACGATCGGCTATCTCGAAGCCCTGGAAGCCCAGGGAAAGATTCGCTCCACCGTCGAGCATGGCCAACGGATCTACGGATCCCACTGATCCGGCGGCGCGACCTGCACCCCTGGCTGAGGCGGTACGACGCCGCTGAGCAATGGATCGTTGGTCGCGACCTGCCAATCGAGGAGTTCTCGACGTAACTCATTCAGGGTGTCACGGTAGGCCGGGTCGTTGGCCACGTCGTGCCGCTCCAGCGGATCGGTCGTGAGATCGAAAAGGAGCTCGGCTGGTCTGGGGCGGGTGAAGACGTCCGGTTGGTTAGCCCGGTACCAGGCCTTTGTGTAGCCCTGCATACGCGGTCCGCCGTCGACGTTCGACGGAACCCACCACGATCGTGGCTCGAAGCTGCGGATATACTTATAGCGCCGTGTTCGCACGCAGCGAACCGGATCATAGGCGACGTGATAATTCAGCTCGCTAAAGATACGCTCTGGTCCGCCAGTGCTTTCGCCATGGACGAGCGGAATGAGGCTGCGCCCTTCATTGGTGGGCGGGATCGTGCCGGCCACCTCGAGTAAGGTTGGGAATAGGTCCAGATTGCGCACCAGCGTAGCGATTCGCTTACCACCCCGGAACCCACCTGGCCCTCGCGCGAGCAAGGCGATCTGGATACCTGGATCGAAGAGCGTTCCCTTTGCCCCGGGGAACGCGATGCCGTGATCGGTCGTGTAGATCAGCAGTGTCTGGTCAGCGAGACCGGACTGGTCAAGGGCATCCAAAATCACCCCGACTGCTTCATCGACGAAACCTACCGAGAGGTTCAGATCGGCGACGTCGCGCCGGATCTCCGGTGCGTTTGGCAGGAATTCCGGAACTTCGACTTCGTCCCACGGCCCAGGGCTCTCCGGATACTTCCGGTGTGTCTCGAAAAAACCAACCGACGCGAAAAATGGCGCTTGGCCAGCGCTTCTCAAGAAGTCGACGACGAGTGGTGTCACCTCCCGGCACGACCGCGAGTCGGCTTCGTGCACGAATTGGTAGCCGAGCTGTTCAGCCAGGCGTGCTTCGTGCTGAATTCCGAACAGATGGGTCGTGTAGCCGGTCGCGGCGAGTAGCGCCGGTAGGCGCGGAATGCCCTGGCTGAGCTGAAAACCGCGGTTCACCAGGCCGACCAGGCCGTGCTGATGCGGTGTCAAGCCTGTGATCAGACTGGCTCGGCTCGGACTACACTGGGGCGCGGTGCAATATGCTTCCTCGAATTGTACGCCTTCACGCGCCAAACGGTCGAAATTCGGCGTGTCAACGGGCCGGCCATAGCAACCAAGATGACGGCCAGTGTCGTGGGTGATGATCAACAGAATGTTCGGGCGGGATGCCGCCAAAATCGTACCTCCCAGTAAGATTGGGGCGTCCAAATATGGTGGCGCAGATCGTTGGAAGACCGATGAGCTACGAATACCTGAACGCCCAGAAATCGTATAGCGTTATACCGACGAGATGCAAATTTCCTCCCGTGCCAAAGTGAAAGTCGAGGAAGAGGTCACGGAGTCAGTCCTCCGTAATGCGGGCAGTCGCGATCTGGATCGCATCAAAATCTCTGTCTTCTCTGTGTCCCTGGAGTCAGGTTTCATCACCCCTACCTCGACGGAATCCGGTAAAAGCGCGCCGCCGTCCGCTGGAATAGATCAGCTTTCTCGTCAGGGCTTGCGCTGCGAGTGAGACGCTTGCAGGCGTTCCAATAGGCGGCGTAGGGATAGGAGCCTTTGTCGACCGGAAAGTTGCTCTCGAACATGCACCGGTTTGTGCCAAACGCCTCGAGGCAGGTCTCGACGTATGGGCGCCAGGCGACGGCCAGCGTCTCGGAGGAGGGCGGCGCGGGCGCATCTTCGAAGCCAAAGCCGTTGATCCGCATGCCGAGCCCACCGACCTTCACTGAGACGTTCGGGCAGCCGGCCAGCTCACGGATCGAGCGACGCCAGATGGCGAACACCTCGTCACGGTGGCCAGCGTAGCTGCCAATGCCCAGTGGGCCGCCGACGTGGTTCAGCACGATCCGCGTATCCGGGAAAGCCCGTGCCAGATCAGTCAACTCGTTGATCTGGGGGTGGTAAAGCCAGGCGTCGAAGGAGAGGTCGAGCGGGGCTAGGCGCGCGAAGCCCTCGCGGAATGCCCGGTCAGCCAGCAGTCCGGGCGGTGCCGGGTTGCCCGGATTCAAGGTCTCCGGATCGGCATCCCAGGCGACGATGTGACGAATGCCGCGAAAGCGGTCACCGCCGGCTCGGATGTGCGCCTCGAGTACCGTTTGCACCTGCGCACCGAGTCGCAGGTCGGCGTGGCCGACGATGCCAGCGCAGATGCGAGTCGGTCCGTAACCGCCGCTCGCGCTCATCGCCGCGATACCGTTGACGAACTCGGTCTCGCCGACTGGTCGCAGCTCCTCGGGACCATCCGCCCGGTGCATTGACCGACACTGGATGAAGACGGTCGCGACGATGTTGTGGCCGGTATTCAGGTCGGCTAATAGCTCATCGAGCAGGTAGCGCGAGCCCCTGGAGGGCCGGTCCCAGAGGTGGTGGTGCGGGTCGATGATCGGCAGCTCCGGCTCGAGAATCTCTTCGTGCCAGCGGCTCAGCCACTCTGGACGGACTGGTAAGTGGGGGTTGATCGGTGGGGTTGGCGTGATCATCAGTGGCTCCTTATATCTACGGGCTCAATCGAGAACTTAGACTATCCTATTTTTCGCGTGGCGACTAGTCTTGGTTTCTGGTTGCCCCAGCCCGATCGTCCGCTCGATAATGATCTCCGAGGCGATCGATCCCCGGCGGTTGGAGTTGGCCGCTGCCGATCCGCTGCCCACCCGCACGGCGGGTAGGGGAAAATCAGATCCGCGCGTGGTCAGGACCTAGAACTCGTCAATGTTCTCCGGCGTGGCGATGCGGACCAGCTCGGCGCAGGGAGCGCGCCCCTGAACCAACAAGCCACCGTCGACCTGGAAGGCTTGACCGGTGACGTAGCCAGCATCGTCCGCGGCGAAGAAGACCGCTGCCCAGGCAATGTCCTCCGGAAACCCGTAGCGGCCGAGCGGAATCGCCTGGATACGCCGCGCTTTTTCCTCCTCGGAAAGCCGTTCCGTCCCGGTCGCTGCGATCATGCCCGGTCGAATCACGTTGACCCGCACGTTCCACGGTGCCAGATCCACCGCTACCGCCATCGAAAAAACGTCCATCGCCCCTTTGACCGAGTCGTAGGGGATCGATAAGCGATGCGGACGCACTGCGGCGTTCGTCGAGATGTTGATAATCGAGCCGTGGCGTTTGGCCGCCATGATCCGCGCCGCCCGCGAGGTGCAGTAGAACAACGCACCAAGATTCTTGGCAGTATAGGACTCCCACACTTCGGAGGTCAGCTTCAAGAATGGCTTGTTGGCGCCGGGCACCGGGGTTTGGGCGTTATTGACGAGGATGTCGACGGTACCAAAAGCCCGCAGCGTCTCCTGAAACAGCCGCTCGACCTCGTTTTCGACGGTCACGTCGGCGACGACCTCGATCGCCGTTCCGCCGTTCGTACGAATCTCGTCGGCGGTCCGATGCACTTCCTCGGCATGGCGCCCGTTGATCACAACCTTCGCTCCCTCCTGCGCGAAGCGGTGAGCAATCCCTCGTCCGATTCCCTTACTCGACCCAGTGACAATCGCGACTTTGCCTTCGAGTAGCATTTTCCCCTCCAATTGGGTCCGAAGAAACGTCAACCACGAGCATGTTTTCAAGCGGTGCAGCCGCGACGACCGCATCACTTGAAGCTGATGATATACCTGAGAGGCAGTTAGCTACAATCTCAACTGCCCAGCGAGATCACAAAATTGACCACTTGCCGCGACACCCGTGCTCACCAGGAGTGAGACGAGCAGCAGGATGAGCGAGAAGGGATCTACCCTCGCGCGTTCTCGTGATCACGCGACGTTGCTTTGGCGGGGGCGTTTCACTGAAGCCTGTGCTGAAGCTGGGAGAATTGCAGATCGATATCCTGAATCGTCGGGTGCGCGTGGGATCCGCCGAGTTGCATCTGACCGGGCTAGAGCAGAGCCTGCTCTACTTTCTGGCGGCCAATGCTGGCCAGGTCGTGACCCGCGACGAGATCATGGACGCGCTCTGGGGGATCGATTTCGCGGCCGAGAGCAACGCGGTCGATCGACACATTCATGGCCTGCAGGTCAAGCTGCAGGATGACTGGCGGAATCCTCGATTCATCGCCACGGTGCCAGGAGAAGGCTATCGATTCCTGTCGGTGTCCTCGGAGCCGGACAGTGCGGCCTAACCCGCCGTGGCCAGCCGCTCTAATCATGCCAGTTGCCGCCGCTGTAGCTTGGCCAGAAGCGGTTGCTCCCGCTCGTCGCGGGGCGATCATCACTGACGCCCCGCGACGAGCACGTTGCACATGGTCCCCTCCTCTTCACCGGGGCGAGGGTCACGTTGTCAATCTCGATGGAGACCGGGTTGCCATCCAACGTCGCTGCCCCATTGCACGCCACGGCTCGACCGACCAAGTTTGAGCCGGTTGGGAACACGATGACTTGATTCCGAGCCTGGACACAACCCGCGGAGAATGCCGCGCCTTAATCACCGATCCCGGACAAGTCGCGGGAAACGGGGCGTTCGGTCGCTGGCGGTAGACTGGCGATCGGGGGCCGACGAGGGGGCGCGGGCGGCCCGAGTATGGCGAGTGGCGGGCCACCCGCGACGGTCCACTGGGACCCGTGGTCAGACGGCGCCGATCAGGCTGTCGTGTTTGCGCTAGCTCCTGGTGTCGACGTATCCACGGTGATCAGTTCGGGGCCGACACCGCGGATCGCAGAGGCTGAGATAACTTCGTGGGAGCCGCCGATTCCGATCACCCCACCACGATGGACTAGCAAAGCGGTTACCTGTCCGTTCCCCTCGTCAAACTCTACGTCCTCTACGCTCCCGATGATCAATCCGCTTTGATTCATGACCGATAGTCCGGTCAGTCTGCTTATCCTGCGTTCGGTCATGTCGTTATTGTCCGCGGGTGCCTGCACAATCCGGGAGTCGTCGATTGTCACGGCATCCATCCCAATACCTCGAACGGCCGCGAACGGCACGACGGAGTTACCGTCGTGCCCAACCATGACGAGCGTGCTCACCTTCAGGTGCGTCGCATCGAGGGTGAGATCCGAGACTTCGCCGATCTTCACTCCATCGTTCAGGCTAACGACCGGCCTGTGGTTCAATTCACTTGCCTTCATACCAACAATCCTCCCGTGGTAGATCTTAAGCGATACACGATACGTCATCCCGTCTGAGAAGGTGTCTTGGTATCCAGGCCGTTAAGCGGCCCCCCGGCGAGATTTGCGAGTGATCTCGTCGAATCGGGCAGGCGGGCGAGCAGCCCGGCGACATCGGTCAGGATGATCGTCGTGTTCTTCTCGACCCCGATATCCGACAGCGTCTGCAGGTAGCGGAGCTGCAGGGTGTACTCTTGCGAGGCAATCACCTGCGCGGCGTTGGCGAGCGTCTGCGCCGCCTGGAACTCGCCCTGAGCGTTGATAATCTTCGCTCGCTTTTCCCGCTCGGCCTCCGCCTGTAACGACATTGACCGCTGCATCGTCTGCGGGAGCTCGACGTCTTTGACTTCCACGACGCTCACTTTGATGCCCCACGGCTCGGTCTGCTCATCGATGATCGTCTGCAATCGTTGGTTGATCTGCTCGCGGTTGGCCAAAAGCTCGTCGAGCTCGGCCTCTCCCAAGACGCTCCGGAGCGTCGTCTGGGCGATTTGCAAGGTTGCCTGGGCGTAGTTGGCCACCTGCACGACGGCAAACTCGGGATTGATCACCCGGAAGTAGAGGACCGCGTTGACCTTCAGACTCACGTTGTCGCGGGTGATGACCTCTTGCGGCGGAATTTCAAGAGTGATCGTACGGAGATCGATCTTGACCATGCGGTCGACGAACGGCAGGATGAAGAAGAGGCCCGGTCCCTTGGCGCCCACCAGGCGTCCGAGGCGAAAAATGACCCCTCGCTCATACTCTTGAACGACTTTCACCGCCGCGCCAACCAGCGGCAGGACGACCACGAACAGTATGACGAAAAACGGTATTAAAGACACAAGGATATTCATCTCTTACCCTCCTCGAACGCCGTCCCGAATCGGCCCCCTTCAAGGTGGCCACGTGGCGCTTGGGGCGCGACGCCTCTTCTAGGCGTAGTAATACCATCATCTCGCGCCGGCCACGGCCCGTCATGACGATTTCGTCATGGCCAGCGTGGGGAGGTCAGATGCTTCCCCCCACGCCGCGGGACCCGAGCCTAATGTCGATAGTATGGCTGTTACCTTCATCGCCCAGCGTAATCGCCTGTCCGAGCGGGCCGCGCGCCGCGACCAACACGACTCTCGCTACGGCAAAGAGAAGCGTCAAGTCCTCATCCGATACTGGCTCGGCCGAGCGCAAGAAGATGCCGCCTGGCTGCTCGAGGGGCGTGGCGCAGAATGACTTGCCGCAAGTTATCCCAGAGGACCAGCTCAACGTAGCTGGTCACCTCGATGCGCCGCCGTCGGTTCGAGTAGTTGGTAAAGCATCAGGTGGCGAATCTCGATGGCATCCTCGGGAGAAACGCCAATTTCAGTCGTCACGCCCACCCCGATGTCACGTCGCTCGAACTCGGCCCGCCCTGGACTGAACCTGGCACGATTGCGGGAGGAGGGCATCCGCTTCGGTTAGTGGGTCGCTGACCAGACCGTGTCGCGGCCCAGATCTCTGGCGTAGAAGAAGGTGCCGTGAGGGTCGAGCGTCGTGTCGGCCTGCCAGCGCGTGACGTCTAGGTCACGCCGCTGGCTGAAGCCATCCCCAGTCGACGTGACCAGCACAGTCTAGGCACCGTTGCCGAGTAGGTGCGTTGCTGAAGCGGGCGCATCGAGCGGGGCCGTTGGTTCGGCCGGGCGGGCCTCGGTCAGACGAGCACGCGCCTCGCCGCGTTCGGTCGCCGCGACAAGCAGCGGTGCGACCGGACTCTTTTCGAAGAGGAGTGGCTCGACGGCCTGGACGCGATGATCCGCGTGGAAACGCCCCGGCATGACATCATCGTTGAGAACGTTGTCGAGTGCCAGGAGCGTCATGCCCTGGTGGTGAACCATGTAGCTCTGGACAACGACGCCGTGATTCCCCCTGATCTGGCGCCGTTGGGTGTAGTCCACGGACTCGTAGTAGCCATAACCGCCCCGTAACCCCGACTGGGCGAGCCGTTTGAGATTTTCCAGCGCGGTCTCCCGATCGACCATCAGAGCGAGTACGCTGGCGTAGGGTGCCACGACAAGGTCGTCGGCGAGGCCTCGCTTGAGCCCGAGACCGGGAACTCCGAACGCCTGGTACTGATAGACCAGGTTGGTGTCGAAGGCGGCGAAGGCCGATTCCGAGATGCCCCAGGGAACGCGCTGCTGGCGACCGTAGGCGATCTGGAGCCTGACCGCCTCTCGTAGGGCCTCGTCGAGGAGTGTGTGCCGGTAATTGCGCGTGAGGAGCAGCGGCATCAGGTACTCGAACATCGTCCCACTCCAGGAGAAGAGCACTCGGTGGCCATGGGATTTGCCGAAGGGGCGCCCGAGGGCATACCAGTGCTCGGCGGGCACGTCGCCCCGGGCGATCGCTACCAAGCTCGCCATCCGAGCCTCACTGGCCAGGAGGTCGTAGTAGGAGGAGTCGGAGCGTCGATCATCGACGTTGTAGCCGACGGTGAAAAGCCGACGCTTCGGGTCGTACAGAAAGCGCATATTCATCGCGTCGGCAAGGCTTTCGACGCGGGCAGTGAGTCGCTGAAAGCGAGCGGCGAGATCTTCCGGACTGTCCGACGTGACCCCGGGGAGGTGTTCGTCCGAAGGGTAACAACGATCGACGATGTCGAGCCATGCCTGTACTTGGCGCTCGACCTGGGTCGACCAATAGGCAGCTTCCGCTTCATCATCCCTGGTCGAAGGACCGGGCAGGGCGGACGAGATGCTCCGCAGCATCTGTGCGAACTCCCGCGCTGGTCCCGCCGCCGCGCGGAGGCGCTTGGCGACCTTTCCGGGTTGGTCCGGAGGGTCGGCGAACAGCCTCGCCAGGTCTCGGGCGATGCCGCGGAGACGTCTGGCGTCGACGTTTCGCGGGAGCTCGGAGGGCGACCAGTCGTGGATCGGGATGAGCGCGAGGGTGTCCGCCAGGCCACGAAGGACTTCGGGCCCCACGATGAGGCGGGAGGACATCTCCCGGTAACCCTGGGCAAGTGTCCAGAGACTTGTCAGTAGGTTACCGCTGTCGACGGTCGAGACATAACGGGGCGCGAGTGTCTGGAGGGTGCGCGTGTCGTACCAGTTGAGCAGATGTCCCTCGAAGCGCTCGAGACGATTGAGGGTATCGAGCGTCGCTTCCCCACGCTCGGCGACCTGGAGAGGTGTAAGGTAGCCGAAGTCGTGGGCAGCGAGTGTAGCGAGCAGCCAGAGGCCGATGTTCGTCGGCGACGTCCGCTCGGCAAGCGCGAACCATGGAGCCTCCTGGTAATTGTCCGGTGGCAACCAGTTGCTCTCCGGCCCGACGAAGTCGTCGAAGTAGCGCCAAGTCGCGCGGGCAATCCGTCGCAGCATCTGTCGGTCCGAGTCAGGCAGAGCGCGTTTGGGCGTGGACGGTTGGGCGGCGCCAATCCATGCGACGACGGCCGGCGCGAGCAGCCAGAGGCCGAGGAAAGGTGCTGCTGCGAGCATCGCGTCTGAGCGCGCCAGACTGAGTGCCAACCCTGTTCCGAACGAAGAGAGGCTGATCAGCGCCGTTTGCCTGGCTAGCCGCCGATCTCGAGACGGTGCGTTGTGGGTAGCCGCGCTGTAGGTCTGCCATTCAAGGAGGTCGCGATGCGAGATGAAGCATCTCCAAAGAGTGCGTGCGATGGCATCGAGTGCGAGTACAACCTGTTGGGGTAGGAGTGCCGCGGCGATGAGGGTACGCAGCCAAACGGTGCCTTGCTCGCGCCAGGTCCGCTCGGATGCCAGGACTGTCGCCGGCGAAATTCTTTGACGAATAAAGGGGTGATTCTGGCAACAATGGTTGCCGGGGATGACCAGATGGTCTCCCGAGACTGCTGATCAAGGGAGGGCCCCA
>JAJPIK010000040.1 GCA_021324795.1 Chloroflexota bacterium
GCTCCCCTGCCTGGCGATCGGCTATTCCCGCCCCAGGGGGCATATCCGGAGCGGGCCGGGCCATTGCGGGTGCCCCCACCCGCTATTCCAACAACACCCATGGCGCCGCCGCCACCACCGCCTCTGCAATTGGGAGGCACAAAGATCGCACCGTCTGCGGGAGCGCTGCCTGCCTCGCCACTCACCTTGAAGACCCGGGTCGGTCAGGCCGGCGATGGACCAGGACAACTGAAAGGACCGCGTGGCGTCGCCGTCGACTCGGTTGGGAACATCTTTGCCATCGACACTGAAAACAAACGGGTTGAAGAGTTCAGTCCCGACGGTAAGTTCTTACAAACGATTGGTGGACCGGGCGAGGGCAACGGAAAGTTCCAGGAACCGGTTTCGGCAGTGGTGAATCCCGCCGGTGAACTCGTGGTGCTCGATGCTACCACTGGTTGGATCCAGCGGTTTTCAGCCGAGGGGAAGTTCCTCGGCCAGTTCGCGGGGCCGCAGATCGGATTTTACCATCCCCGGGCGATCGCTGTGGATCCTGCCGGCAACTATTTCGTCGCGGATACCGGCACTGGTCACGTCGTCGAGTTCGACCCCACTGGCAATTTGGTGAAGCGCCTTGGCGATCAAGCGAAAGATCAAGAAAAGCCACCGCAGCCGGTGGGGGTTGCGGTGGATTCGCAGGATACGCTCTACGTGACTGATACCGGGAATACTTGGATGACCCATTATGATGCCAGCTACCAGGTGTTGCAGCGCTGGGCGGTTGCGCCCTTCAACAGTCTGAAGGGCGACCAGGTTGCTCTCGGCATTGATGGCACGGTGTACGTGAGCGATCCCGGAAATCAGCGAGTGGTCCACTACTCGGGACAAGGAAAACCCCTCGATCAAATCGGCGCGCCGGGGCAGCTCAGCGAGCCAGTGGGCATCGCTGTCGGTCCGAATGGCCAAGTCTACGTGGCCGACGCGACCCAGAACCAAATTCTGGTCTTCGGCCAGTAATACCTTATCTCAGTCCATAAGATTGCTTGCCTGATCCGTCCGTGCTACAATGGGCTCGCGAGCTTCTACAAAATAAGGAGTACGTTCCAATGTACGCGACCCGTCGGCGTTTTCTGGGGTCTTTTGTTCTAGGAGCCGCGGCAGTGACGGTCGCTGCATGCAGTCAGTCGACGGTACCTCCTGTTGCCACTAGCTCCACGAGTACATCGAGCACATCACGCACGCCCGCGAGCGCCAGTGCGTCGACTGCAGCTCCGGTCGCGACCGCTGCGACGTCGGCCGGGCCGGTCACGATCGATGTTATCGCTTGGAACTCTGGCACCAGTGCCGAGGCGTTCAAGAACGCGATGGATGGGATCAACGGCAAGTTCAAGCAGAAGTCTCCGAACGTCAGCGTCACTTTCGAGATGCTCGGCCAAGGTGCCACCTGGACCAACGCGCAGAAGACACGTATTGCCGCTCAAAAGGTCGACGTCTCCGCGATGTATGGTTTCGCTCCGAGCGATATCATCAACTTCCAGCCGGACAAACAGTTCATAGATCTGTCTAACCTCGCCTCGATTAAAAACTTCGACCAGACGAACGTCAATCGGTTTATGAGCTGGAAGGGCAAGGTCTGGCAGATGACATTGGCGTACGTTGGGCACATCGTCTGGACAAATGAAGATATCTTTGCCAAGTACAACCTTAAGCATCCCCAGACCTATGCGGACTTCCAGAAGATTGGCGATACCCTCAAATCAAGCAATATTGTGCCGATCATCGTGGGCGCGAAGGAGCAGACCTCGCTCAATCGCTTTGCGAGCATGGTTGAGATGACTGTCCAACGGCCGAAACACCCGCAATTCTGGGCCGATCTGATCACCCAAGGCAAGGCTGACTTCACCACCCCGGAGTGGGTCGAGACGTACAAGCGGGCGAAGGAGTTCTCCAGCAAGTATTTCGATCCAAACTTCAGTGGCATCTCCTACCCGACCACGGCGGGTCTCTTCGCGTCGGGCAAGTATGCGATGATGCCCGACGGCTCGTTTGCTGGGGGCGACATCGAGGCTGCCAAGCCGACCTTCCAGAAGCTCGGCGCGTTCACTGCGGCCATGGCGGATGATCCGGCGGCCAATCAGGTTCAGCCGGTCTACGGTGATATTTCCTGGGCCGGGCTCAACTTCAGCAAGAACGTCGACACGGTCCGCAACTGGATCGACTTCTTCGGACAGAAGGACAACTACCAGACGTTCATGCAGGTTCTCCAGTACTACCCGACCCAGCTCATTGATCTGACCGGTCCGGTTCCGGAGGCCGAGGCGCCGCTCTTGAAGAAGACGGCGGTGGCGATGACCCGCTCGACTCTCCCCGGCATGGTTCTCGACATCGCCTTCACCGAGCTACTCCTGTCCGACAAGTACACGCCAGAAAGCTACGCTCAGTACGTCCAGAAGCAGTTCGACGACTCGAAACCCCAGTGGCAGAAGTACGTTGGTATGTTCGATCAGGACTGGGCTAAGCTCTACTTCGGTCAATAAGAGTTTCTTTCGGAGAACCGAGAAGAGCTGGGCCGGATTTACGCAGTAAAATCCGGCCCAGCTCTTCTTGAACTTACACGTAGGAGTAGCGAATGGGGCGAGCCGCTGGGGTTTGGCCCTACCTTTGTCTATTGCCGGCCGTGGCCTTCTTCGTCGTGTTTCAACTGGTACCGTCGCTGGCCACGTCGATTTTCTCGCTCACCGATTACACTGGCTTGCCACACACGCCGATTCATTGGGTTGGCTTGCAAAATTATCAGGAGCTACTGAGCGGAAGCCGACACTTCCTCCTGCTCTCGATTCAGATCACTGCCATTTTCGCTATCCTGGTGACTGCCGTCCAAAACGGCCTGGCCGTCCTCGTTGCCTGGCTGCTCAACTCGGGCCTGCGTGGGCAGACTGCAGTCCGCTCCCTCGTCTTCTTGCCAGTCGTTCTTGGAGCGACGATTAACGGTCTGGTCTGGTACGTGATGTTCAATCCGCTCAGCGGGCCAGTCACCGCGCTGCTCGCAGCGCTTGGCGTCAAGGCGAATTTGCTGGGCAGCACCGCGACCGCCCTCTACGCCGTGATCTTTGTCCAGATCTGGGCAAACCTCGGTTTCAGCATGATGGTTTTCTTAGCCGGAATGCAGGGAATTCCGGTCGAGGTATACGAAGCCGGGGTAATCGATGGAACCTCGCCTTGGGCCGCCTTCCGTGAGCTGACCATTCCTCTGCTGGCGCCGAGCATCACGATCAATGTGCTGTTAGCGATCATTGGCTCAATGACGACCTACGAATTGATCTTCGTCCTCACTGACGGTGGTCCGGCCTTCAGCTCGCAGACGCTCGGAATGTACGTCTTCAATCAAGCGTTCTATGGTGGCAATACCTTGCCCGGCTTTGCCGCCGCGATCGCGATGGTGCAGTTCGCACTCGTCTTCGTGGTCGTGCTGGTGATGCAGTATTATCTGCGGCGACGGGAGGCGGTGTTGTGATCGAACAAAGGAGCATTGAGAAAGCTGTTGCCAAGCGTTCGTCGCTGCGCCTCGAGCTGCGCGTTCGCCCCGGTGCGCTTGGTGGCCACGTCATTATGCTGCTGCTGTTTCTGATCTACGCTATCCCTCTGGTGTTCGTCCTGTTCGTCGCCGTGGAGTCGAACCAGCAATTCAACACGAACGCAGCAGCGCTGCCATCGCCGGTTCTCTTGTCGAATTTTCCTAAAGCCTGGGTCCAGGGTACCTTTGGTAGCTATTTTGGCAATACCTTGCTGTACACGTTCACCGTCGTCATCGGGACGCTGGTCGTGGCCACGCTCGCTGCCTATCCGATTGCTCGCAAGCACGTGCGCGTGAGTAATGCCTTTTATCTCCTGTTTCTGTCTGGTCTCCTGTTGCCTGCGGGGATCATTCCGCAGTTCTTCGTGCTCAATGCGCTGGGACTCTACGATACTCGAGTCGGCTACATCATGCTCTGGATCAGCCGGATTGCCCTTCCGATCTTCATCCTCACAGGCTTCATTCAGGGGATCTCGCCGGAGCTCGACGATGCTGCGGCGATCGATGGCTGCGGCTACCTGCGTTACATCTTTCAGGTCATCATGCCACTTCTCCAGCCGGCACTAGCAGTGGTTGGGCTGATTGTCTCAATCCACGTTTGGAACGATATCATCGGGCCAGTGATCTTTCTTCCCTCAAACGACATCAAGCCGATTTCGGCCGGGCTCTTCCAGTTCTACAGTGAGTTCACCGCGCAGTGGACACTAATTGGTGCAGCAATCGTGATGACCGCTTCCCCACTGGTTCTCCTGTTTCTCTTCACCCAGCGTTACATCGTGGCTGGCATCACAAGTGGGGCACTTAAAGGGTAGCTCGCTAGTTTCTGGCGGGGTTGCGAAAACTATGTTATGATACCGCAGGATGGCGTGGTCTCGATTTTGACACCCATCCTAAGAAATGATAGCGCTGATCTAATCTAAGTCGGCGCGTCCTTTCTGGCTCGCGCGAAGCATAACGCTATGCACCCGCTGTGCTCTGACCGAGCCCAACCCAGAGAAAGGAGCCCCAGGTGCGGGATTACGAGCTTACTCTTATCTTGAAGCCCGATCTTGGCGAAGAAGGTGTCGCCAATACGTCGGAACGGATCAAGGGCTGGATTACCGGTAACGGCGGTGAAGTGCTGTCCGTCACCAACGCTGGTCGCAAGCGTCTTGCCTATCCGATCAAGCACATGCGCGACGCCTCCTACGTCGTGATGCAAGTGCGTGCGCGCCCAGAGGTGTTGCCAGGCGTCGAGCGAAACCTGAAGCTCTCCGAGGATGTCTTGCGGCACATGTTCTTAAGGATTTGAGGCAGAGTCGAAGTGTCGCGGCCAGGCTAGCGGCTTGGCTGTAACTATGTGAGGAGAAGGGTTGGATGGCCGGCTCGCTAAACAAGGTGATGCTTATCGGTAATGTTGGTCGGGATCCCGAGATGCGCTACACGCCGAATGGTTCGGCGGTGACGACATTCTCGGTTGCCGTCGGACGTCAGTGGACTGGTCAGGACAACCAACGCCACGAAGAAACCGAATGGTTTCATGTCGAGGCCTGGAACAAGCTCGCTGAAATGTGCGGCCAATATCTCAGCAAAGGCCGTAAAGTGTACATCGAAGGCCGACTCCGGACCCGTTCGTGGGACGGCCAGGATGGCCAGAAACATTATCGCACGGAAGTGGTGGCACAGACCGTTCAATTTTTGGATAGCGGTCGGGGACGCCAAGGTGATGCCGCGGCTCCCACTGACGAAGGTGTAAATGACGTCGAGCCGGATGACATACCGTTTTGATTTGATGGCGGTGTCGCTGAGCGCCCCTCGGGGGCAAGCTTAAAAAGGGGTACGGCCGCTCGATCCGTACTCTGATCGTGTGCGAGTTACGTAAGGAGGACCTTTTGGCAACTGATCCTGCTGCGCCAGCTTCGGCTAATGCCCCGAATGGCCCGGCACTCGCTGGAGCGCCTGGAGTAGCCGGTCCTGGTGGCCGGCGTGAGCGTGGCCGTGGTCGTGGACATTATCCGCCACGGCGTAAAGTCTGTCAGTTTTGTGTCGAGAAGATCGACAATATTGATTACAAGGATGTGACGCGGCTCCGCCGGTACATTTCTGACCGAGGTAAGATTGAGCCACGTCGCAAGACTGGTACGTGCGCCAAGCACCAGCGGCGGTTGTCGCGCGCACTGAAGCGTGCGCGCCAGGCTGCGCTGCTACCAATCGCAGCTAAACACCTGTTTAGTTTCGGCGGCTGGTTCCAGCCGCCGCCATTCTTGCCGACGCCCGCAGCTCCACCTCCAGTTCAAGCTCCGGCACCAGCTAGCCCGGTTGAAGCGGCGCCGGCTGCCACGGCACCGACTCCGGAAGGCGAGGATGCTCGCGGACCGGTGTCGGGGGGCTAGGGCGAGTGGTTGTCGAATCGCTCGGATAGGTGAAGAGCTAGCATTTTCTGGTTGGGATAAGTCATCTAGACCGGATCGTTCACCGAGGTGGGCGGAGGGAATCTGTAGCGCGGGACACTCTCTAGATCCTTCGCGCTGCAGACTCTCTCGTTGGCTCTCGCTGAAGGATGCGAGCTAGACGAGAAACTCAGCGGGCAAAGTGATCTCCTCGAAGGAAGAAAGCGCGTGGAAACCCGTAGCCATCGGCCCAAGAGAAGCGTTCTTCACGCTGAACGGACGTTGCAGCAACCCAGGAGGCTGGTTTCACTTCACCACAGATCCCGTGCGCAACGGGAAAGGCGTCTGCAGCTCCTCGCCATCGCTGGCGCCGGGCTCGTCGTGCTGGTAGTGGCTTTGATCCTTGGGTATGGCTACTGGCGAAACGTCATTCGACTTGGCGACACGACGCTTGTGACGGTCGATGGGCGCAATTACTCGGCCGAATTCTACGCGCGTTATCTCGGGACGCGTCAGGCAATCCTGACGCGGCAGATTCAACAAGCCCAGTCGCAGGTGCAGCCGACTCCGACCACGACGGCGCCGGACGTCAATCGGCTTGCCGCGCAGCAAACCCTTCAGCAGCTCCAATCCGAGCAAGCGAGTCTCTCGACGACGGCGCTGACCGACTTTGTCGAGGGGCAATTGGTGATCGACGAGGCAAAGTCTCGAAACCTGACGGCGAGCCAGGCTGAGCTGGACGATGCACTCCGCTGGCTGATGAGCCCTCCGGAAGCGATGCAAACTCCACCCACTGGGCTAGAGGCCGCGCCAGCAACTTTGCCGGTTACGGGCACTATTACTCTCGATCAAGCCAAACAGGCATTGAACGATCTCATCGGCAAAGGTCGTTTCTTCGACCAGAGTCAGGTGACCGATTACATTCTTCGCCCCATGGTATTAAAGACCAAGCTGGAATCCGCGCTTGCTGGCAATATTCCCAAGACCGAAGAGATGGTTCACGCCCGGCATATCCTGGTCGCAACCGAGGCCGAGGCGACTGACATTCGGAACCAACTGGAACACGGAGCTGACTTTGCGACCCTCGCGAAAGCGAAGTCGACCGACACCGGTACCAAGGATAAAGGCGGAGATCTAGGCTGGTTCCCACGTGGTGTCATGGTTCCAGAGTTTGATCAGGCCGCCTTCAGTCTGAAAGTGGGCGAGATCTCCCAGCCGATCAAGTCCCAGTATGGCTACCACATCATCCAGGTCTTGGCAAAGGATCCGAACCACCCACTGGATGCGCAGCAGATTCAACAGGCGCGAGAGCAAGCATACCAAAGCTGGTTTGGTAAAGCGCAGGGAGATCAGACCAAAGTCACCTATCAGTTCTCGCAGCCATTGCTGACCTGGGTACAAAACTATGTGAGCCAGGGTAACTAACGCCAGTGAGTCACATGCTCGGCATACCGCAGCCACGGACCGGCGTTCTCCACTGCCGAGGACGCGATCTTCGTTATGGAGAGCGAACCCTGGTCATGGGTATCATCAATGTGACCCCCGATTCTTTTTCGGGAGACGGATTGGCTGGCCAGGTCGAGCTGGCCGTTGAGCGCGCCAAAGAAATGGTCGCCGCTGGTGCCGATTTGCTCGACGTCGGTGGTGAAAGCACGCGTCCCGGCGCGCGTCCGGTCGAATTGGCTGACGAGTGCGCGCGCGTCGTGCCGGTCGTCGAAGCTTTGAGTCATGCGGTTAGTGTCCCGATTTCGGTCGATACCCGGAAGGCGGCCGTTGCCGAGGCAGCGCTCGCCGTGGGCGCTCATCTCGTCAACGACGTCACCGGTCTGCAGCGCGCTCCGGAGTTGGCGCGCATCGCCGCGGCCTATCAGGCTCCGGTGATCGTAATGCACTCGCCGGGTGAGGCTTGGGAGGTATCCTGGCCAGTTTACTACCAAGACGTCGTCGAAGACGTCAAAGCGTATTTGCGGCGTTCGATTGAGATTGCCGTGATGGCCGGTGTGCCGCGTGATCAGATCGTGGTCGACCCCGGTTTCGGCTTTGGCAAATCGGCTCAGGATAATCTTATTCTGCTACGTCGCTTGGCTGATTTTCGCGGCCTCGAGGCCCCCTTGCTGCTTGGTACGTCGCGAAAGAGCACAATCGGGAAGGTTCTGGATTTGCCGGTAGACCAACGCTTGGAGGGTAGCCTGGCCACGTTGCCTTTAGCAATCGCGGCGGGCGTCGACATAGTTCGCGTTCACGACGTGCAGGCGTCGGTTCGGGCGGTCCGGATGGCCGATGCAGTCGTCCGGGGGTGGACTGATGTCAGCGGTTGAAGCCTACGTCGGACTAGGAAGCAACCTGGGTGAGCGGGAACGTAATGTCCATCGGGCGCGCGAGGTCATTGCCCAGATCCCAGGAGTGTCCACCGTCGAAATGTCATCACTCTGGGAGACGCCCCCCTGGGGCTACTTGGACCAACCGTGGTTTGTCAATGCCGTGGCGCGGCTTCGGACTGAGCTCGGTCCGATTCAACTGTTCTTGGCGTTGCAAGCTGTCGAACAGCAGCTCGGTCGGCACCGGACCTTTCGTTGGGGACCGCGTGAAATTGATCTGGATTTGCTGCTCTACGGAGACGTAGAGATCCGACGTCGCGGGTTGATCGTGCCGCACCCGGCGATGTACGAGCGGGCATTCGTGCTCGTCCCGCTCCGCGAGTTGTGGCCGGAACATCGGAGCCTCGCAGGTCTCGAAATAGGCCAAGCGCTCGCCCGCGTCGCGGAGGACGTGGCGGCGATGAGACCGACCGTCAATTGCCCGTCCTCGCTCGTTCGTTGACAACGTACAGAAGATTAAACTACACTTCTGCGAGGAAGTCTAGAACCAGGTGATACATGGAAACACTCCGTCGGTTGGAAGCGTCGCACACAGGACACTGGGAGTTGGTTGGTCCCCGTACTGGTGGGACTGTCTCGGTAGTTGCTGCATCGCCTCAATTTGACCAAGACCAAACAGTTTTTGCTGGTACCCTCGCCGGTCTTTATCGTTCGACCGACGGCGGTGTCCACTGGCAAGCGTCTGGGCACGGCTTGAGCAGTCCGTTCATCGACGCGATTGCACTTTCGCCGAAGTTTAACAAGGATCAAATCGTCTTTGTCGGCACGCGCCAAGGTGGCGTTCTCAAATCGGCCGATGGCGGCGACACGTGGTTTCCGGTTGACTTTTGGAGTCAAGGGGCTTCGGTCACTGCACTGGCGCTCACACCGACCTTTGACGCGGATGGCCTGGTGCTGGCCGGTACGGAAGGCGGTGGAGTGCTCCGCTCGACGAATGGGGGGCGAACCTGGAATCCGAGTAATTTTGGCTTGCTCGACCTCTCGGTTCTCGCTTTGGCCATTTCGCCGAGCTTTTCCGTGGATCAGACGGTCCTGGCTGGCACCGCGGCCGGACTGTACCGAAGTCCGAACGCCGGCCGGGCGTGGCGCGGGGTCGACATTGGAGATGAGGACTACGTCATTCAATCGCTGGCGTTTTCACCGTCGTATGCCACTGACCGGACTATTTTCGTTGGTACCGAGGCAAACGGTGTTTTTCGGTCGACGAATGGTGGCTCGAGCTGGCAGGCGATCAACGAAGGCTTGAGTGATTTGAGCGTCAACTGGCTGGCTTTATCGCCGAATTTCGCGCATGACCGGACCTTGCTGGCGGCGACGAGCGAAGGTGTTTTTCGCTCGACTGATGCAGGAGACCATTGGACTCAGGTAACCAACGCCTCGGCGATGTCCGTGATTCTGACCGGAGCGACGCGCGATGACGCGGTGGCGCTGGCTGGCCAGGCTCAAGGTGGCCTCGTCCGCTCGACTGATAGTGGGCAGAGTTGGTATCTTTCGAATGAGGGGTTGTCAGGACGTTTGGTTGTTGGCCTGTTAGTGTCACCTGGCTTTGCCAAGGACAAGACCATGCTAACAACGAGCTTGGATCAGGGTGTCGAGCGATCGCGTGACGGGGGGGTGACCTGGGAATCGGTCAATGAAGGTCTGCCAACGCTACAGATTCCAGCGCTCGCGATGTCGCCGAACTTTGCTTCCGATCAGACGCTCTTTGCCGGCTGTGCCGACGGTGTTTTCCGGAGTGTGAATGCGGGTGATACCTGGGAGCGTATTGGTGCTGATCTCGAAGGGGTTGACGTACGCTTCCTCGCCGTCTCGCCGGGGTACCCCTCCGACGGTACGTTGCTCGTGGCGACCGGGGCGAACCAGATCATGCGATCGACCGACGGAGGCGAGCATTGGGAGGAACCCAAACAAAGGATCGCCGACGAAGAAGTGATCGCCTTGGCGTTCTCGCCGGGCTTCGTTCAGGATCGGGTGATTTTTGTTGGTACCTATTCGTTCGATCAGCGTCAAGGAACCGGCATCATTGGTGTGTGGCGGGGTGATGAGGCTGGTGATAAGCTGACCTGTCAAACGACCTATCGCAGTAACAATCGGTGGCTCACCTTCGGCATTCCGCCGACGTTTGGTGGCACCGGTATGTTCTTCGTCGGCATTCATAACGCAGTCTTGCGCCCAATGCTGCCGAGCACGTCCGCGGAAGGCTTTTCGCGCCGCCGCGTATGGAAGGCCGAACCGGTCGCACCGGTCAATGGCTCGGTCGTGGCGCTTGCGGTTTCGCCAGGCTACGCCGAAGATCGCGTTCTGTTTGCCGCGACGAGCGATGGCGTTTACAAGTCTTCGACCGGTGGCATGAACTGGCGACCTTTGGACAACGGTCTGAAACAAAAATCGATCGTGGCGCTAGCTTTGTCCCCGAATTTCGTCGAGGACCGGGAAGTCTTCGCGGTTGCTCTCGGTGGTGACCTCTGGCGGTTCCTCGACCGGTAGCCGGATGACTTCACCCTGGCCCCTCTCCCGCTTCGAACGGGAGAGGGGTGGTGGCTGCAGTCAACAAGGTGAGGACCCTCCGTCCAGCTTGTAACCTTTTGCGCCGACCGTTGTTGGATCTTGTAGCGCGTGACGTACAACCATAGTTGGGAAGTTGTACTGAGGATTGGCGCGCTCGGCGGGGGGTATGGCGCTTTGCGTAGGTATCGAACTGGGTGGATCAATACGATTCGGAGCCGGCGAGTCGGAACTACGATTATGGCTGGTCTTGGACTTGCTGTGCTTTTCCTCACGGTGTTGATCGGCTACCGCGCTTTGTATCAGGGAAAGATCTATCCTGGAGTAAATGTCGCGAGTGTGCCGGTCGGAGGCCTTACCCCGGAACAAGCGCAGATAACCCTGCGTGCTCACCTAGAAAGCTCCATTCAAAATCCTCTCGTAGTCACTGCGGATGGCCAGCAGTGGCAATTATCGCGCGAGGCCCTCGGCGCACGCTACGATTGGCCAGGTTTGGCGGCGGCTGCCTACGACGTCGGGCGAACTGGCTCCGCGTTCGATCAACTCACGGCCCCGGTGCTGGTTCGAGTTGCCTCGCGCAATGTCGAGGCGAGTGTCGAGCTAAAACCCACTGATTGGTCGGCAATCCTTGCCCCGATTGCCAAGCAAATTGATCGCCCCGCGGTCGACGCGACATTAGCGGTGTCACCCGATCACACGGTCCAGCTCAAACCAGACCGATCGGGCGTACATCTCGATGAAGAAGCGGCAAAGCGTGTAATTGCTAATGCGCTTGCCTCGGGAGCAACGACTCCTATCCAACTTCCGATTATCCCTATTCCCCCAGCCGTATCCGCTGCGGCGCTGCAAGCGGACCGGGCACAGGCGATGACCTATCTCAGTGGTCCGGTGACGTTGACCTATGAAGGCCGCACCTGGACGCTCGACGTCGATCAGCTTCAGGCAGCTTTGACAGCCTCGAGTCTGGATTCGTCGGGAAAGCCGAGTAAGCTTGACGTAAACCAGTCGTTACTCGATCGCTTCGTCGGACAGGTTGCCGCTGACGTCAATCGCCCCGTCCGCGACGCAGAGTTGACGCTGCAAGCTGGTAAAGTGACCGTCGTGCCGGAACAAAGCGGTCGCCGCGTCGACGTAGAGGCAACGGAAAACCTCGTGCGGAAGGCGCTGGCGACAAATGAGCGAACCCTCAGCCCGGTTATCCAAGAAGTGGCTCCGAAGGTCACGGCGGCAGAATGGGATTCCGTGGTCGTGCTCGCGAATAGGCTGATCGGCTCCCCGGTCGTCTTGAGCGGGCCTGGTAATCAGTCGTGGGAGCTGAGTACTGCCTCATTGCAGAAGATGCTCGTTCTACCCAAGCAGCCGGGGGATTCGGGGACTTCACAACCGCAATTGGATTCGACTAAACTGTCGACCTTCGTTGCCTCAGTTGCAAAAGACGTCGATCGGGATCCGGTCAACGCGCGTTTTCAGCTTGCTGGTGGCAAGGCAACGCTGCTTAAGCCGGGAGTTGATGGGCTGAGGGTAGATCAGGCGGCCACCGTAACCGCGATTCAAGTGGCTGCCACGGGAAGTACCCGCATGGTGTCCCTACCCGTGGCGAGCGTGGCACCAGCGATTGGAGCTGATGAGGCTAGCAAGCTCGCCGGGTTGCAGTTGATTGCTGACAATTCGACCTCGTATGCTGGCTCGATCCCTCCGCGACGCCACAATGTCGAACTGGCAACCTCCCTTCTGAACGGCGTCGTTGTTCCCTCTGGTAGCGTCTTTTCGTTCAACCATGAGCTGGGACCCGCCTCGCTGGATCGCGGCTTCCAAGTCGGCTACGGGATCGAGGCCCAGGGCGACAAAGTTAAGACAGTTCCATCCGTGGCCGGTGGAATCTGTCAAGTTGCGACGACCCTCTTCCAGCCAGTTTTCTGGACCGGCTACGAGATCGAATCGCGCTATCCTCATGCCTATTACATTGCGCATTACGTCTCACACGGTTATCCCGGTCTCGATACCACGGTTGACGAAGACTCTGGTCTTGATTTTCAGTTCAAGAACGATACGTCTCATGATCTCCTGATCCAATCAAGCACTGATGGTTCGAACGTTCATTTCGCGATCTATGGGGAGCAACCCACGTGGAAAGTGAAAGTTGATCCGCCGGTAATCAGCAACGTGGTCAAGACAGATCGGGCGCTGCAAGTTCAACAGGATCCAACTCTGCCCAAGGGACAACAGATCTATACCGAAGCTGCCGAGGATGGGTTCACGGTCCTCGTGCGTCGCACGGTGACCGATGACGCCGGTCACACCCGCGTTTTGGACGTCCGTAGCACCTATGAGCCTGCTCACAACGTGATGGTAGTCGGAACGAAGCCGTCCTAATTTCTCCCAGAGGTTTGGAAGTACTATGACCTGGATACCTGGTACGGAATCTTCCCTTTCTTTCACCCCCACCTGGAAACTCGAGCGGGACTGGCGCATTGGCATGATTGGCGTGGGCAATATTGCTCAGCGCGCTCACTTGCCTGGCTATCGAATGCTTGGACTGCAAATCGTCGCGGCCGCCGACGTCAGCGAGCGTGCCCTAGCGGCAGCAAAGCACAATTGGGACATTCCCGCGGTTTATACCGATTTTCGGGAGATGTTCGCTAACGAGAAGCTCGATGCCGTCGACATCACAGTGCACGAGCGTTGGTCAGACATCAAACTGGCAGCAGTCCAAGCGGCCGCTGCGGCCGGCGTCCACGTTCTGATCCAAAAACCTCTGGCGATGAGCTATGAGACGTGTGTCGCGATGGTCGAAGCGACTCGTCAGGCAGGCGTGCTCATGGCGGTCAATCAGAATGCGCGTTGGGCGCCAGCGTTCCATGCGGCCAAGGTGCTCCTCGAAGCAGGTTGTATTGGGACGCCGCGAGTCGTGAATATTACCGCTCGCCGACCACCCCGAAGCGGCGACGTCTTGCTCAATTTCAGCGTCCATAGCATCGACCTGATTCGCTACTTCGTGCAGCGCGAGCCGCGGCGCGTTTACGCGTGCCTGACCGAAGCGCTCAATCCGTCCCAATCGTTTATTAACGTTACCTTGGACTTTGGAGATGGCCTGCAAGGATGCATCTGGGATGATTGCGCGGGCCATCTGAATGATGATGCTCCCTGGGACTTTCACCTGGCGGGGGATCAGGGAAGCATACGCGGCAGCGATTACTTTGGTGGTGTGATCGGTCAAGCCTGGGTCGAAGGATGGAATGCTCAAACTCCAGAGATCATCGTGCGGCCGCGTCTTCGCTACGCCTGGCAACCAAATGCCTTCGCCAACGTGATGGGTGACTTCCTCGAAGCAATTGCTCGGAGACGGGATCCCCAAGTCACCGGTCTAGATAACCTCAAAACCATGCGCGTGCTCTTCGCTGCCCGTCAGTCGGCGAGCACCGGACGGCCGGTCGAGCTTTAAGGCGCGGGACGACGTGCTGAGGCACCCGGTGCTCGAGAGCAGGCTAGGGCCCGAAGCCCGGGTTCGCTCCACCACCAGGACTCGGGGCTCCAGGGTTCTGGGGCACGACGTAGGCGTCAAACTCGGCAAGCGAGGTGTAGTCCTGGCTGCCATAATTCGAGAGGATCCTCAGGCGTAGCCACTTTTCCTGCGTCGGCGGAAAAGTGAAGCGTTGGGGACCATCGGTTTGCTGAAGCTGCCATTCGCCGATCTTGACGAAGCCAGAATCGGGACCGGTGGTCGACGCATCGACCTCGAAGTCCTTGACCATCGTCGATGGGGGTTCCCCGGGCTGCTGGGTCAAGATGACTTTTTGGATCGTCGACAGATTCTGTTGGGCTACCACGATATCTTGCGGGAACGTCGCGTTGCTCGATCGCCAGCCGGGGAAATCAGGGCCGGCGTACTCGTTGATCAGGTGAGTAGCCTCATAACCGGTGCGTTGGCTGGTAAAGGAGACGATCTGAGCACCAAGAACCGTGCTGTTGACGTTGATCCCCTCGGGAGTTTGAAATGAGCCGGCGGCCGCGTACCGGAAACGCGCGAGTTCTTCCGGTGTGATCGGCTGATTGAGCAGATTGTGGAAAGCATAAAAGATGCCCCCGCAAATTATCGCCAAGACGGCGACCGCGATGACGGTGTTCCGGAGCGAGCGAAAGAATAAACGTACCCGATCGGCGAAAGTAAGCTTTCCAGCCTCGATTAACAGGATCTCGCCGACGCATCGTTCGCAGAGCTTCTGGCCTTGATATTCTCGTGCGCACTCATCGCAAAGACCAATCTTGCAGCGCTCGCACTTGACCTCAGCCGGGCGATGCGGGTGGATATAACAACGGTCACGCGCGTTCGCGTACGCCTTGAGCATGGTTAGATCTCTCTTTAGCCATTAACCCCACGCTCTATTCTACTGGAACCGCGATCATCGAACAAATTAGTGATCAGTGACCTGCAACTAGAATCCTGGTTACTCGTCACTGATCACTCGGTTCAGTGGTGGGCGTGCCCGTTCGATCCGGGGCAGAAATGCGGTTGCTGGTCCAGGGGGGCGCCACAGAGGGGACAACGAGGCCGTCCGGCTTCGATCAAGGCCGTGATTGTCTCGCTCAGCCGTGAAAGCTGGCTGCGTGAGCACAAACAACGGAATGATGGTGGATCGTCGGCATCACCCTCGAGATCGTGCGCGATCAGAATGTAGCGCTTGCTGGTCTCGTCGTAGCCAAGTCCAAGTCGCCCCACCCGGATCTCGAAAGTCGCGGTGCCGTCGAAGGTGCTGGGGGCTGGGGGCGTGCGCTCGACATCACTTCGTGACCAAAGCGCTTTTTGATTCGAAAGCAACTGATCGACGGCTAGGCCTAGCGCCTGAAGCTGCTCTTTCTCGAGCCAAAGAAACGCAGTCTCGCTAGCGTTCTGCGCGATAACTCGGAATCGTCGTTGTCCGGGACGGCCGACGGCGTCGGCTTCCAGACGCGCAACGACCTCGAAATCGCGTCGCTCAGTGGTCATAGGGTATCTTCGCTCCCACGGTCACCAATTTCTCCGTTCTGAACGCGCATTCTATTCTACTCGTTCGTTCGTGCTTGCTCAAGCCAAAGCGGCAAGGCGTTCCTTGAGCTTGGTCATTTGCTCGCGAAGTGTGTCCCGCCGCTCCCGTTCACGATCGACGATGGTTGGCGGAGCCTTGGTGACGAAACCTGGCTGGGCTAATCGCTGCTCGATCGCGTCAACCTGGGCCTGCAGACGCGCAATCTCGCTTGTTGTTCGTTCTCGCTCGGCCTCGAGGTCGACCATGCCTGCCAAGGGAAGGTAGACCTCGACCCCTCCAACCAGGACGTGTATCGCTTGCTGAGGGCGGGGTGCCACTTCCCCAGATACCTGAAACGGATGGACCCGCGCGAGATTTTCGATAATTGCTCGTTCGCGATCGAGCGCTGTCTGGTGGCTCCCGGCCGCGACCACGGCCGGAATCCGCCGGCTCACGTCGACTTTAAACTCGGCGCGGACGTTACGGATCGCCCGAACCAGATCCACGATGAGCGCGAGCTCGTTCTCGGCGTTTTCATCGGTTTGACCTGCCGTCGGCCAGGGAGCGACCAGCAGCATTTCCCGTCGATTGGGCAGAAAGTCCCAAATTGCTTGTGTGACGTACGGCATGAACGGTTGGAGAAGCTTCAAAGCGTCTTCCAACACGTGGTAGAGCACCCAGCGCGTCGCCACCTTTTGGGCCTCCTCTTCCGACCGGAGCTCGATCTTGGCAATCTCGATGTACCAGTCACAGAATTCGCTCCAGACGAACTCGTAGAGAATGCGGCCGGCCTCGCTGAACTCGAACTCCTCGAACAAGCGAGTCACATCGGCAATTGTTCGGTTGGCGCGGCTAAGGATCCAACGGTCCGCGGTTGTCAGCGCATCGTGTTGGGGCGCCTGAGTCGGCGGTACGCCGGTCGTTAGAACGTAGCGCGCGGCGTTCCAGAGCTTATTCGCAAAGTTTCGGGCGCCCTCAAGCTTCTCTTCCGAAAGCTTGACGTCGTTGCCCGGCGTCGAGCCCGTGACCAGGGCGTAGCGCAGGGCATCCGCGCCGTAGCGCTCAATCACGTCGAGAGGGTTGCGAACGTTTCCTTTCGACTTCGACATCTTCTCGCCCTTCTCGTCGCGTAGTAAGCCGTGCAAGTAAACGACCTCAAACGGCGGCTTCCCGGTGAACTCGAGACCGAACATGATCATCCGAGCTACCCAGAAGAAGATGATGTCGTAGCCGGTTTCCATGACCGAGGTTGGATAGAAGTACCGTAGATCTTCGGTGTCTTTCGGCCAGCCAAGCGTGCTGAATGGCCACAGCCCGGAGCTGAACCAGGTATCTAGAACGTCCGGGTCCTGGCGTAGCGTCGCGCCATGACACTTTGGGCATTCGGTCGGGGTCTCAATACTGGCGATCACCTCCTCGCAGGCGTCGCAGTACCAGACCGGGATGCGATGACCCCACCAGAGTTGCCGTGAGATCGGCCAATCGCGGATGTTCTCCATCCAGTTAAAGTAAATGCGGGCGAAACGCTCGGGCACGAAGCGAATTTGACCGTTGCGGACGACCTCGATCGCCGGCTGGGCAAGCGGCTGGATCTTGACGAACCACTGCTTCGAAATCATTGGCTCGACGATCGTGCCGCAACGACTGCAATGCCCGACGCTGTGGACGTGGTCCTCGACGCGGAGGAGCAGCCCTTGCTGCTGAAGCTGATCGACCATTGCCCTGCGTGCATCGTAGCGGTCCATGCCCGCGAATGGTCCGCCCTCCTCGTTGATTGTGCCATTCAAATTGAGAATGTTAATCTCGGGCAGGTTGTGTCGACGGCCGATCTCGTAGTCATTCGGATCGTGGGCCGGTGTTACCTTGACTGTACCAGTACCAAAGTCGGGATCCACGGTGGCGTCGGCGATGATGGGAATCACCCGGCCGATGAAGGGCAGTGACACCCTACGGCCGATGAGCCCGATATATCGCTCGTCGCTCGGATTGACAGCGACGGCCGTGTCACCCAGCATCGTCTCCGGTCGAGTCGTGGCGACGATCACGTAGTCGGGTTCGGTCTTCGCCTGATCCACCGGAATCAACGGGTAGCGAACGTACCACAACTTGCCGGTCGTCTCTTCGTGATCGACTTCGAGGTCCGAGAGCACTGTTGTGCAGCGGGGACACCAGTTGACGATGTAATTCCCCTGATAGATTAATCCTTTTTCAAAAAGTCGGACGAAGGCAACGCGTACCGCTTGCGAAAGCTGCTCGTCAAGGGTAAAGCGCTCACGGGTCCAGTCAACCGAGGCGCCGAGGCGCTGCAATTGGAGATTGATTAAATTGCCATATTTTTCTTTCCATTCCCAGACGCGAGCGACGAACTTTTCGCGTCCCAGGTCGAAGCGAGTGAGCCCTTCTTTTGCCAGGGCGCCTTCGACCACGTTCTGCGTGGCGATACCGGCATGGTCAGTACCGGGTAGCCAGAGCGTTGGCTGTCCGGTCATCCGATGCCAGCGGATCATGAGATCTTGAAATGCCACGAACATCGCGTGACCGTAATGCAGCTCGCCGGTCACGTTCGGCGGCGGAATCACAATGGTGAACGGCTTCTTGTTCCAGTCAATCGTCGGCGTGAACGCGCCCGACTGGAGCCACCGCTCATAGATTTTCTGTTCGACCAGGCGGTGGTCGAAAGCTTTAGGCATGGTCGTGATTGTTTCGGCCACTGTCTGCCTCCTTTAATCCTCTAAACAAAAACCCCTTCGTCGCTCAAGGACGAAGGGGGCTCGTGGTACCACCTTGATTCGATCGCGGTCGATTTGACGTTCCTTCTCTTTTGGAGAGAAGATGAGAGTTAAGAGCGACCTGCCAATCTCATTGTTGGCGGCGTCCAACCTACCGCGGTCCTTAGCTGCAATAACGGGCAGAACCGGCGCTCACGGCTTCAGAGTCGTGAACGCAGCTCCCGAGCGACCTTCAACGGGCGTGGACGAAAGTGGCTTCCAGCTCGCGACCACTTCTCTCTGGCGTCCCGCTGCCGCTTACTCCTCTCGTTCAACGCTGTTTATTATAAATAAAGCTGCTTGCTCCATCCCACCTCTAAGCAGGGATCTGCAAGACGCTTACCAAGACACCATTTCGCCAGCCGGCAATCGAGCAGTCGCGCATAGCCTGCCGCTCGAACTAGCAGCCAATATCCGCATGTGTTATGATTTTAACCGTGTCCGCTTACACCGTCAAGGGAGACGACCGGGGAGCGGATTCGCCACTTTCAGTGTTGGAGAAGTCGTACCCAGGGCGACTTTCCCGCCAGTGAATCAGTAGGAGGTCTTTTTGATTGAAGGCGCTCGGACAACATCTGCTGATCGAGCTCTACGGCTGCGATCCTAGCATCCTCGACAATCTGGAGCACGTTCGGCAGACCTTGCTCCGTGCCGCGGAACTCGTTTCCGCCTCGGTGATTCAGGTAGTTGCTCATAAGTTTCAACCATGTGGTGTCACGGTCGTGGTGGCGATTGCCGAGTCCCACCTGTCAGTCCATACGTGGCCGGAATACGGCTATGCGGCGGTGGACGTCTTTACTTGTAGCCCAGAGCCGATCACGTCGGACGTACAAGAGTTCTTAATTCAGAGTTTCCGGGCGTCGGATGCGACCAGCATGGAAGTCAAGCGTGGTCTGCTCGCTGGTCGTTGGGCGCGTCCAGCAGTAGTAGCTTCCCAAGCGAGCGGCTAGCTGATCGTTGAGGGCCGTGTCTTTTAGGCTGAGTTCAGGGGCGCGGTGGGCGGAGGAACCGGAAGCACTGCTTCTCACGCGCAATCGTCAACCACGCTGCCGTGCCCCACTCCCTGGACAGATTCTAACCAAATAGCCCAAAAGGTAATCCGCGTCCTTTTCCGCTGGTCATCTGTTTCATCATCTTCTGAACCTGACGGAACTGGTTCAGCACCTGATTCACCTCGTGCGGCTGAGTGCCGCTACCGCGAGCGATGCGACGACGTCGGCTCCCGTCAATGATGGCTGGATCGTGACGCTCCTCTCGGG
This sequence comes from Chloroflexota bacterium, assembly GCA_021324795.1. Taxonomy (GTDB): domain Bacteria; phylum Chloroflexota; class UBA6077; order FW602-bin22; family CADDYW01; genus JAJPIK01. The sequence goes on from JAJPIK010000040.1 coordinate 19,836, forward strand.
TCATCGAGCTGATAATTGCTTCTACCCGTTTGAGCTGACGGTCGTCGAGTGCTTCGGATGGCAACTGCTTGGCGACGTTGCGGAAACCGGGCACCATCTCCATGATCTGGCTGAGCGGTCCCATCTTTTTGACTTGTTGGAGCTGCTGGAGGAAATCCTCTAGGTCAAAGGTCGCCGTGCGGAGCTTCTTCTCCAGCGCCGCTGCCTGCTTTTGATCGAATGACTCCTGAGCTCTTTCGATCAGGGAAAGTACGTCACCCATTCCCAAGATTCGGCTTGCCAATCGATCCGGATGATATGGCTCGAGCGCGTCGAGCTTTTCGCCCATCGTCAGGAATTTGATCGGAACCCCGGTCACCGCCCGTATTGACAAGGCAGCACCACCCCGAGCATCACCGTCGAGCTTGGTGAGAATCAGGCCGGTGAGTGATAGCCGTTTGTGGAACTCCTCGGCAACCCGCACCGCGTCCTGGCCGGTCATGGCATCGGCGACGAGGAGAGTCTCGGTTGGTTTGATCTTATACGCGATTGTGTATAGCTCGGCCATCAACTGATCGTCGACGTGGAGACGGCCTGCGGTGTCAAAAATCACAACACTCGAGGCGAGCTCCCGGGCACGACCAAGGGCCCGCTCGCAGATACTGGGGGGGTCGCCTTTCGGCTCGGAATAGACTGGCACGTCGATTTGCTTGCCAAGCGTGATCAACTGCTGCACGGCGGCCGGACGCTGCATGTCCGCCGCGACCAGCAATGGTCGCTGACCGGACTTGCGAAGCTGAAGTGCCAACTTGGCGGCGGTCGTCGTCTTGCCCGAGCCTTGCAAGCCGACGAGCATGACCAGGGTTGGGCTAGCTCCACCGGTCTCCAATCGGCTCGGCTCGCCGAGCAGGTTGATCAACTCTTCGTTGACAATCTTGATGACTTGCTGGGCCGGACTGAGGCTTTCCAAGACTTCGACCCCGACGGCACGCTCGCGGACGCGGCCGACGAAATCCTTCACTACTTTGAAATTGACGTCCGCTTCGAGTAGGGCTAGGCGCACTTCCCGCAACGCCTCGTCAACGTCGCGCTCGGTCAGCTTGCCTTTGCCGCGCAGACGCTTGAAGACGTCTTGCAAGCGATCGGTTAGTGTGTCGAACATCCAGTCACCACTTTCCAGTCTACAGCGTCAGATATGAGTCACCCGTACTAGTAAATTATACGTGATCCGGACATTTGCCGTGCCAGCCACCGTCTGAGGAACAGGTCCAGTGCTCCCGCGAAGAGATTTTCAGCGCTTCGGAGGGCTGGAAGGACGACGTGCTTATCCGCGAGTTGTGTTAGGATGGTGGAGTGTACCAGTTTTTTGCGCCTCAGTCTTCTCGATCGAGGGAACATCGAGCATGATCGTTGCATTGGCTGGAGGAGTCGGCGGGGCTAAACTAGCCGACGGTCTCTACCGTACTTTGCCCGCCGGTCAGCTTAGGGTTGTCGTGAATACTGCCGACGACTTAGATCTTTTCGGCCTCCGGATCTGCCCGGATGTCGATACGGTCATGTACACCCTGGCCGGTTTGGCGAATCCAGAGACAGGATGGGGTATCGCCGGCGACACGTTCGAAGCGCTGGCCATGCTTAGTCGGTACGAGCGTGACGTCTGGTTCAAGGTCGGCGATCGCGACTTCGCGACCCATATCGCGCGTACTGACCGGCTACGCGCTGGCCTTTCGCTCACGGCGGTTACCAGCGAGCTATGCCGGGCGCTCGGTATCCAGGCTGAGATCCTGCCAATGGCCGATGAGCCAATCGCCACGCGACTGTTGACCGGCGCAGGATCTCTGGAATTCCAAGACTATTTTGTCCGCCGACACCACGAGGATCTGGTCATCGGCGTGGAGTTTCACGGTATTGCCGCGGCCCGTCCGACCTCGGCTGTGCAGAATGCCGTTAGTCGCGCCGAGGCGATCATCTTCTGTCCTTCCAATCCGATCGTCAGTATCGGGCCGATCCTGGCAGTCCCAGGACTGCGCGACTTGCTTATCCAGCGTGCGGTTCCCAAGGTCGGCGTCAGTCCAATCGTCGGAGGACGCGCCTTACGAGGGCCTGCTGATCGCATGTTAGGCAGCTTGGGGCACGAAATCTCGGCGTATGGAGTCGCGAAGCTCTACCAGGGAATCCTGGACGGTTTCGTGATCGACGAAGCCGACGCGCGATTGGCCGGGCGAATTGAATCGTTGGGCATGCACGTCCTAGTAACGCCGACGATTATGACGACGACAGGGGATCGAGCTGACCTGGCCATGCGCGTGCTCGATTTCTGCACTCAGCTTCGCCAGGAGAGTTCTTCACGCCTGTGAGCGGCAGGATCACTGCGATTATCCCGGTCAAATCGCTGGCCAGTGCCAAGACCAGGATGGCGACGCATCTCTCGCCAACTGACAGAATCGAGCTAGCACGTTACCTATTGCTCCACGTGCTCGACGTGGTTGGTCGCTCGAAGGCGGTCGAGCGCTATCTGGTCGTCAGTCCGGATTCCGCGGTGCTCGCGCTAGCTCGCTCCGTCGGAGCGTTACCGGTGCTCGAACGCGACTACGTTGCGACGCGTGGTCAGAATGCTGCGTTGGAGCAGGCACGAGAGGTGATTAGAGCTTGGTCGACCGAGGCAATCCTCGTCCTGGCAGGCGATCTGCCATTGCTGAGCGTCCAGGATCTTCAAGGCATCGCCGAGCTCGGAAGTAGCGAGCGAATCATAGTGATCGCACCGGATCGTCATGATGAGGGGACCAACGCTCTTTTGGTACGTCCCGGGGATGCCTTGCCTTTTTGTTTTGGGACTGGTAGCTATCGTCGGCACCTCCAAGAAGCCAGCCAGCGTGGCTTACCCGTCCGTGAGTATCGTGGAATCGGCACTGCATTTGACCTCGATTTTCCCGAAGACCTCAGCGATCTTGAGCGATTGACTGGCGTTTCCCTGGATATTTCGGGGGAAGTGAGGAAATCATGACTTCTGTTTCCTCGGAGGAATCGATCATCCCGGCTCGTCATCTGAGATTTTCCGATCTGGTTCGGGGACGGCGCTCGGTTCGGGCCTATCTCCCTGACCCGGTACCGCCCACCCTCGTCAAGCAAGTGCTGGAAGCTGCGAGCTGGGCGCCGTCCCCCCATGGCCGCCAACCATGGCGCTTTGTCGTCCTGACCAAACCAGAGGCGAAAGCGCGTCTCGCCGAAGCCATGGGGGCTGAATGGCTTCGGCAGCTTACCTTGGATGGAGACCCGCCTGAGATCGTTGCCAGGCGACTCGCGCGCTCGTACGAGCGGGTCCGCAATGCGCCGGTTTGCATTGTGCTTTGCCTGTACCTCGAAGATTTGGACGTTTATCCGGATGACGACCGCCAGCGAGCCGAGCAAACAATGGCGATCCAGAGCTTAGGGGCTGCTGCTCAAAATCTCCTGCTTGCCGCCTACGATCTTGGTCTGGACGGTGGTTGGCTCTGTGCGCCTCTCTTCTGCCAAGAAACGGTACGCGAAGCGCTGTTTCTCTCCGCTACCCTTCATCCCCATGCCCTGCTGACCCTTGGCTATGCCGCCCAAGACCCGAAGCGCCGCGCGCGGAAACCATTAAGTGAGCTCGTGGTACGCTACGAGTAGCGTAATCTCTCCCCTTGATTCGGCCGGAAGGGCACGGTATAATGGCCACGGTTAGCAGTCCAGTGAATGGAGTGCTAAGAACTCTCCTGCAGGAGCAAGTGGCAATGCCGCAAATTAAGCCATTGGGCGATCGCGTCGTCGTGCTTCCCACTCCCCGTGAGGAGACGACCAAGGGGGGGATCGTTCTGCCGGACACGGCCAAGGAAAAGCCTCAGGAAGGCAAAGTGGTCGCGGTCGGACCGGGACGAGTGACCGAGGAAGGCAAGACCGTTCCCCCAGAGGTGAAAGAAGGTGACACCGTGATCTACGCGAAGTACGCGGGCACGGAGATTCGTCTCGACGAGACTGATTATTTGATTCTCAGTGAGCGTGACATTCTCGCGAAAGTATAGTTTCATTACAGTTAGTTCGAGCGCCCGGTGCAGCCCCGTACCGGGCGCTTTATAGGTTTGCGACATAACACACGGAGGTATGGATGGCCAAACTGATCCTCTTCGAAGGTGAGGCTCGCCAGGCGTTGAAGGTCGGGGTGGACGCCGTGGCGGAAGCGGTGAAAGTGACCTTGGGACCGCGTGGTCGGAATGTCGCGATCGATCGTCGGCCGAGCGTGCCGATGGTGACCCACGACGGCGTCACCGTTGCCAAGGACATCGAGTTGCCCGACCCGTTCGAGAATATGGGCGCGCAGCTCATCAAAGCCGCTGCCTTGAGGACCAATGAGGTCACCGGTGACGGGACAACCACGGCGACGGTCATCGCGCAGGCGATCATCAACGAAGGACTCCATCAAATGGCGGCCGGTGCGAACCCGATGCTGATCAAGCGTGGACTGGATCGGGCAACCGAAGCGGTCGTCGGGTCGCTGCGGGCCATGGCGCGTGCCATTCAGGGGCGCGAGGACATCGCTCACGTGGCGTCGATCTCGGCGGCGGATCCGGAGATCGGCGAGATCTTTGCCGAGATCCTGGATAAGGTGGGCAAGGACGGGGTGGTTACTGTCGAAGAATCGCGTGGGCTGGGCATTACGACCGAGTTCCAGGAAGGAATCGAGATCGATCATGGCTGGACGTCTCCGTTCTTCATTACTGATGAGGCCCGCCAGGAAGCTGTTCTCGAAGAGGCACGAGTTTTCATCTCTCATAAGCCCCTCAAAGAAATCGGTGACGTCGTGCCTCTGTTGGAGCGGTTGATCGACGGCGGCGAAAAGAGCCTGCTGGTGATCTGCGATGAAGTTGACAAGGATGCATTGTCGACGCTGGTTCTGACCAAGGTGAAGGGCGCGCTCAACATCTTGGCAGTCAAGCCGCCCGGCTATGGCGATCGACGCAAGCTGGAGTTGGAAGATCTAGCGATCATGACCGGTGCGACTCCCTTGACCGAGGAGTCCGGCCACAACGTTCAAGATGTAACCTTGAAGGACCTCGGACGGGCACGGCGCGTCGTGGCTGGCAAGGACCGGACGACCATTGTCGGCGGCTACGGCAGCGAAAGCGCGATCCAGGCACGTATTCAAGGGCTACGGGGAATCATCGCTGAGACGACAGCGGATTACGACCGGGAATGGCTCCAAAAGCGGCTAGCGCGCTTGAGTAACGGCATTGGTGTGATTCGCGTCGGGGCAAGCACCCAAGTCGAGGCGCAAGAGAAGAAGCTACGTGTCGAAGATGCCTTGGCAGCGACGCGAGCCGCAATCGAAGAGGGGATCCTTCCTGGTGGTGGCGTGGCGCTGTTCAACGCCGCGGCGGAGCTGAATAATCTTCGGCTTCCGGGTGACATCGGGGTGGGAGTCACTATTCTGCAACGGGCAATTGAAGAGCCTCTTCGTTACCTCGCTGAGAATTCAGGAGCGTCAGCGCCGGTAGTGGTCGAAACGATCCGTCGGCGTCAGCGAGAGCTGAACAACCGCAACATTGGCTACAATGTCGTCGACGACAGCTACGTGGATCTGATCGAGGCTGGCATCATTGATCCGGTCAAAGTCGTTCGCATTGCACTCGAGAACGCAGTGTCAGTAGCGAGCCTGGTGCTCACCACCGAGGCTCTCGTCACCGAGCCGCCGGATAAGCCAGTTGGTCGCAAGACTAAGCCACCGGGCCCAGTCACGGTGCATTAGGAGACCTACCCGAGTCATCCTTCGCCTATTTCGACTTAGCCTATTCCGACGAGGCCGACATTGCCAACCGTTATTGGTCTCACTGGGAACATTGCCTGCGGTAAGAGTACGGTTGCCAAGATGTTGGCCGAGCTCGGGGCCGAGATCATTGACGCCGACACGATCGCACATCAAGTCATGGCGCCGCCCGGGCCGGTCTACGAGGCTATCGTTCGGGAATTTGGCCCGGGTATTGTCGCTCCCGACGGAACTATCGACCGACGCGCGCTGGGCCGGATCGTGTTCAACGATCCCTCGGCGCTGCGCCGGTTGGATCAGCTCGTCCATCCGACTACCTCTCGAGTGATCCGCGAGCTGATCGCGACCTCACACGCTCGGATCGTCGTCGTAGAGGCAATCAAGCTGATCGAGTCCGGAACCTATCGTATCTGTGCTGCGGTCTGGCTCGTCACCTGTTCGCGTGAGCAGCAAGTCGAGCGGCTCATGCGAACGCGCGGGTTGACTCGCGAAGACGCCGAGCGGCGCATCGATGCGCAATCCCCGATTGAAGAGAAGATCCCATACGCTACGACGATCATCGACAACAGTGGGACGCTCGAGGAGACCCATCGGCACGTGGTGCAGGCCTGGCGCGCCATGGGGTTGGCAGATCAAAAGCCTTGATGCGTCTTCCAGGTCGCCGTACTACCGAGGCGATATGTCCCGGATACGAATAGGGAGTGACTGACTTTAAAATTGTTGCAGGCGAAAGAGCGGAAAATTCCGGCCAAGACCTCGAATGATTGGGGAGATCGAGCGCCATTGCCGTGGTTCGCTGGTGATAGCCGCAGCCGTCCCGCGGTTCAAGTTTCGGGATGCGGATGCACCACTAAAGTTTCTCTCGAAGCGATGCCAGGACCCGTCGATTCATGCCTTTGATGACCAGTAATTCGTCATCCGAGGCGGCACGGATCTTTTCAAGACTGCCAAGATGGGCTAGGAGTTGTTTCTTCAGCTTCGGTCCGATTCCCGGTACTTCATCCAGCGGCGATTTGAGAGTCTGACGGTTGCGAAGCTGGCGATGGTAGGTGTTCGCGAAACGGTGGGCCTCGTCGCGAATCCGCTGGACAAGGTACAGCGCTTCTGAGGTACGTGGGAGGATGACCGGGGCCGGATTGCCAACCGTGAAAATTTCCTCGCGTTCCTTCGCTAATCCGACCAGGGTCACGTTTTCGACTCCGAGCTCACTGAAGACTTCCCAGGCCGCCGAGAGTTGACCTTTCCCCCCGTCAACGATGACGAGGCTAGGCAGGACTTGCCAGCCTTTGTTGGATGGCACTACTTCGTCTCCCAGGGGTAGCTCGGGTCGGGCTCGCTTGAACCGCCGACGCAGGACCTCTTGCATTGAGGCGAAGTCGTTCGGCCCTTCCACGGTCTTGATCCGGAACCGTCGGTACTGGTCGCGTGCGGGCTGGCCATTCTGGAAGACAACCATCGAGGCTACCAGGAGCGCACTCTGGGTGTTCGAGATGTCATAGCACTCGATCCGCTCAGGTGGCTCGAGCAGGTCGAGATAGTCGGCTAGCTCTCCCAGGGCGGCACTCGTCTTCTGATCGTCGGCCAGCCACTTCGCCTTCATTTGGGCCAGCGCTTCTGCGGCATTCTCCTCGACGAGTTGCAAGCGCTGTGTCTCTTCGACGTCACGTGGCATACGAATGGTTACGGTCGTGCCGCGAGTCCGATGGAGCCACTCTTGGATCACCGATGCTTCGTCAAGGTGATTCGGAATTAAGATTTCTGGAGGTACCTGCGCTGCCCGATCGTAGAACTGCTTGACGAAGGCAGTCAGAATTTCTTGTGCCGATTCATCCTGGGTGTTGACGAGTGGGAAGGAGGCGCGCTCGACCATGCGGCCTCCACGAATGAAAAAAATCTGAACGCAGGTGTGGCCGTTATCGCGCGCGAAGGCGATCAGATCGACGTCTTCGTTGCTGGCGCCCAAAACGCGCTGCCGCTCCATGATCTTTTCGATCGTCCGGATTTGATCCCGATAATAGGCGGCGCGCTCGAATTGGAGATTCTCGGCGGCTTGCTCCATCCGCTGGCGGATGTCGTCAACGACTTCTTCGTAACGGCCACTCAGAAATCGACACATACGATCGATCATTGCCCGGTATTCTTCCTGGCTTGTTGCTCCGATGCACGGGCCGAGACAGCGCTTGATGTGGTACTGCAAGCACGGTCGCGGGTCATTTCCAGTGATCTCGCGCGGACAGGTCCGAAACGGAAAGAGCTTGTTCAGCAGCGCGAGCATGTTCCGGACACTGCTGGAATCCGCCCAAGGCCCGAAGTAGGCATTACCATCCTCGCGACGGTGCCGAACGATATCGGCCCGGGGCCATGGCTCGGCAGTGGTCACTCGGATCAACGGGTACTGCTTATCATCGCGAAGCTTGACGTTGTAGTGCGGTCGGTGGGCCTTGATCAGCGAGCACTCGAGAATCAACGCCTCAAGCTCGCTGTCGACGACTGTAATCTCGAAATCGGCGATCTCACGCACCATCCGCTCGATCTTGCGGGAGGCCGGCGAATCGCGGAAGTAGGAGCGTACGCGGTTGCGAAGATTTACCGCCTTGCCAACGTAGAGCAAGCGGCCACTCGCGTCGCGAAATTGGTAGACGCCCGGCCGGGTCGGCAAAGAATCGAGCCGCCGTTCGAGCTGGGTGCGATCCATGGACTGAACAACCAACCTTCCTGGGTCAGCCGGGGGTGGAGACTGACCAAGGAAATTATAGCAAGTTGGCGGGTCAGATGTGGTCAGATATCGTCTAATGCATCCCATCAGGCGCTCAGATCGTGGCATGGGTTGGTTGCGCGACGAATCGCAGACGACTAAGATTCACAGTGTCCCCACCTTGAAAAGGTGGGGATCACTCCGGCGAATCTCAGGGGGAACCGATCATGTCCGGTACGGCTGCCAGTTTTCAAAAGCGCCTTGACGCCGCGCTCGCCTCACCAGATCTCGAGACAGCACTCACCCGAACGCTGCCAAACCTTCGGAATAAGCGAAACGCGACGCTCGGAGACGGGAGTTTCCCGGAGCGGCAGCGGCGGCTGAGGGAAATCAAGCAGCGCTGTATCGAGCAACTACCGCAGCTCGTCGAGCAGTTTTGCGAAGAGGCGACGAAGGTTGGCTGCGCTGTCCACCGGGCGGCGAGTGCCGAGGAAGCGCGTCAGATCGTTGGTCGAATCGCGGCAGAGCGATCAGTCAAGCTGGTCGTCAAAAGCAAGTCGATGGTAGCCGAGGAAATCCACCTGAATCCCTATCTGGAGAAACAAGGGATTCAGGTCGTCGAAACTGATCTCGGCGAGTGGATCATCCAATTGGCCGGAGAAGGGCCATCGCATCTGATTGCCCCGGCTCTCCATAAGACACGTGAGCAAATCGCCGAGCTTCTCGGCAAGGTCAGCGGACGGGATCTGACCGGTGCAACCAACGAAGAGCTCGTCGCAGTTGCCCGGGCGCAGCTCCGAGAGAGCTTCATCAATGCCGACATGGGAATTACCGGGGCGAACATTGCGATCGCGAACACCGGTACGATCGTCCTGGTGACGAATGAGGGAAACGGTCGGCTCGTGATGACCTTGCCACCGGTTCACGTCGCGCTTATCGGCGTCGAGAAAATCGTTCCCAGCTTGGACGAGGCAATGGAAGTCCTCAAGCTGCTAGCACCGAGCGCGACTGGCCAGAAGATCTCGGTCTACACCTCTTTCACAACCGGTCCCAGTCGGAGCGCCGACATCGAAAATTCGCTGTCAATCGGGGTGCATGGTCCGAAAGAAGTGCACATCGTTCTCGTCGACAATGGACGGTGGGCGATGTGGAAGGATCCGGACTTTCGTGAGGCACTCCAATGCATTCGCTGTGGTGCGTGCGCCAACGTCTGTCCACCATACCAGGTCGTGGGCGGCCACGTTTTTGGGCACATCTATACCGGCCCGATCGGCTTGGCGGTTACTGCGTTTCACCACGGCCTCGAAAACGTCGCCGAGCCCCAGTCACTCTGTGTGAGCTGCAACGCCTGTGAGACGGTGTGTCCGGCCGGCATTCCAATCGCGCGCATGATTCTCGACGTCCGAAGACGTAGCGTCGCCGAGCATGGACTGCCCTGGGTCAAACGGAAGGCGATTGAGACTTTAGCAGACCCGGATGGCTTCGACCGGGCGGCGCACCTTGGCGCCTTGGCCCAAACGCCGGTCACCCAAGCCGGACGATTTGTCCAGAGTCCAATTTTGCGCCAACTGCCCTACTTCAAGGATCTCCTGCGTTGGCGCAGCTTGCCGGCTCTCGCGCACGTCCCGCTGCGTGAGCGGTTCGCTAACCAGACCGGGAACCTCACTCCTGCCCGACGGATCACCGGAAGTGCCGTCGCGGGTAAGCGGATCGCTTACTTTTCCGGTTGCTTTACCGACCGTCTTTATCCAGAGATGGGGGAGGCAGTGGTCCGGGTCCTTCGAGCGCTGGATTGCGACGTCTATTTCCCGCCCGGCCAATCCTGCTGTGGCCTGCCCGCGATCAACGCTGGCGACGGGAAGTCGGCACTGACCATGATTCAGCAGACCATTCAGGCTTTGGAAAACGTCGAAGCCGATTACATCTTGAGTGCTTCGGCAAGCTGCATCGTTTCGATGCTCCAAGATTATCCTCGTTATTTGGTGGATCACCCGGAGTGGCTACCTCGTGCCGATCGACTAGCCAAGCGCGTTATCGACTTCACTAGTTTCATCGCCCACGAAGCCCGGCTTCCTAATGGAGCCCTGGCCGGTGCCTCCGCACTCACCGTGACCGTCCATGATTCGTGCCAATCCCACAACTGTCTTGGCCTCAAGAAAGAGCCACGTCACTTGATCGAGGACGTCATGGGCCACCACCTGGTCGAGATGGCCGATTCGAGTGCTTGTTGCGGCTTCGGTGGCTCGTTCTCCTTCGAACACCCGCGAGTAGCTGAACGAATCGCGAGACGGAAGATCAAGAACGTGGACGCGACCGGCGCACCGATCGTCGTCACTGATAATCCCGGTTGTATCATGCACCTCCGTGGGATTGCTGCCGCTTCCAAGCGGCACCTCCAGGTGCTGCACCTGGCCGAGTTGATCGATCGCAGTATCGCAAATGGTGGCTAGTTCGTTCGCCTTCCTGAGTCCAACCCCGTGGTCCGAGCATTCGTGAGCGCTGCGCTGACGATACTCGTGCTCATTGGGACAATCGTCCTGGTGGTGACCCGTCCGCGTGGGCTCAGCGAAGGCATCGCGGCTACCGCTGGAACGATCGCCGTGCTCCTTGTCGGAACCGCGACGCTTGGCGACGTTTGGCAGGGGATCGTCGGCACCGCTCCGGTGCTTATCTTCCTTATCGCGATGATGTTTGTCGCGACCATCGCTGAAGACGCCGGTTGCTTCGAGTGGGCGGCCGAGCGCGCGGTGGCGTGGTCGCGCAATGATGGCCGCTTACTCTTTGTCAACCTCTACGCGCTTGGTGCGCTGGTCACCATTTTTCTCTCACTCGACGTAACCGCGATTGTGCTGGCGCCCATCGTCTGCGCCTTGATCCGCCGAACTCGGCTCTCGCCGCTCCCCTACGTCGTCAGTTGCGCCTACGTTGCCAATACCGCGTCGCTTTTCCTGCCAGTCAGCAATCTGACCAACATGCTTGCCTATAGTTTACTGGCGATGCCATTTAACGCCTTCGTCCGCGTGATGACCCTTCCGAACCTGGCAGCAATGTGTGTGAATTTGCTCGTCTTCTTTGTCCTATTCAGGAGAAATATCCCAATACGCTTCGAACCGTACCCTTTGCCAGTACTAAGCTCTTCCGAATTTGACCAAAGGCGACTTCGGCGAACGGCGGCTGGCTTGGTCGCGGTCGTCATTGCATTGCTCGTCTTTGGTGCGCTGGGTTGGCCACTTTATATTCCGGCCGTGGCAGGAGCCCTGCTTCTGGCTCCGCCGAGCCTGCTACTGCGTGAAATCGACGCCAATCGTTTGGTTCGTAGTGTGGCCTGGGCATTGCCGCTGTTTGTTGTCGGCATGTACACGATTCTGGTAGGCGCGGACCGAGCGGGCTTGGGGGTATTCTGGCGTTCTTTCGTAGCGGGCGCTGCGGCCGACCCCGGAGGCTGGGGGTATCTGAAGATAGCGGTTGGCACCGCCATTAGCTCGAACCTCGTCAACAATCTGCCGACTGCTTTGGTCATGATCACGAGTCTAGGCGCGGTGGTACCGCCGGCGACCCGCTCTGCCCTCGCCTTCGCCAGCCTTGTCGGGACCAACGTCGGATCGAACGTGACCGTCTTTGGCTCGCTGGCGACGATGCTGGTGCTCGGCACCGCTCGCCGCTATGGTATTCAAGTCTCAGCATTCCAGTATGTTGGAATAGGCTTAGTCACGGTTCCGTTGATGGTTCTGACGGCAACTCTGGTGCTGTGGGGGGGAGTGCACTAGCCAAGGTGCACCGAAATGATTAGTCCTGTAGAATTAGGAAAAGTGAGATGGCTTTTCAGGGTATTACGAGAAGGTGGTAATAACGGGTGGCAAAAGACGAATTGATGGTGGCCAAGATCAACGCCGCGCTGCGGATTCTCGAGTGGAGTAAGGACGCGATCGAACCCGGAATTGGCGGGAGTCCGAATCAGCTTCACGTGGCGTTGGCAGAGGCATTCCGAACGATTTTCAGCGTGGTTTCCGAGGCGATTGGTACTCCGCCGCCGTCAGGTAATGGTAATGATGGAACGCCCGAGTCGGAAACAGAAACTGCCACCGAGCAATCCGAGATAGTACTGTCATCCTGAGCCGGTGCGAGAGATCGGCCGCTCCATCGAGCGTATGACCGAGATTACGCTCTGCCTTCCTGGATCTTTCCGTCCTATAAGGCAGGTTGTCTGATCGTGTCATTGATCCTTCGCTCCGCTCGGGATGCTAAGATGATAAGGCTGCCGTGGCCACGGCAGCTCTTACATCATCCCAGTAGCTCGCGGGCAGTTCGGCGTGGCACGGGATGGCGAGCCAACCCGTGTAAAACGGTGGCGCTGTTTCAATACTATGACTCGCAAAGCATTGGCTGGCGGCGAACTGTTTAGCTAAACGAACGCGGTAAACTTGCGGGACTACGCCCGGCGGCAAGCGATCGAGACCACCGAGCCCGAAGCCGCCGATCAGCCGATCGAGGCGATGCCAGTTGCGGATCTGCTGTGCGCTTCGTTCCTTCGCCTCTTCCAGTAAGCGAGACCCCCAATCTTCATGGAACGACCCTGATGCAGTAGCTCCTGGTCCGCTCTCGCTCAGTCCCATAGATCTGGACGCCAGCAGGCCGCCCATTGGTACTGGAAACAGCTTCGGTAAGGAAAAGGTAACGGTTGCTCCTGCCTTCGCTAGCTCAACGCCGTGATTGAACGCGTGGGCGCAGTCGTGGACGAGCGTCCAGTTCCGTCTTTGCGCCTCCCGCTCGATGAGCTTGGACGCAGGGTGCGGGAAACCCCATTCGTGGACGAGCAAAACGCCACGCGTTCGTTCAGACGGCGACTCTGCTGGCCGAGCAGACCAACTGACCGCTTCGGCAACGCATGGCGTCAACCGACGCAGCGGCGTTCCGAACGAACTGGTAATCCATACTTCGCTATCCGCGGGCAGGTGAGCAAAAGCAGTGGCGATTGCCGCCCGGCCAGAGGGCATCGTTCGCCACTGAACCGTCAGCAGAGTAAAGACGTGAGGACGGTGCTCCCAGTCAATGGTAAAAGCAATAGATTGCTCGGGCGCGGCATTCCGCCACTTCGAGCCAGGCCACAGTGGATACCGAAACGTGGATGAGGTCGCCGCGCGGGGGAATATGGCGGTGATCAGTGCTTCGCCGCCTGTTCGTACATGTCTAGCCCCTCCTGGAGAGTGGTCCAAGCGAGCATAGCACACTTGATCCGCACCGGATACTTCCGTACGCCTTGGAGCGCCTCCACGTCGCCGAAGCCATCCAGAGAAACGGCGTCACCCCGCATCATCGCCTTGAAGGCTTCGACGAGCTCACGCGCCTTGGCGACTTCCTTGCCCTTGACTGCCTCGGTAAGCATGGACCCCGAGGCCTGGCTAATCGAGCAGCCTCGTCCCTGGAATCGAATATCGGCAACCCGTCCGTCTTTCAGATCGAGAGAGATCTCAATCTCATCGCCACAGAGCGGATTGTGACCCCGGTTGGCCACGTCGGGATGGTCGAGACGGCCCTGATTACGGGGATTCTTGTAGTGCTCGAGAATCACTTCTCGATAGAGCTCATCTAACCCCGGCACCGCTAAAAATCCCCCTGACTAGATTCAAAGACCGCGTGAAAACGTCGACTTCTTCGTCGGTGTTATACAGATAGAAACTAGCGCGCACCGTGGCGGGAACGCCAAGCCGCTTCATCAATGGCTGACAGCAGTGGTGGCCGGCTCGAATTGCCACCCCTTCCTGATCGACGATCGTGCTGACGTCGTGCGGATGGACGTCAGCATAATAAAATGATACCACGCCGCCGCGCAGCCCGGGATCAGACGGACCGAATAGCCGAACCTCACGCTGCTCGTGGAGTTTCTCGAGGGCGTAGGTGGTTATTGCCAGCTCGTGGGCTCGCACGTTATCCATGCCGACCGTCGAAAGGTAATCGACGGCTGTTCCCAGGGCAATGACGTCGCCGATGTTTGGCGTTCCCGCTTCGAAACGTTCGGGCACATCTGCCCACGTCGAGTGGTCGAGGTATACCTCCCGGATCATCCCACCGCCGCCAAACAGCGGATCGAGCGATTCGAGGAGTTCCGTCTTGGCGTAGAGTACTCCCACGCCGGTCGGACCAAGCATCTTGTGACCAGAAAAGGCCAGGAAGTCGCAGTCGAGGTCGTTCACATCGGTCGATAGATGGGGCACACTCTGCGCACCGTCCACGAGCAGCTTCGCGCCCTGAGCGTGGGCCAGTCGACCAAGCTCCGCCACTGGATGAATTGTCCCGAGAACATTTGACATATGAGCAACGGCGACCAGCTTGGTCTGCGGACCAATGATTCGACGCGCGGCGTCGAGATCTAACGTGCCTTCATCGGTAATGGGAATCGCTCGGATTGCTGCCCCAGTTTGTTCAGTGATAAGGTGCCAGGGGACGAGATTGCTATGGTGCTCGGCTTCGGTCACGACGATCTCGTCGCCCGGCTTCAGGCTGGTTCGGCCCCACGTCCAGGCCACGATGTTGATTGCCTCGGTCGTGTTTCGAACAAAGACGATCGAACGGGCTGAGCGCGCGCCGATGAACCGAGCTACCTTGGCGCGGGCCTCCTCGTATTCCCGGGTGGCCTCTTCGGCAAGGGTGTGAATGCCCCGGTGAATGTTCGCATTGGTATTCTCATAGTAACTGACCAGAGCGTCAATTACCGCCCGCGGCTTTTGCGACGTGGCAGCATTATCCAAGTAAACGAGAGGTTTCCCGTTTACCTGGCGCTTCAGAATTGGAAAATCTTCGCGAACGCGCTGCACGTCAAGCATTATTGGGCTCCTGGTCGTAGCGAGTGACGAGTTTCAAGACTACGAGCACTTCAATCTACCTTGTCACTGATTACTCATCACTCGTTACTTGTCACTCAACTTCAACTTCGATGTCGTTGCCGACGACGCGGACCGGAAAGGTCTGGAGCCTGGTCACCGCGGGAAGGGCCAGGACCGCACCGGTACGCACGTTGAAACGCGCTCCGTGCATCGCGCACTCGACGATCTCTCCTTCAAGCTCGCCTTCCGACAATGAGGCCTCTTCGTGGGTGCAAATGTCACTGGTCGCGTAGAAGTTATCACCAACGTGAAAAATCGCGATCGGCTCGCCCTCGACGTCGAAGTACTTGCCGCTTCCTTCGGGAATCTCGTCAGTTTTCGCTACCCGGACGAATCTGGCCATCGCTCCGTTCAGTCTCCAATCTTTGCCGAAATTGTTTGGCGCAGCCGTTCGGCTACGCCTGCTAACGGAATACGCTCGAGAACCGGTTCGAAGAAACCTTCGACGATGACTCGCTTGGCGTCGGCTTCATTCAAGCCCCGAGTCCGCAAGTAGAACATCTGCTCCTCGTCGACCGGGGCGACCGTCGCGGCGTGAGTGCATCGCAGGTCGTTTGCCTCGATCTCGAGGTTGGGAATTGAGTCAGCGCGGGAATTATCGCTCAGCAATAAATTCCGATTGGTTTGGATCGCATCGGTCTTCTGGGCGACCTTCCGGGCGTGAATCAGGCCGGAGAATACCGAGCGCGCTTGATCGGTCAACGCGCCCTTATAGAGCAAATCGCTCGTCGTGTGCGGTGCCTGGTGATCTTGCAAGGTATGATGATCGAAAAACTGACGCTGGTTGCCAAACAAGACGCCGAGCATCTCGCCGAATGCACCGGGGCCCTGAAGGGCCGTCTCGACATTCGCTTTGTGGAAGCGCCCCCCGAAGGCGACGACCAGCGAGTTATAGCTACTGTCGCGACTCAACTGTGCCCGATTGATGCTGAAATTCCAGACGTGACGCCCCCATTCCTGGAGGGTGATGTAACGAACGCGCGCTCCCTGACCGACAAAGACCTCCTGGACATTGGCCGAGACCGCTTGTTTCTCAAAGGTTGGACTGCTCCACTGATCGATCAACACGACGTCGGAATCCGGCTCGGCGACGATCACCGTGTGAGAGAAATTGCTCAGTCCGTCCTGGCTCAGCCAAGTGACCGCTTGGAGCGGCAAGCCGACCTCGACGCCGCGTGGCACGTATAGGAAGACGCCACCCGACCAGAATGCCGTGTTGAGCGCGCTGAACTTGCTGTAATTCGCTGGAACGGCCTTCGCGAAGTAATGCTGGACAAGCTCGCCGTGCTCACGCGCTGCAGTCGCCAAATCGCAAAAGATCACACCCTTCTCGGCGAAATTGGCGCCCAAGGTTGCAAAGACGTTCGCGACGTCCTGCTGGACGAGCAGACCGCCCGTCTGATCCCCCGACACGGGCTGCTGTTGCAGATCAGTGGGAAGATTGGAAATCGACGCGACCGGTGAGGCCGGCTGAGTGAATGGGACGACCTCGGTTAGGCGTAGACCACGCACGTCCGTCCGTCGCCACTCCTCATCCTGAAGCGTCGGCATTGGAATAGTCTCAAAGGCTGCGAAGGCTTCCAGGCGTAAGGAACGCATCCAGGCTGGCTCCTGGTGTAGAGCCGAGATCGCCTCGACCGTGGCTCGATCCAGCCGTGCGTTCACCAGTGAATCCTGTAATTGGTTCAATCTTATTACTCCGGAGGATAGTGCTTGCCACGGTGGTTAGCCGACGGACCCTTCCATTTCGAGCTGGATCAGCCGGTTCATCTCGACGGCGTATTCCATCGGCAGTTCTTTGACGATCGGCTCGATAAAGCCGTTGACGATCATCATCGTCGCCTCGTTCTCACTCAGGCCTCGGCTACGCAGGTAAAAGAGCTGTTCCTCACTGACCTTCGACACCGTCGCCTCGTGGCCGATGCTGACCCGGTCCTCTTCGATCTCGATGTACGGATAGGTATCGGTTCGGGATTCCTCGTCCATCAGGAGCGCGTCGCAGCGAACGTTCGACTTGACGTTCTCACAGCCCTTGTGCACCTTCAAGAGGCCCCGGTAGCTAGCCCGGCCGCCGAATTTGCTGATCGACTTGGAGGTGATTGCCGAGCTGGTATTCGGCGCACAGTGGACCATCTTGGCGCCGGCGTCCTGATGCTGGCCCCGGCCCGCGAAGGCAATGGAAAGAACCTCGCCGCGTGCCCCGGGCTCCATCAAGTAAACGGCCGGGTACTTCATCGTCAGCTTCGAGCCAAGGTTGCAGTCGATCCACTCCATTGTCGCATCGCGGAACGCCTGAGACCGCTTAGTGACGAGATTGTAGACGTTGTTCGACCAGTTCTGAATCGTCGTGTAGCGAACCCGAGCGCCTTCCTTAACGATGATTTCGACGACGGCGCTGTGCAGGCTATCCGACGAATAGGTCGGCGCGGTGCATCCCTCGACGTAATGGACGTAGCTGCCCGGCTCGGCGATGATCAAGGTCCGTTCAAACTGGCCCATATTCTGAGCATTGATCCGGAAATACGCCTGCAGCGGAATCTCGACTTTGACGCCAGCCGGTACGTAGACGAAGCTCCCACCGCTCCAGACGGCTGAGTTCAACGCCGCGAACTTGTTATCGTTCGGCGGAATGATCGTCCCAAAGTACTGCCTGAAGAGGTCCGGATGCTCGCGCAGGCCGGTATCGCAGTCGCAGAAAATTACTCCTTTGCTCTCGAGATCCTTGCGGATCGAGTGGTAGATGACCTCGGACTCGTACTGCGCGCTGACACCCGCGAGAAACTTTCGCTCGGCCTGGGGAATGCCCAGGCGGTCGAAGGTCGTCTTGATATACTCGGGAACCTCTTCCCAGGTGCGACCCTGGCCTTCGGTTGGGCGCAGATAATAATAAATGTCGTCGAAATTGATCCCGCTCAGGTCTCCGCCCCACTTTGGCAATGGACGCGACTCGAAATATTCGAGCGCCTTGAGGCGGAAGTCGCGCATCCAAGCAGGCTCACCCTTGAGATAGGAGATCTCGGTGACGATCTCGCGGCTTAATCCCTTCCGCGACTTGAAGACGTATTGCTCGGGATCGTGAAAGCCGTACTTGTATTCCCCAAGACCAACGTCGAGGACTTCGGTAGCGTCTGCCATAGCCTTACACCCCTTGCGGATTCAATGCTTCATTGATGATCCAGTCGTAGCCCCGGGCCTCCAGAGTCTCGACCAGGTCTTGCTGTCCTGAGCGAACGATGCGACCGTCAACCAGAATGTGCACGAAATCAGGCTTGATGTAGTTGAGAATGCGCTGATAGTGCGTAATGATCAGGATGCCGAGGTTCGGACCGCGCAAGGCATTGACGCCTTCGGACACGGTGCGCAGCGCGTCGATGTCGAGACCGGAGTCAGTCTCATCCATAATCGCGATCTGCGGCTGAAGTAGTGCCATTTGCAGAATCTCGGCCCGCTTCTTCTCGCCACCGGAAAACCCATCATTCACGTAACGGCCAAAGAAAGAGTCGTCCATCTTCAGGAGAGCCATCTTCTCTTTGACCAGCTTGCGAAACTCGAGAATCGGCATGTCAGTGCCACGGATCGACTTCAACGACATGCGGAGGAAATTGGCGAGACTGACGCCGGGAATCGCGGTTGGATATTGGAAGGCAAGGAAGACACCACGGCGAGCCCGTTCGTCTGGCTCCAACTCCAGGATATCCTCACCCTTGAAAAGCACCTGCCCTTGGGTCACTTCATACTTCGGATGGCCCATCAATGTGTAGGCCAGAGTGCTCTTGCCCGAGCCGTTTGGCCCCATCAACGCGTGCACTTCACCGGTCGGAACGGTGAGGTTAACTCCCTTGAGGATCTCACGTCCTTCGACGCTTACGTGCAGATCCTGGATGACCAGCTCTGCGGTTTCTGCCATTGGCTACTCCCTCGAAGACCGTTCTTGCTTTCTCTGTCGCAGCTTGTACCACGTAAAGCATACAGGGGGCGTCTGTCTTTTGTCAACCATTTGGTTTCTAAATACAGTTGACGAGGTGAAGCAAGCGTGGATATAATGCAATTGAAAGTCCAGCTTCGAGGGACGTTGATGCCCACTACGAACGTGCCCGGTCCGAAGGTGTCGGCTCGCCAACGGATCTTACACCTTCTGAAGCGCTCGCGCGGTCTGACCGCCCAGGAGATTGCGCGAGAGCTTGGTATAACGGCAGTCGCGGTCCGTAAGCACCTGGATCGTATGCAGGAAGAAGGGCTAATCCTTCTGAGCACGCGAGCAGCGTTGCGTGGGCGTCCCGCTCTGGTCTACGCGCTCTCCGAATCCGGTGAGGCTTTATTCCCCCAACGCTACGACCAGCTCTTGGTAGATGTGCTCGAAGATATCACCTTGCTCGAAGGCGAGGAAAAGCTTGTTCATCTTTTTCACTTGCGCAATGAGCGAGTTGCCCGGACGTATCAGATTCGCCTCCAGGACAAGCCGTTTTCGGAGGCGGTTCGGGAGCTCGCCCGGGCACGTGACGACGACGGTTACATGGCGAACGTCGAAGAAGGCGAGAGTGGGTTTATCATCTCCGAGCACAACTGCCCGATCTACGACGTCGCGCAGCGCTTCCCCCAGGCGTGCCAGTGCGAGCACGAGCTTTTCCAACGCTTGCTGAACGCCAACGTGACCCGCGAATCGACACTGGTCGATGGCGCCCCGGCCTGTCGCTATCACATTCAGAGCGATGGCTAAGCTGTTCCTCTCCAGTTGGCGATGTCGTTGTCGGTAATAAGAGGCACGCGCGCCTCCCTCATTCTTGCACCGTACTGGGAGGATGGTGGTGAGGTCGCAGGTCCTCTGGAATCGGCTCGATCAGCAAGTCAAAGTCGTGGCCCCACTTGTTCAGGAAGCGACGGAAATTGCGCTTGCTTTGCTTTTCCCGTTCTTCGTTCGAGAGGGCAGTCCAGCCCCGATGCTCGTGGAGGACGACGGGTAGCTCCAGAATGCGCGTCGCGTAGCCTTTCCACTTCACTTCGAATGAGAAGTTGATGTCGAGATTGCGGTAGAAGCGGTAGTGCGGATCGTAAAAGTCCGTTTCTTTGAGGATGCGGCGCGGGAAGGCGCAGAAGTAACCTTCGACCGCGTCGACCTCGGGCCCCGGGTGCTCTTCGAAGTGGCGTAAATCGTGACTGCGCAAGCCCCAGCGACCGACGAGGCCAACCTTTGGATCGCTGAGAGCCGCGGCAATCGGGGTGAAAACGTCGCCGGTCAATTCGACAGCCGTATCGAGCTGGAGCACAATCTTGCCGCGTGACTGCCGCAGTCCCAGGTTGCGCCCCTCTGCCTCGCCGAGGTTATGATCGGCTCGGAGGAGGCGGATCCTCGGATTGGCGGCGCTCGTCTCCTGGAGCCATTCCGCGCTGCCGTCAGTGGTGCCGTTGTCAACGACCACGATTTCGATCGAATGGTGACCAGCGTTGGCAAGAACGCTCGCGATGCAGCGCTGCAGATCGGCCAGGTGGCCGTTCGCCAAGATCTGGACCGAAAATTCCACCAGATCCGGCTCATCGAGGAGCGAAGCGACGGCGTTCGCCGACGATACTGCGCCGGCTAGGCGATCGACACGGGGGAGAATGGCGATCGGCTCGAGGCGCGGACCGTTTCGGGTATCCGATACGAGGACACCCTGGGCCTGAAGCTCTTCTCGCAAGCGGTCCGACGTCGCGTATCGCCCAGTCCGCCGGGCAACTGATCGCTCTTCGAGGAGGCGCGAGACGTCCTCCGATCTCGGAAGTTCGGCCGCGACGGTGTCCGCCAGCCGCAGTCCCAAGAGTGTATCCCACTCGGAGAGTAATGACCATTTGTCTCGGGGCGGTAATCCAGAGCGCGCCATTTCCCAAAGGATACTGATCGCTTGGGGCAGGCCAAGGTCGTCGTCCACCGCGTTCCAGAACTGCTGGCGCCAGGCTTCCTTCACTTCTCGGTCGCCTGCCTCGTCGCTGTGGTGTGCCCAATGCCAGGCCAGCCGGCGTAGCCGATCATAAGCGTGCTGCGCTGCGCGAAGCGACGCGAAGGTAAAGTTGAGGCGTGTTCGGTAATGAACAGTCAAACATAAGTAACGGAAAGCCATGGGATCGAACCCACGCTCGATGAGGTCAGAAAGGGTGTACGAGTTACCGGTCGACTTCGCCATTTTCAGGCCATCGGCAAGCAAGTGCTGGCCGTGGACCCAGTAGCGGACGAAAGGCTGGCCCGTCGCCGCTTCGCTTTGGGCGATCTCGTCTTCGTGATGCGGAAAAATATTGTCCACGCCGCCAGTGTGCAGGTCAATCTGGGGACCGAGGTAGTAGGTCGACATCGCTGAACATTCGATGTGCCAACCGGGGAATCCGTCACCCCACGGACTGGGCCATTTGACCATGCGTCCGGGCTCTGCGGCCTTCCAGAGCGCGAAGTCAGCCTGGCTACGCTTGAGTGGGTCGGCTTCCGCACGCTCGCCGCCTTGAAGTTCGGCCAGTCGGTTGGTAGAGAGTCGACCGTAGGTCGGGAAGGACCGGACGTCAAAGTAAACGTTGCCATTGACTTCGTAGGCGTATCCTCGCTCAAGGAGGCGTTTGATCATCGTGATCATCTGCGGCACGTGATCGGTCGCCTTCGGGTAGACGTTGGCCGGGAGAATATTCAGGGCGATCTCATCCTGGTGAAACGCTTCCGTGTAAAAAGCGGCAATCTGAGACGGGGTCTTACCCTCGGCGAGCGCCGCGGCAATCATCTTGTCCTCGCCGCGATCGAGCATGTCTTGGCGCATGTGGCCGACGTCGGTAATATTCTTGATCTGGCGAACCTGGAAGCCGTGGTGTACCAGAGCGCGTCGAATCCAATCCGCCATCAGATAGGACCGCAAGTTGCCGATATGAACGTAGCGGTAAACGGTTGGGCCACAGGTGTACATCCCTACCGTACCGGGGTGCAAGGGGACGATCTCTTCAACTTGGTGGGTCATTGTATTGTAAAGTCGCAGCATGCCCCCTCCTCACGGTGGATTGAAAATCAGCGCTCTTACTTGAGACGCCGACCAGGCTCCATCGGCTGTTCAATCCTCGCCGGGAAAACCGCACTGAGTATAACTCTGAACACGAGAAAGCGGAAGCAGATGCTGTTACAGGACGTCGAAGCCCTTATTGTCGGATTAGTGACCGGACTGATCTTCGCGCGCCTTCGTCTTCCGATTCCGGCGCCGCCCACCTTGTCCGGGATTCTGGGAATTATCGGGATCTACCTGGGGTATCGGGTGGCAGGATTGTTTTAGAGGGGATCTAACGGTTAAGGAGGGGGACTGGGAGCGCCACCCTCCTTAGCCGTTTCAACTACCTTCTAGGCCGGTGACTCGACCTTTGGGGTTTCCTCGGCTGCGTGCTCGGCCGTCGTCCCATGGGATTCGGTCACTGTCTCTGGCGATTCAGTCACTGTTTCGGAGGATTCCTCGACCACTTTGTGAGGCTGGTGACTCGCTGCGAGCGTTGGCTCGCCAGCCCGAGCGGTTCCTTCAGCCGTCCCAGCAGTTACCTCATCGGCTGACCTGCTTGTCTCGATCTCTGCCTTGGTAGGTGCCTCGATCGTGGATTCGATAGCTGGCTCGGCGGTCTGTGTCATCGCCGGTTCAGAAATCGCCTCGACGATCGGCGTTGGCGGAACTTCGCTGACGTCGGAGATGCCGTGGAGACCAAAAAGATCGGTCGCGGTTTGGCCAAGCACCTGGTATTGCTGGAATTGGTAAAGCCCTAGCGCACGGTATTTTGCCAACTCGGTAGCCTGGTTGACGGCGCGATCCGAGCCGAACAGGATCCGGCTGGGCCCGAGCTCGTCGATCAACCACTTGATCTCGTCGCCACGGCAGCCGGACGTCTCCAAGTACACGTTGAATGCTTCTTTGGCCACGACGTAGGCATCATAGATGGAATAGCCTGCTCCCGCGTGGGCGAGGACGATCTTGACGTCGTTATACTCCTTGGCGCGGGGTAGGATGCGTGTGGGCGAGGCGAAGGGAACGCCGGTTCCGGTGTGGACGATCACGGGAACGCCCATCTCGCGCGCTGCTTCAAACACTGTCTGGCCATCCTGGCCATTGGGATTCACCGCGTGACCGAAGGTATCAAGGGTGATGCCAACGAAGCCGAGGTCGCGAACGCAGCGCTCGACTTCTCGATGATACAGGTCTCGGTGAACGTGCGGATTACAGTTCACCAGTCCGAAAATGCGCCCAGGGTAACGGACACCAAGATTGGCGATACTGTCGTGGACTGCGACCGGATTCGGCGCACCCGGGAATGGCAGAAGCAGAACCGCGCTGACCTTATTGGAATTTAGGGCTCCGATCACATCGTATTCGCCATCTGACGTGTCATAGACCCGACATTCTCCAAAGTGGCAATAGGCATCGACGATAATCAAGTACGTAGCTCCTTAACTTCGCTATCCAATAACCCATTCGCATGTTCTAGCGCAGCATCGGGGTACTGATTCGGCATTGGTGCCCCACTACGCTGCCCTGTCCGGGCACTGGTGAGACCGGGCCAGCACTGGCTGCGGTTTAGATCTCGGCGATCATCGATAAATCGGTAGCCTAGTCCGTGCTCGTTCAATTGGTGCATGCCGATCGTCTCCTGCTACTGCCCGGCTGGTTCATGCGAGGACTGTGCCGAGACCTGGTTCGCTGGACGTTCCGGTGGACCACTGGAGACGACAACCTGGGCCGGCCGGATGACCCGTCCATCCATGGTGTATCCTGTCCGGAGAACCTGGGTTACCGTATCGGCCGGATACTTTTCGCTTGCCTCGTGAAGGACAGCTTCCTCCTCCCAGGGGTCAAATGGTTTGCCAACTGGTTCGATTGGCTTGACCCCCATCGCCTCCAGGGCAGCTTTTAGTTTGCGCTCGATCAGGACGATGCCCTGAGCCCAATCGGAGCTGGCGAGCGATTCGGGGAGTGAGGCAACGGCTCTTTCGAAGTCATCGATGATTGGCAAGAGCTTGACGATCACATCGGCACGCGCATTCCGGGCGAATTCGCTACGTTCTTGCTCGATGCGGCGCTTGTAGTTGACGAAGTCGGCCTGTGTACGCTGCGCTAGATCAAGAAACGACTGTGCCTTTGCGCGTGTTTCCTCTAACTCCTTTTCGAGTTGCTCGACTTCGTTTGTGTTGGAAGCTTGGTTGGTGCTCCCCGAATGATCTCCTTGCGGTGTCCTCGAATCTGTGGGTGTCGCTTCATTTTGGGTCGGCTGCTCTTCCCGCATATGTCCTCCCTTGGTCACCCGCTGACCCCGTGCGACTTCCGTCGTTCCTTCCATTCATCGACGATTGTCACTTGAGCAAACGTCAGTGCGCGAGTCGCTCTATCCAGTCGAGCGGGTGAAAATTCTAGTTTGCCGTGTCACGCGCAACTTTAGCGCCGGCCCGCGTCGTTCGTGGCGTGTGTCTTGTTCACACGTGGTGATGACCTGACGACCGACGCTGTTCCGTCTTCGGATGGCCGCGTCATTGGTGTTGTCATAGAAGCAAGTAGAGGATAAGCGCATTCGTTCGAAACGATGCGTCAGTCGAGTGAACGTGGCTAACTGCCCTCACGTCGAGCGAATGCGTTTCACGGCCGGCTTGGGGGAAACACGTGATCCAGGCCAACGCCTGGCAAACACCGCAGAATCCCCACCATCCGCTTAATCAGAACCATGTTAGCTATTGCGAAAGTGCGTGTCAAGGAAGCCTTTATTGAAATCATAGGCTCGCCTGGAAGGCTGGCAAGATAATTGCACATGACATAATAGCTGCGCGTGAGGCGATACACATGGCGATGCAGCAGACTAGATTCCGATTGTTGCGTTTGTACGTCGAGAATGGCTCAATCGTCTGTCGATATTACGAGGCCGCCGGTGCTACGCTAGCGGTTGTCTGGCTTGGCGGCGTTGGCGGCGGATTCGATTCGCCAGCTCACGACCTGTACGATCGCATGGCCTCCGATCTCATGGCGAAGCAGATAAGTTCATTGCGGATCCGCTATCGACTCGCGACCGATCTCGCTCGGTCCGTCGAGGATGCCCTGGTTGGCCTGGAATTTTTGGGACAGCGTGGAGTACAGGAGACAATTATCGTCGGACACTCGCTCGGCGGGGCCGTGGCCATCCAAGCTGGCGCGGCATCTTCCTTGGTGGCCGGTGTCGTCGCATTGGCAAGTCAAAGTTACGGGACAGGCGGCGCTAACCGCATCTCGCCGCGGCCACTCTTGCTCGTTCATGGAGAAGACGACAAGGTGCTTCCGCCGGAGTGCTCGAAGCTGATCTTCGAGCGGGCGCTCGAACCGAAGCGGCTCGTTCTCCTGCCCGGTGCCGGACACTGCTTCGAGGAAGTTGCGCCGGAGCTCCAACAGATTCTTGCTGACTTCATTCGCCAGCAGTTTCATCTGTCTGAAGCAGCGTAGAAGAGAGTCCCCGCCCTTTCAAAGCGGGCACTCCGCACGCCTTTAAGCTAAGTGGCTTATCTACCCAAAATGCTGCGGATTGTCATGCTGAGTTATCCATACTCCTCCGGCGCGCCACGGAGTATGAAAATGTGGGGCCAATCTGCTATTTTGGTACCGGAAGGACGGAACAGGGGACCAGAGGGCGGCTGCGTCTGGTGCCGCGAGCCCGTTGCTGAGTTTGCCCCGGGTGGCCCGTGGCACCACGGATTGTGCCCCCTTGTGGTGAGCACGCATAGCAGAGTCACACTGCACGGCCCCCTTGCCCTGAGCGTCCCGGGAGGAGCGATGGACGTGGTCTATGAGCGCTGCTGCGGTCTGGACATCCACAAGGCGAGTATCTTCGCCTGTCGGGTGACCCCGGGGCCGAAGGGGACGCCCCACAAGGAGGTGCGCGAGTTCACCACGATGACCGAGGACATCCTCGAGTTGGGGGACTGGCTCGCCGCCGGGGGCTGCACCCACATCGCCATGGAGAGCACCGGGGTGTATTGGAAGCCGCTCTACAACCTCCTGGAGGATCGCTTCACCCTCCTCCTGGTCAATGCCCGCCACGTCAAGAACGTCCCGGGCCGCAAGAGCGCTGTGCGTGATTGCGACTGGTTGGCGGACTTGCTGCGCCATGGCCTGCTCCGGGCGAGCTTCGTCCCGGATCGTCCCCAACGCGAGTTGCGCGAGTTGACCCGCTATCGGTCGAGCCTGGTGCGCGAGCGGGCGGCGGAGATCAACCGCCTCCAGAAGACCCTGGAAGGGGCCAACCTTAAGCTGGCGGCGGTGGCCACCGACGTGATGGGGGTGTCGAGCCAGGAGATGCTCCGGGCGATCGTGGAAGGGACGACTGATCCGCAGGTGCTGGCGGACATGGCGCGGGGGCGGCTGCGGGAGAAGATCCCCGAATTGGAGCGAGCGCTCCGGGGGCGCGTGGGAGGCCATCAGCGTTTCCTGATTGCCCGCCAACTGGCGCACATCGACTACCTGACCGAGAGCATCGAGCAGGTGAGCCTGGAGGTTGCGCGACGCGTGCTCCCTTTTGAGGAGCAGATCCAACACCTCGACACGGTTCCGGGGGTGAATCGGTGGATGGCCGAGGTGCTGGTCGCTGAGATTGGCACCGACATGAGCCGCTTCCCGACGGCGGGGCACCTGGCGTCGTGGGCCGGGATGGTCCCCGGGCAGAACGAGAGCGCGGGCAAACGCAAGAGCACGCGCACCCGCAAGGGCTCCTCGTGGCTGCGGGCGGCCTTGACCGAGATCGGCTTCGCGGCCGGCAAGAAGAAGAACAGCTACCCGGCGGCCCAGTATCAGCGGCTCGTGGCGAGGCGGGGGAAGAAGAAGGCGACGATCGCGGTCGGCCACACGGTCCTGGAAATCGCCTACTTCGTGCTCAAGCGCAACGTCGCCTACCACGACCTGGGGGCGGACTACTTCGAACAGCGCGCCCATGACCGCCTCAAGAAGGCGGCGATCGCGCGCCTGGAGCGTCTGGGCTACGGCGTGACGCTCACCCCCAAGGAGGCTGCCTAACGACACCACGGAATCACCCTCGAATCATTTTCATAGCAGCGCTAGTGAAGCATCTCCAGGGCTACGCACCAGGAGATGCTTCGCGGAGTCTACCCTTGAGTCAAGCGAAGGGCAAAGCATGATATGCGGCACGAACTTGACGGATGCATTACTAAGGCCGACGGCGTTTCAGGATGTGGATCGCACGTTGATCAACGTCCAGGGTCGCTTCTTTGAATGCCTCGGGGAGGGTGGGGTGGGCGTGTATCGTGTGGACGATGTCTTCAACGGTCGCTTCCATCATCACCGCGACCGCGGCTTCGGCAATGAGTTCGGTCACTTCCGGTCCGATCATATGAACGCCGAGAATTTGCTGATATTTCGCGTCGGCGACCACTTTCACGAAGCCCGCGGTTTCACCCATGACGACCGCTTTGGAGTTCGCGGTGAATGGATAGCGTCCGACTTTGATCTCCTGACCGGTCGCCCTCGCTTTCTCTTCGCTGAGCCCAACGCTGGCGATCTGCGGATGGCAGAAGATCGCACCCGGCACTGCCCGGTAGTCCATTTCCGAGGCGTGACCGAGTGCATTTTCGACGGCGACTTCGCCCTCGGCGGAAGCAGTGTGCGCGTACGCCGAGCCGATGACGTCGCCAATCGCGTAGATGCCCGGCACATTTGTCTCCATACGTGAGTTGACCTTGACAAAGCGGCGGTTCATTTCGACACCAATTCGGTCGAGTCCCAGACCCTCGGTATAGGGGGTTCGGCCAATCGCCACCATGACGCGTTCGGCGTGGAGGGTTTCGGTCCCGTTCGGGCCGGTCACTGTTACATCCATGCCGCCACTCGCGGACTCGGCGATCTGATCGACTTTGGTGCTGGTTCGCACCTGAATGCCCGTACGCTGGAATTGCTGGGTCAAGGCCCGGCCAATTTCGGCATCTTCGAGTGGCACGAGTGAGCCGAGCATCTCAACGATCGTGACTTGAACGCCAAATGCCGCGAAGATCGTGGCAAACTCGACGCCGATTGCTCCACCACCGGCGATGATGACGCTCTTCGGCAACGCAGTGAGTTCGAGCCCCTGGGTGCTGCCAAACACTCCGGGCAGGTCCAAGCCCGGGATCGGCGGTCGTGCTTCGCCTGAGCCAGTTGCGATAACGACACTGCGCGCGGTTACCTCGTGGGTCTGGCCGCCATCTTCACGGACCTGCACGTGACGAGCGTCGCGGAAGCTGCCGACGCCGTGGAGATAGGTGATGCCATTGCCCTTGACCAGACCTTCGACGCCGGACCTCAGGGTTTGGACAACTTTGTTCTTGCGCGCCTGGATTTGACCAAAGTCGTAGCTGACCGACCCGGCTGTGATCCCGTAGTCGGCCGAGTCACGCATGGTCCGGTAGCGCGCGGCGGCTTCCAAGAGCGCTTTGCTGGGAATACAGCCACAATTCAAGCAGGTGCCCCCGAGATAGGATTTTTCAATCAGGACGACCCGTCCGCCCAGTTGGGCCGCCCGGATCGCCCCGACGTAGCCGCCCGGGCCACCGCCGATGATGGCAACGTCACATTCGACGTTCAATCTCTAAGTGCCTCCATGGTGCGAATTGACGACATGCGCATACTTTAGACAAAGAGCAAGTACGGGCTCTCGATTAATTGGCGAACTCGACTCAGAAAGACTGCGGCCGGCGCGCCGTCAACGATGCGATGATCGAAAGTGAGACTCAACCACATCGTCGGACGTACGACGACTTGGCCGTCGCGCGCGACGGCACGCTCGGCAATCCGCCCGACGCCGAGGATTGCACACTCCGGCCAGTTGATGATCGGCGTGAATGCTTCGACACCGAGCATTCCCATGTTGCTCACCGTAAAGGTACCGCCGGTCACTTCGTCGCGGCTAAGCTGGTTCTTGCGCGCTCGCTCAGAAAGATCCCTCACCTCCTTGGCGATCTCGAGCAAGCTCTTCTGGTCGGCGCTGCGAATCACTGGAACGATCAAGCCTTCGTCGAGCGCGACAGCAACGCCGATATTGACCTCGGTATGGATTTGAATCCCCGTATCGGTCAGGCTGGAGTTGAGGCGAGGGTGCTCGCGCAGTGCCCGGGCGACGGCTTTGACGATCACTTCGGTTGGCGACACCTTGAATCCGTGCAGCTTTTGCCACTCGGCGCTCACCTGTTCGCGAAGCTTCATGACCTCGCCAACGTCTGCTTCCTGGGTAAGGGTGACCTCGGCAACTGTCTGCTGACTGTGAACCATCCGTTCGGCGATGACCCGTCGCATCCCGGTCAGCGGTAGCGGGGTCGCCGCGATAGTTGGCGCCGCGACCGGAGTGGGAGCTGGCGGCGGAACCGGGGCCGGTCCCGTGGTGGGGATTGGCGTGATGGTCTGGGCGACGGCGAGGACGTCGCGTTCGAGGATGCGGCCGCCCGGTCCGGTACCTTTTACCTGGTTCAGGTCGATCCCCAGCTCGTCGGCAACCTTACGCGCACGTGGCGTGACAAAAATCTTGGCGCGTGGTGAAGCCGTCTCCACGGCCGGCGGTGCGGCAACCGCGACGGAGCCTGATATCGCTGCCCCCGTAGCGTGGCTCCCGCCGCCGTTGGTCTCAGGAACCGCTTCGTCGACGCCAGCGATGACAGCCAATACCGTGCCCACGTCGATCTTCTCTCCCTCTGGGACCACGATCCGCCGGACGATGCCGTCGGCCGGTGATTCGACCTCGGTTGTCACTTTGTCACTCTCAACTTCAAAAAGGGGCTCACCCCTTTTCACCGAGTCGCCGACGGCCTTCAGCCACTTGCTGATTACGCCGTCATCCATAGATGCCGCCAGTTTGGGAAGCTTTACTTCGACTGCCACGATTGCCTCATCCTCCGGTGTGGATCCGGCAAATCGCCGAACCGGGTACGTTCGTTCGATTGCCATGTATTCGATCTCTGCCTTATCGCAAGTATGGTAATCGAGTAACGGAAGGATGTCGAGTCAGTGCTCTGCTACGAGACACGGGGAACGACCGACCCGGCGTTAGGAATCGCGAGGACCGAAGCGCCGACTCCAGCTTCGTTTAGCGCGGCGTCAAGCGCGGCCTGGGCGCTCGGAGCTGGCTCCATGAACATTCGTCGCACCAACTGATCGGGAAGTTCCGATACCAGGAACACCCGCATCTGGCGGAGGACCAGGGCAATTGCCGCGGCCTTATGCCCACCCAGCACGAACTCGCGCTGAATCCGGCTCACCAGCGCTTCTAGGCTGCTCGCCGTGGTCATCCACTGCTCGAACGTTGGCTCGCCGAAGCCTTCGGAGCACTCCGCGACGAGGATGAGCGTACCGCCCGGACGAACGGCAAAGCGCGCATTGTCCAGCGCCTTTTGCGCTTGATACAGATTGATGTCCTTGGGGTGTCCGCCGGCGCTCGCGACGACGACGTCGGCGTGTTCCGGAATGGTAACGCTGTAGGTTGCATCGACCGTTGGGGCCGCGTGGCGGAGCACGGCATTCGGTTGTCCGGCGTAGGCTGCGATGACTTGCCGTTTGCCATTCAACACTGTGTTCAGGCAGAAGTCGATTCCGATCATCGCCCCTGCTTCTTCGAGATCTTGGCGAACCGGGTTGTCGTCGACATGCCCGGCCGCCGCCCCGGGGTGCACCATCAAACCATGATTGTGCTCGATCGTCGTCTTGCCGCAGACTCCGGGGACGAGAGCCTTGGCTCCGCCACTGTATCCGGCGAAATAGTGATATTCGACGTTGCCGGTGGCAATCCGGAGGTCTGCCTCGGCGACGACTGAATCGACGAGTACAGGCGTGCCTCGCTGTGTCCTGCCGACCAGCGTCATCCCGGCCTCTCGTCCGTGCGCGCCGGCACTGTCGATGCAGCGTACTCGCCTATATGCGGTTCCAAGTAAGGTGGCCTGCTCGACTGGAGTATGGGAACGATGAATCCCGGTGGCGAAGACGAGCCGAATACGCTCGTCAGCGATTCCGGCCTGGTTCAGCTCGTCAAGGAGCGGTCCGAGCATCTTTGCTGTCGGAGCTGGACGGGTAATGTCGCTGACCACGATCGCCACGTGACGACGTCCGTGGACGAGCTCGGCCAGACGTGGAGTACCGATTGGCTTAGCGAGAGCTGTGCGGATTGTCGCGAATTCGTCCCCAACTTCGTCCCCAACCATTTGACCAGGATTGGGCTCGAGGATCCCAGCCAGAGATCGATCAGAGATACTTACATCTTGAGTGCCGGTGCCGTACTTCAAGTGGAGGGTCGGCAACTGCTTACTCCTTCGTTACTCTTTCGGGTGCCCACGGCACACCGGGCCGCCAGGCAGCGCTTGCTACACTTGTACTACCACGTGCGGTCAGGCGTCAAGTGAAATCTTGGCACTTGATTTGCTCGGCGCCATGGGATGCGTCGCATCAGGCTGGGATGGCTTCGCAGTTCCGTTCTTTCATTTCATTTTCGCTTTGGGACGCCAAGCCAGGTCCCAGACACCAAAGTGGCGCATCACATTCGACTGGCGTATCGCCGACCGAGTGAAAATCGTCGGCGAGGCGTCGAGATCCGCAGCATGCTGGAGGAAGCGTGGTGAGATCGATTCTGGTGAAGACGGTGATCGCCGCGGCGCTCGGCGTCGCGATTCTGCTCGTCCGTGACCAGACCACGTTCGCGGCGGGCGCTTGGACTGGCATCGCGGGCAGCGACAATCCGAATATTCGCGCGGCACCCAATACCGAGTCGCCTATCGTGGGCACGCTGACGTCAGGCCAGCCGGTCCAGATAATCGCGTGGGTTCAGGGCGAGAGAGTCGAAAATGTCAACGAGACCTGGGGCGAGATCGCTCCGGGCGAGTACGTCTACTCGGCTAACTTACTCAAGCTCCTGCCGAGCAGTCCGCCGCCGGCCCCGCAGACCTTTCGCGGCCACTGGATCGATGCAAATCTGACCCAACAGATTCTCACCGCCTACGATGGCTCAACACCGGTCTTCTGGGCGGTGATGTCGTCCGGCGCTCCGGGGGGCACCGAAACGGAAACAGGAGTTCATCGGATTTTGCGTCGGGTGGCGAACGAAACAATGAGCAGCGCTACCCTGGCCGGGCCGGTTGAGATTCCTTACTATCTGACCAACGTGCTCTGGACCCAGTATTTTACTGATTACGGCGCAGCGATCCATGATAACTGGTGGAAAGGTGTGGGCGCGCCGTATTTTTCCCCCTTTGGCGTGCCGACAAGTCATGGCTGCATTGGTTTGCCGGAGTCTGACGCGCTCAAGTTCTGGAATTGGGCCCAGGTCGGAACGATTCTGAACATTCACTACTAATCGCGTTGCGCAATACCGGCCAATCTCTTGTCGCTGATTGGCCGGTACTTTTCTTGCGAAGTATGCTTTTCATTTTTCTGCGTCCTGGCACGGCGGCACTCTTTCGGACTATATCATACCCGGACCTGTGAACTGATCCCAAACCCACTCCAGGGATGTGCACCGGGGCGCTCCCAATGCGATGCGAGGAGAACATGAACGACAATGGGCGCGGACGTAGCATACGCGATGTGCTCCTGTGGGCGCTGATCATCGCCGTGCCTCTCGGCTGGCTGATTCTTACCCTACCCGAGGTTCTTCCAAAGAACGACCCAACGATTCCGATTAGTCAAGTCGCGGCTGACGTCGAACGAGGCGACGTTCGCGCTCTCACCGTCCAAGGCGATTCCGTCGAGGTTCTCTACACTGATGGGCAGACGGCCGAATCGCAAAAGGAGTCGGGACAGTCAATCGTCAACGAGCTAAAAAACCAAGGGGTGACGACCGAGAAACTTTCAACGGTCACAATCGAGGTCGTACCCCAGTCCTTCTGGTCGTCGATTGGAATCTGGATCTGGCTACTTCCGATTGCCTTTATTGTTGGCGCGATTCTCCTGATGTCACGACAAGCGCCTGTTCAAGGAAATACCGACCAAACTCTCTCGTTCCTGAAGAGCCGCGCTCGTAAGATCTCGGCCGATCGCCCGAAGGTCCGTTTTGACGACGTAGCTGGCGTCGACGAGGCCAAGCAAGAGCTCCACGAGGTCGTCGACTTTCTGAGGTCACCAACGCGCTTTACCGCCGTGGGGGCTCGCATTCCTAAAGGCGTGCTGCTGATTGGGCCACCAGGGACCGGTAAGACGTTGTTGGCACGTGCGGTAGCTGGTGAAGCCGGAGTGCCGTTCTTTAGCATCAGCGGCTCGGAGTTCGTCGAGTTGTTCGTCGGCGTCGGGGCAAGCCGGGTACGGGATCTCTTCGATCAAGCTAAGCGCAATGCGCCGTGTATCATCTTCGTCGATGAGATCGACGCAGTTGGACGTCAGCGCGGCTTTGGTATCGGGGGAGGCCACGACGAGCGAGAGCAAACTCTCAACCAGATCCTGGTGGAGATGGACGGCTTCGATAAGCAAACCAACGTCGTTGTGATCGCGGCAACGAACCGGCCCGACGTGCTCGATCCTGCGTTGCTTCGCCCGGGCCGCTTTGACCGGCGTGTGGTGCTCGATGCCCCTGACGTCGGTGGCCGCCGTTCGATCATCAAGATCCATAGTCGGAACAAGCCACTTGCCCCGGACGTCGACCTTGACCGCCTGGCGAGTGAGACGGCTGGCTTTTGCGGAGCTGACCTTGAGAACTTGATGAACGAAGGGGCAATTCTTGCCGCTCGCTCCGGTCGCCAGGTGATTACGGATGCCGATTTGGAAGAGGCAGTTGATCGAGTTCTTGCCGGACCACAGCGACGCAGCCGACTCATTGGACCTCGTGAAAAGCTGATCACGGCTTATCACGAGGCTGGCCACGCGGTGTCTGCCCACTGGTTAGCCTCGGTCGACAAGGTCCACAAGATCACCGTGGTGCCCCGTGGTATCTCTGGCGGCCACACCCGTTTGCTCAATTTGAGTGACCGCCAGCTCTGGAGCCGTTCACAGCTCATGGATAACCTTACCTTCATTCTTGGGGGCATGGCGGCAGAGGCGCTGATTTTTGGCGAGACCACGACCGGTCCCGGGAGCGACCTCGAGCACGCGACCGACATTGCCCGACGCATGGTTTGCAGTTATGGCATGAGTGAAAATCTCGGCCCGATGGTGCTTGGCCACTTCGAAGGCTATGGAGTCCACGCGAAAGAGGTGGGTGATCGAGTAATTAGCGACACGACGGCTACGATGATCGATCGTGAAGTACGCCGGCTTGTCACCAACGCGCTCAATCATGCGCGCCAATTACTCGAGGAGCATCGCGAGACACTGGACCGAATCGCGCAGACTTTGATACAGCAGGAGACCCTCCAAGGGGAGCTACTACAACGCATGCTCAATGGTGAAGAGATCGGTGACGTCGGCGGGGGTCGTCGAACCACCGATTCGCCACCATCCGCTCCACGGGTATTTCCGAATCGCCCCGGTGCCGCGGCTTGATTCGGAGAAGTTGCGAGGAAGTAAGCCGGGCAGGTATGCTGATAGTCCAGGCGGATGTACTGTCCGGCCAGTTTAGCAAATGAGTAATCTGGTGCCGGGCAGCAGGCCAGGACAGTGGGTCCAGTCGTAACGTCTGAATCTGAATCAGGTCTTGGCACCAGGAGATAATGGGATGAGACTCGATACGATCGAGGTGATGGTCGAAATACCGCGAGGCAGCCGCAACAAGTACGAGTACGATATGGAACGCCAGCGGTTTCGACTCGACCGCGTGCTTTTCGCCTCGGTCCATTACCCAACCGACTACGGCTTTGTGCTCGACACGCTGGCGACCGATGGCGATCCGTTGGATGCCTTGATTGTCGTCAACGAGCCGACTTTTCCCGGTTGCCTGGTGCCGGCCCGGCCGATCGGTGTCCTGGCAATGCGCGATGAAAAAGGGCCGGACGACAAGCTGCTCACCGTGCCGGACGGCGACCCCCGATTCCACAACATCGTCGACATCGCTGACCTTTCGCCCAACTGGCTGGCTGAGATCGAATACTTTTTCGCGACCTACAAGACACTCGAACGGAAGATGACCCAGGTCATCGGCTGGCACAACTGGGAATCCGCTGATCGACTGATCAAAGATGCGCGTGCACGTTTCTTGGAGCAACGGATCTCCCTAGCGGACAAGGGTCAACCATTATGGAACACGAAAACCGCCGAAGTTTCGGAACGGTCGTCGGATTCTGGGCATTCGACTTAGCAAGCGGGCCAAGTCACTGGCCGGAGTGTAGTCTAGAATACGTCGACGTCGGAGCAAAACCTGACTCGATCGTCGAAATTGCTGGATGGACAGGCTACTCGACGGCGGAGCTAACCGCGCGTTTTAATCACGGGGCGTGCTGTGTGTCTCTTCACGTCGATAGGGAATGGGCCTCCGTCGGTTGGGTATCGACCGTGCCCGTCTGGGTAGGCGAGCTTTTGACCTGGTTTACCCCACCAGACGGTGACGCGTACGTCTGGGATTGCGTAACGCGAACTCGGTTTCGCGGACACGGTCTTTATCCTTACCTTTTGAGGGTCATCTGCTGGCAGCTCGCGGTTGGTGGGCATCGACGGGTTTGGATCGCGACCGAATGGACAAACTGGCGTTCAGAAGTCGGCATCGCCCGGGCAGGGTTTTCGCCCGTGGGGGCCGTGGTCGCGATGCGCTCGGGCGCATTCACCTGGCGCCGGCTAATCCCGGATCCGGACGCTGGTGATGACCTGGTCGAGGTATTGAAGGGCTCGATTGGATCGGCCAGGCGAAGGAAGGGTAATTCCTCGATGGTGGGACGCCGAGCTGCCTAATATGACAGTGATGCTTAGTAAGCCTGTCATTCTGAGCGACGACAAGAACTTGGAATGACAAACCTCGGTTGCAGGACGAACTACCGTCGGCCCGCTGCGAGCACTGGCAGGATTTGCATGGCCGGCCGAGTGGCGCCGGGTTGTTCGCCTCCAACAACAGTTCCCTGGAGCGACCACGGGCTGGCGCGGTCGATCCGGACGTCGGCAAGGCGCCCGAGCCAGTCGCGTGGATCGTCGAAGAACACGAGCTTGTTTGTTCGCGTACGTCCTTTCCACTTGCCTTTGTCGATGTCTTCGACCAGTATCTGCTGGGT
The DNA here is from genome assembly GCA_021324795.1 of Chloroflexota bacterium. Lineage (GTDB taxonomy): Bacteria > Chloroflexota > UBA6077 > FW602-bin22 > CADDYW01 > JAJPIK01. The sequence goes on from JAJPIK010000040.1 coordinate 56,246, forward strand.
CGATCCAACCAGAGCTTGGTTGATCTCCAGACTGATGCGTTCCTGGATCTCTTCGACCCGGTGCAGTCGGTCTTTCTTTTCGGACTGTGTCAGGAGATCAGCCATTCGGTCACCGGCAACCGTACCCGGGCGCGGTGAATACATCGCGACGTGAACTACGTCAAAGCGAATTTCTTCCATGAGATCGAGAGTCCGCTGGAACTGCGCCTCGGTTTCGCCGGGAAAGCCGACGATGATGTCAGTGGCGATGCTGCAGGTGGGAATGCGCTCGCGGATGTGCGCGACGATCCTTCGATAGACGTCGACGGTGTAGCCGCGCCACATTGCTTTGAGAACATCGTCGTCGCCGGCTTGGACCGGGATATTGATGTGCTCGCACACTTTCGGCAGAGTGGCGGCGGCGTCGAGAATTCGCTCGGTGAAGTCACGCGGGTGCGAGGTGAGAAAGCGGATGCGCTCGAGGCCATCGATCTCGTGGAGGGCGTGTAAGAGATCGCCAAGGTCACATCGCTCTGGACGCAGGTCACGGCCGTAGCGGTCGACGATCTGACCAAGCAGGGTGATCTCCCGCGCGCCGTCGGCGACGAGGCGTCGAGATTCGGCGACGAGTTCCGGAATCGGCCGGCTCACCTCACGGCCGCGCCGGAAGGGGACAATGCAGTATGTGCAACGGCGATTGCATCCAGACATAATGGGCAGCCAGCGCGCCACCGGACGTGGCCGCGTGGCATGAACGATGGCTCCATCCGAGGCGACAACCGTTGGCGCTAAGCAACCTTCCGAGGCTACGTCGCCCTGGAGCGCTAGATCGCGATCGGCCATCCGGGCATCGAGCAACTCGAGCAGATTCGCTGGATCCGAGGGGGGAAAGAAGACGTCGACGTAGGGGAGACGGCGCTGCAAGCCAGCGATCGTATCGTTGGCGACCATACAGCCGCCGAAGGCGACAATTAAATCAGGTCGAGCCAGCTTCAGAGGCCGGAGTGAGCCCACCTTGCTCAAAGCCTTCTCTTCGGCGGCCTGGCGAACGCTGCAGGTATTCAGAACGACCACGTCAGCTTGCTCAGCGGAGTGAGCTTCTTCGAGGCCTCGATCTTGAAGCGCGCGAGCGATTCGCTCGGAGTCCGCCTCGTTCATCTGGCATCCGACAGTCCAGACGTAGTACCGCATTGTTCCCCTCGTCGGTTGACGTTTAGCCGGATTATAGAGGGCTAATTGTTACTTTCGCAAGCCAGCCGGTGATAGTCTTCCCAGGTATCAACGTCGAGAAATGGCTGGTCGGAGGTCAGTTCGAGCGTGACGAGTTGATCGCGATGGCGGGCGATGACGTCACGCGCGCCGGTGTCGCCGACGACGGTCAAGATCTCAGAATGCAGCTTCTGGTCGAAAATAACCGGGTTGCCGCGTCGACCTTTGTACTGTGGGGCAACGATCAAAGCTCCGGACTCCTCGTACAGCCCAATCAACTGATCAATCAAGTGGCTGTCGACGAAAGGCTGATCGGTCAGGAGGATCATCGCAGCCTTGAGATCGCGCGGGATGCTCAACAAGCCGGTTCGGAGAGAGGTACTTTGGCCTGACTGGTACGAGTGATTGTCCACGATTTCGATGGCTAGGCCGCTTAACGCTGTCCGAACCTCGTCGGCGTGATAGCCGACGACGACGTGGAGCCGCCCCAAGCGTGATTTCAAGGCTTGCTCGGCCACTTGACGAACCAGCGGCTTACCGTGGAAGTCGAGGAGCTGTTTCGGCTGACCGAGGCGCGACGAGGTCCCGGCCGCGAGCAAGATCCCGCCAACCCGGGACTTTGCGGATTCCGTCAGGTCAGTCATGGCTGTCCTCGCTCGTTCGATTCAGGATAACGCCGCGTCGATCGCGTCCGGTCGGATTGCATGGCTGACAAACTGGCGGGGCAAATGGCCAATCTGGCCACGCCGAACCGCGACGATTTCGGCGGCGATGCTCAAGGCGATCTCCTCGGGGGTCCGCGCCCCGAGATTGAGGCCAATCGGAGCATGGATTTTCGCCAGTTGCTCATCGGTCAGTCCCTGGCGTTTCAGTCGCCCGATGCGATCGGCACTAGTCTTCCGACTGCCAATCGCTCCAATGTAGCGAGCCGGTCGAGCAAGCGCCGATTTGAGCGCGGGCTCGTCGAACTTGGGATCGTGGGTCAGAATCGCGATGTAGGTCCGACTGTCGATCCGCATGCGATCGAGCGCTTCATCCGGCCAGGCGATCACTAGCTCGTCGACGTGGGGAAAGCGCTCCCGTGTTGCGAAGCGCTCGCGCGCGTCGACGACAGTGACCCGGAAGCCAAGCAGCTTCCCAATGTGACCAAGAGCGATCGCGGTGTGAACCGCGCCAATCAGGACTAGGTGGGGCGGCCGGGCGTAAACCTCGATAAAGGCTTGAACGTCCTCTCGCAGGTGGATGAGGCCAGATCGATCATCCGCCAGGTGCTCGTGGCCCAGCTTCGTCGCCGCTTGATCGAGCTCTGCTATGCCGAGTGAGCCAAGGACCCGTCCATCCTCGAATATCGCGATCTTTCGGCCGAGTGGCTCACCACGGACAATCGTGACGAGGGCAACGGGATCTTCAGACTCGATGATGGATTGGATCTCGGCGTAGCTCAGGCCTGACACGATATTCCCTCGTTAGTTGAGTGGCTCGATGAACACTTCGATGGTCCCGCCGCAGGCGAGACCCACTTCCCAAGCGTCCTCGTCGCTCACTCCATACTTGACCAACTGTGGTCGATTGGTTTGCAAGACATCGAGCGCGGTCTCGATGACGGCGTTTTCCACGCAGCCACCGCTAACTGAACCAGTCATCTCACCGGCACCGGACACTGCCATCTTGGCGCCAACTCCACGCGGAGCCGAGCCAACAACGCTTACCACTGTCGCCAGCGCGACCGGCTTGCCCTCTGCACGCCATCTTTCAATGTCTGGTAATAGCTCACGCATAGAGCATCACCTCTTTCTTTCGCTACTATTCGTCGGTGCGTCCGAGTAGAGAAAAGTTGGCGGCACGTCACTGACGCCCGTCTTGTGCTTTGGCACGCCAGCCGCGAGTAATTTGTCGCGGAAGGTTCCGTTACTCGGATTTACTGCGGTCTCTCCCGGCTTTTGACGGCGGGTTGGCCGGCGCCCCTCGATCTTTTCTAGATGGCGACCGAGCGCCTCCAAGCTATCGAGGTTGTGAACTGGCATAAAGTCGTCGACGAAGGGGAGTGCCGCCTGGATCCCCTGAGTCAACGGTTGGTATGACGGTAACCCAAGCAGCGGGTTGAGCCAGATCAAGCGGTAGCAATTCCGCTGGAGCCGCTCCATTTCGGCGCGGAGTACCGCGATGTCGCCCCGGTCCCAGCCGTCGCTGATGATCATCACGATCGCACCGCGACCCAGGACGCGCTTGCTCCATGCATAGTTGAATGTGCGGATCGCTTCGCCGATGCGGGTACCTCCCGACCAATCCTGGACCGCCTTGCTGACCTCACCGAGAGCGGCGCCGGGGTCGCGAGTTCGGAGCTGACGCGTGATCCGGGTCAGGCGGGTCGCGAAGACAAATGCCTCGACTCGATCCAAACCGTGCTCGACGGTATGGAGGAACTGCAGCAAGGTTCGACTGTAATGATCCATCGACCCACTGATGTCACAGATCAGGACCAGTGGTCGCGGGCGGGTCCGCAAGCGTCGATGGGCGAGCGAAAAAACCTCGCCGCCATTCCGTAGGTTTCGGCGAATCGTGCGCCGAAGATCGAGCTGCCGCCCGAGTTGATGCGCTTCGAAGCGACGGGTACGCCGTCGGGCAATCTTCCAGCGCATCTCGCGCATAAGCTGGCGAGCGCGCTGCAACTCGGTGGGCGTATAGTTCTCGAAATCCTTGTGGCGCAGGATCTCATCGTAACTGTAAGCGAGCATAACTTTCGTCTGTGGCTCCAACTCTTCGCTGGGCTCATCGCCGTCGCTCGCCGCGTCCTGGTAGACGATCTGTACGGTCTGGGGAATCGACTCGTCGACGTTCCCCTGGTCGGGAATGCAGTCTTCGACCGGGTAAAATGATCCAACCGGAGGCAAGAGTTCACGGGCGCGCTGCTCGAGGATCTGCGCGGTACGTGCATTCCAGAAGAGGTCGAACAGCGTGTCGAAGACTGGCAGGTCTTCGCGCCGGCCGACTAGAATCACCCGCGCAGTGTGATAGACGTCCTCGCGGTTGCCGACATCGATCAGATCGAGCGCTCGGATCAGATCGAGAATCTGACCGGTCCCAATCGTCATCCCGGCCCGACGTAGTAGCCGGGCAAACAAGACGACGTTCTCCGGTAGATGAGAATAGTCGTGTCCGCTCTCAATGACCTCGATCTTCTCCGTCAGTTGCACGTGCGAACTCCAGCAGAGAGCCGATGTTACCGGCTCGAATCTTTTGAATGTCGTCCTGATACTTGAGCAGCGTGCCGAGCGTATCGACGACGAGCTCCTCGTTCAGCGAGACCGCACCAAGGGTTGAAAGAGCACTTGCCCAGTCGAGCGTTTCGGCGACACCGGGGAGCTTATAGAGATCCTGACGTCGGAGCTCTTCGACAAAGCGGCAGACTTGGCGGGCCAGGTCCGCCGTGACCTCCGGCCGCTTGGTGGTGACGATCTGAAACTCTTTCTGGAAGGATGGGTAGTCGATCCAGTGGTAGAGGCAGCGCCGCTTCAGAGCGTCGTGGACCTCGCGGGTACGGTTAGAGGTAATCACGACGACGGGCGGCTCTTTTGCCCGAATCGTGCCGATCTCGGGCACTGTAATCTGGTAGTCGGAAAGGAGCTCGAGCAGGAATGCTTCGAACTCTTCATCAGCCCGATCAATTTCGTCGATAAGGAGAACAGGGGCACGTCCGTCCTTTTCCTCAATCGCCTGAAGGAGCGGGCGACGGATCATGAACTCGGGTCCGAAAATCTCGCGCAGCGCTTCGTTCTGATGAGCGCCGGTCGCTTCCAACAAACGAATGTGAAGTAGCTGGCGACTGTAGTTCCACTCGTAAACGGCCGAGTTCACGTCCAGGCCTTCATAACACTGGAGGCGGATTAATTCAGTATCCAGCAGATCGGCAAGCACCTTGGCGATTTCGGTCTTGCCGACTCCCGCTTCGCCTTCCAGAAAGAGTGGCTTCTGCAGGCGCAAGCTGAGAAAAATAACCGTGGCGAGCCCTCTTTCCGCGACGTAGAGCCGCTCGCGCAAGGAACGCTCAACTTCGGCGATCGAGCCTGGTACGTTCACACGATTCTCCGTACGATTGAATCAAGCGATTGGATGATGCGATCAAATAATGCGTGGAATATGCTCAGGACACGCTCGGCGCGGACGCTTCGATCTTTTTCTGCATGCACTCGAAGAACTGATTCATCATCATGCGCGCCGCGGGTAAGAGCACACGCTGGCCGACCCCGGCAATCATCCCGCCCACTTGAGCGTCTCCATCGACGTCGACGCGCGTGCCTTTCTCCGAGTCACTCAGGCTTACCAGGCCTGTTCCTTTGACGAATCCTGGACCACCTGAGCCTTCGACGTTCAGGCGATAGCTAGCCGCCTCGTTTTCGTCGGTGATCTGGATGTAGCCGCTGAACGAGCCTCGAATCGCAGCGATGCCGACTTGCAGGCGCGCTAGATAGCGCCCGTCCTCTTGCAGCGTCAACGACTGACAACCTGGGATGCACTCTTGGAGTAAATCCGGATTGCGCAGCGCTTGGTAGACGTAAGCACGAGGCGCCGCGAAATTATACGTTCCTTCGACCTTCAATGATCTCCCTTTCGTCCAGCCTTGTAGCAGATTTAGATGCTAGGCAAGCCACGTCTCCCAGCCAACGGCTTTCCGTGGCCCATTCGAGGATCAACATACATATAACACGGTCGCCAGTTGGGATGCCACGACGCGGCGCAAAGCATAAAACATCATTTCTATGATACCCGTTCGTCGTGCAACGGTAAACCAATAAGGCTAGCTGGAGCTAACGCGGAATTTGCGAGGCGACTCGGGGGCTTGGGCCTTTGCCCCGCGAGTCGGATCTAGGACCACAGGACCAAGACGGCCACTCGTAGAGATAGGTCGCTGACTCGTCTCGAAGACTGCTCGTCTTGGCCCACAAGTGGTTTGAGCCTGCAATCGAGGGCACAGTCCGCACTCTACCCCCCAGAGGGAGAGAGAACAGGACGACGGCCATCGCTTTAGCGGCCGGCACGTTCAATCGCGCGACGCAGCGCGCGGACCGTGAACTCGCTAACCAGGTGGCGGCGATACTCTTCCGAAGCGTGAATGTCGCCGGTCACTTCAATGGATTCCGCGGCGCTCGTGGCTGCCTGACGCAGCACGGTATCATCAAGTCGTGAGCCAACCAGAGCACTCTCGGCAGCGGCTACCCGTGTCGCCTTGGGCCCAGCCCCGGTGACACCGATTGCTACCTGGGCACAGGTCCCATTGGCATTCAGACGGACCGCCGCGGCGACCCCGACGATCGCGTAGCGCGAAGCTGGATGAGGGAACTTCTCGTAAGCGACGCCGGTGCCAGCGGCTGGAATGGGGATGCGTAGTTGAGTTACGACTTCGTCTGATTTGAGCGATGTGGTCAGGAGATCGACAAAGAAGTCGCTAACCTTGATCGTTCGCTGCCCCTTTGGGCCGGTCGCGACGATCTCACTGTCCAGGGCAAGGATCAGCGCCGGATAATCAGCGGCCGGATCGGCGTGGGCCAGGCTACCCCCGATGGTCCCACGATTGCGCACTTGCACGTCGCCGATCAATGCGGCGGTCTCAGAGAGCGCGGGCAAACGTTCCTTGATCAGGCTAGACGACTCGATCTCGTAATGGGTCGTCAGCGCGCCAATTTCGAGAGTGCCATTTGCCTCGCGAATGTATTTCAGACCGGGAATGCGGGCCAGATCGACCAGGTAACGCGGAGAGGCCAATCGTAGCTTCATCAAGGGGATCAAGCTGTGACCACCGGCCACTAGCTTCGCATCGTCCGGGTGAGCGCTAAGAAAGTTGATGGCTTCGGCCAGAGAGTTGGGAGCTACGTAGTCAAATGCGCTCGGAATCACGACTTAACTCCTCCAATGACTGAACCGGGCAAAGCCACGGTCAGATCTAGTCCCGGATGTCGCGGCCGGGCTACTAGGTGAACACGGTATAGCAACGGCAAGCTCTGCGATCAGGCTTGTCGACCACACGGCGAGAAGTCTTAGCGCGCGCCGGCTGGCTCGCCAGACTGCAGCTTTTTCGCCGCGTACTGAACCGCTTTGACGATATTGTGATAACCGGTGCAGCGACAAAGGTTTCCTTCGAGAGCGTGCCGAATCTCGGCCTCAGTCGGGTTCGGGTTACGCTCGAGGAGCTGCACGGACATCATGATCATGCCAGGGGTGCAAAATCCACACTGGAGTCCATGCTCTTCCCAGAATCCTTCCTGGACCGGGTGCAATTGTCCATCCTTGGCCAAGCCTTCGATCGTCGTTATCGACGCACCGTTCGCCTGCACCGCGAACATGGTGCACGACTTCACGGCTTGACCGTCGACGAGGACCGTGCAGGCGCCGCACTGGGACGTATCGCAGCCGATGTGGGTGCCGGTCAGGCCAAGGACGTCGCGCAGATAGTGAACGAGGAGAGTGCGAGGCTCCACGTCGTTTTGATAAGTTTTGCCGTTAACGGTGACCTTCACTTCACTCACTGAGATCTTCTCCCATCCTGGTGTGTTTCTTTGTTCCCAGGGGTACGCGGTTTGGGCACCGGGCGCAATGCTGTCACGTCTTGGAACAATTTCCGCGAGGGCTGAGCAGACTGCGCTAGCGGTCTCACTATATGCCCCCGGAATTGGACGTGTCAAGGTTGCCACGTTTTCCAGATGATGTTGGAAACGTCAGCTCTAGCAGGCGGCCATTGCCGTCGTATTCGGCAACTCCACAGCGCACGTAGTGGTCATCGAGCTTAACGTCCTGAATTAAGAAAGGAAGAACTCGGGCCGTGTTTTCAATCAGATCGAGCTTTGCTAGGTCATTGGGGTGAATCCAGTGTAATCTGCCTTCCTTGCAAGTCGGAAGCCGATCGCTCGCGGTCGTACCTGTCAGATAAGCCAGGCACACCACCTGCTCGACTGGATGATGAAATAGGAGCAGCCGCCGCAAGCAAAGTGGTGAAACCTCGCTAGGACTGAGGTCAGTTTCTTCGAATAGCTCGCGCTGCGCTGCCTTCACCAGATCGCCAAGCTCGTCCGACTCGACTTTTCCTCCCAGGCCTGTCCAGCGCAACGGAGCAAATTTCTTCCATGCCGCGCGCTGAAGCAGGAGAAGACGGTCGCCGTGGAACAGAACGACGACCGTCCGGACGTCGAGGGAAAGAGGGACTGGCATGGGGAGCCTCCTGCTCATCCTTAATCGCCGATACGTTAGGAAGTATCGTAACCTCTGTGAAGTTCTTTGCAAGGGGTTGTTAATCAGGAGCGCGGCCATCTCGACCGCGTTCCCGATCCACCGCTGCACTATTGTCTGCGGAGTGAGTTTTAGACAAGATTGGTGGGAAAGGAGCAGGCCGTGAAGATCACGCGGATCGAAACGTTCTTCGTCGACATCACCTGGGCATGCTGGACATTCCTGGAGCTGGATCCTGACGAGGGAGTCACCGTCGTGGGGGAGTGCACCTTGGAGGGTAAAGAGGAGATGGTCGTCGGGGCACTAAAGGACCTGTCACGCTACGTGTCATCCTGGATGGCGTCGTACTGGCGCGCCACGGGATCTGAATTTCTGGAAGCACGTCTGCATTGAGTAGAATCTCCGAGGCTGCGCTCCCGAGGTCTCGCGTTTCTAACGTTTACCACTCTGGCGCGCGAGCCTCGGAAAGTGTATAATTCCGGAGCCACAAAATTGGAACGTACGTTCTTTTCTTTGCTCAGGAGGTCGCCTTGCCGGACTTTCGAGTCGTCTCAGAGTTCCAGCCGACTGGCGATCAACCCGAGGCGATTGCCAAGCTGGTCGAAGGGGTCAAGAAAGGATACCGCTTTCAGACGTTGCTCGGTGTGACTGGCTCCGGGAAGACGTATACGATGGCTAAAGTCGTCGAGCAGCTTCAGCGCCCCACCCTCGTCATTGCTCACAACAAGACGCTCGCCGCTCAGCTCGCGAGCGAGTTTCGGGAGTTTTTTCCAGACAATGCTGTCGAGTACTTTGTCAGCTATTACGATTATTACCAGCCCGAAGCGTACGTTCCCCGAACGGATACCTACATTGAGAAAGACGCGACGATCAATGACGATCTCGATCGGCTGCGGCACGCGGCGACTCAGGCGTTGTTCACGCGGCGTGACGTTCTAATTGTTGCTTCGGTATCGTGCATCTATAGTCTTGGCGAGCCGGAAGAATACAATCAGACGACTGTCCGCATTCAAGTTGGCGAGACCCGGAATCGCGATAAGCTGCTGCGCTGGCTGACTGACATCTATTACGAGCGAAACGATTATAACTTTACCCGGGGTAAATTCCGGGTACGCGGGGACGCGGTCGAGGTTTTCCCGGCCTACGAAGAAGTGGCGACACGGATCGAGTTCTGGGGTGACGAGGTCGAACGCATCGTTGACGTCGATCCGATGACCGGTGAGATCTTGCTCAATCGCACCTCGTTGGAGATTTATCCGGCCAAGCATTTCGTCACGAGTAAGGAGAAGCTTCAGCTCGCCCTGAAAAGTATCGAGGCCGAGCTGGAAGAGCGTGTCAAGGAGCTCGAAAGCCAGGGTAAGCTTCTCGAAGCGGAGCGGATCCGCCAGCGGACGATGTTTGATCTGGAGATGCTGCGGGAAACCGGCGTTTGCGCTGGGATCGAGAACTATGCGCGTCATCTTGCGCAACGCGAGCCGGGTAGCCAACCCTGGACGTTGCTCGACTACTTCCCCGACGACTTCGTGATGTTTGTCGACGAGTCACATATCACCCTTCCGCAGATCCGTGGCATGTACCATGGCGATCGCTCACGCAAGGAGGTGCTGGTCGACTATGGCTTCCGTCTGCCGTCGGCGCTCGATAACCGACCGCTTATGTTCGAAGAGTTCGAGCGGCACATTAATCAGGTAATCTTTGTCTCGGCGACGCCCGGACCCTACGAGTTTGCCCATCAGCAACAGCTCGTCGAGCAGGTCATTCGTCCCACCGGCCTCGTTGATCCCTCGATCGAGGTCAAGCCGACGGCCGGCCAGATCGACGACCTGCTCAAGGAGATTCGAATTCGGGTCGAACATGGGGAGCGTGCGCTCGTCACGACCTTGACCAAGAAAATGGCCGAAGACCTTGCCGACTACTTGCGCGAGGTCGGCGTCAAAGTTCATTATCTTCATTCTGAAATCGAAACACTGGAGCGCGTCGACATCCTACGTGATTTGCGGCTGGGCGTTTACGACGTGGTGGTTGGGATCAACTTATTACGCGAAGGGTTAGACCTTCCAGAAGTCTCATTGGTCGCGATCCTCGACGCCGATAAGGAAGGTTTCCTTCGCTCGGAGGGGTCGTTGATCCAGATGATCGGACGAGCAGCACGCCATGTCGATGGGCACGTGATTATGTACGCGGACACGATGACCGACTCGATGAAGCGGGCGATTGATGAGACCTACCGCCGCCGGGCGATCCAAATTGCCCACAATGAGAAGCACGGGATTGTCCCGGTTGGTATCCGTAAGGCGGTAAAGGACATCACCGACCGAGTGCGCGCCGTCGCGGAAAGCCGGCCGGTCTATGCGGTGGGTAACGGCATTCCCCGCGAGGAAGCGGCGCGGATGATCAAAGAGCTAGAGAAACAGATGAAGGACGCGGCACGCAATCTGGAGTTCGAGAAGGCGGCGATGCTCCGCGATCAGATCGTCGAGCTGCGTCGGACCCTGGAGTGAGAATGCCTCAGGAGCACATCGTTGTCCGTGGCGCCCGTGAGCACAATCTCAAGAACGTCGACGTCGAAATTCCCCGCAATAAGCTCGTGGTCATTACCGGGCTTTCCGGGTCTGGGAAGTCGAGTCTTGCTTTCGACACGATCTTCGCCGAGGGACAGCGACGCTACGTCGAATCGCTATCCGCCTACGCTCGCCAGTTCCTTGGCCAGATGGAAAAGCCGGACGTCGACGACATTCAGGGGTTGTCTCCGGCCATTTCGATCGATCAAAAAGGCGCAAGTCATAACCCCCGCTCGACCGTGGGAACGGTGACCGAGATCTACGACTACCTGCGCTTGCTGTACGCGCGCATCGGCCAGCCGCATTGTCCCAAGTGCGGCCGGCCGATTACGAAACAGACGGTTCAGCAGATCGTCGACGTGATCCAAGCATTCCCCGACGGCAGCCGGTTGCTCATCCTCGCGCCGGTTGTCCAGGACCGGAAGGGTGAGCACCAGCAAGTTTTCGACGATGCACGCAAGGGCGGTTACGTGCGAGTCCGGGTTGACGGCGAAGTTTACGATCTGTCCGAAGAGTTTAACCTCGCAAAGAACAAGAAGCACACGATTGAGATTGTCGTCGATCGTCTGGTGGTTCGTTCAGCCGGTAGTAACGGTAGCTCCGTGGACGAGAACGCGGCACGGATCGCCGATTCGGTCGAAACTGCTCTTGGCCTCGGGCACGGCGTTGTCAAGGTCGCGATTCAGGGCGGCGAGGAGCACCTTTTTTCCGAGCACTTTGCCTGTGTCTACTGCGGGATTAGCCTGCCTGAAATTCAGCCGCGCAGCTTTTCGTTTAATAGCCCGCACGGCGCGTGTCCAGCTTGCTCGGGGTTGGGGACGTCGCTCGAAGTTGATCCGGACCTGATCATTCCCAATCCTGACTTATCGATCGAGGAAGGAGCGATCGTGCCCTGGGCGCGCGGTGGGACCACGAGTTCATATTTCCTGCAGATGGTTGCCTCTCTCGCCCAAACGCTCGGCTTTTCCCTGAATACACCTTTCAAAGAACTGCGCCCGGAGCACCAACAGGCAATTCTTTATGGGGTAAAAGACCAAAAAGTTCTGATGCGTTACTCAACACGCGATGGACGCACTCATGAATATGAAGCGGCGTTTGAGGGCGTAGTCAAGAACTTGGAACGGCGTTATCGTGAGACCGATTCGGACTTTCAACGCATGGAGATCGAGCGCTATATGACCAATCGTCCCTGTTCGGCCTGCAAGGGCGCTCGATTGAAGCCGGAGGTTCTGGCGGTCACCGTCGGTGGGCGCTCGATCGTCGAGGTAACTGCGCTCTCAGTCCGCGAAGCCGACCAGTGGTTTCGCGAACTCACCATGCGACTTTCCGAGCGCGACATGGCGATTGCCCATCAGGTTCTCAAAGAGATTCGCAGCCGCCTTGGTTTTCTGGTGGACGTTGGTCTCGATTATCTCACCCTGGATCGGGCGGCGGGTAGCCTCTCGGGTGGCGAAGCGCAACGGATCCGCTTGGCGACTCAGATCGGCAGTAGCCTCATGGGAGTCCTGTACATTCTCGACGAGCCAAGTATTGGCCTGCACCAGCGGGACAACCGTAAGCTGATCGATACTCTCTTGCGCCTGCGTGATCTTGGAAATACCGTCCTCGTCGTCGAGCACGATGAGGAAACCATGCGAGCGGCCGACTATTTGATTGACGTTGGTCCGGGAGCGGGTGAGCACGGTGGCTGCATCGTCGCCGCGGGAACACTGGACGAGGTGTTGAAGGTTCCCGAGTCTTTGACCGCTCAATTTCTTCGGGGTGACCGGGCGATCCCGACGCCGGTCGAGCGGCGACCGGGTAATGGTAAGTGGCTCGAGATTCGCGGCGCTCGCGAGAACAATCTGAAAAATGTCGACGTTCGGATTCCCTTGGGACGGTTTGTCTGCGTCACCGGAGTCTCCGGCTCGGGTAAAAGTACACTTGTTTCCGACGTCCTCTATCGCCGACTCGCCCAGGTGCTCAATCGAGCAAAAGAGCGGCCCGGTGCCCACGAAGCAATCGTCGGGCTTGAAAATCTTGACAAGGTGATCGATATCGATCAGTCACCAATCGGTCGGACACCACGTTCCAACCCGGCCACTTATACTGGTGCCTTCACGCCGATTCGTGAACTCTTTGCGAGTGTGCCAGAAGCGAAGATCCGCGGTTATCAGCCAGGACGTTTTTCGTTCAATGTCAAAGGTGGACGATGTGAGGCTTGCCAGGGCGAAGGAATCATCCAGATTGAGATGCAGTTCCTACCGGATGTCTTTGTTCCCTGCGAAGTGTGCAAAGGGCGTCGCTACAATCGCGAGGCGCTAGAGATTCACTACAAGGGGAGGTCGATCGCTGACGTCCTCGAAATGACCGTCACCGAAGCGCTGGGATTCTTCGAGGCAATTCCTTCTATTCGAAGCAAACTGCAAACCTTGAACGACGTTGGCCTCGGCTACATCCGTCTCGGACAGCCCGCGACGACCCTCTCAGGTGGCGAGGCCCAGCGGGTCAAGCTCTCGACCGAGCTTTCACGTCGCGCCACCGGCCGAACGCTGTACATACTGGACGAGCCAACGACCGGCTTGCATTTCGCCGACGTCGCGCGGCTGCTCGACGTTCTGAACCGTTTGGTCGACGCGGGAAATTCAGTGGTCGTTATCGAGCACAACCTCGACGTAATAAAATGCGCCGACTGGATCATCGACCTCGGTCCAGAGGGCGGTCTTGCCGGCGGTGAAGTGATCGCCGAGGGTACACCTGAGGAGGTAGCGGCAAATCCGCGCTCCTATACGGGCCAATACCTGAAGCGGATCTTGCACGGCGCATGGCAAGATGAGCCAGCCTTATCTCTTGGATGACCTTTCCTGTTTTCTCTTGGCTTGGGCCGGCCCATGCCGTCCAAGTGGTCGTGCTGCTCTTGCTCCTGGCTAGCCTGGTCAGCGCATTCATCGGCTATTTGAAGATTCCCTACACGGTTGGACTCGTCATCGCCGGCATCCTCTTGGATCTACTCCGCGTCTTACCCGCCGAAACCCTCAATCCAGACCTTGTCCTTTGGGTGCTTCTGCCGCCATTGCTTTTCGAGGCAGCATTCACGATCCGCTGGGATACATTACTGCGAGTTGGTCTAGCGGTTCTCATTTTTGCGACGCTAGGTGTTTTACTTGCAGGGTTCATAACCGCAGCGATCATTGTCTTCGTGCTCCACTTGCCGGTTGAGGTTGCGGTGCTGTTCGGTGTGCTAGTCTCAGCGACGGATCCAGTTGCGGTGGTCGCCTTGTTCCGACAGATGCCGGTACCTTCCCAGCTTCGGACCTTCATTGAAGGCGAAAGTATGCTGAACGATGGTACGGTTGTCGTTCTGGGACGGGTGTTAGCACTGTTCTTCGTTGGCGGTCAGCTCTCCGTTAGTGCAGTCGTTGGCGATTTCATTGGGATTGCGCTAGGGGGATTAGGCATTGGTGTGCTGGTTGGGCTAATCGCATCATTGATCACCCGGCGGATTGACGATTATCTCGTCGAGACGACACTCAGCGTCGTCGTCGCCTACGGTAGCTATGCGCTCGCAGAAGGGCTTGGAACCTCGGGGGTGTTGGCGGCGGTAGGTGCGGGCATTGCGTTGGGGAACGTCGGCCGGCGCATTGGGATGTCGGAACAGACGCAAACCGCGATTACTCTGCTCTGGGAGTTTCTGGCCTTCGTGGCAAACTCATTCGTATTCCTGCTGCTTGGTTTGGCAGTCGTTCCCCGGGCGCTGCTGGCAATCTGGCCGAATATCGTCGTCGGGGTGCTCGCGGCGTGGCTTGGCCGGGCGGTCCTCGTCTATGGTCTGGGGACGCTCATTGCCCTGGTGATTGGCCGACCTAAGCTTGCCTGGCAGCACGTTATTTTTTGGGGCGGCCTGCGCGGCGCGCTGCCGGTGGTTGTCGCGATCAGCCTCGCGGAGGGGCTTCACCTGCCATCTCGCCTCCCCACCCTTGTCCTCGGGGTCGTTGTGGTGTCACTGCTCATCCAGGGAATGACGTTAGAGCCTGTGATTAAGCGGGCTCTGAACCTGCGAAGGTAGGAACGCTAAGCAGGCGTAACGCAATTGCTACGTAGCCACGGCAACCAATACGTAGCTGCTCGAGGTCGAGCCATTCGTCGACGGAGTGCGCCTGATGGAGGTCGCCGGGACCAAAAATGAGCGCGGGAATGCCGCGGCGGAGCATAATCGAGGCGGAGCAGCCGCCCGGGAAGCCGGCGAGCTTCGGGCGCTGACCTAAGATCGGTGTCAGCGCGTCAACCACGGTGGTGACAAGTGGGTGGGTAGGGGAGATCTCGCTGGCCGGTAGGGAATGATAATGCCGCCCGTTCGCTTTCCAATCAGTCAGAACCTCGAGCTTTAGCTCGGGGTCCGCTTGCTGCAAGTTGGCGAGGGTTGCGTCCACTAAACCGGCGAGTCGCTCGGGTGGCAGAGTCGGATTGAGACGAATGTCGAACTGAACTTCACACTCGTCGGGGACTGACGCGCTGACCTTCCCGCCGCCGCGAATGATCATCGCGTTGATCGGCGGCCGTCCCCAAATGGGATCCTCCTGATGGAAGCACGGCAAGGCGTAGAGCACCGGGATGACCGAGCACATCTTCTGGATGGCGTTGATACCTTCGTAAGCCGTTCCAGTATGAGTCGCGAGGCCAAGGGTACGAATCTTCAAAGGGAAGCTACCGCGACAACCGACGTGGACGGCCAGGTTAGTCGGCTCGCCGCAAATGCCAAGATCACACTGACAGGGACCTGCGACCAACTCCTCGAATTTCCAACCGCCGCCGTCTTCGCCAACTTCCGAGCCAAAGAGGAGCGTGCCGGAAAAGAGATCTTTGTGTTGGGCGAGAGCAGCCGTTGCCACCATCATCGCCGCCACCGGCCCTTTCATATCACATGAGCCACGTCCCCAGAGGCGACCATCCCGAACCTCGCCGGAGTAAGGCGCGATTGTCATCGTATCGCCCGGCTTGGTATCAAGGTGACCGTTGAGCAAGAGGCGGGGACCGGGGCGATTACCTTCGACACGTGCGAAGACGTTTGCCCGCTCGGGTGAGATTTCCTGGAGATCCGCTTCGACGCCGTGTCGACGCAGCCAATCGACCATGAATTGGCTAATCGCTAAGCCTTCCCGGCCGCTCACCGAGGGAATCTGAACCAGAGATTGAGCAAGCCCGACGAGTTCGTCGAAGTCGAGCGTCGAAAGAATTACGTCCAGAGGTTGATGGATTGGATGGGCCATGGCGATACCTGCTTTGTCGAGTGATGGAACAGGTCAGGTCGAACAGCCGTGGGGGGCGCGATCTACCAACCGGCAACTTGGAGTACCTTCTGCACTGGCATTTCGAACAACTCGGCGAGATGAGCACATTGTACTGGATCGGGCACTTCCCGTCCTGCTACCCAGTCTTCGATCACCCCATCAAGCAGGTCGAGCTTGAGAGCAAGACTCATTGGCGTGAGCTCGAATTCGACCATCTGGTTCAGAAGCCAATTCTGAAATACCGGGTATTTCGGACGCTTGGCCACCGTGGTACCTCGCTGTTGCCACGTCTCGCACGTGACTGATGCTAGCAAAGCAGTTAGGCAGCGGTCAAGATGGAATCTCGCAGGTGAAATTTTGTGCCATCAGACGTCTTTGAGAGCTTTCTCAACCTATTGTAGAAGCTCCGGGACAGTGCTACACTAGGATACAAAAGCGACCCTAGAAGATGAGCGTCTATGCCTCTGGATGCGTCAGTACGCGACGCAGGAAGGGAGGTACTGGCGTGCGCGACATTGAAGAGCGCCGAGCTATTGAGGCGATTCGCAGTTTCTTTGATTCCGCCGCACCGACCCAACGCGCCGTGACGGCGGAATGGCTCGCCGGCCGCCTTGGTTTACCGCTCGTAGTTTGCGACGCGGCATTGACTCGGTTAGTCGACGCTCGTATCCTGCGAAAGGTGTCCCGAAGTAAAAATAGTCCATTATATACGCGAAGTAACTCGTCGCATCGTTCGCTTGGCGGTCACTTGTTAGTGGCGCTTCTGGCGCTGACGACGGTAACCGTTGCCTTCTTTGTCGCCCTCAATTCCCGCTACGTTTTCATTGCTGGCGAAGCGCTTGCCGTTGGCCTCATCATCGCCTTCGCCTGGCTCGACGCCGAGCTCCACGACGCGCGTCCTCCGGATCCGCCTACCTAAGCACGCCGGCAGCCGTCTTGACCGCTGGGGCGTTTCCCCTTTTAGGAGGTCGTGCCATGGCCATGGCGAGGGGCGGTAGTGAGGTCTGGCCTGTCGACCTGTTTCTTGCCCGCATCAGGGGTAGGTGTTGTCTCCGTGGCTGATCAAGTTGGGGTTGGTGTGATCTTCGCACGGCAACGCTCTTTTCCGTGACGTTCTTCTTGCAGCAGGATTACAGCGGAATCTGTCAAGAGCCAGGAAGCCAAAAGGCCATCAGACCTGGAGCTGCTGGTCGTGATGGCCTTCCTGCTGGAGCCGACGGGGGGATTCGAACCCTCGACCTAGTGTTTACGAAACACTTGCTCTACCACTGAGCTACGTCGGCAGCGTTCGATGCAGTAGCTATTTTAACAGATCTATCCGGCCATTGCCAGGTAGGGCAGACGCTGAACCGAGCGTCGACTGGCGCGGGATTTGCATCGTGTTGGGGGGACGCGGCGGCTGGTCCTCGTCCAGCCTTTGCCACGCTTCCGTCGAGGTTCGCTGAGGATCTGCGCATGTCCGCTTTTCGTGGCTCTCATAACAGCGGTCACCCCGACTCGCACCACCGCTCGCACCGCATTCACACCTGGCGTACGCCGACTAACCTGTTTGGCTGGGGGCGTAGCTTTCATTCACCTGATGATGGCACGGTTGGCCGCGTTCTCATCTCGGCTATCTCTCTGACTGCCTTTACCCTGGTCATTCTTGTCCCTCTGACACTTTATACAGCCCTTGCCTACTTCGCACGCGACATCCCCCCGGTTCCCCAAGTCGTGAACCAGCCGATCTTCCAAACGACTCGCATTTATGACCGGAATGGGATATTGCTCTACGAGCTGATCGACCCCCAGTATGGTCGTCGAATTATTGTCAATCTGGATCAGCTCCCCCCTGACTTGATCGACGCGACAATTGCCGTCGAAGATCCGACCTTTTTCACGAATCCCGGCGTCGACCCGCTCTCAATCTTTCGGGCGGCGTTTCAGAACTTCAGTAACCACGCGATCGTGAGTGGCGCTAGCACGATTACTCAACAGTTGTCGCGCAATTTGCTCTTCGACGTGAAGCAGCGAGAAGCTCAGACTTTGGATCGTAAGATCAAAGAGGCGATCTTTGCGGTTGACCTGACCCAAACGTATACCAAGCCTCAAATTCTCAACATGTACTTCAATGAGGTGTACTATGGTAATTTGAGCTATGGCGTTGGCGCGGCTGCCCAGTCGTACTTTGGCATTCCGGTCAGCCAGCTTGATTTAGCTCAAGCGGCGATGTTAGCCGGTCTTCCTCAGGCGCCCTCTTCGTACGATCCAATCCAGAATCCTTCCGCGGCCAAGGCGCGTCAAGCGTACGTGCTCGACCGTATGGTCTACCACGGCTACATTACTCAGCAGCAGGCCGATCAGGCGAAGCAAGAGCAGCTACACTTCCAGCGACCTGAATTTACGATCAAGGCGCCACATTTTGTCAACTACGTCACCCAATTGATTCAGCAGCGCTACGGTCGCGACGCTCTCTACGACCGGGGTTGGCGAGTTCAAACCTCGCTCGATTACGGCTTGCAACAGCTTGCTGTTCAGAAAGCCCAGGAACGGATCAACCAAATTGAAAAGGAAATGAACGCCCATAACGCGGCGATCGTCACGATTCAACCATCGACGGGCGAGATCCTGACGATGGTTGGCAGCCTTGATTATTGGAACAAGTCAATCGACGGCGAGGTGAACGTGGCGGTCTCCGGGCGTCAACCCGGCTCGTCGATCAAGGTGTTCAATTACGTCACTGCCTTCGAGCGCGGCTTCGTGCCTGACTCGACGGTCTACGACGTCAAGACCGCCTTCGATCGTGGTCCGGGGCTCAGCCCCTACGTCCCGAACAATTTTGACTTTCAGTTCCACGGTCCGGTCACCTTGCGGGAAGCCTTGGCGAGCTCACTGAACATTCCGGCGATCAAGCTACTCCAACGGATTGGTGTCCACGCCATGGCTGACACCGCTCATGCCCTTGGAATCACGACGATTCAGAATCCGGATCGTTATGGATTAACTCTTACGCTCGGCACGGCTGACGTTACTCCACTCGACCTGACCTATGCCTATTCGGTCTTCGCCAACGATGGCGACATGGTGGGAGAGCCCGTCCCGCTTCAGGAGCGGCAGCTTGGCATGCGTCGTTATGAGCCGGTGTCGATCCTCAAGATTACCGACCCGGTTGGGAACGTGATTTATCAGTATCAGCCGCCGCCACCGATTCAAGTCGTTTCGTCGCAGGCGGTCTACTTGCTCACCAGCAGTCTGACTGACGACCATGCCCGGCACTTCACTTTCGCGCCCGGTGGTGCGCTCGTCATCGATCGTCCTGCGGCAGTGAAAACGGGTACGACTCAGCTTGAGCAGGATGCCTGGACGATTGGTTATACGCCCGAGTTAGCGATTGGCATTTGGGTCGGAAACACCGATGGCACTCCGATGAAAGCAACCGAGGGGGTTCTGTCCGCTGGTGCGATCTGGCACACTTATGCTCCGGCTGCCCACCAGTACTTACATCTGCCCAAGATGGATTTCAAGATTCCGCCTGGCGTCGTGCATGGAAACGTTTGCGGCAAAGTGGATTGGTACATAAAAGATGTACCGCCAATCTGCTCGGTTGGTTGACGTTATGTCCTGACTCGGGTATAGATAATTCATTCCCCGCCCTCGGGCGGGGGAATGAATTATCTCGGGTGATAGTGAGAAAGTTGCTTGTGAACACGTGGTAAAGGCTATTTCGTTCGACGTCGGGGAAACGCTCCTGCGCCCGTATCCTGGTTTTGGCGAACTAGTCGTGCGGTGCTGCGCGCTCGAGGGTGAATGGCTTGGACCGAATGCCAGCAGCGAGCTCGAGCATCTCGCCGATGCTTTTTTTACTGACCTTCGCAATCGTGGCGTAACTTATTCCTGCTCGGAAGAGCAATCACGGAAGACTTGGACCACCCTTTACATCAAATTTCTCGAGAGACAAGGTGTCCATCCGTCACGCGTCTCTCATCTCGCCGATCGGCTGTATCTTACGTTTACGGAGCCGGCGAACTACCGCCTCTTCGACGATGCCCAGCCTGTCCTCGACGAGTTGCGTCAGCGTGGCTTCCGCATTGGCATCATCTCGAATTGGGAAGCGTGGCTAACCCGCCTCCTCGCCAGGACCGGCCTCGATCGCTCCCTGCACTTCCAGGCGATCTCTGGTCTGGTCGGCTCGGAAAAGCCGAGCCGACAGATCTTCGAGGCCGCGGTTGCCGACGCCGGGCTTCCTCCCGATGAAATCCTCCATGTCGGCGATAGCCTGATCAGCGATGTCCAAGGCGCCGAGCAAGCTGGGCTGCAGGCAATTCTTCTTGATCGCCGCGGCCATCATCAAGGCAGGCTAGCCAACCGAGTCGAGACCCTGCTCGACCTCCTCGATTTGTCCATTCTCCGCGAACCGTCCTAATTTTTCCCATTTTTCTAGTCGGTGTTCGCGCCGGGAATCGGTATAATGGCTACGCACCAGCGTTTGATTCGCTGGTCGGTATTGCGCAACGTGGTAGGCGCCGTTGGGAGGGTCGGAGTGGCGACAGACGTTCCGTTGAATTCACCCCGGGATAGCGCGCACTTGATGGCATGGCTAGAGGAGCAGCGGCGAGTTGACCACGCTGGCCTGACCGAGTTGGTGCATTCAGTCGAACAGCTCCGCTCTGAGCTCCGCGAGCACGACTCCATCTTGGCGCGCCTAACGGGAATGGGAACAGGCTATGGGGCTTCCGAAGGACGCGGCGTCTACGAGACGCTGACCCAGTTGAAAGAGCATATTGCCCTGATCGAGCGCGCCCTCGAGGAGCATTTCGAAGAGAGCACACGGGTTGAGCGAGTGGAGACCGTGGAACGCGACCGTGAGACCCGACAGCTTGCCACGGTGCTCCAACACATCGAAGAGCTTGGTCGGACGACCCAAGCGAGTCAAGGGCGGATCGCCGCGCTTGCCGAGGAGCTGCGCCACGAACGCATGGCTCGCGCGCCAATTGATCAATCCTTAGACGAATTACAGCGATCCTTTACGTCTCTCCAGAATCGTCTGCTTATCGTCGAAGATCAAACACGGCGCTATGCTGCCTTCCAAACAGCGAGCGAACAGGCGCTCGAAACTCAACGCAGCGATCTGACTCGCTTTGATCAACAGCAAAAGCTATTGGACTTGCGGGTCAATCGTGACGTCGCCGAGGTTAAGCAAACCGTCACGGCGATCCAAGCGCGCGTGGACGATCATCTCAAACCAGTCGCTGGCCTGATTCGGCAATTCACTACCCTGGGCGAGCATTTGGAACGAAACGATCAGAGCTTGGCTATTTTGATGAAAAGCGTCGAAGCCTTGCGTGTTGAGCTAGGGCAGGTCGATACTCAGATAAAGACCGATCGAGTATCGACGAGTAGGTTGCGTGGCGAGATCGATACTCAGGCCCACCGGATTGACGAGGTGAATGGTGTCATTAGCCAATTGAGCGAGCGTTTGAACGGTGTAGCCTCTGGATTACAAGATCTGCGTTCCTCGATCGAGTTAGTGAATCAGCGTCTCGATCGTATCGAGCGCGAGCTTACACACGTCGATGAGGTAGAGCAGCAGTTTGACGCGACACTCGCGGCATTACAGAGTAGCTTGCGGGCACAAGAAAACGAGATCCGGGTCCAGGCAAGTGAGATTCGCTCTGAGTTCGGCAATGCGGTGGCTGAGCTTGGGCGACGCTTGGACACCGATCGACGGACCTTTGTTGAGCATCGACGACGCACGCTCATAGAGTTACAACAGCAGCTCAGCGAGCTGGACAAGAGCGGAAACTAGCGAGTGAGGCCATCATCGGGCATGTCGATTGAACCGATCACATCACTCAACGATCCAATTGACGAAGACGACGAGATCGAGGAGGAAGAAGACCGGAAACCTGGCGAAGCCAGAGTCTCGGCTCTTGGGATTCTTGTCTTACTAGCGATCACGGTTCTGATTGTCCAATTATATCGACTTCAGATTATTAACGGGGCCGATTATCGTAGCCAAGCAGACAACAACCGCTTCCGGCTCGAGACAATTCCAGCGCCTCGTGGCGTGATCTACGATCGCCGACATGAAGTGTTAGCACGAAATCATCCCAGCTACAGTGTCGGCATCGTCGGAGCCGACTTGCCAAGTGGTGAGGCTCGGGTGCAAGTTCTCCAGCGCCTTGCCGATCTCTTGGGATCGCCTGCTGATAAACTCATTCAGCAAGCTCAATCGGCTAATGAAACCCAATTTACGTTCGTGCCGCTCGCGACGAACGTTTCCCAGCAAGTCGCGTTTGAGGTCGAAGAGCGACACCTGGATCTGCCAGGCGTCCACGTGCAGATCGAACCCATCCGCGAGTATACGCTCGGCGCGGTCATGGCGCCGATTCTCGGCTACGTCGGCCGAATTAGTGATGCCCAATACCAGCGATTGAAAGATGATCCAACGCAACGCTATAGCCCGCAGGATACGATCGGTCAGGTTGGCATCGAGCGTACCTTCGAGACGCAGCTTCGTGGACAGCCAGGGCAAGAGCAGATGGAGGTCGATGCAACGGGTCGGCGTGTTCGTTCGCTCGGCGTCTCGAATCCAATCCCGGGTGATAACCTGATCCTGACGATCGACAGCCACCTTCAAAAAAAGATCACCGATATCTTGAGCAGTGGGCTTTCTCGCTACCAGGTGGCGGCAGCGGTGGCAATCGATCCGCGGAACGGTCAGGTCCTTTCACTAGTCTCGGTACCCTCGTACGACGACAACCTCTTCGCGGCGGGAATCAGTGATGCTGACTATCGTCGATTGCTCAATGATCCTCAGAAGCCACTCTTGAATGAGGCAATCAGTGGACTGTATCCACCGGGCGCGGCGTTCCACGTTGTAACAGCCATCGCGGGGCTACAAACCGGAGTGATCACACCTACCACGACGATTGACTGTCCGGGATTCATTACCGTGCCCAATCGCTTCGATCCAACCGTTGGGACCCGTCTCTCTGACGCCAAGGCGTATGGCATGCAGGACGTCGAGAGCGCCATTGCCGATTCCTGCAATGTGTTCTTCTACGTCGTCGGCGGAGGCGACCCGGAGGGCACCCGTAATGGACTCGGCATCGACGGCATTGGTCAGTACGCCCGGATGTTTGGCCTGGGGCAGACAACCGGTATCGATCTGCTCGGCGAAGAGGATGGCTTCGTCCCGTCGGTCCGTTGGAAGCGACAAACCTTGAACCAAGACTGGGTACCCATGGATACCTACCAAGCGGCAGTTGGTCAAGGGTATCTCACGGTTACACCCCTGCAGATGGCAAACCTCGCCGCGGCGATCGCCAATGGGGGCACGCTTTACCGTCCCCAGCTCGTCCTCCAGATTCAGGATGCGAACGGAAAAATCGTTCAGGATTATCAGCCAGACGTCACCCGGCGATTACCGATTAACGCGAGCTACCTGAGCATCGTGCGCCAAGGCATGATTGACGCGACCGGGAGTGGAACAACCGCCGCAGGTACGCACTTCGATGGGGCTGCGAAGCTCGCCGCGGTGCCCGGCTTCAAAGTGGGGGGTGAGGTCGGATCCCCCGGATACGGAGTACCAGACTCGTCCGGAAAACTGCCCACTCACGGCTGGTTTATCGGATTCGCGCCGGCCGATCAGCCACGGATTGCCCTGGCGGTGTTCCTGGGCAATGGCAGTGGACCAGAAGACGCAGCGCGAGTCGCGCACGACATCTTCGCTTATTTCCTCCAGCAAGGGTAGACCGTGGAAACGCGCATCTGGCGACACTTCGATCTCTTCCTCCTTCTAGCGACCGTCTGCCTCGTGGGCTACGGTCTCGCAATGATTTACAGTGCGACCTATGAGACGAGCGGGACGGGAATCGATCCATTGGTTTATCACCAAGCGGGATACGCAATCGCCGGCTTTTTTCTCTTCATCGTACTGAGTGGCCTTGATTACCACGTCCTTGGCAACTTCGTCTGGCCACTTTACGGGGCAACCTGTGTCATGCTCGTCTTGGTCCTGGCGGCCGGACGGATTCTGCACGGCTCACAACGCTGGATTCAGCTTGGTCCGGTCCAATTCGAGCCATCCCAGGTGGCGATGCTCTGTGTGGTCATGGCGTTGGCGAAGTACTTTGCAAATCCAGTTGAAAACCCAAAGAACCCGCGGTTTGTGTTAGGCTCGCTCCTCATTCCAGCGATTCCGATGGCGCTGGTCTTGATGCAACCGGACTTTGGGACAGCAACTGTGTATGCTGCGATCTGGTTGGCTGTATTGTTCGCGGCTGGTGTGCCCCTGTTTTACTTCGGCGGATTGTTGGGTGTCGCCGCCGCGGCTGCCCCACTCGCCTGGCTGCTTATGCATCAATATCAGCGCCAGCGCATCCTCATCTTCTTGAATCCAAAGAGCGACCCGCTGAACACTGGTTACAATGCGATTCAAGCCCTCATCTCGGTCGGCAGTGGTGAATTTAGCGGACGTGGTTTCCTCAGTGGTACCCAAAGTCAATTGCACTTCCTGCGAGTCCAATACGCTGACTTTATTTTTTCCGTTCTTGCCGAGGAACTCGGCTTTGTTGGCGCAGTCGCCTTGCTCGCCCTTTTCCTGATCATTTTCTGGAGAGGCCTGCGGGCAGCCAGGCTGTCGCGTGAGGCTTTCGGTCGGCTTGTCGCTTGTGGCATCGTCGGCGGATTGGCCTACCAGGTCATCGTGAACGTCGGGATGAACGTCGGACTCTTGCCCGTCACGGGTGTACCATTGCCGATGATCAGCTATGGCGGCAGCTCATTGGTCACGTTTATGGGAGCACTTGGTATACTAGAAAGTATTGTCATGCGACATCGCAAGCTTGAGTTTTAGCAGGGCGAGGACACGATGAACTATGCACCGGCGACGCCAGCCGAGCGCGCGCGCATGCTCGAAAGAATCGGTGTGACGTCGACCGCTGATCTGTTTGCGGATCTGCCGTCAGATTCTCGGCGAACGCACTTGGATCTGCCCACCGCTTTATCCGAGATTGAGGTAAGTCAACTGCTACGCGATCTGGCCGAGCAGAACTCCGACCTTCAGCATCACCCTAGCTTCCTCGGAGCCGGGGCTTACTCACACTACATTCCGTCAGTGGTCAACCACGTAATCAGCCGTTCGGAATTCTTCACGAGCTACACTCCCTACCAACCCGAGGTCAGTCAGGGAACCCTCCAAACGATTTATGAATTTCAGAGCCTGATTTGCCTGTTGACCGGAATGGAGGTCGCAAACGCCTCGATGTACGACGGGGCAAGCGCGCTTGCCGAAGCGGCGATCATGGCAGCAAATCTCACCAATCGCGGCACGGTGCTTCTCGCTTCGTCGGTTCATCCGGAGTATTGGGCGGTCGTGCGTACCTACGTTCAAGGCTTGAACATGCACCTGTTGGCGGACTCGGTCGGGAGAGACGGTACGCTCGACAAGACCGTCTTGCAGCGTGAGCTGAGTGAAGACGTCGCGTGCGTCGTCGTGCAATATCCGAACTTTTTCGGCAGTCTGGAAGATCTGGCAGTGA
This sequence comes from Chloroflexota bacterium, assembly GCA_021324795.1. Taxonomy (GTDB): domain Bacteria; phylum Chloroflexota; class UBA6077; order FW602-bin22; family CADDYW01; genus JAJPIK01. The sequence continues at coordinate 82,004 of JAJPIK010000040.1, forward strand.
TTGCCGAAATGGCGCACCAAGCCGGGGCGTTGCTCGTCGTGGTCGTCAACCCGCTAGCACTTGGCTTATTGACCCCACCAGGCGCTCTTGGTGCCGATATTGTCGTGGGTGAAGGCCAGCCGCTTGGAATTCCCCTGAGCTTCGGTGGTCCGTACCTCGGCATATTGGCAACACGTGAGCAGTTCATCCGCAATATTCCGGGACGTATTGTCGGTGCGACGACGGATACCGAGGGCCAACGAGGGTTCGTTCTCACTTTCCAGACGCGTGAGCAACACATTCGCCGCGAAAAGGCAACTTCGAATATCTGCTCGAATGAAGCGTTGTGTGCGCTTGCCTCGACCGTCTATCTTTCCTACCTCGGTAAGCAGGGACTTCGTCAGGTCGCGGAACTGTGCGTCCAAAAGGCCCACTACCTCGCCAGGCAGATCACGGCGATTCCCGGATTCCGGCTCGCCTTCAATGGCCCGTTCTTCCACGAGTTCGCCGTTCGTTGTCCGGTTTCACCCGAGGTGCTGAATCGTCGATTGCTCGGTCAGGGAATCATTGGCGGCTACGCGCTCGGGCGAGTTTACCCGGATTTGAGCGATGCGCTTTTGCTTTGTACCACCGAGCTCACTCGACGCAAGGATATGGACAGTCTGGTGGCAGTATTCCGAGAAACCGCACTGACTCCATCGACAGTGCAAAGGGGCGGCCAATCCGACAGCACGGGGAGGGGAGATGGTTGAGCCACTGATCTTTGATTACAGCTCGCCGGGACGCACCACGGCGAGTCTTCCCGAGCCGGACGTGCCAGTCGAGCCGATTGAGCAGCTTTTGCCCGCGTCCTTGATTCGGCAAGATCTGCCGCTGCCAGAAGTTAGCGAGCTCGATGTCGTGCGCCATTTCACCCGTCTGTCGCAAAAGAACGCGTGTATTGATACAACGTTCTATCCGCTTGGCTCTTGCACGATGAAGTACAATCCGCGCGTGAACGAGGAAGCGGCACGGCTGCCTGGCTTTGCCCAGATTCACCCGTATCAGGACGAGGCGACGGTTCAAGGTGCTTTGCACCTGATCTATGATCTACAGCGGTATCTGGCCGAGGTCAGTGGGATGGATGCTGTCTCCCTCCAGCCGGCTGCTGGAGCACACGGTGAGCTGACCGGTATGCTCGTCGTCCGAGCGTATCACGAGGCACGTGGCGATCGAGCTCGCAAACGGGTGTTGATCCCCGATTCAGCGCACGGCACCAATCCGGCGACGGCGAAGATGGTTGGTTACCACGTCCAGTCGATTCCTTCCGACGATCGTGGGAACTTGGATCTCGCGGCACTGCGAGCCGCGCTGGGGCCGGACGTCGCGGCTTTGATGATCACAATTCCAAGTACGTTTGGTCTCTTTGACGAGCATCTCGCCGAAATCATGGACGCGATCCACCAAGCGGGAGGATTGGTTTACGGCGACGGGGCAAACATGAACGCGATGCTTGGTCAGGCGCGATTGGGTGACCTGGGGGTCGACGTAATGCACTTTAATCTCCACAAAACGTTCAGCACGCCGCACGGGGGGGGTGGCCCACCGGCCGGCCCGGTCGCGGTGAAGGCGCCGCTCGCGCCGTTCCTGCCGGTTCCGCTGGCTGCGCGTCGCGAACGGGGGGATGGGAAGATCGAGTACTATCTGGACTTCGACCGTCCGCAATCCATCGGCAAGGTCAAAGCCTTCTACGGTAATTTTGGCATGATGGTGCGGGCATATACCTACATTCGCTCGCTTGGACGGGAAGGGCTCGAAGCGATCGGCGAGACCGCCGTTTTGAACGCTAACTATTTGATGGAACGCCTGCGCGGGGCGTATGATCTTTATAGTGATCGACGTTGCAAGCACGAGTTCGTGCTTTCGGCGCGACGTCAACGTCGAACGACCGGGGTGCGAGCGCTCGACATCGCTAAGCGTCTCATCGACTACGGGTTCCATCCACCGACGATTTATTTTCCCATCGTCGTCGACGAAGCGCTCATGATCGAGCCGACCGAAACGGAGAGTGTGCAAACATTGGATGCCTTTGCCGAGGCGATGTTGGCGATTGCTCGGGAAGCTGAAGAAAACCCCGAGATCGTGAAGCACGCGCCACATACGACCGAGATTCGCCGTCTCGACGAAGTCGCGGCGGTGCGTCGCCCCAATTTGCGTTGGCGGCCGGCGTGATCAGAGCATGCCCGGAGCGGTATGACGGTTGGGGGAGCCAATGACGCGACACGTGGGGTGGTTGGTCAGTTGGGTGCTCCTGTGTGTCGTGGTGCTTGCTCCGTTGACGGCATGTAATGCTATTGGCAACGAAGTTAACCAGGTTATCAATCGCCAGGGAGCCCCCTTGCGATTGTCCGGGGCGGATCCAGCGACTCTAGATCCGGCCCTCTCAGAAGATTCGACAACGTGGTCGTACCTGTTGCAGATCTACGGTGGCTTGGTTCGTCTTAACAGCCAGCTCCAGGTCGTACCAGATCTGGCGTCCTCTTGGACGGTCAGTAACGGTGGGCGGACGTACACGTTCCACCTGCGTGAGGGGGCGCGTTTTCAGGATGGTCGGCCAATTACCGCCGATGATTTCAAGTACAGCCTGGAGCGTGTTCTCGATCCTGCGACCCATTCGCCGGTCGCTTCGATCTATCTTGGCGACATCGTTGGAAGTCAGGATCGACTGTCCGGGAAGGCCAGCAGTGTCTCGGGAATCGTGGTCGTTGACGCTCATACTCTGCAAATTACGATTGATGCGCCGGAGAGCTATTTCCTCTCCAAATTGACCTATCCAACCGCATTTGTCGTGGATCGCAATAACGTCGCGTCCGGACCGAACTGGTTCCTGCATCCCAATGCAAGTGGCCCTTATACCTTGGTCACCTGGCAGCCGCAGAACAAGCTCGTCTTACGACGAAACCCCAATTACGTTGGCAACGCTCCGACTGTCAACGAGATTGACTATGATTTGAGTGGGACGTCCCCGTTCAGTCTGTATCAGCAGGGAAAGCTCGACGTAGCCACGCTTGGCACCGGGGATCTGCCGCGAGCGAGTGATCCCTCCGGGGCGTTCCACGACCAGCTTGTCACGACACCGATGATGAGCTTCTGGTATCTGGGTTTCAACGTCCGCCAGAAGCCATTTGACGACCCGAAGGTTCGCCTTGCTTTCGCCTACGCAACAGATAAGAAGAAGTTGGTAAACGGGCTATTTCGCGGCTCTCGGACGCTAGCTCATGGCATCCTACCCCCCGGGATGCTTGGCTACGACCCGACATTCGCCGGCATACCGTACGATCCGGCGAAGGCGCGCCAGCTCTTAAGCGAGTCTTCCTATGGTTCGGCCGCCAATCTGCCGCCAATCGTCCTATCGGTCGGCCCCGGTGCTGGTCAGACCGGGGAAGGCTTTGCCCAGATGTACCATGATAATTTGGGTGTGAACATCAGCGTCGAACAGATGCAGACAAGCTTCCTCGCTGACTTGGGGGCGCATCAGTACCAAATGTTCTACATTGGTTGGGCGGCAGATTATCCGGATCCTCAGGATTTTCTTGAGGTGCTCTTCGATGGAACGAGCCAGGGAAACAACACCGGGTATGATCAGAAAAACGTCGACCAGATCCTGGCCCAGGCGAGCGCCGAAACGGATCCCCAAAAGCGTGCAGCATTGTACGCTCAGGCGGATCGACTCGTCGTCGAAGATGCGCCGGTGATTCCACTCTTTTTCGATACCGAGTACAACCTCGTTCGCCCTTCGGTAAAGGGTTTGACGATTACCCCGCTAGGAATCGTCTCGTTTGTTGGCGTTCAGGTGCAGGGTTAGAGGGCTCTCTCCTTTGATCCTCCGTGGGCGGCGAAAGAGGCGCCTTTTCTGTCCATGGGGAGGGCTGGGTTAAGAGACCGCACGGCAGCTAGCGTGCCAAGCTAGCTTTATCGTTGGTCGACCGCTCATTGATGCGACGTTTTTTTCCGTCAGGGTATAATCAACGATGTCGCGGTTGCACTATTTTTCGAACTAACAAGCGTCGCCATCAACAGTGGGTTGATTGGCACCCGTCTGAATATTGTTCCTGGCAGACGGAGTGGCGCTTTTTCAACCGGAGGCCTCACGATTATTCACCTGCTTGGACATGGTCAAGACAGATATGACGCCATGCCGTTTGAATCCTTAACGCCAGAGCGAGCTGCTCGACTTCGTCTCCCTTTTGTGAGCCGCTTTACCCGGTCGACGCTGGCCGGGCACGTCCGGGATAATCCGGGCTTGGCGTTTGTTACCGACGACGATCGCCAGTACGTGGTCGCAGGCTGGTGGCGACGCCGTACCGAAATTGGTGAATTGCTCGAAGTATCAGCGGGCAATCGCCGTCGTGAGCTCGTCGGCACAGTCTTCTCGGCGCTTGCCGCGCGGGGCGCGCGACTGGTCGTCCTTGACTTTGGCTTCGACACAAGAGACCGTTCTTTCCTCACCGAAGCGGGCTTGGAAGTCATCGATCGCATTGTCGAGTACGTCCGGCCAAGCTGTAGCGTCAGCAAGTGTGTGACCGTCCCACTGTATATTCGGCCGTATCGCCCGGAGGATCGAGCGGCAGTGCTCGGTCTCGAACGCCATTCATTTCCCTGGCTCTGGTGGAACAGTATCGACGAGTGGGAAGCCTACGTCGCGACCCCCGGGGTCAGCGTCGTTTTGGGCGAGAATGATGGGCAACTCCTTGGTTATGCGGGTTATACCGTACGAAGACGGGAAGGTCATCTCGATCGTTTGGCAGTGCGTCAGGACGTTCAAGGACGTGGCTTTGGCGCTGCCTTACTCGTCGAAGTCTTAGGTCGCATGGAACGCGCGGGGGCCCAGCGCGTCGCGCTAACGACCCAGGAAGATAACCATCGCTCGCAGCGACTCTACGAGCGCTACGGGTTCCATCGGGGACAGTGGGTTTACGAAATCTATGGAAAATGGCTGGCGAGCCCGGAGGTACCTCATTAAATGAAAGTCCTCATGCTGTCCTGGGAGTATCCACCACACAGCGTCGGCGGACTTGGTAAACACGTCACCGAGCTAATACCAGCTCTGGCGCAGATCGGCGTTGAAGTCCATCTGGTTACGCCGCGCTGGGCAGGCGGAGTGACCGAAGAAACGATCTGTCCGGTTTTGATTGACCGAAAAGAAAGATGTCGCTCCATTGTTTACCGTGTAGATCCGCCTCCGGCCGAGGCGCCGAACTTTGTGGCTAACGCTTCCCAATGCAATCTTGCGCTGGAGCAGTTCGCGCGCCAGCTTTGGGAAGAGAAAGGGCCATTTGACCTCATCCACGTCCACGATTGGCTCGTGGCATTCGCCGGGGTCGCCTTGAAGCATGCCTTCAAGGCACCTTTGTTGGCAACCATTCATGCGACCGAATACGGGCGCGGACGTGGAACGGTTCGCGGTGAGGTACCTCAAGCGATCAATAATATTGAATGGTGGCTCACTTATGAGGCATGGCGGGTCATCTGCTGTTCTGGCTTTATGGCGAAGGAGGTCGAGACCGCGCTGCGAACGCCGCCGGACAAAGTCGATGTGATCCCGAACGGGGTCGATACGCTTCGCTTTGACCTTCTCGCGGGTGAAGATCTCAGCGACTTTCGAACCGGTTTTGCCGCGCCTAACGAGCAGATTCTCTTTTACGTTGGTCGCGTGGTCTACGAGAAGGGAGTCCACTTACTCGTGGAAGCCATGCCGCGATTGCTGGGAAGAGGCCGTCCGGTGAAGCTCGTCGTCGCCGGAACCGGCGATCACCTCAACACGGTGCGTCAACTAGCCCAAACGCTCGGCGTTACCAATTCCTGTTACTTTACCGGCTTTATCCCTGATGCAACCCGTGATCGTCTTTTCAAAGTGGCCAACGTGGCGGTGTTCCCCAGTCTTTACGAGCCATTTGGTATCGTGGCCTTGGAAGCAATGGCGGCAAGAACGCCGGTCGTGGTCAGCGAGATTGGCGGATTGGCGGAAGTTGTCCAGCACGGGGAGACCGGAATCACGGTTTATCCAAACAACGTCGATTCACTCGTCTGGGGAATCGAGCATACCCTAGATCATCCGCAGTGGGCGAAGCAACGGGCAGCTCAAGCGTATCAAATGGTGATCGAGCAGTATAACTGGAATGCCATAGCGACCAGGACTAATGCCATTTACGAGCGAATCGTCGGCGAACGTGCCCAAGTTACCTGGAGCTAGACGCTTCCATCGCCTGCGCGGCCGCTGGCTGGCGATGGTGGTGGTGTTGAGCATGGTGGTCGCGGCGCTTGGCTTGGTCCTCACTCGTCATCAACCAGGATCGTCGGACCGTAGCTTGCAACGTGTCGAGAAGGCCGGTGTCCTCATCGTTGGATTGGATCCGAGCTATCCGCCGTTCGAGAGTGTCGACAGTCAGGGGAATATCTCCGGGTTTGACGTCGACCTGGCCAAAGAACTTGCTGGACGGCTTGGTCTGCGGGCCCGGTTTATCAGCGTGGATTTTGGGAGTATTGTCGACGCGCTCGAAGTTGGAAAGTTTGACGTTATCCTGGGAGGCGTATCGCCATTTCCGGAGTATAGTCGACAGCTCAGTTACACGACACCATATTTCGATAACGGGCTCGTGCTGATCCGCAACCCAGACGCGAAAAGCATGGTCGTCGGTATTGAAAGCGGTTCTGATGCAGACATGGATCAAGACATCCTGCAGCAGAAGCTGCCCGGTTATCAGCTCCAACAGTTTGACGACCAGGATCAGATTCGTGATAGCCTGAGCCAGGCCAAGCTCGCCGGAGCGGTCGTTGATGCGGTGACCGCAGGCCAATGGGCGGCGGCTACGCCTGGCTTGGTGATCGAGCCAACGCGCTTAGTTAGCTCACCCTTCGTAATCGCGACGCGGAAGGCCGATCAAGCGCTGTTTACAGTGTTGGATAGTGAGCTCAAGGCAATGCTGGCCCGGGGTGACGTGAACACACTGGAACATCACTGGTTGAAATGATGCTACGGATCGACATACTGACGATCTTTCCCGAGATGTTTCGCGGTCCGTTTGACGCGAGTATCCTCAAGCGCGCCCGTGAGGCCGGTTTGATCGCGATTCACGTCCACGATATTCGTTCCTTCACGCACGATCGGCATCACACCACCGACGATTACCCTTTCGGTGGAGGTGCGGGTATGGTGATGAAAGTCCAGCCGGTTGTTGAAGCGGTCGAATACGTTTGTCAAGCTGCCATGCAGGACGGAATCAAAAGCCCCGCCGAAGTGATCCTCTTTACCCCTGCTGGCCAGATTCTCGAGCAATCGATTGCCAAAGCGCTTGCAGCGCGGGAGCACCTGGTTTTGATCTGTGGACGTTACGAAGGTGTCGACGAGCGTGTGGAGAAGATGGTGGTTTCCCGCGAGATCTCGATCGGCGATTACGTGCTGACCGGAGGCGAACTCCCTGCCATGGTCCTCGTCGACACAGTAGCACGGCTCGTTCCCGGCGTACTTGGTGCTTCCGAGTCGCTCGCCGAAGAATCGATCAGCAGCGGTTTGTTGGAATATCCCCAGTACACCCGACCGTTCGACTTTCGTGGCGAAAAGGTACCAGCGGTGCTCCTCTCGGGAGATCATCAAGCGGTTGCCGCTTGGCGGCGGTGCGAGGCGCTGCGCCGCACGTTTGAGAGGCGCCCGGACCTGTTAGTCCGGGCGCCTCTCAGTCAAGACGATGGCGTGACCTTATCATCATTCGTTCGGTTGCCCGAGCCGCCGTGAAGCCGTAGAATGGAGTTGATTGCGTGCAGCCCGGAGCGGAACCGGAGGGGAGAGGCATGAAGCGATTTCTCCGCTGGCTAAGCAATGGTCTCATCTTCAGCGGTATCGCGATTCTCGTGGGAACGGCTTCCCTGTACGGATACTCGCAATACGAACAAGCGCAGGCGACGCGAGCAGCCGAAGCGATCTCTCCTCGGCTTTCACCTCCGACGACGCTAACCGCGGTCAGCGCTTCTCCGACCCCTGGGATCATACCCACTGTGAACAGCAATGCGACGCGAAGCGTCGTCGACGAAAAACCAGCCTTCGTTCCTTGGTCCGAACGAGGCGAGCGCCCAGCGACGTCGACCCCAACTCCCGTGCCAATCCTGCCTGCTCGGCGCATTACTGCCGACTCGATCCGACTCGATGCGCCAGTGGTCGAGTCGCCGATTATCGGGGGTGAATGGCAGGTACCGAAATTCGCGGCAGGTCATCTCGAGGGGACCGATCAGCCCCTACAGGGCGGCAACATCGTCCTGGCAGGCCACGTCGAAAGTATTTCCAGTGGGAATGTTTTCGCGCACATTGACCGTCTCCATCCTGGTGATATCGTGCGTCTGTATACCAAAACAACAGTCGTCTCTTATAAAGTTACGAAAATTGAGACCGTGGCGAATAATGATATGCAAGTGGTAGCACCAACGCTGAAGGAAGTGCTCACGCTGATTACCTGCTCGGGAGAGTGGCTCCCGCTCCAGCACGACTATAATGAAAGGACCGTGGTTATTGCCGACCGCGTGAGTTGACCTTTCCCATTGGAGTAAATCGTGGCGAATACTGCGACCCGCAAAATTCAGAAGCTACAAATTTGGGTTGAATATCGATTCGGCGACGCCGATCGCAAGAGCGGTGCGCGAGTGAAAGTACCGCTGAGTGGCGTGACGGACCTGCTTAAGTTACCAGCGAGTATGCCGGCGCAATCACCAGACTTGACCGACGGCGTGCCTCACAGTCTACACGTGGAAGTGACCTTCGAAGGTGGACACGTGGCTTACTGTGAGACCGGAAAACTCGGAGGAGCTTTCGGTAGCCTTACTCTCATGCTTGACGAAATTTTAAACCTACCATAAAGTTTATCTACCATTACGCGGTGACGCCTTTTGAGGGTCAGCCGTGATATAATCCGTCTGGTCAATTCCGCAGGCGCATCCATTGCCTTGAGGGGGAAACTCTTTTCCATCCTGGTCCATCCTGGTGGATGTCCGACCAGCGGATGGTGTGTCTATTTGTTTGCTAACTAAACCAGTGGGGATAACCGGATGAAAAAGCTCCGGCGGCGTTTCCAGGCGCTGCCACGCCGTTTCTGGGTCGCAGCGGCGGCCGTATTCTTTATCGTCTCAATCGCTGTCTCCATCTACGTTGGACGGGGGAATGCACCGGCTCCGATGCAGGTGCCAATCAGTAGCCTCCTGAATCTCGCCGACCAGCACCAGCTATTGCGAGTCGACATAAACAACAATACGCTGTACGCGGTTGGTACCGATGGTAAGCAATACGTCTCGCTCAAAGAAGACCAGCAAACGGTGACCGAGCAGCTCCGGCGCGACGGCGTGGTGGTCACGGTATCCGATGGCAGTCGCGCGGCTCTTGGTCCGAGCACGATCGCCGCGATTTTGCCAATTGCGATTATCCTTGGCGTGATCTGGCTGATGATGCGGCACGGGGGGCCGAACAACCAGGCGATGTCGTTTGGGCGCAGTGGCGCCCGCCGCTACGACGGCGATAGCCGGCCGGTGACTTTCGATGATGTCGCGGGAGTCGAAGAGGCGAAGCAGGAGCTAGCCGAGATCGTCCAGTTCTTGAAGTATCCGGAAAAGTTTCGGGCCATGGGAGCGCGAGTGCCGAAGGGTGTGCTCCTAGTTGGACCGCCCGGAACTGGCAAGACGCTAATTTCGCGAGCCGTCGCCGGCGAAGCCGCGGTGCCTTTCTTCAGCATTAGCGGCTCGGAGTTCGTCGAGATGTTCGTCGGCGTCGGAGCGAGCCGGGTACGCGACCTATTCCGGCAGGCGAAGCGAAGCGCACCCTGCATCGTCTTCATCGACGAGATCGACGCGGTCGGCCGACATCGTGGTAATGGGTTCAGTGGCCACGACGAGCGTGAGCAGACTTTGAACCAGTTGCTGGTCGAGATGGATGGGTTCGACATTAATACGAACATCATCGTCATCGCCGCGACGAACCGTCCGGATGTGCTTGATCAGGCCCTGCTGCGACCGGGACGCTTTGATCGGCGGGTGACTCTGGATCCACCGGACATCGGTGGGCGGCGGGCAATTCTCGAAGTACACGCCCAGACCAAGCCCTTGGAGCCGGAGGTCGATCTCGCGGCGATCGCTCAGCAGACCGCGGGCTTCTCCGGGGCTGACCTGGCCAACGTGCTGAATGAAGCGGCGATTTTGGCGGCACGTTCGGGTAAAGAAGCGATTGGTCGGCATGAACTGGAAGAAGGCATTATGCGCGTCGTGGCTGGTCCCGAGCGACGCAGCCGCGTGGTGACCGATTATGAGAAGTCGATCATTTCATACCACGAGGTTGGCCACGCGCTGGTGATGAAGGCGCTCAAGCATGCCCATCCGGTGACCAAGGTGTCGGTCATCGCCCGTGGCCAGGCGCTCGGTCTCACCGTGCAGGCGCCCAAACACGATTCGTATCTGACGAGCAAGGCGCAGCTCATGGCACGTATGGCCGCGCTACTTGGCGGACGCGCCGCCGAAGAGCTGATCTTTGGTGACGTCACGACCGGGGCGCGTCAAGACCTGGATGCGGTGACCGATCTGGCGCGACGGATGGTCCTCGAGTTCGCGATGAGCGATCTCGGCGTCGTGGCTGCGCCCTCGAGCGAGCGGGGTGGCGAGCTGAGCCCAGAGATGGCCGCAAAGGTCGACCATGAGACGATCCGGCTGATCGACGAAGCGTTCAATACCGCGCGCGCGATTCTTCGCGAGCGACGCGACAAGCTCGTCGAGATTGCCGAACACTTGCTCAAAGTCGAAACGATTGATGGCGCCGAGCTGGATGCGTTACTCGGGCCTGACTGGACGTATTACGCCTGAGCTAGGTATCGTAGAGGCGACGCACCACGGAGATGAGGCAGCCTTGCCTCTACGGCTGCTAAGAATACGCCCAAAAGCGCAGGTTTTGTCACGTAAGACCTGCGCTTTTTCTTTGGCCAGAGGGGTTATAGCAGACGTGCAAACTGCGGAGGTGAAGCAGATGAAGGTCGTCGTGCTCGAAGATTGGAACCACTTTTTCCCGGGGGTACCCAGTCTTGAGCGGCTGCGAGAGCGAGTCGAAGTCGAGATCCAACACGACCAGCCCGCGGATTAGGCTGATCTGATTACGCGCGTAGGCGACGCGCAGATCGTGGTGCTGAACCGTGAGCGCACCCGCGTCGACGCCGCAGTGATTGGTGCGCTGCCCGCGCTCGAACTGATCGTCCAGACCGGTGGCATGAGTCCGAACCTGGACGTCCCAGCCGCGACTGCCCATGGTGTAGCGGTAAGCTCAGCACCAGGATTGTCCAACTCCATCGATGGGGTGGCCGAGCTTGCCCTAGGTCTGCTTCTGAGCTTAGCACGTCAATCCCGAAGCGCTCAGGCTGCATCGGTCGAGGCAGGAAGATTGATTAGCTGAACCAGAAAATTCTCGGTGTCCTCTGGCTCAGCAGCTTTAAGCTCAATGCCGTTCACTTAACGGGGTAGAAGGGCAGGTGGGTCTCCTCTAGTTATGGCATGCTCTGGGGGAGAGAACCGGAACAGTGGCCGTGCTCCCGGGTGGGGTGCTCCCATGCCTATTCTCCGCCAGTCCCCAGAGTTCGCCAAGGCCACCAGCGAGCTTCCAGTCTCGACGCTGTGTGGTGTCCCCCCAGAGCACCCCGGCGTCAACGTCGGCGCCCTCCGGCCCGGCTGGGTGGATCGTGTTCAGCCAACTCGTCTCGACGAGGAGTCCGGCGGCGGTCAGCCCCTGGCCGTACGTCGAGTGATGCTGGCTGCACGCCGCCACCGGGATCCGGTGCTCGCGGCAGAATCGGACCATCCGCGCGCCGTCGCGGTCTGAGCCCGGCCGCAGGACGACGGCCGGCGTCTGGTGGACAAGGTTTGCCCTCGTCGGTGGAGTCGGCCAGGCGCGCAGCGGGATCCGTGAGCAAGGTGCCGTCGAGCGCGGGGATCTCGGAAACCCAATCGAATGCGCCGTGCGTCGCTGCTTCGGTGAAGCAATCTACCGGCGGCCGAGCCGGTCGAAGCCCGTGATGGCCAGGTCGCCGGCGAAGCCGCCGAGGAAGTCGCGCCGCGTAATGGTCACTTGCGCATCAGGCATCTCAAGCTCCATTCCGTTTGGCCCAGAGGGCTGGCAGCGACACCGCACCGCGCAGAGGAAGAGGACAGCATCTGGGATGGGGACGGGTACCCGTACGTCCCTGTCCCGGGCGACACCTCCCACGCGACGGAGGCTCGGCCGTCCGCGCTCGGTCACCTCCGATAGGCGTCACGCCAGGCGAGGAGCTGCTCGACCGGGGCGAAGTTGAACGGCGCGCCCAGCCCGTAGAAGATGTGCGTCGCGCCCGCTGCCGCGTAGGCATCGAGCGTGGCGTGATGCCGGCGCATGTCGGCGATCGGCTCCTCGCGCCATTCCTCGGCGATGAAGACGCTCCGCGCGATTGCCGCGGGGTCACGGCCGACCCGGGCGCACCAGCCGTCGAGGACGCGGCTGGTGCGCCCCCACTCCGCCGGGGACCCGAATCCGTGCCAGAGGTCGGCGTGGAGGGCGGCGATGCGCAGTGTCACCTTCTCCCCGCCCCCGCCGATCAGGATCGGGATCGTGCCGCGCACCGGCTTGGGCTCGTCCCGCGCCCAGCGCGCCTTGATGATCTCGATGCCGCGCTCCAGGTGACGCAGGCGCTCGCCGGGCCTACCGAACTTGTAGCCATACTCCGCGAAGTCACGCCGGAACCAGCCGGCGCCCAGGCCGAGGATCAGCCGGCCGCCGGTGGCGTGGTCGAGCGTCTTGGCCATCTGGGAGAGGAGCGCCGGGTTGCGGTAGGCCATGCAGAGGACCAGACATCCGACCTGCGCCTGCCGAGTTTGCGGGCCGAGCGCGGCCAGGCTGGTCCAGCCCTCGAAATGCGCGCCGCCCGGGTCCCCGGTGAGGGGGAAGAAGTGGTCCCAGCTCCAAATCGAGTCCACGCCCAGCTCGTCGGCCCGCCGCCAGGCCCGGAAGTAGTCGGCGAACGCGGTGTGCTGCGGGTGGATGGCCACCCCGATCTTGAGCCGGGCCGTCACTTCCGCACCTCGAAGACCCGGTTGAAGGGGGTCGCGGTCGCGCGGCGGAAGCGGCGGAACCCGCCCACCGCCAGCGCCGCGCGCAGACGCTCCTCGGTCGCGATCGTCCCGAGAGCGGTGTCAGCGCTCGCGCCGGACGCGAGCGCGTTGGGGGTACAGATGAGCACCGAGGCGGCGGAGAAGATCCGCCCGACGGGGTTAAGGTTGTCCTCGACGCGCTCGCCGGCCATCGGCTCGACCAACAGCAGCGCGCCGTCCGGCGCCAGGGCCGCGTGGGCATGCCGTGCCGCGCCGACGGGATCGCCCAGGTCGTGGAAGCAGTCGAAGAAGGCGATCAGGTCGTAGTCCCCCCCCGGGTAATCGGTCGCGTCCGCGACCTCAAAGACCACGCGCTCCGCCACGCCGCCCTCGGCCGCCGCCTGACGCGCCCGCGCGATCGACGGCGCGTGGTTGTCGAAGCCGAAGAAGCGCGAACGCGGGTACGCCCGGGCGAGGATGATCGTGGAAGCGCCGTGGCCGCAGCCCACGTCGGCCACGGTGGCGCCGGCGGCGAGCTTCGCCTCCACGCCGTCCAGCGCCGGGATCCAGTGCGCGACGAGGTTGGCCGCGTAGCCCGGCCGGAAGAACCGCTCGGTCCCCACGAACACGCCCGGGTCGTGCTCGCCCCAGGGCAGGCCCCCGCCGGTACGGAACGCCTCTGCGATCCGCGGCTCCGCCTTGATGATCGCGGTCAGGTTCTGGAAGCCGCCGGCCACGAAGGCCGGGCTGTCCTCGTCGGCCAGCGCCAGCGCGTGCTCGTCCGGCAACGTGTACTGGCCGGTCGTCGGGTCGTAGTCGACGTAGCCGCTGGCCGCCTGGTTGACGAGCCAGTCGCGCACGTAGCGCTCGCTGGTGGTCGTGCGCCGGGCAAGCTCGGCCGGCGTGAGCGGGCCGGCGCCGGCCATGGCCTTGTAGAGGCCCAGCTTGTCGCCGATCACCACCAGCGCCGCGCTCATCACGCTCCCGAAGTCGCCGACCACCCGTCCCATGAACGCCTCGATCCTCGCCTGATCAATCTGACGCGCTTCGATTGCCATCGGTCTGCCCTCCTCGCGTGCGATGGCCCCATCATAGGGCCACGCCCGCGAGGACACATCCCGTGACATGGGGACATTTCGCGATGGGGCTGGGGAGATTCTTCCGGCCTCACCCGGGCGCGACGAGGCCCTTCTCGGCGGCCCAGGCCGCGACCCGGGCGCGGGAGTCGCAGCCCAGCTTCGCGAAGATGTGCTTGATGTGGGTGACGACTGTCTCCTCGCCGAGGAAGAGCGTTGCCGCGATCTCGCGGTTGGTCTGCCCCCGCGCGATGAGGGCTGCCACCTCGCGCTCGCGCTCGGTCAGGCCGCCAAATTGCTCCTTGGCCGCCCGCCGCCCGGTCCGGCGCGGGGGCGGCGGGATTGCCTTGCCGGCCGCCCGGACGAAGCGCTCACGCAGAGGCTCGTCCGGGATGCCCCGCGCCAGCTCCTGGACGATCACGCGCGCGGCCGCACATTCCCGCTCCGCCTCCTCCCGCCGTCCCCGGGCTCGATGATGGAGACCGAGCGCCAGATGCACGCGCCAGAGCTGGGGTCGGGATCCGTGGGCCCGGGCCACCAGGCGCGCTTCCTCGAGCGCCGCCGTCGCCTCCGGCGCCCCCGCGGCTGCCAGCGCAGCGGCCCGCAGTCGCAGCAAGCGGAGGGGACGGGGGCCCGCACCGAGGTTTGCCGTCGCGCCGAGGAGCCGATCGACGATCCGCAGCGCCCCCTCGGGATCGCGCCGGGAGAGGGCGAGCTCCGCCCGCGCGCACCAGGCCAGCCGCTGCCCGACCGAATCTGCTGCGGCCTCCGGCTCCAGAGCGGCGTCGAGGATCGGTTCGGCGCGCTCGAGATCGCCCGCGGCCAGGTGGGCCACGGCCAGGGGTCCGGAGGAGAAGCGGACCCAGTGGGTCGAGCCGATCGCGCGGGCGAGGTCCCGCGCCTGCTCCAGGTGCTGCCGGGCCGCGAGCGCGTCCAGCAGGTCCAGGTGGAGCATCCCAAGGGCCCAATGGGCGCCCACGGTCCACTGGCGATGCTCGATCTCCTCGGCGACCGCCAGGCTCGCCCGCGCGCAGGTCAGGGCCCGGGCATACTCGCCCTGCGTCGCGTAGACGTAGACGAGGTTGAAGAGGGCGAAGGCTTCCCCGGCCCGCCAGCCGATCGCGCGGGCGATCCGGAGCCCCTCCTCGCCGTGCCGGGCGGCCTCGGCCGAGGTCAGGACCGGCACCAGGGTGTCGGTCGCGTCGGTGGGGCTGGCAAGGATCAGCGCCGCCAGGCTGTAGGCCAGGGCCTGGCGGTCACCCAGGTCCCGGAAGAGGGCGATGGCCCGCTCGTAGCAGGCCGCGCTCTGGAGCAGATCGCCGCCGAGCGCGTTCGCCATCCCGAGGAACCCGAGGGTCTCGGCGATCCCCTCGCGCTGGTCGAGCGCCTCGAACCGGCGCAGCGCCTGGTCGTGGTAGCGCCGCGCGTCGGCCGGCTGGTCGAGATTCAGGTGCCAGTTCGCCAGACGGTTAAGGGTGCGCGGGAGCACGAGCGGGTCGGCGATCTCGGCGGCCAGGTCGAGCGCCTGCCGGTAGTACTCGCCGCTCAGGGCATAGTCGCGCTCGGTCCAAAGGGCGCCCAAGTCCAGGAGCGACTGCCACTCCACCGGTCGATCGGCCGCGGCCTGGGCCTCGCGCCGGGCCGCCTCGTGATCGGCCCGCGCCCGCTCGAAGTCTCCCAGCGTCTGGTAGGCCAGCCCGCGCGAGCGGAGCAGGTGTGGGGAGGGCGACTGTCCCAGGTGGCCGGCCGCCTCGACCGCGCGGGTGAACTGCTCGACGGCGGCGTAGGGCGCGTCGACGGCTCGGGCCCGTTCGCCGGCGCGCTGCGCATAGCGCAAGACCTCGGCCCAGTCCCCCGCCTCGTAGGTGTGGTACGCCAGCGCCGCGACCCGCCCGTCCGGGTCCGGCGCGTCGACGCGCGCGAGCGCCGTGGCGACCGCGCGGTGCAGGGCGCGGCGCTCGCGGCCGAGTAATTGAGAGTAGATCGCCTCACGGGTCAGGGCGTGCCGGAAGGCAAAGCGATCGGCCGAGCCTTCGACCAGGAGCTGGGCCGCGACGAGGACCTTGATCTGGGCCAGCAGCTCGTCCTCGGTCAGCCCGGCCAGGTCCTGCAAGAGCGCAAAATCGAACCTCTGGCCCACAACGGCGGCGAGGGTCAGGACCCGCTGCGCGGCGAGTGGGAGGGCGGCGGAGCGCCGCTGCACGGCGTCCCGGACGCCGCGCGGGATGCGCCACTCGCGGGCGGGCCGCCGCTGCCAGGCGCCGTCGGCGTAGGAGATGTCGCCGCTGAGCAGCAGGGACTTGAGCATCTCCTCGACGAAGAAGGGGTTGCCCTCGGTCAGCGCGAAGAGGACGTGCAGCAGGTCCGCCGGGGCCGGACGCGGGAGGCAGAAGATCGCCCGGACCATCGCCTCGACGTCGGCCGCGGCCAGGCGAGACACCGGCAGCTCGGTGGCGAGACGCTCGCGATCGAGGCCGGCGAGAAAGTGGGCGAGGCCGGTGCCCACCTCGTCGTCGCGGTAGGTCAGCACGAGCAGCACCGGCGCGGCGGTGACCCGGCGGGCGAGCTGCGGCAGGAACTCCAGACTGGTGCTGTCGCTCCAGTGCAGGTCCTCGACGACGACCAGCAGCGGCTGGATGGCAGCCAGGCGGGTCACGAACCCGCACAAGGCATCGAAGACGCGGCGCTTCTCGAGCTCGGGATCGGGGGATGGCGTGGGAGAGGGCCGTGGCACGAGCGTGGCCAGCTCGGGCAGAAGCTGGGCCAGGTCCGGAGCCCCGGGACCGAGCGCGCCGGCGACCGCGTCGCCGGCGCGGCCCCGCAGGTGGGCGCGCAGCAGGTCGCGAAGGGGGCCGTAGGGGAGCGTGCGGTCGGGCTCGAAGCAGTGACCTTCGAGGATCGCCATGCCGCGCTCGCGGGCCCGCCGTTTCGATTCGCCCACCAGGCGCGACTTGCCGACGCCTGCCTCGCCAGCCAGCAGGACGATCCGTCCGGCGCCGTCGATCGCCTGCCCGAGCAGCTCGTCGAGCGCGGCCAGCAGTGGCGCTCGACCGACCACGATGGGAGAGACGACCGATTGGCCAACCACCCAGGACATCGCTGGCGACTGCCCTTCCGGCATTCGTCTGCCGAACATTATATCCGGTGCCGTTCACTTAACGGGAGGGTGCTCGTCGTTGAAGGGGATGTCTCCGGGCATGGCATGCTCATGATGAGAGACCCGGAGCATGTGCCATGGTCCCGGAGGTGCATCCCCATGTCCATTGTACGCCAATCGCCCGCGCTCGCCAAGGCGGTCGCCGCGACGCCGGTGGCCGCGCTCCTCGAAGTTGTCCCGCCCGAGGCGGTGGCCCGAGCCATCGAGCGCTCCCGCTGCGCCGATAAACGCCGGCGCAAGCTGCCGGCGGAGCTGATGGCCGTAGCCCTGGTCGTGCTCGGCCTGTTCGCGGGCGGGACCTTGCGCGACGCGGTGCGCAAGACCCTCCACGGACTGCGCCTGAGCTCCGGCTTCGCCCTCGCCGCGCCGGCCGGCAAGGGGGCGATCTGCCAGGCGCGCTACCGCTACGGCCCGCGGCTGCTGCGCGAGTTGTTCGCGCTGGTCTGCCGGCCCCTGGCGTCGCCCGCGACCCCGGGCGCCTTCCTCTTCGGCTTGCGCCTGCTGGCCCTCGACGGGACCGTCGAAGCCGTGGCGGATACGCCGGCCAATGAGCACGCGTTCGGGCGGCCCCATGGCCCGCGCGGCCCGTCGGCCTACCCCCTGCTCAAGTGCGTCTACCTCGAGGAGGGCGGCACCCACGCGGTGGTCGGCGCGCTGATCCGTCCCTACGCGGCCAGCGAGCAGGGGGCCGGGCGGGTCCTGCTCCGGGGCCTGGGGGCCGGTACCCTCCTCCTGATCGACCGCGCCCACTGCTGCTACCCGACCCTCGCCCAGGCGCGGGCCCAGGACGTCCACGTCCTGACCCGGGCCTCCGCGTCCCTGACCCTCACGCCGGTACGGATGCTCGCCGACGGGACCTACCTGGCCCAGATGCTCCCCGGCAACCCCAAGGCGCCGGGGGTAAGCCGCGCAAGCGCGAGCCCCTCGCGGTGCGGGTGATCCGCTACTCCGCGCCCGACCCCAAGCGTCCCGACCAGTCGATCGTCCATCGGCTCGTGACGTCCCTGCTCGACCCGACCCGATACCCGGCCATGGACCTGATCGCGGCTTACCACGAGCGCTGGGAGATCGAGAACGCCATCGACGAGATCGACACCCACCTGCGCGCTGAGCGCCCGATCTTGCGCAGCCGCAAGCCGGCCGGGGTGGTCCAGGAGGTCTACGCCATCCTGCTCGCCCACTACGCCGTGCGCAAGGTGATGTTCGAAGCGCCCGACAGGCCGCGGTCGACCCGGACCGCGTGTCCTTCGTCGCGGCCCTGCGGCTGATCCGCGATGCGCTGCCCGAGTTGGCCGCAGCCCGGACCGAGCAGGCGCGGGCCCGCCGCTACGCCGTGCTCGTGCGCGACGTGGCCCACGAACTCAACCCGCCGCGCCGCTCCCGCTCCTATCCGCGGGTCGTCAAACGCAAGATGTCCAAGTTCAAGCTCAAGCGCCCGGCGGTTCATGGGCCCCAACTCGCGACAACTCCGTTCCTCGACACCGTCAAGATTTGCTAAAGTGAACGGCATTGGCTTTAAGCTTTCTAAGCCACGACACGCTGGCGGCGGAGGCATTCGATGGCGAAACGCAGGTCGTCGACGTATTCGCTCTGCCGGAGTAGCGCGCCCTCAATGTAGTTGGTGTAGGATTGATCTCGACCGGTGCGCGTGAAAATCTCCCGAGCGAGCGCGTTTTTCTTAGCGACCAGCTCTTCGTAGCGGCGCAAAGGTTCGGCGAGCTCGCGCAAGGCAGCGAGAATGTGGTCACGTATTTCGGCGATCTCGGCGGTTACTTCATCATGTTGGGCCTGGAGATAACCCAAGCCGCTACGCTCGGATTGAATCTGAGCGGCGGCGATCTTATTATCAATCTCTTGAATCTCTAAGGTCTTGCGCTCGATCTGAATGGCGTGATCGTGGACCGTTCGCTGGAGCTGAAGGAGAGCGTCCGGATGGATGCGTGCTCGCCCCCCCTGACTTTGGACGAGAGCGAGCTGTCGCTCCAATTCGGCGTGGCGCCGCTTGAGGTAGATGAGGCCAACTTCGAGCTGCGCCTTGGCTGATTTCAAGGCGACCAGATCGTCTGAAGACATTCTTCGCTACCCTCGCTCCCGCGCCCCTCGATTATGCCACGGGCAGCCAGGCGTGACAAGTAACGACTTCAAAGCATTCGCTTGGCATGATTCGTCCTTGACGAACGGATACGTTCAGCGTAGCATGTATCATGGTCGTGCTAGATGGGGAACTAGCGGTGCCCTGTACCCGCAAACCGCTGTAGCGGGGTCGAATTCCCTCCCCCGGCCTATGACTTGTCGGAACTGTTCCAACGGATCGGTGTTGACGGTTGGGTCCTGCGCGGCAGAAGCCTACGAACCCCGCCAGGTTCGGAAGAAAGCAACGGTAAGTAGATCCTTCTGGGTGCCGCAGGGTTACCTGGCCCGAGCTGGATGGTTGGGGTAAGACGGTAAGCCTGGGTCAAAGGTGGGTGCACGGCCAGGAAAAAGTGGTTGCGCGGGGAAGGCACGAATGTGCCTCCCCCGCGTGCATTTTACGAGTGCCAGTAGAGAACGGCGCTAAAAGAGACCAGCCACCATGGCAGCAAATCCCTCGCCTGATCCGAGAGCTAACCGCTCTGTTGATTCTCCCGGTCCACCTTCGATGATTCCCGAAGCTCCCGAGGCAATTCGTACCCTACTGCACGCTTTGGGAATGCGACCTCAAAAAGGCTTTGGTCAGAACTTTCTGGTCAATGAGGAAATCCTCAAACGCATTGTTGCCGCGGCCGAGGTTGGACCTGACGACGTTGTCGTGGAAGTGGGCCCCGGGCTCGGGCATTTGACGCATCACCTTGCGAATGCCGCTGGCCGTGTCGTCGCTGTGGAAATCGACCGAGGCATGGTTCGCTATCTGCGCTCGACTTTTCAGCAGGTTCGGAACGTCGAGATTGTCGAAAGTGACATTCTGCAGGTCGAACCCGAAGATCTGGTTGGAGAGCATGCCTACAAGGTCGTCGCCAATCTTCCGTATTACATCACCTCGGCACTACTGCGCCATTTCTTCGAAGCGGCGCGCCGTCCGACCTTGCTCGTTATCATGCTCCAACGCGAGGTTGCCTACCGGATTCTCACTGCGCCCGGCGATCTGAATCTCTTGGCGATTAGCGTCCAAGTGTACGGACAGGCACGTTTGATCGCTCGGGTTCCGGCCGGGGCATTTTATCCGCGTCCAAAGGTTGATTCGATCGTTTTGCGCATCGACGTCTACGATCAGCCAAAAATCGACGTCGAGCCGGAGAAGTTCTTCAAAGTCGTCGCGGCGGGCTTCGCGATGCCACGCAAACAGATCCACAACTCGCTCGCCCAGCGGCTTTGGATGCCGCCCGGCGCGGCGACCGAATCTTTGGAAACTGTAGGCATCGATCCAATGCGCCGTGCGCAGACCCTTTCTATCGCGGAGTGGGACCGTCTGACTAAGCAGCTCAAACAACGGGGGCTGGTCTGACGTGACGTGCCACCTGGCGTATGCAAAAGTGAATCTCGGACTAGAGATCCTCGGGAAGCGTCCCAATGGCTATCACGAGGTGCGGACCATTTTGCAACAAGTGGATCTGGCCGACTGTCTGGAGGTCAGCGGCGCGCCGGAGCTGATGATTGAGTGTGATCAGTTAGATCTTGCGAATGAGACAAACTTGATCATGCGCGCGGCCCGGACACTGCTGGGCGCGACTGGCTGTGAAGCCGGCGCTAAGATCCGCTTAACTAAGCGGATCCCCATCGCGGCCGGACTGGGCGGAGGCAGCTCAGACGCAGCGACGACGTTACTGGCCCTCAATGAATTGTGGCGGCTCGGCTTGACGTACGAAGCTCTGGCGATGATTGCCCGTCAGATCGGGGCTGACGTGACCTTCTTCCTGCGTGGGGGAACGGCGTTGGCGAGCGGGATTGGTGACGAGCTCGAGTCGCTGCCGACCCCGGACCTTTGGCTGACGATCGCCGTTCCCTCTTCGCGACTGGTTGACAAAACCCGTCGCCTGTACACTGCCCTGATTCCGGCAGACTGGTCAGATGGTCGAGAGGTCGCTCGGATTGCCGCTGCAATAAAGCATGGTGAGTTTTCGCTGAGCTGGTTGGAAGAGCGTCTCTCTTGTGGTCCTCACGTCTGCGAGGAGACAGAGATTCCCCCCCTGTCCACGGAGAGAGTCCGGAGGGGGGCGTCTTTCTTGCCCAGTGGATTCGCTCGGGTGGCCAGGGAGATTTTCCCGGAGATCGATGGCGTGGCCGCTGCCTACGAGCGATTGGGGGTGAAGGCCGCCCTTTGCGGAGCGGGACCGTCTCTCATTGCACTCCACGAGCGGAGAAAGGATGCTCGACGAGTCCAGGAAGGCCTGGCTGCCCAAGGAATCGAAGCGTACGCGGTGCGTACCTTGGCTAATAGCAGAGGCTAGTAGGCGGGCGAGCTAGCGGTCATTGACGTATCGACCGATTCAAGTGTAGTATTATATGTATCTATGGGAAAAACGGGTGTCCTCCACTGCTGGTGGCAAGCCTGACCTGCGCCGGTATTCTCTTAGCGAAACCGCGTAACCGCCACCGCTCGTGAGTGGCGCCCGTTTTGCATTGGAGGAGGAATGTCGCAGACCGCGGCGGTAATTCTCGCGGCCGGCTTAGGGAAGCGCATGCGTTCGGATCTGCCGAAAGTGCTTCACCGAGTCGCCGGGCGTCCGATGTTGCAATACGTCGTCGACGCGGCGCGCGCCGCGTGCGTCGCGCGAATTGTCGTCGTACTCGGGCACGGAGGTGAGCAGGTTCGCGCAGCGTTGGACGCTGGGATCGAAACCGTGGTCCAGCCGGAGCAACGAGGGACCGCTGACGCGGTATTGACAGCACGTTCGCTCCTCGACGGTGATTCAACCTGTCAGGATGTCCTTATCGCCAATGGTGACTGCCCGTTGCTCACCGGCGCGCTCTTCCAAACTCTGATCGCTGAACGGCGGCGGTCCGGCGCGGCAATTGCGATGGTCGTGACTCCGTTGCCCGATCCGACCGGCTACGGCCGGGTACTGCGGGACGATTCCGGACACGTTCTCGGCGTCGTGGAAGAAGCGGCGGCAAACGACGCGGAACGAGCGATTCGCGAGGTAAACGCGGGAGTGTATTGCATCGATGCGGCCTGGCTCTGGGAACGATTGCCGGCCGTGCCTCGCTCAGCCTCCGGCGAGTATTACCTGACTGATCTGGTTGCCCTGGCTGTTGCCGATGAAAGAATCGTTCGCACGATCGAAGCTCCGCTCGAGATCACGTCGGGAGTCAATGATCGCCGACAACTAGCAGTGGCCGAGCGACAGCTTCGCGACCGGATTCGTCAGGAACTGATGCTGGCTGGCGTGACCATTCTGGATCCGTCGACAACCTACGTCGATAGCATGGTAACGATTGGTCGCGATACTACACTCTATCCGGGGACGATTATCGAAGGAAGCACGGTGATCGGAAGCGGCTGCGTGATTGGCCCCTACAGTCGGATCGTCGATTCGCAGATTGGTGCCAACGTGATCGTGAATGCTTCGGTGGTCGAGCAGGCGAAGGTGGGGGACCGGGTCAAAATTGGCCCGTTCAGCCACTTGCGACCGGGGGCCCGGATCGAGGCTGATGCTTACATTGGCAACTACGCGGAGGTCAAGAACGCGCGTATCGGCGCGGCGTCGCAGATGCACCATTTCAGCTACATTGGTGACGCCGACATTGGATGCGGAGTGAACGTGGGCGCGGGCACGATCACCTGCAATTTTGATAGCGAGTCCGGCGTGAAAAACCGGACGACGGTTGGCGATGGAGCCAGCCTGGGCAGCGACACCATGCTGGTAGCGCCGGTCAACGTGGGCGAGCGAGCCATGACCGGTGCTGGATCGGTGGTCAACCGCGACGTCAAACCTGAGATGGTCGTGGTCGGCGTGCCGGCCCGCCCATTACGACGTCGGGCACCACCATCCTGAAACGCTGAGAAGGAGATTGGTTGGAATCCGATAGTCCGAGTATCTATTTGTGGCTCATCTTGGTCGTGGCGATTCTCTTGTATACGTTCGCCTCGTTAGTCGAGGGAGCAATCGGTTCGCTGAGCCGGGCGCGGATTCAGCGCCTGGCTGATCAGGATGAGCGAGCGGCAAGCCAGATTCAAGTCTTTGCCGAAAAGCCGGTGCATTACCTCACTGATGCCGCGGTGATGAAGCTCGCGGCATTGATCGCGGCGACCGCGGTGGGCATTCAGCTCCTGTCCGGGATACAGTTGGGTACGGTCACGGTCATTGGCTGGGCGTTAAGCCTAATTGCCGCGCTCATTCTTGGCTGGATCATTCCCCGTTCCGTAGGCACAAGCCACCCCGAGGAAGTGACCTTGGCGCTCGCCTTGCCACTAAAGGTGCTTTCCGTACTCTTTTCTCCGGTGGCCCGTTTAGTTGGAGCGGCAACGAATGGCCTTTCATGCCTGCTGGGCGAGCCGGCGCCAACGGAGGCGCGCCTGCTTACGCCGGCCGAGCTCAAAGTGATGGTGGCGGCAAGTGAAGAAGAGGGCTTAATCGAGCGACAAGAACGGACGATGATTGACAACGTTCTCGAGCTTGAAGAGAAGACTGTTCGCGAGGTCATGGTTCCCCGTCCGGATATCGTCGCTCTTTCGGCGAGCGCTTCGGTGCGAACGGCGGTCGATACGTTCGTTCGCGAGGGATACTCACGCATGCCGATTTTTCGCGAGACGATCGATGATATTGTCGGTATACTGTATGGCAAGGACCTCTTTCCGTTAATGATCGATAATCGGTACGAGGATCCAGTGGGCGAGTTCGTGCGCCCTGCCTACTTTGTTCCGGAGTCGAAGCGCGCTGACGATTTGCTCCGCGAGCTACGCCAGCAGCGAGTTCACATTGCTGTTGTCGTGGACGAATACGGGGGAACGGCAGGCATGGTCACTATCGAGGACCTGCTGGAAGAGATCGTCGGCGAGATTCAGGATGAGTTCGACGTTGAAGAGCAGAAGATCATCCGGACGTCCGAAGACGAGGCAGTGGTCGACGGCGGCGTCTCAATCGACGATGCCAACGAGGAGCTTGGCCTAGACCTGACCGCAGAAGAGGTGGACACGATTGGTGGCTTGGTCCACGAGCGGCTTGGACGGATCCCGGTGATTGGCGATAAAGTGGTTCTCGACCACGCCGTTCTCACCGTGGTCGGAGCAAGCGGACGACGCGTCACTCGGGTGCGAATCAAGCGCCTGACCGAGGCCGGGGTTAACCGGGTCAACGGCTCGCAATCGAGTCAAGGGCGCGAATGAGCGAACGAGCCACCGAGGACACTTTGCTTGCCGAGGCTTGGCGGGCGCGCGAAGCGGCCTACGCTCCTTACTCGAACTTTCCGGTTGGCGCCGCGGTCCTCACCGCCTCTGGCCAGATCTTTTCCGGCGCCAACGTCGAAAATGCCTCGTATGGACTTTCGATTTGCGCTGAGCGGACCGCGATTTTCGCGGCGGTGAATGCTGGCGAGCGGCGGATTCAGGCTATTGCCGTCGTCACTGCTGCGGCGACAGCAACGCCGCCCTGCGGTGCATGTCGGCAGGTGATTTGGGAATTCGGCAGAGACGCCTGGGTGGTCGCGGAGAACCGACCGGGCGAACGGCGCCACTGGACGATACGGGAGCTTCTGCCGAATGCGTTTGAGTTCTCCTAGCCGGCGCCGTCTGCTGGAATATGCGACCAGCCTGCTTGTGCTTGGCGCGACCGGTGCATTCGTCGCCAGCGATCGATCGTTCGACGCCGGCGCATTTGGTGTCAGTCCGACGACACCCTCGTCCATCGTCGGCGTCCACACCCGGTTATCTGAAGAAGTCGAGCCATGGAAGATTTTCAAAACCCTCCAGATGGCGCGAGAGATGGGCTGCCGCTGGATTGTCGAACTCTTTCCGTGGGCATACATTGAGCCAGACCAGGGCACTTTTGACTGGGTGCACCCGGACACGGTGATCCAGTCCGCCAACACGCTTGGCCTCGAAGTTATCGCTCGCCTTGATTACGTGCCAAACTGGGTCCGTCCAGCCAATTCAACTCCTCGTCTCTTGCCCGAATCCCACTACGTGGACTACGCAAACTTCGTCAGCGAGTTCGCGCGACGCTATCAGAAGGCGATTCAATACTTCATTATCTGGAACGAGCCTAACACGAGCTTTGAGTGGGGGTTTCGGCCGGTGAGTGCTCCCTCCTACGTCGAGCTGCTCGCGCTGGCATCGACGTCAATCCGTAAAGTTCATCCCAAGGCCCAGATCCTCTCGGCTGGCTTGGCCCCAACGATCGAGCGCAGTGATCTCGCCCTCGAAGACCTGACTTTCTTGCAGCAGATGTATGACCAGGGAGCATCAGCCTACTTCGACGCGCTCTGCGCCCACTGCTACGGCTGGAAGTTCCCGCCGGACGATCCGGCCCGGCCAGATCGGCTGAACTTTGCCAGGGCCGAACTCCTGCGACAGGTGATGGAGAAAAACGGCGACGGCGCGAAGCCGATCATCATTACCGAGTCGGGCTGGAACGACAGCCCGCGTTGGACGAAGGCGGTTCACCCAGGGCAACGCATCGTCTACACCGTGCGTGCCTACCAGAAAGCGGTTCAAGAATGGCCGTGGCTCAAAGCGCTCAATATCTGGGTGTTCCGCTTACCGACGCTGTCCCACGACTACAACGACTACTTCACCTTCGTCGACGTCAACTTCCGGCCCAGGCCGATTTACTATGCTGTGCAAAAGCAGGCCGGTGAGTGGACGCGGTAATCGCGTCCGCCCGGCCGTGCCGGATTCGCCTTTTACCGAAGGACAGAAAATTCCCTTGTTCGTACCTTCGCTGACGACCGTGATCCACGAGCTAAAAGCACTCAGGTTTTTCATGGTCGTCCCGATCCTGAATAGGAGTATACCAGTTGGCCCCGACGCTGCCAGGATCAATAATCGGGGCGGGGCGTTTCCACTGCGCGGTGTTAGGCTAGCGACACTCGATGAGCACTTTTAGGCAATGGTCCCGTCGCTCGATGACGGTTTGCAGTGCGAGGTGGCCTTGGTCGAGCGGGAAGCGGTGAGTGATCAGCGCGTCGACGTCGATGAGGTCTTCGGCAAGGAGGCGAATCGCCCGGGGTAGCGACTCGCCGGCGCCGAGCGAGGCGATGAGCTGCTGCTCGTGGTGAAACAGGTAGTGTGGCTCGACTTCGAACGTCCGGCCCGGCGCGGGCTCGCCGGCGAGGATGACCCGGCCGGCCAGACGGATCGAGGCGAAGGCTTGGCCGAGGGCTTCATTTGTTCCGACCATTTCGATAGCCAGATCGGCGCCAAGACCCTCCGTCCGCTCGAGAACGAGCGGACGGAGGGCGTCTCGTCGAACGTTGCAGACCTCGTCGGCGCCGAAGCGAGTAGCAACTGCTAATCGCTCATCGCGCGTGCCGGCGACAATGACTTTTGCGCCACGCAGCTTGAGCAGCCGGGTGGCCAACAGACCGAGTGGTCCCGGACCGACGACGACGGCCCAGTCGCCTGGAGCAGCGGCACTCGCCATGACGGCGTTATAAGCGCAGGCAAGCGGCTCGGAGAGCGCAGCCGCGGCGAATGACACGCTTTCCGGGATTGGGAACGTCACCCGGGCCGAGGCGACGACATATTCGGCAAAGGCGCCGGGCCGGCTGAGGCCGATCGCCGCGCGCTCGGGGCAGGCGCGCGGCAGGCCACGTCGACAGGCAGCGCAGTGCCCACAGCTCGACAAGGGACGGGCAGTGACTCGGCTGCCGATGGCAACGTCGGCGACACTGGGACCGAGCGCCACGACCTCGCCAGCGAGCTCGTGACCGAGGATTTGCCCCGCTGGACCAAGCGTTGCTTGGTGGTTGCGAATCCAGTGGACGTCGGACTGGCAAATGGCGCAATTTGCCACCCGAATCAGCACCTCGCCCGGTCCGGGGACCGGCATCGGGACCGATTGAACCTTGATGCCGTCCCGAGTGAGAAGCATGGCTTGCATCATATCGGTCATAATCCTTCAGGGCGGAGCGATTTTACTGGGTGCAAGGCTGGGCTTCCTATTTCAGCACGCCTCACGCGCCAGGGCGTCCATGAAAGCCTTGGCCTGATGCGCCGTCGCGGTGGCGTCTGCCTCTCCGTGAAGGTCGAGAGTCCACCAATCGTCGCCATCCCGGGTCTCACGCAGTGCAGCGAGCGCGGCTCGGAAATCGACCCGGCCTTCGCCGAGCTGGCGACGCAGTGAGCCGCCGCCCGCGCCTACCATGCCTTCAGTGTCAGCGAGGTGGAGACGCCCGATCTGCCCTTTGAGCAGGCGAATGAAAGCAGGAATGCCGCCAGACAATGGCTCACTCGGCTTAGGCTCGGCGGTGCCGGCAACCGAGACGACGTAAGCATGCGACAAGTCGAAGATCACTTTGAAGTTCGGGTGATCGATTATCCGAGCAAGTCGGTTGACGTCATGAGGGCGGCTTGGGAATTGGTTCGGCTCGAACTCCCAAAGCAAGCGCACCTGAAATTGACTGGCCAGTTCCGCGGCCGGCCGCCAGACGTCGACCAGGCGAGCGAACGCTTCATCTACATTAAGGTTCGCCGGCAGGCGACCGGAGGAAACCCGCAAGCTGGTAATCCCGGTATCGACACAAAACGCCAGATACTTCCGGAGCGAATCGAGGTAAGCGGTGGGCTCGATGACGAGCGGCGAGCCACCTCCAACCGGTCCGCCCAGGCTAGCCACAGCAATACCCTCGTCAGCGAGCATCCGGGCGAGCTCGCGGCGCTGGCCGAAAGTTGGGAAATCATCCGGAAAGGCGTGGGGGCGACCAGTAATCTCGAGTCCGTCGAAGCCAATTGCCTTGACTTCGCGGGCGACTTGCTGTAGTGGAACCGGGTGACTTGCGTACGGGCCAAAAACCCAGGCCCAGCTACCTACCGCCATACGAGGCATCGAATGCTTCCTCTCTATTCAGCATCAACTTAATAATGGGTTCACTTCCTTGGCAATGGTCGCCGTCGCGGCTTGCGCTGGTTCCTTGCCCTCGTTCACCGCCAGTCCCATCTCCTTGTTGATCACGTCGAGGATTTGGCTGTAGTTGGCAACACGAGGCTCGGTGTGGGCATAAGCTGCTGCATCCAGGAAGATTTTCGCCTGGCCAGGCTTGAAGAGCGGGGACTCGATGTTGATCGTTGACTTGTACATGAAGACCCAGCTTACGGTTTGGACCCAGAGCTTGACGCTCTCCGGCGAAACCAGAAAACGCGCGAAAGTCCAAGCATCTTGCGGCACTTTGGAAGACTTGGCGATGCCAAGCGAGGTGAACGTCATGATATTAGCAGGGCCGGCCGACCCCTTGGGCAAGGGCGCGACGCCCCAAGGGACTTTGACCTTCCAGGTGACAATCAGCCGTCCGATTTGAGACGACTGACTGAAGTTCATACCAAGCCGGCCGGTATTGAAGAGATCGTCGGTGTTTTGAGCCTGCAGTTCGGTCACTAACGGTGCGACGTGACTCTTGAACCGTAGATCTTCCAGGAATTGGATCGCTTCGGTGGCCGGGGCCTGATCCATCACACACTTTTTACCGTCGGCCGAAAGGATGTCTCCACCCTTGGCCCAGATGAGGATTTGCCAGGGTGGGAGACTCGTTCCATATTGCTTTTGCGCTCCGCTGCCTTTGGTCAGCGCTTGGGCAGCCTTCAACCATTCGTTTTCCCAGGTCCAATTCTCGGTTGGCTTATCGAGGCCGGCCTTTGCGAAAAGGTCGGTATTGTAATACAACCCTTGAGTGTCGAGGTTCATCGGCAAACCGTAGAGATGACCCTGCAAGGTCGCGGCTTCGAGGACACCGGGCACGATGTCCTGCTTATCAAGGCCATTGTTTCCCGGCTGGTTGGCAAAATCATCGAGCGAGGCCAGGGCATTCTTCCCCTGGAGCGGCGCCAACTCGTTCAGGGCTTGGGTAAAGACATCCGGTGGAACGCCGCCGGCCATCATCGTGAGCAGCTTTTGGTAGTAGGAATTGCCCCCGGGCGTTGGCTGCGAATCGACTTTGATCGCCGGGAAGGCCTTGGTGAAGGCGTCGAGGACTGGCACCTGGGCCTGACCACCGGGCAGTGCCGACGTGAACCAGTGCATGTAGACGATCTTGACGGAAGCAGCCGAGCTGGGCTGGGCGGCTGCCTTCGGAGCGGCCGTTGGCGAGGACGCAGTGGACGCGGCTGCCTGGGTTGGAGTCGTCGCCGCGGCACTGGTGGCAGGAGCTGCCCTGCTCGCGGGCTTGCTGGGAGCGGTGGGTGGTGCGGCCGATGGGGTGGAGCAAGCCGCCAGGATCGGCAGCATGCCAAGTGCCAAAAGCCCACCGGCGAGTGCGCGACGCCGGGTGACCCTCATCGAACGATCAGGGGTGGCCATCATGAAAACCTCCTCTTGCAACCGCGGTCCGAACTCCGTGAAAACGATATCTGCATCAATTCTCTACCGTCGACGGAGCGATTGCCTTGCTGCCATCGAAGCAGCTCAGCCAGGCCGCGCGGCAAGCCTGGAGCGCGGCCAAATTGTCATCGAGCGTGGGCACCGGTGGCTCAGGATCGCGTCCAGAAACAACCGCTTGACCGAATGCAATAACTTCCCCGTAGTGGCCGAGTGTCCAAAGGCGTCGGGCCAGTGGATGCACGTCCATAAAGTAACCTTGTTGGTAAGAATCGGATGTTGGGGTTGGGTTCCACCGACTGCCGTGGTAGGTGACGCGTCGCATATCGTCGACGCGGACGTGCGCTCGACCATCGCCCATCACATCGACGAGATAACGGGCATTGCCATTCCCACCTAGGTTGTTGACCTGCACCGTGCCCATGGCACCCGAGGTGAAGCTCACCTGGGCGGACATGGCGCAGGTGCCATCTCTGCCAAACCGCGCCTGAGCACTGATCCTGTCGATGTCGCCGAGGAAGAAACGGGCCACGTCAAAGGCGTGGGTCCCCTGCATAATCAGGAGCAGCCAGAGCAGATCCTCGTCGGATTGACCGGCCTGGCGCGTCGGATTGGTCGCGTAAAAGTGTTTTTCCAGGAAGAGTGGCTTGCCGAATTCGGGCCGGTCAAGGCACGCTCGGGCGGCACGGTAGGCATCATTGAAGCGCTTCATAAAACCGGTTTGCCCCCAGGTGCTGCGGGCACGCGCTAGATCGCGCAGCTTGCGTGCGCCCGCCACGGTCGGCGCGGATGGCTTTTCGGTGAAAACCGGCATGCCGTGCTCGAGCACCTGTGCGGCCACTTTCTCCTGCATTCCCGGCGGGCCAATGACAAAGGCACCGTCGGGTTGGCATTCCTCGATCGCTTGGTTCACGTCGGTGTAGACACGCGGCGCGCCGACCCGCCGAGCGGTAGCTTGGGCGAGTGACTCGACGAGGTCGCAGGTCGCGAGGACTTCGAAGAGATCACTTGCCGCGGCGACGCAGGGATAGATTGCCCGATTGGCCTGCCGGCCGCAGCCGACGAGGATGACCCGGGCGTGTTTTTTCGGTTGATCAGTGACTTCAGCCATGGGACGTATGTTCCCCTCATGCACAATAGATCAATCGGTCAAGTCGCATCCTATCATGATAAGTATTGGCAAATCAATCACTTTTCATTGCGTAGCGAATTCCTATCATGATAGGATACACATGCTCAAGCCAAAAATGCAGGACACCCATGAAAGCTACCGTTGCACTTGGATCCCGGCCAGATCCACGTTTGCCTTTACCTCTTTACGTCCAATTGCGCGAGCTGTTGCGCGCGCGGATCATGGCCGGTGATCCACCGGTTGGGCACAAACTAGCCTCGGAGGCCGAACTCTGTGCTCGTTATGAAGTCAGCCGAACCGTCGTACGTCAGGCGCTGAGCGAGTTAGCTCAGGAAGGACTGATTCTCAAACACAAGGGTCGAGTGACAGTAGTCAAAGGGACGAGCATCGAAGAAAAACTTGGACCGCTTAAGAGCTTCACCGAGGAAATTTTGGCGCAGGGACGGGTTCCCAGCGCACGAGTCGTGGAGTCGCGTTTCGGATCACCGCCGACTGAAGCAGTCGTCGCGCTGGGCCTACACCCGGACGAGCGGGCGCTCGTTATTGAGCGGTTGCGTTTCGCCGATGGCGATCCGATCTGTTACGAGCTTACTGTCTGGCCGGAGTTCTTGGCTGCCCAGCTCACGAACGAGGATCTCGATAAGGCCGTTTTCTATCGGCTACTGGAGCGACGCTTTGGCATCTTGCTTGGCGAAGGCGAGCAAATGATGACCGCGATCGCCGCGCCGGCGAAGGTTGCCCGTCTTCTGGACGTTAGACCCGGAAGTCCGCTTCTCCAGGTCGAGCGCACCACCTTTACCAACGACGGCCGGCCGATTCTTTGGGGTCGGAGCCTGTATCACGCCGGCAAATATCACTACCGGGTCCGTCTCAAGCGGCAGACCGTGAACATTCCTTTGCTCTCGACGGAAGCGGTCGAGGTAACTGGGAGCACCAGCTTCTAGCAAGCTTGGCAGTTTATCCTCCAAACGTCCGTTCAGGCGCTCTTTTGTCATAGGTCGTTCATGCCGATCAGCCCCGCGTTCACGCTTTGTCCATGCTGCCATTAGCATCATTGATGCTAATGCACCACGCTCACCGTCGATTGAGCGAATGTGTCCTCGATGATACGGGAGCACACGGTTGAGCTGCCGACCAGGCCGATCGAAGCAGGGATGACGTGTCTCAGGTCTTTGGGCCCCGGGCTAACGCCGTTGCCCACTTCAGTTTGCTCGGGGCAGCCGTTCTCACTCTTGGTCTTTCGGTCACGGCCTTCCTTTACGTCCGCTCCCCGTGGGTCACCCAGGTTGGGGTCGCGCCAGAACAGCCGGTTCCGTTCAGCCACAAGCATCACGTGATCGACGACGGAATTGACTGCCGGTATTGCCATACGACGGTTGAGACTTCATCGTTTGCTGGCATGCCTGATACCAAGACCTGCATGAATTGCCACTCTCAGATTCTGGCCAATAGTCCGGTGCTTGCCCCGGTCCGCGAGAGCTTTCAGACCAGCAAGCCGATCGTCTGGGCGCGGGTGGATCGCCTGCCCGATTACGTCCATTTTGATCACAGCATTCACGTTCAGAAGGGGATCGGTTGCGTGAGCTGTCATGGCCAGGTCGACGACATGCCGCTGACTGCTAAGGCCGAATCGCTCCAGATGCAGTTCTGCATCAACTGCCATATGGATCCAGAGAAACAGGTTCGGCCGCGCTCGGAGGTTTTCAATCTCGAATGGCAGCCGCCGCCCAACTACGCGGTTTTGCAGCAGCAGCTCGCGCAGAAATACAAGGTCCGGACGGAGATAAGCTGTTCGACCTGCCACCAATGAGGCAGCGTCGTCCAGATAAGGGGGAACCGGTGAAGCGAGATCGAATCGACCGGCAGCAGTTCTTGCGGCTCATGGGAGCGTCGCTGGGACTGATGGGCCTGACCGCCTGTAGTATCCAGCCGGCAAAATCGATCGTGCCGTACGTGCGTCAGCCCGAGGAGATCATCCCCGGCAAGTCGCTCTTCTACGCCTCGGCGACGGTGCTCGGCGGGTACGCCTTCGGGATCCTGGTCAAAACGACGATGGGCCGACCGATCAAGGTCGAAGGCAACGTGAATCACCCGGCCAGTCTCGGCGCCACCGACGTGTTCGGCCAGGCTACTGTGCTGACCCTCTACGATCCCGACCGGTCCCCGATGATTCTGAACAACGGACAGCCTCGATCCTGGGACGACTTTCTCCAGGCTCTCACCTCAAGCCTCGATGATCAAAGGTCACGCGGAGGCGTCGGTTTGCGTGTCCTTACTGAGACCGTCACCTCGCCATCACTTGCCGATCAGCTTCAAAGACTGCTCGAACAGTTTCCCCACGCCACCTGGCACCAGTACGATCCCGTCAACCGGGATAACCCATTGAATGGCGCGCTTCAGGCGTTTGGCGAATACGTCGAGACCCAGTATCGGTTTGATCAGGCCGAAGTCATTCTCGCGCTTGACGCCGACTTTCTCGGAGTCTTTCCCGGCCACCTGCGCTACGCGCACGACTTTGCCGAGACCCGGCGAATCGCCACCGGTCGCACTAACATGAGTCGGCTCTACTCTGTCGAGAGTTCTCCCACGATCACTGGCGCCGTTGCCGACCATCGCTGGCCAGTCCGTGCCAGTGACGTGGCGGTGGTTGCCGCCGCGGTGGCGGCGAAACTGGGTCTGTCCGACGTGATTTCTCCCGGCAGTACGACCAATGCCCTGTCGGCTCAGGCCTTGACGGCGATTGCCAAGGACCTCGATGCGCATCAAGGGACGAGCGTGATCGTGGTTGGCGACCAGCAGCCAGCAGCAGTGCACCTGCTTGGGCACCGTCTTAATCAGCTCCTAGGCAACGTCGGGAAAACGATCTTTTACACCGATCCGGTCGCGGCGAATCCGATCGACCAGACTGCCTCGCTGCGTGATCTTGCCCGGGCGATGAGGGCGGGCCAGGTCGACATGCTCCTGATCCTTGGGAGCAACCCGGTCTACTATGCGCCCGCTGATCTGAGCTTCGGGGATGCGCTTACCAAGGTTGCAATGAGCGTGCACCTCGGGCTCTACCAGGATGAAACGGCGGCGCTCACCACCTGGCACGTTCCCCAGGCACACGAACTCGAAGCCTGGAGCGACGCTCGGGCTTTCGACGGTACGGTGACGATCCTCCAACCAACAATCGCTCCACTTTACGGTGGGAAGACCATCAGTGAACTTCTCGGAATCGTCATCGGCGCGGGTGAACCGACCAGCCTCGAGGTGGTGCAGGGGTACTGGCAGCGCCGGTACACCGGAACTGACTTCCAGCAATTCTGGCGGACCTCACTGAGCAATGGCCTGGTTGCGGATACGGCGCTGTCGGAGAAGAACGTCAAGCTCACCGCTCAGTCGGGCTCGCGCCAGCGGGAAGCTGGCGCTCCCAGTCCTCCTCCAGCTCCGCCTGACCTGGAGATCATCTTCCGGCCGGATCCAACGGTTCACGATGGGCGATTCGCGAACAATGGCTGGCTCCAGGAGCTGCCAAAGCCACTAACAACGCTGACCTGGGATAACGTTGCCCAGCTTAGCCCGGCGACGGCCCGGCGCCTCGGCCTGAAAAGCGAAGACCTGGTCGAGCTTACCTACCGTGGTCGGACCGTGCGGGCGCCGGTCTGGGTCACACCGGACCATCCAGACGAGGCGGTGACGGTCCAACTGGGCTTCGGCCGGACGCGGGCGGGCAAAATTGGCAATGGGGTTGGCTTCAACGCCTACCTCCTGCGGACTTCCGAGGCGTCCTGGTTTGACACTGGTCTCACGCTGCGCCCAGTCGGTCAGCAGTATCCGCTTGCGAGAACTCAGGGCCAGCAAACGATGGAAGGTCGGCCAATCCTGCTCAATGCGACGCTGGCGCAGTATCGTGCCGACCCCCGCTTTGCCCCGGCGGCGGCTGGCGGGCCAGACGGCTCGCTGTACCCACCGGTGGCTTATCCGGGCTATGCATGGGGGATGGCGATCGACCTGAGCACCTGCATTGGCTGTAAGGCGTGTGAGATCGCCTGCCAAGCCGAAAACAATATTCCCGTTGTCGGTAAGGATCAAGTCCGTCGCGAGCGGATCATGCATTGGATTCGGGTCGACCGTTATTATCAAGGGAACGCCGCGAATCCGGTCTCCTTCGCCCAGCCGGTTCCCTGCATGCAGTGTGAGAATGCTCCATGTGAGCTGGTTTGTCCGGTTGGAGCCACCGTTCACAGCGACGAAGGCCTGAACGACATGGTATACAACCGCTGCGTTGGTACCCGGTATTGCTCGAACAACTGCCCCTGGAAGGTCCGTCGCTTCAACTTTTACCAGTATGCCGACTACACGACTCCGAGCCTCAAATTGCTGAACAATCCAGACGTCACCGTCCGCGAGCGCGGGGTGATGGAAAAGTGCACCTACTGTGTCCAGCGGATCAACGCTGCCCGGATCGATGCCGAGGAGGCTGGACGACCGATTCACGACGGCGACGTTTTGACGGCATGTCAGGCGGCTTGCCCGACCCAGGCGATTGTCTTCGGCAACGTCAACGATCCGAATAGCAAGGTCTCGCAGCTCAAGCGCACCGCGCTCAACTATACGCTCCTCGGCGACTTGAACACGCGGCCCCGGACGACCTACCTCGCGGCGATCCGTAATCCGAATCCGCAGGTGGTGGAGTGAGCCGGCCATGGTGACCGAGACGACCCGCACCCGGCCAGCCGAGGAGGATCATCCTGTCCTCGCGGCAAACCTGGCCTACGACTCAGTGACGGACAAAATTGCCGGGATCGTCCTAGCTCCGCGCCCGACGCGGTTCTGGTTTTGGGGATTCGCGGTATCCTTTAGCCTGGTCATGCTGCTTCTCGTCGCGGTCACCTATCTTTTAGCCGTGGGTGTTGGTATCTGGGGCATCGACATCCCGGTCGCCTGGGGCTTTGCAATCATCAATTTTGTCTGGTGGATCGGGATCGGCCACGCCGGCACGCTGATCTCGGCGATCCTGCTGCTCGTGCGCCAGCGTTGGCGGACCTCGATCAACCGTTTTGCTGAGGCGATGACCATTTTCGCCGTGGCGAACGCTGGGCTGTTTCCGCTTCTCCACCTTGGCCGTCCCTGGTTTTTTTACTGGCTGATCCCATATCCAAGCACGATGGGCGTCTGGCCGCAATTTCGCAGCCCGCTCATCTGGGATTTCTTTGCCGTGGCGACCTACTTCACCGTTTCGCTGATCTTCTGGTACGTCGGGATGGTGCCCGATCTCGCTGCGATACGTGATCGGGCGCGCGGCCGGCTCCGCCAGGTCGTCTATGGTGTCCTCGCGCTCGGCTGGCGGGGCTCGGCACGCCATTGGCGACGCTTCGAAGATACCTATCTACTCCTCGCCGCGCTTGCGACCCCCCTCGTCGTGTCGGTCCACAGCATCGTGAGTTTCGACTTCGCCGTATCGATCCTTCCCGGCTGGCACTCGACAATCTTCCCTCCTTATTTTGTCGCCGGGGCGATCTACTCCGGCTTCGCCATGGTCCTGACGATTACGGTTATCCTTCGCTGGGCCTATCATCTCGAAGGTTACATTACGACGTGGCATCTGGACAGCATGGCGAAGGTCATGCTCGCGAGTGGACTCGTCGTCACCTACGGCTACGTCATGGAATGGTTCATAGCCTGGTATGGCGGGAATCCATACGAGGAGTTTACCCAGATGAGCCGCGCTTTCGGCCAATACTCTGGCTGGTTCTGGGCTTTGTTCCTTTGTAATGTGCTGGTTCCCCAGGCGCTCTGGTTCAGCCGCGTCCGGACGAGCGTGATCGGTCTGTTGATCGTCTCGACGTTTATCAACGTCGGCATGTGGATCGAGCGGTTCGTCATCATCGTCACTAGCCTTGCGCAGGACTTCCTGCCCTCGTCGTGGGGGTACTATAACCCAACGGTGTGGGACTTAGCGACGCTCGCCGGCACGATTGGCCTCTTTGTCTGCCTCCTCTTCCTGTTCAGTCGCTTTGTGCCAATGATCGCTGCCTTCGAGGTCAAAGAACTGGTGCATCAGATGCATTCAGGAGGCAACGTGGGGTAACCAACTCGACGGTCTCGCAGGCCGCGCTTTACGGCTTGCTAGCCGAGTTTTCCAGCCCGGAGGTACTCGTCGCGGCGACACGAGAAGCTTACGCGGTTGGTTATCGCGCGATGGATGCTTTCTCACCTTTCCCAATCGAGGGGCTTGCCGAGGCGCTCGAGTTTCGGCGCACTCCCCTGCCACTGATCTTCCTGATCGGCGGCATCGTCGGGGGAGTGGGCAGTTTCCTCTTCCAGTATTGGGTCTCGGTTATCGCTTACCCGATCAACGTCGGCGGACGACCGCTCGCTAGTATTCCATCGTTCATTCCGGTAACCTTTGAGATGACGGTCCTGTTTGCCGTGCTCGCCGGGGTAGTCGGTATGTTCGCCCTCGACGGCCTCCCTCAACCTTACCATCCGGTCTTCAATGCACCGAGCTTCGCACGCGTGACCCGGGATGGGTTCTTTCTGTTGATTGAAGCGAGGGATCCACTCTTTCAGCCATCGGAGACGCGGCATTTTCTGCTGAGCCGGGGTGCGTGCGAGGTGCAGGATGTTCCGAAATAGAGTCAGCTATGTTACCGCAGTTGCCGTTCTCCTCCTGGTTATCCTTGTCATCGCGGGATGCTCGTCGGGATGGCAGAAGATGGTGGACCAGCCGAGGAAAAATCCGCTCGATCCGAGCCGCTTCTTCACCAATGGCGCGTCTGCTCTCTCTCCGCAATCTGATACGGTCCCGCGCGGCTATCTCCAGGATGACGTGGAGTTCGAGACCGGCAAGACCAGCCAGGGCAAGCTGGTCACGACCTTCCCGTTCACGATTACCCTCCCTGACCTCGATCGAGGTCGGGAGCGCTATGACATCTACTGTGCTCCCTGCCATGGTCGGACCGGCGATGGCGATGGCCCCGTCGTGGCGCGCGGCTTCAGCACGCCACCCACGTTTCATAGCGATCGACTGCGCCAGGCGCCAGTAGGTCACCTTTTCGACGTGATCACAAATGGCTACGGTGACATGCCGGACTACAAGGAGCAGATTCCGCCCCGCGACCGCTGGCTGATCGTCGCCTACATCCGTGCACTCCAGTTCAGCGAGAATGCGCCAATCGCGGACGTTCCGGTGGCGATTCGCGGTCAACTAGAGTCGAGCAATGGCCCAATCCTGGTCAGTACGCTGACACCCGGAACGGGGCCGTGAATACCCCGCAGTCACGAGGGCAAGCCGAGCCTAGGCCAGTAGCTCGGGCCGTGCTCCAGCGTCTCCAAAGGTGGGGGAAGGCCGTGGGGGTCGCCGCGCTCATCGTATCAGTGGCGGGCGCGTTCATCGATCACCGCCAATTCTTTCGCTCTTACCTGGTCGCATACCTGCTCTGGCTAGGCATCGTTCTGGGTTGCCTGGGAATGGGTCTGATCTCCTACGTGACGGGAGGCGCCTGGGCCGCCGCGATTCGCGACGTCGTCATCGCGGGAGCCGGAACGCTTCCGCTCCTGGCAGGGCTGTTCGTACCGGTCGCCATCGGTGTTCCCGACCTCTACGTCTGGGCCCAGCCCAATGCTGCGCCCCTCGATCTGGCGCTACCGCACCAGCAAATCTACCTCAACGTGCCGTTTTTCCTGGTGCGCGCGGCGCTCTTCCTGGTGACCTGGATCGTCGTCGGTCTCTTGATGAGCCGCTGGTCAGACCCAGGAGCGCACGGTCTGGATGATACCCTCACCTGGCGTCCTGACCGCAGGCTACGGTGTCTTGGCGCCGGGGGGCTGATCCTGGTCGGCTTGACCGTCTCGTTCGCCGTGATCGACTGGGTCATGTCGCTGGAGCCGACCTGGAGCTCCAGCATCTTTCCGGCGATGGTCGCGGCCGGCCACCTGCTCGTGGGTTTCTCCTTGGTGATCCTCGTGGTCAGCCGCCTTGGCGATGGAGAGTTGTTCCCGTCGACGGCGCTCTCGCACGTGCTGAATGATCTCGGGGACTTGCTGCTTGCCTTGGTCATGCTCTGGGCGTATCTATCATTCTCTCAATTCCTCTTGATCTGGGTTGGCAATCTCAACGTCGAGATCCCCTGGTACCTGCACCGGCTGAGCGATGGTTGGCAGTGGCTCGGGATCGCCATCATCGGCTCGCAGTTCGTGATCCCATTCGGTGCGTTGCTCTCGCGTGATGTCAAGCGCAGCGCCCGGGCGATGAGTCTGCTCGCCGGACTGTTAATCGTCGGCCGTCTGCTCGAGCTGATCTGGCTCGTCGAGCCGAGCTTCCCACCGGTCGCGCTTCCCGCGCACTGGCTCGACCTCACCACGGTCATCGGCATCGGGGGCATCTGGCTTGCTGCTTTCGCCGGCCAGCTTCGCCACCGCCTCGAGGAGGTTGCCCATGCCTGAGCGGCAGATCGAAAGCCACACACTGCTGACCGTGGCCTCTTACGCAATCGGCGCTGCCATCACGGTGGTAATCTTTTGGGGCGTCAGTAGGATCGCGCGGCGTTCACATCGAACGCCAGAAGGCCCTCACCCCATTGGCCGCGGCCAATGGGGTGAGGGCACGGTAGAAAACTCACGGCCAGACTTCGAGCGGCAAGACGCGAGCGTGCGATCTGTCTTGCTCGTCGGAATCGGTTTTGTCGTCGTACTGAGTCTGGTGGTTGTCATTACTACCATTCTTTTCTTTGCTTTAACCGGGACCGGCCCTCAGCTTCAACTTCCGCCACCCGGCGAGGTAATCAGTGAAAGTCCCCCGACTCCACTCCCACCGCCGCCGCGGCTGGAAACCCAGCCGGGACAAACGCTGAGCGCAATCCGGGCCCAGGAAGACATGATCTTGAATAGTTACGCCTGGGTTGACCGTGCCCATGGGGTTGTTCGGATCCCGATCGACCGTGCTATGGCGCTCGTCGTTGAGCAGGGTTTGCCCACCCGACCGGGCAACCAGCAAGGCTACCAGGATACGGGCACGACAGTACCATCCGGTGCCAGCTCGGGTCGGGCAACGGAGGAGTTGGAGCATTGATGACACATTTGAATCGGATAGGTTAGCGCGTGGGATCAACCCTGCCTCTCTTCCCAACCGAAGCCTCGACCGTGGCTGGACCAGTCGATACCCTGGTTCTGGTGATGCTTGTCCTCGCGCTCTTCTTCGCCCTCGGAATTGCGGGACTGATCATCGTCTTCGTGATCAAGTATCGGCGCCGCTCCGACGATCAAGTGCCCGCCGAGATCCGGGACTCGCACCGTCTCGAGTTTGCCTTCATCATGGTGCCATTGATTCTGGCGATGGGCGTCTACTACGTCGCCACCCGTCTCTACATGACGATGGAAGCCCCGCCGCCGAATGCCATTGACATCGACGTCGTTGCGAGGCAATGGATGTGGTCAGTGCAATATCCCCAAGGCCAGCAGGAGATCGACGAGCTCCACGTACCGGTCGGAGAGCCGGTCCGACTAACGATGATCTCCCAGGATGTGATTCACGACTTTTACGTACCGGACTTTCGACTCCACGCCGACGTGCTGCCCGGACGCTACACCACCCTCTGGTTCCAGGCAACCCAAGTCGGGACATATCGCTTGCTGTGCTCTCTGTCGCCGGCGAAATTCTTTGACGAATAAAGGGGTGATTCTGGCAACAATGGTTGCCGGGGATGACCAGATGGTCTCCCGAGACTGCTGATCAAGGGAGGGCCCCA
>JAJPIK010000044.1 GCA_021324795.1 Chloroflexota bacterium
CGCACGCTCAGCACGGCAATCCCCGCGCGCTGAAGAACCTGTACGAGATCGCGGTCAGCCTTAAGGTCGTCGTCCCGGGTCACGAGGACGCTTGCTTGACCCACAGCAGCGGTTTCGATCACGAGGTTATCGTCGGGGTCACGACATAGACGCAATGTGCGAGTGATGGGTACTAGGACGGCCCGCCGTCGAAGACGACCTGCGAGCTCAGAACCGGCGTCCGGGCGCAGGCCATATTTCCGAGCAATCCTTGGTCGTTGCAAAACCTCCTCTACTTCGCTGAGCATCGGCTCGCTTACGACCAGTTCGAATTGTCCCTCCTCTAATGCCTGGAGCACTCGGGCCGGTTGCCCGAGCGGATTGAGGAGGGCGGATATCCAGATGTTCGTGTCAACGACGGCTCGGCTCACGGTGGAGCTGTCGGACCTCCTCGCGGGCGGCAGTAATGTCTGCCTCGATTTCCTCTGGGGAAACGTCGCGAGGTAATCCTTCTCTCACCCGGGCAAGAAACGCATCGAGGCGTTCGTGCCAGGTAGCATCGTCGCCCGCTCGGTTAGCGATGTACTGATCGATCGCCCTCCGAATGAGTTCGGCTAGACTGCAGTTTTCTTCGGCAGCCAGATGCTTCAGCGCACGTACTTGCTCAGGATCCAGATAAATATTGGTGCGGTACATGAGATCTCTCCTTGATGAGAGGGTTAACCCCATTATACACCATGGGGAACGTCACTTGGAGCGAGTGAAGTAGTTTGATAAGGAAGGCTATCTGGCGCCTCACCGTGATCAGGAAAGGCTCAACGCGGACTGGCAGAGTGAAGACGGGGCTTGACCCGAGCTCCCATCTTCGGATCGCACATGCGACTCCGCCAGACCTCGTCCTCGAAGTCCAACGCCCAATTCGGATGCATTCGCAACAGCCGCATCAGACACTCACGCACCGGATCTTCCCGTTGGGATCACAGGAGTGATTCAAATAGCAGTCTGGCGGGAGCAGTACCGCGCTCGTTTTCCAGCCAAGCTCGCAGAGATGCCTCTGGTCCGCCTCGGTAAGCGCGAGGATCTCGTCATTTTGCCTGGCCGATCCAATCCAAGCCATTCACAGTGCTCATACGAGATTCCCCGAATCGGTCCGCAGACCGACCTGACATGCATCTGCGGACCGATGGCATGGAAGCCACGACCACGGATACTGCACGTAGATAGCGCGGAATAATTAAAGGGAGACATCGCCATGATTTCCTGCACCAACCAGGAGAAGTCTATCCGCCAGCACTTGGCGTAAGTGTAACCGACACCAAATGATCCGCCGAGAGCGGAGAAAGGAAACTGAAATGGCAACAATCACAGAAACCCCTCGTACGACTGGCATTCCTCGGCGCTGGCGCGTCGCGGGTGCCGGCCTAGTCGTGGCCGGGTTGCTCGGCGTCGGACTGACGACAGGTACCCTCCGCGCCCTGGTCGGCCCAAGCGCGCCGGCTCTCCCGCCGACTGTCGCGGTGACGCGCGGTGGGATCACCGCCAGCGTAGATGGGATCGGAACCGTCGCCGCGGCGAAGACGCTCGACCTGACCTTCTCGACGACCGGCACAGTGACCGACGTGCTCGTCCATGAAGGCGACATGGTGGCTGCAGGCCAACCGATAGCTCGTATTGACGATCGGATCCTACAGTCGCAGGTCGCCAGCGCCGAGGCGAACCTGGTCGCGGCGCAGGCACGGCTCGCTCAGGCCCAGAAGGGCAACGCCAACTCCGAGGATGTCGCGGCGGCCCGCGCCCAACTCGCTTCGGCCCAGGCCAGCTACGACAAGCTCGCTGCCGGCCCGTCGGCCGCCGACGTGGCTAATGCCCAAGCCACTCTCCGAAGTGCCGAGGCAAACCTCAAGGATACCCTGGCTGGGCCGACCCCGAGCGACGTCGCCGCGGCAGAGGCGACTGTACGATCGGCAGAGTCTCAGCTCGCCTCGGCTCAGAAGGACCTCGCTGACCTGAAAGCACAGCCGAAACCGGAGGACGTCCAGAACGCCGAGCTCGCGCTGGAGCAGGCAAAGGATTCGCTGTGGTCGGCACAACTCAGCCGCGACGCGACCTGTGGCCCGTCGCGTGGCCAAGGCGGAGTCTGCCAGAGCGCGAACGCGACCGTCGCCGCGCAGGAGACGGCGGTGAACCAGGCGGCAGCGAAGCTAGCGCAGGTGAAAGAGCCGCCCACCGCGGCACAACTTGCGGCGGCTGAGCAAGCCGTCCGTAGCGCGCAGGCAGGGCTTGATAGTGCGCATGCCAAGCTAGCTCAGGTGAAAGCCGGACCAACCGCGGCGAGCCGCCAGTCAGCGCAATCGCAGGTGGACGAGGCGAAGGCCAGCCTGGTCAAGGCCGAGACCTCGGTGACTCCGGAGGATCTCGCCGTAGTGAAGGCAAGTGTCGATCAAGCGAAGGCAAATCTGGCTAAGCTCACCGCGCCCGCGACGGACACGGATCTGGCTATCCAGCAAGCGAACGTTAGCCAAGCAGAACAATCCCTGAAGCAGGCCCGACTCAGTCTGGAGAACGCGATCTTGAAGGCACCTTTCGCCGGTATCGTCTCGGCGGTGAATGTCGTCCCAGGTAGCTCGGTGGGGGGTGGGACCGTCATCGCGACCCTGGTCGACCGCGGCACGGTGCACGTGGACTTGAAGCTGAGTGAGAACGACGTCGTGAAGGTCGCGGTAGGCCAGCCAGCAACTCTGACCAGCGATTCGCTCGCCGGGTGGAGCGCGAAGGGCACTGTGAGCTACATCGCGCCAGCCGCTCAAGTCACGAATGGCGTCGAGACCTTCCTCGTGCGGGTGAGCTTTCCCGGAGACGATCCCTCCCTGCGGGTCGGGATGACGGCAAATGTCGAGATCACGACCGCCCATCACGATAACGTGATCCTCGTGCCCTCGACCGCGCTCCTGCCCAAGGGGGCCGGGCACATTGTGGAGCGGCCGAGCGTCGACGGCAAGGCGATACAGGATATCGAGGTGACGACTGGCCTGACCGACGGGGCCATGACCGAGATCACCAGCGGCCTGACCGCGGGCGACCGGGTGATCGCCCTGCCTACCACGGGTGCCAGCCATTCCAGCAACAGCTTTTTCGGGCACTAGTGCGGGGGTGAAGAATGGATGCGATGATCGACGTTGAAAACCTGCGCAAGACCTATCACATCGGCGACGTGGAAGTCCGGGCGTTGAGGGGCGTGGCGTTCAGGATCGAAAGGGGTGAGTTCGTGGCGATCATGGGGCCGAGTGGCAGCGGCAAGAGCACGCTGATGAATCTGCTTGGTTGCTTGGATACGCCGACGTCCGGGCGGTACTGTCTGGATGGGGTCGAGGTCGAGCATCTCTCCGGCGCGGACCTCGCCCGCGTCCGCGCGGCGAAGCTCGGGTTCGTGTTCCAGCAATATAACCTCCTGCCCCGTCAGACGGCCCTTCGGAACGTGGAGCTGCCACTGATCTACCGAGGCGTCAATGCCGGGGAGCGCCATCGGCGGGCAACGGTGGCGCTGCGGCAGGTTGGCATGGCCGAACGGATGAATCACCGTCCGAATGAGCTGAGCGGTGGGCAACAGCAACGTGTCGCCATCGCCCGAGCCCTCGTCGGCAGCCCGGCGGTAATTCTCGCTGACGAGCCGACCGGCGCGCTGGATACAAAGACGAGTGAGGAGATTATGCAGATCCTGCGGCGGCTAAACCGCGCGGAGGGGCTGACGGTCGTCGTCGTCACCCACGAGCCGGACGTGGCGGCCTATGCCAATCGTGTCCTCACCGTTCGCGATGGCGAGCTGGTCGCCGACGGGACACCGACCAAGCCGCTGCGTGATCGAGTTGACGGTCCTCGGTTGGAGACGGC
This sequence comes from Chloroflexota bacterium, assembly GCA_021324795.1. Classification (GTDB taxonomy): domain Bacteria; phylum Chloroflexota; class UBA6077; order FW602-bin22; family CADDYW01; genus JAJPIK01. The sequence goes on from JAJPIK010000044.1 coordinate 3,868, forward strand.
GCTCGGCTTGGCTCTCTCTGGCGTGCGCGGGCTAGAATGAACGCAGGATCGGTAAAAGGAGAATTTCCATGCTGACGAATGAAGAACGACCAGTGACGATGGCCACCGTGGCGAGCGACGTCGACGGTCTCGCACCGATCCCGGCGGTGGCTGGCACCCCCGCGCTCGGCGAGATCTTACGGGTGGCGTTTGAAAGCTTACTCGCGAATCGGATGCGCTCGCTCTTGACGATGCTCGGCGTGATCATCGGAGTGGCCTCGGTCGTGGCGCTGCTCGCGGTGGGAGGCGGCGCCAGTGCCTCGATCACCGGCCAGGTCCAGTCGCTGGGGACGAATCTTCTCACGATCATACCCCAGGCCCCGACGGACGACGGGCCGAATCGCTCGGCGACGAGCGCGGGGTTGACGACCGCCGACATGAACGCCATCGCTGCGCTTCACCTTCCCTTAGCTGGAATTTCCCCGGAGTTCCAAGGGAACGCCGACCTGGTCGCGCCGTCTGCGGACAAAAACGCGGCCGTGGTCGGGGTCCTGGCAACGTATCCAGAGATCCAGGGTCTTAGGGTTGCTCAGGGCAGCTTCCTGACGAACGACCATGTGCAGGGAGACTCGCCAGTCATCGTCCTGGGGAGTAACCTCGCCACGGCGCTCTTCGGGAAAGGCGCGGCGGTCGGCCAGCGGGTCCGGATTAATGGTCACGCTCTGCGGGTGGTCGGCGTCTTGGCGCCGAAGGGGGGCACCGCTTTCGGCTCGGTGGACGACCGCGCCCTAGTGCCGCTGGGTCTGGCTCAGAAGGTCCTCTTCGACGGGCGCAGCCCGGACAGCAACGGTTATCGGGTGTCCTCGATCGCTCTCGCGGCGACCGATCGCACTGACCTACCGGCAATTACCGACCGCATCGACGCCCTCCTGCGCGAGCGGCACCATCTCAAGGCCGACGGATCCCAAGACGACTTCGGGGTGATAGATCAAGAGGCCTTCCTGAGCACGTTAAATACCGTCTCGACGGTATTCAGTCTATTTCTCGGCACCGTCGGGGGCGTCTCGCTCGTCGTTGGTGGAATCGGGATTATGAACATCATGCTCGTCAGCGTGACCGAGCGAACCCGCGAGATCGGCCTCCGCAAGGCGGTGGGAGCGCAACCGAGCGACATCCTGCTCCAGTTCGTCGCCGAGGCCATAGTGATCGGACTCCTTGGGGGCCTGATCGGCCTCGGCCTGGGGGCTGGCCTGGCGGGATTAGTCACCCTGAGCGGGGTCATCTCTGCTTCGGTCAGCCCGGGCACCGCGCTCATCGCTCTCGGCTTCGCGCTCGCCGTTGGCCTGTTCTTCGGCATCTACCCGGCCCAGCGCGCGGCTCGGCTCAACCCGATTGACGCCTTACGCTACGAGTGAGATGAGATCCGGCCGCGCGTGGTATAGGATAAAGTGGACATGAGGACACGCGGTCGATGCAACGGGAGGACGGAATGGGGCCATCGCTCGGGGCGATACGCCGGCTGCGCTGGCGACTTACCCTGTCCTACGCTCTGATTACCGTCCTCACTGTCCTTGCCGTCGAGGTCGCTTTCTTCGCTCTCGTCCAGGCCTGGATTGGCTCGCCCGACTTTGCAGCGCTGCTTGGGAACGCCCTGGACGGCGTTGCCCCGGAGGCCGTGCCCTACCTTTCTCGCACGCCCCCGGATGTAGGTGGGCTCCAGAACTGGCTCGTCGGTCGAATGCGTCAGACCTATCTCCGGCTCCCGTTCGACGTGGATGTGACCAGCGGCGCGAGCCTGCTCCTCGTGGTCGTCGATCGAGATGGTCGGACGCTGGCCTCGGCGAACTCCGGTCGGGCAAAGGCGGGCGAGGATCTCGCCGGCCACCTTTCCCGATCAGCGCAATCCGTCGTCCGTGCGGCCCTCGCGGATGATCCCAATCCTGCCCATCGCGCGATCCGTGGACCGGATGGCAGCGTCGCCGCTGCCGCTCCCATCACACGCGACGGGCAAATCCTGGGGGCCTTGGTCCTCCTCCCGGATCTGGCCGCGACACGGAAGGAGTTCTTGAGCCACGGCGCGGGGGCGTTTCTCGCCAGTGCAATCGCCCTGACCGCGTTCTTTGGCTTTCTAGGCACGCTGTTCGGCTACGTTTGGGCGCGCTGGCTCACCCGACGCCTGCGGGTCCTCACCGACGCGGTCGAGGCCTGGAGCCGGGGCGACCTGGACGTCGTGGCTCGTGATACCTCCGCCGACGAGCTCGGCCAGCATGCCCGCCAGTTGAACCGCATGGCCGAGGAGCTTCGCGCTCTTTTCCGGGCTCGCGAGTACGTCGCCGTGGTCGAAGAACGCCAGCGCCTGGCTCGTGATCTTCACGACGCGGTGAAGCAGCAAATCTTCGCCGTCGGCATGCAGGTCGGGGCGGCGCGTACACTGCTCGAGAGCGACCCCGCGACCGCGCGTGAGTACCTGGTCGAGGCGGAGCGGCTCACCCGGCAGGCGCAGGGCGAGCTCACCGCCTTAATCCGGGAGCTGCGGCCGGCTGCGTTAGCCGATCAGGACCTGGCGGCCGCGCTCGATACCTGGGTTCGGGAGTGGTCGCGTCGGACAGGCATCGTCGCCGAGGTCCGCGCGCAGGACGCGCGCGGCGTGCCGCCGGAGGTTGAGCAAGCCTTCTTTCGCGTCGCTCAGGAGGCGCTGGCCAACGTGGCGCGCCACAGCGGTGCGACCCGTGTTGACGTCGACATGGCGTGGGACCGCGGCGCGCTATCCCTTGCCATCGTCGACAATGGACGAGGATTTGACGTTACGCGGGTGCTGGGCAAGGGGGTAGGTCTGACGAGCATGCGCGAGCGCGTCGAAGCGCTCGGCGGGACATTCCACCTGGCGAGCACGCCCGCGGGCACCCGACTCGAGGTGCGGGCGTGTCGGGTGCCGCCTGGTTCCCCAAGATCAATTGCGGAGGCTGAAGGAGAGCTATGAGCGAGCGGATTACTGTCCTCGTTGTCGACGATCAGCCGGTCGTGCGCCAGGGGGTGCGTGCCTTTCTCGGAACTCAGTCGGACATAGCGGTGGTAGGCGCGGCCGCCTCGGGCGAGGAAGCACTGCACCTCGCCGCCGAGCACGCGCCGGACGTCGTCCTGGTAGACCTGGTGATGCCAGGAATGGATGGCGTCGAGACGACTCGCCGCCTCCGCCAGCTTAGCCCCCGGAGCCAGGTGCTCGTCCTCACTTCCTACGATCAGGACGAGTACATCTTTCCGGCCATCCGCGCCGGGGCGCTCTCGTACTTGCTTAAGGAGGTCGGGTCCGAGGAGCTGGTGGACGCCATCCGGAAGGCCGCGCATGGCGAGGCGGTGCTTCATCCGCGGGTGGCAGCACGGGTCGTCCAGGAGCTGCGCGGGACGCGCAATGATCAGCCCAACGCCTTCGCCGAGTTGAGCGAGCGCGAGTTGGAGGTGCTCCGGCTGATCGCGAGCGGCCTGACCAACGAGGAGATTGCCGCGCGACTGGTGATCAGCGAGAAGACAGTCAAGAGCCACGTCAGCAATATCTTGGCGAAGCTCCACGTTGCGGATCGCACGCAGGCCGCCGTATTCGCCTGGCGCCAGGGTGTCGTCCGCCCTTGATCCCTGAGAGATCCCTGCCGCACTGGCGCGGGAAGCTTCCGATACTACCCATTCGGTCCAATCCTCGGTCCGGCAAGTGTCGCCCCAATGACGTGTCTGCCCACGCTGCTAGCCCGGCACTTCGCGCGGGCGATGCTCGTTCGCAGGAAAGGTGAGCTACGTAGGACGTTAGAGCGTGTTATGAATCTTAAGCGAGCAAGGGCTCGGCTTGATGCAACATCAGGCAGACGAAGGCAATGAAATGCATCCCGATCAAGGGTGGTCTACAGTCGCTCGTAGTCCCACGCCAGGCGGCGGGTCATTGGGCATCGCGCCACTCGGACCCCAAGCGGACGATCCAGCGCAGACCATGGAAGACCTCGCGCAAGGGGTGCTCTCGCTGGGATGCCTCCGCGCTCATCAGGGTCAGGTACGGCGCGATAAACGCCCACTCTCATCGCTCGAATACGCTTTACGGTTGGCTGGTGGCATCGTCATGCCTCAAGCGTACCAGGATTCTCTCAAAGTGCATGGCAGATTCTCGGGGCATTCAGTGTGGCCCATTAATTCAAAAGCTGCCTTGCCGAGATCATTACTGGGCAGTACAATGTATCTGACCGACGGTGATGGAGACTCGTGCGAGGCCAGGGATTCCCCCAGAGAGCGGGCGGTTGGTGCGAGACCCGTAGTGACTGGCGTCGCGATTACCCTCCGGAGTCGCCGCCCGAACGCTCGTCTCTTGGCGAGCCAGTAGGCGCGGCCGGGCTGCGCCCGTTAGCGCGCTCTGAGGTCGGCTGGCCAGTCGGAAAGGTGGCTGCCCGTCGACGAATCGCGGTGGTACCGTGAAGGCAATGCGCCTCTCGCCCGGGTGGACGAGGGGCTTTTTTTGTGGGATTCGGGAGTGCATTTGAGCATGACTGAACAAACGAGGACACATCAGCCCATGCGCTTCGGGATCGCACCCGAGGTGCTGGCGGCGTTTCCGAATTACTGCGTCGGCGTGGTCGTAGCCACCCAGGTCGACAACAAGAGGCCAGCGCCAGGTGCAGGCGAGGCGCTCGCCCATGCCGTGGGCAAGGTGCGACAGTTGCTCGACGGGCAGCCATTGGACGCCAATCCCCGCTTGAAAGCGTGGCTGGAAGCGTTCCGTCAGGCGGGGATCAATCCGAGTGAGTTTCCCCCCTCGATCGACGCGCTGATCAAGCGGGCGATCGAGGGGGAAGGGGTTGCTCGGATCAATCCCGCGGTCGATCTGGCCAACGCGACGAGTCTGGATAATCTCGTGCCGATCGGTGCCCACGATCTGGACCGATTGCGGGGTGACTTCTGGGTCCGCTACAGCCAGCCGGGCGATACCTTTACCCCACTCGGCCATACTGAGCCGGAGCCGGTGCCGCCGGGCGAGATCGTCTACGCCGACGATCTCGCGGTGCGCACCCGTCGCTGGGTCTGGCGGCTTGGCGAGCGGGGAAAGGTCATCGCGGCAAGCCGGCGCATTTTCTTCCCGATCGACGGCTTCCTCGGCACGACCGATCAGGCGGTACGCCAGGCGGCAACCGAGCTGGCCGAGGCCCTGGCGACGACGCTGGGCGCAACCGTCTGGACGGCGTTCGTCAGCCGAGAGCAGCCCACGGTTGAGCTGCCGGTGCCGCGCCAAACCGGGCCTGACCCGATCGAGCGGTTGCTGAATCGCGGGGTCGTCGAGGTGATTCCGCGTGAAGAACTGGAGAACCGGTTGCGCTTGGGGCAGAAGCTGCGCGTCTACTTCGGCGTTGACCCAACGAGTCCGGTGATCCATCTTGGGCACGCCGTCGCGCTGCGGAAGCTGCGTCAGTTTCAGGATCTGGGCCATAAGGTCGTCGTTCTGATCGGCGATTTCACCGGACGGATCGGCGATCCGACGGATAAGAGCGCGATGCGCGTCCAGCTTACCCATGCCGAGGTGCTCGATAACGCCCAGACTTACTTGCAGCAGGCGGCAAAGATTCTCGACGTCTGGTCGCCGACCAATCCGGTCGAGGTACGCTACAACGGTGAATGGTGGGACAAGCTCACCGCACGCGACATGATCGAGCTGGCGGCGAACTTCACTGCCCAGCAGATGCTCCAGCGCGAGATGTTCCAGCGACGATTGGACGAGAACAAGCCGATCGGCCTGCACGAGTTTCTCTACCCCTTGCTGCAGGGCTACGATAGTGTTGCTCTGGAAGTCGACGGCGAGATTGGCGGTACCGATCAGACCTTCAACATGCTGGCCGGGCGCACGCTGGTGCGAGTGCTCCAGGACCGGGAGAAGTTCGTTCTGACCACGCCGCTGCTCGAAGGCACCGACGGCCGGAAGATGAGCAAGAGCTACGGCAACGTGATCGGAGTGGCCGCGCCGCCCTACGACATGTATGGCAAGGTCATGTCGCTCAAAGATGACCTGATCGTCCGCTACTTCGAGCTGCTGACCGACGTGTCGGAGAAGCGGCTCCAGGAAATGGTCCGGCAGATGGCCGAGGGCACGGTGAATCCCATGGATCTGAAGAAGCAGCTTGCCTTCGACCTGGTCAGCCAGTTCCATTCGGCCGAGGCGGCGAAGGAGGCGCAGGAGCGCTTCGAGCGCGAGGTCCAGCGCCACGAGCTACCAGTTGAGATCCCGGAGGTCAGCTTGCCGCGCGATGGCGACTGGTCGATCGTCGAGCTACTGGTCCAGCTCAAGCTGGCGACGAGCAAGAGCGACGCGAAGCGACTGATCGAGCAGGGTGGAGTCTGGATTGATGGTCAGAAGATCGACAACCCGCGGGCGGTCATCGCGGTGCATCCTGGCATGATTGTCCGGGGGCGTCGACGTCAATTCGCCAAGATTGCTCTGCTCCAGACCGAGGAGGTTGGAGACCGATGAGCCGACTTACCACGATGCTTGGCCTCGTGTTCGGCGCCTTGGCCGGGCTGGGGGCGTATAACACCTGGCTGAGCTGGCAGGCCGGGCCGCTCGAAAGCTCTTTGCCGGGCACCAGCCGTTTCTTCCATTGGCTACGCGATAAGCAGGTTTTCAATGTCTTCTACAAATTTGACGGCGAAGGTACATCGGTTGTTCTGATCCACGGCATCGACGCCGGGGCGTCCAGCTACGAGATGCGCCGCCTTTTCGAGATGCTGCGCCAGGACCATCGGGTGTACGCGCTCGATCTGCTCGGCTTCGGCCTCTCGGACCGACCGGCGCGCTCCTACACCGCCAAAGATTACATCGATTTGATCGAGGCGTTCTTGCGCCAGATCGTCGAGCAGCCGGCCGCGATTGTCGCCAGCTCGCTGAGCGCGGCCTACGCCGTGGAAGTTGCGGCGCGAGCGCCGGATCTCGTCAGGTCGCTCGTTCTGATCTGCCCGACCGGTCTGGAGCGACTGGCAGATCCGCCAGCGGGCTGGCAAAAAGTGCTCGGGATAATTCTGCGCTTGCCGATCGTCGGTAGCGCGGTCTACAACGCACTCGTTTCACGGGCGAGTCTACGCTATTTCCTCGCCGAGCGTACCTACGCCGATCCCAAGCGGGTGACCAACGAGATGATCGACGATTATTACCGGACGACCCACCAGGATGGCGCTCGCTACGCGCCGGCCGCTTTCGTCGCCGGTGCGCTGAACCAGAGCATTCGCGAAACCTACCCAACCTTGACTCAGCCAGTCACGGTGGTCTGGGGGCGTAGCGCCAAGGTCACGCCGGTCAGCGATAGTAATCTGTTCCTGCATGTCAATCCCAATACCAAGCTCGAGATCCTCGGAAACGCTGGTCTGCTGCCTCACGACGAGCGACCGGAGGAGTTTGCGAAGATTGTCCGGCGAGCCTTGGGGGCAACCACATCCGAGAGTGCGTGAACCAGAGAATTCCTTCTCCTCCGGGAAGCAGGATAGGATAAGGGTTGCCGGCTCGTTTCATCGCCGGCGGTGCAAAAGAAAAAAACCGTCTGCTCGCCCGCGCGTGGCGTTTTTGCGCCAAATTCGGTACAATTCCTAGGTCATAGGCGATCAAGCGGCCTTCACGATCGTCGAAAAGGCGGTCAGCTCATGCTATCGAAGACGTTATCTTCACCCGAAGGGCACAGATCTGGAGACAAGTCAGAGAGATAGTTTGTCTCCAGATCTGTGCCCTTCGGGGAAGGAAATCCGTGGCTAGACGACAGATCTCACCTCATGACTCGTTACTGGTCACTCGGAACTTTTTCTTAGACAGGCAGGACCACTCGTGGATATTGGAACGGTACGGCTAGTCAAAATCGAAGAAGAGATGCGAGGTGCCTACCTTGATTACGCCATGAGCGTGATCACGGCGCGGGCGCTGCCGGACGTGCGCGACGGATTGAAGCCCGTCCAACGACGAATTCTGTACGCGATGGACGAGCTTGGCCTCAGCCATACGGCCGCTTACAAGAAGAGCGCCCGTATCGTCGGCGAGGTTCTCGGAAAGTACCATCCACACGGCGACGCGCCGGTCTACGACACGATGGTCCGTCTGGCTCAGCCGTTCTCGATGCGCTACCCACTGGTCGACGGACAAGGGAATTTCGGCAGCGTGGATGGGGATCCGCCTGCCGCGATGCGCTATACCGAAGCACGCTTGACTGCTCTCGCGGAAGAGATGCTGGTCGATATCGACAAGAATACCGTCGACTTCCAGCCCAACTTTGATGACACGCTGAAGGAGCCCAAGGTTCTGCCCGCCAAGCTGCCGAATCTGCTGGTCAACGGCTCGTCGGGCATCGCCGTCGGCATGGCGACGAACATTCCGCCCCACAACCTCAACGAGATTGCCGACGCGGCGATCTACATGATCGACCATTATGGCGCTTGCATTGGCAGGGGCATGCCGTTTGATCTGGTCTGGGCACGGGTCATGAACCTGCCGGTCGACGAAGCAACCGCGATCGCCGCGCTCGAGAAGCTGCCGAAGACGCTTCAGGCGCAGATTCGCGCGGCCGCGGCCAAGGCGAGCAAGACGCCGGGATCTGCCGAGCTTTCCCACGCACTACTCGAGTACGTGAATCAGGAGATCGACATTACTCCGGACCAGTTGCTCGAGTTCGTCAAGGGACCGGACTTCCCAACGGGGGGAATCATCCATGGCATGGAAGGGATCAAGCAAGCCTACACGACCGGCCACGGCCGAATCGTCGTCGGCTCACGCGTCCAGATCGACGAGGTGCGTGCCGGTCGCTACCAGTTGGTCGTGCGCGAGCTGCCGTTCCAGGTTAACAAGGCGAGCTTGATTGAGCGGATTGCCGAGCTGGTGCGCGAGCGGAAAATTCCGGGGATCGACGGGATCAGTGATCTGCGTGACGAGTCCGATCGCGACGGTATGCGGATCGTCATCGAGCTGAAGCGAGATGCCAACCCCCAACAGATCGTGAACATTCTGAACAAGCATACCGCGATGCGCAGCTCGTTCTCGGTGAACATGCTCGCGCTGGTCGATGGCCAGCCGCGCGTCTTGACCCTGAAAATGGCCCTCTTGCACTACCTGAACTATCGCAAGAGCGTGTTGACCCGGCGCACCGAGTTCGAGCTCGAAAAAGCCCGTCAGCGAGCGCATATCCTCGAAGGTCTCAAGATCGCGCTCGATCACCTCGACGCAGTCATTCAGACGATTCGCCAGGCGCGCGATGCCGACACGGCGCGCAAGGCCCTGATGGTGAGCTTCAAGCTCAGCGAAGTTCAGGCCCAGGCGATTCTGGATCTGCAGCTCCGTCGGCTGGCCGCGCTCGAGCGTCAGAAAATCCTCCAAGAACTCAAAGATACCCTGGCGCTGATCGCCAAGCTGGAAGATCTCCTGGCGCACCCGCTGAAGATCCTCCATCTGGTTCGGGACGATCTGAGAGAGCTGAAGGAAAAGTATGGCGATGCGCGTCGCACGCAGATTTCTGCTAAGGAAGCAGTTGATCTTACGTTGGACGATCTGATTCCCGAGCAAGAAGTCGTGATCATTGTCACCAAGCGTGATTACGTCAAGCGTTTGCCGAGCGACACCTACCGACCACGCGGCCGTGGTGGCAAGGGCTCGATGGCCACGGTCACCAAAGAAGACGATGGCGTGCAGCATCTGTTGGTGACCAGTACTCACCACGACGTGCTCTTCTTCACTAATCGTGGTCGGGTGTTCCAGACCAAGGCCCACGAACTGCCCGATGCCGGCCGCTCGGCGCGCGGCATGCCATTGATCAACTTCATCAAGATCGACCCGAAAGAGACGATCACAGCCGCGTGCGCGGTCTCGGACTTCGCCAAGGGAGGCTATTTCCTCTTGGCGACCCGTAAGGGCGATGTCAAGCGGGTGCGTCTCGAAGAGTTCTCCGCGGTCCGCTCGAACGGCTTGATCGCCATGCAGCTCGATGACGGTGATGAGCTCGTTGCCGCGCGCCGAACGAGTGGCAATCAGGACGTGATCCTCGTAAGCCGCTCTGGCCAGGCCGCGCGCTTCAGCGAGGTGGACGTCCGCGCTTCGAACCGAAACAGCGGTGGCGTGCGCGGTATGAAGCTCGCCAGGGGCGACGTGGTCGTTGCTGCCGAGGTCGTCGAATCGGGCGCCGATCTATTAGTGGTGACCGAGAACGGTTACGGAAAGCGCACCAGCTTGAGCGAGTTCGAGCCTCATGGCCGTGGCGGATCCGGGGTGCGGGCGATTGCCCAATCGAAGCGAAATGGTCTAGTGAGTACAGCGCGCGTGGTCCGCTCTGACGACGAGGTGATGGTGATCTCGGCGGATGGCCTGGTGCTCCGGACGTCGGTTGAAGGAATCTCACGGACGGGGCGCGCCGCTCAAGGCGTCATCTTAATGAACCTCAGCTCTCAGGACCGCGTCGCCGCGGTGGCTGTGCTGAAGGGGGCGAACGGCCCATCGAATGGCCACGTTAATGGTAGTGCGGCTAAGAAGAGGTCGAAGAAAGAGACTGCTGAGGAGGAGTCATCTGCCGCGGCTGACGAGACGCCAGCGAACGATGGACCGCCGACGATGCGGAGACAGTGAGGAGAATGATCCCATGCACATCTTGCTGGTCACCATTGAGATCAAACCAGAATATCGCGAGCGCTTCATCGCTGAGATGATTCTCAACGCCAAGGGCGCGGTCGAAGACGAGCCAGGCTGTTTCCAGTTCGACGTTATCCAGGATGAGAAGGATCCAAACAAGCTGTATCTCTACGAAGTGTATCGCGACCGAGCGGCCTTCGAGGCGCACCTTCAGGCTCCCCACTTCTTGCGTTGGCGTGACGCGGTGAAGGACTGGCGCGCGGCGCCCCAGCAATCGGTGACTGGGCACAACCTTTTCCCCGCGGATGGGGCATGGACCAAGTCGTAAGGACGGCGGGAATCGTCGTTGGCGTCGGGGCGATCATTGTCGAAGGCGAGCGAATCCTCCTCGTTCGCCGAGGTCACGCGCCAAGCCTGGGCGCCTGGAGCATTCCCGGTGGCCGAGTTGAGCTTGGCGAAACGCTCCAGCAGGCGGTGCGCCGTGAGATCATGGAAGAATGTGGCCTGGAGATTACGGTTGGCGACGTTGCGATTCTCCTCGACCGGGTCAACCGTGGCCCGGCTAACTCTGTCTCCTCCCATTACCTCATCGTCGACTTCTGGGCAACCTTGGCGAGTGGCGAAGCGCGCGCGGCGTCCGATGCCAGTGAGGTTGGCTGGTACACCTTAGACGAGATCCGCTTACTTTCTACTACTCCTCACCTCGCAACCTACCTCGCAGAAGCGCTGCGTCGTCGCCAGGCGGGCTCGGCGAGTTGTCTGGTAGTTGCAGATTAGTTAAGGTTAACACGTTTTTTACAAGACGGGCACCAGAGGACTTGCTCCAATGCCAGTTTATGGGCTATTATCGAAAGGTGATTCCCGGCTGGCCCTATTGTCCGCGGTTCGGTTCGCTGACGCCGAGCTAGTGGGGGGTGTGAGGTGGAGGGGGCGGATGGCTATCAGCGAGAGCATGGTACGCGAAGGGATCGAGTCGAGCGATGCTCTGGTCGTCGACGAGGTCCGGCTGATTGTTGGGCCATTCTGCACTTTCAGGGCGGTGCACGAGTTCCGGGCCACGTTGGCTGGCGTGGCGGGAGTTCGGGCAGCCCGCGTCCGTCGCTTTTATCAAGGATGGCTGCACCTGCTCGTTCGCTATGAGGGGGCGACGCCGCTCCCGGAGCGTTTGGCCCGTTTAGATGGGTGGCCCGGGGGTGTGAGCGTCCCGTCGAGTGATACGATCCAATTCGAGCTGACCGGTTCGCCGACCGGGGTAGTCTGATGTTGCCGAGCTTCGAAGGTGGCTGGCAGGCTTTCCTTCGGTTGGGGACAATCCTGCGTATCTTCGTCAGCGTTGGTTTCTGGCTGGTGCTCTTCGTGGCTGTCTTTCTGATTTATATGATGGTTCCAATCGTCTACCTTGTCTTTGTGACTTTACTGGTTGGTGGGTACGCGCTGTTCCGTTGCCGAGGCTAACCGACCACGGGGGAGGATGGTGATTCGGAGCCTCTGCCGCCTGACGAGGGAAACCCCCGGGAATGCCGAGATTGATCCACGGGTAATACGGTTCGTTCCGGAGGCTCTTGCCGAGGAGCTTCGCATCGTGCCGATTGGCTGGTCGGGCGAAGTGGTGCGCCTGGCGGTTGCCGACTGGAGTAGCGCCCGAGCGCAACAGGTCGAGGCGCGTCTGCGTCGGCCGGTCGATGCTCAGATTGTCGGGGAGCACCGCTGGCAGATCTACCGGGCGATGGTCTACGCACCGGAAACTGTCTCGTCCGTTTTAGACGCGGCGGCCCGGGCGATCTGTGATCGCTTGCTGGATGGACTGACCGATGAGCTCGCGGTGACCGCTTGCGCGGCGATTCTCATGGGGCTCCCCTGGCTACGACAAGTTCCTCACCGCCCGTTGCTCTGGAGTCTGCTTCCCAAGAGCTTGCATCGACGGCGCGATCTTGCGCCGTTCGCGGTCGTCGGTGATCAATTGCTCATCGCGGTCGCAGGCTGGCTGCCGTCCGGTGAACGCGCGACGATTGCCGCGTGCAGTGGGCTTTCCCCCCGTTTGGTCCTTGCCCCGGTCAGCGAGGTGGCGGCCGCGGCGAGGGCTCCAGGAGATGTTCGCCGAGCCGATACGTTTCCCAATCTCGAAGCTCTGCTTAAGCAGAAAGGCCTGCTTTCGCCGATTCACCAGGCAAGTGCTGCCGAGCTGGCCTTAAGGAGCGGACGGGAATTCGGTGAGATTCTGCTCGAGTGCGGTTTGATCGAGCCGACAACGCTCCTTCAGATCGAAGCGGAGCGTCAGGGAATTCGGGCCCTACCGCCAGGAAGCCTGCGGGCCAACTCCCAGATCTACCTATCGCCGACCTTGGCCCGGGCGCGTCGTTGGGTTCCGATCGAGCGCGTGCACGGACGACTTGTGCTCGCCGGACCGGGGCCGTGGGATGATTCCGAGCGCCGGCTGGCCGAAGTGGTCCTGGGGGACGCGATCGAGCCGGTCTTGGCGCTGGCCAGCGACCTCGATCGAGCGCTTGCTCAATGGTCGCCCGAAGTGGGGATGGCAAAGCGGCTTGGCGCCTATTTGGTCGCGGCTGGCCACCTCGGTCAAGCAAAGCTCCAGAGCGGGCTATTCCGACAGGGAGATAGCGGTCGGCTTATCGGCGAAACCCTCCAATCCATGGGGCACCTCGGACGGTTGGATCTGCTCGAGGGCTTATCTTTGCAGGCCGGGCTCCCGTGGCTGGACCTCGCATCGGTTTTCCCCGAAGCGAAAGCGGTCCACGCCGTGCCGGAAAGTCTCGGCGAAGAGCTCGAAGTGTTGGGGCTGATCCGCGATGGTGCGGTTCTCTACCTGGGAACACCATCGCCTTTGACACCGGATTTGCGGGAACGACTCGATCAAGCCGGGATAAGCTTGGTGCAAGAGGTGTTAGTCGAGCGTGAAGCGCTGCGAGCGCGGAGTGACGTCGATCAGACCTCGGATCTGACCATTCTGGATCAAGGCCAGCGGGCTTTTTGCCGCTGGTTGACCGAGACCCAGGGAGTTCAGCGTGGACCGGCACTGCGCGTCCTCGCGGCACTTTCGACCGGCTCATCGACCGATCGAGCCTTGGTCAGCGTCTTGGGCTGGACCGAGGAACGGGCAGTGGAGGTACTGGCCAAGTATCGCCACCTCGCTGTGCGGTCCCTCTGGCCGGAAGAGCGTCACCGACGCTACTTCGATCCCCTTGGCCGATTTCAAGAGCAGCGAACGTTAGTCGATCCGGTCGACGTGGCCGCGGCGCGGCTCTTCAATCAAGAAGAGCCGCGGCGTCTCTCGGCACTGCCGATTGCCTTCTCCGGCGAGACGATTGTCGTCGCGGTGGCAGATCCGCTCGTCGATGGTCTCAGAGAAGAGATTAGCCAGGTGCTGGGGCGACCGTTCGATCTGGTTGTCACCAGACGCAGCGAGTTGGAAGCCGCGGCGCGGCGTCACCTCGGGCAACGTTACCTCGGCGATTTTCTCATTGAGCGCGGACTGATCACGCCAGATGAACTCGAGAGAGCACTCGACCTTGCCCGACGAACCGGTGTCCGCTTGGGGTGCGCACTGCGTAGCCTCGGTTTTATCTCGGATGACCAGCTCACCTTCTATCTGGCCGAGCAGTTTCAGCTTCCGTACTTTGACCTGGCTGGCGTCCAGATCGACCCGTCGGTCGCTTATCTCTTGCCGGAGACCTGGGAGCGTGAGCATGGCATTCTTCCCCTGTCACGTTCGGGCGATTGGCTGACGGTCGCGATCACCGATCCTTTGGATCGTGAAGGCATCGCATTCGTTGGCCGGGAGACCGGCTTACAGGTCGAGCCGGTTCTGGCGACCGAAAGCGAGCTCGAAGCTGCCTTGGAAGGTCTTTACCGCGAATACTATTTGACGCGCAGCCGGGAAGAGCTACTCTCGCGCTCGCCGGATGATTCGGCGGTCCGAGTGGTGACCACGCCACAAAAGATTGCTTTCGCGATTCTCGGCGTGCTCTTGGTCGTGGGGCTGGCTTGGCATCCGCTCTTGACTCTCCAGATCGTCATTGGATTTGGCACGACTCTCAATTTGATCTTCTTTCTCTACAAGTTTTATTTGGTCTACCGAGCAATGACTCACACGTTGGAAGTCGACGTGAGCGCTGAGGAAATAGCGGCGCTCGACGAGAGCAGCCTGCCGGTCTACACGATCTTGGTGCCGCTCTATCGGGAAGCGGCCGTGATTCCGGTCTTGATCAAGGCGATCGCTCGGTTGGATTATCCCCAGACTAAGCTCGACGTGCAGCTTCTCCTGGAAGAGGACGATCGAGAAACAGTCGAGGCGGCCCGAAGTGCGGATCTGCCCGCGCACGTTCGAATCGTCGTCGTTCCGGATGGAAAGCCAAAAGGAAAGCCGAAGGCCTGCAATTACGGATTGCTCCATGCCCGTGGCGAGTACGTCGTGATCTTTGATGCCGAGGACGTGCCGGATCCTGACCAGCTCAAGAAAGCCATCGTTGCCTTTCAGAAAAGCTCGCCGGACCTCGTGTGCGTCCAGGCCAAGCTCAACTACTACAATCAGGACCAGAATCTGCTCACGCGTTGGTTTACCGCCGAATATTCTCAGTGGTTCGACCTGTTCCTCCCGGGGCTAGACGCGACCGGGGCGCCGATTCCCTTGGGAGGTACCTCGAACCATTTCCGGACCGACCGTCTGCTCGAATTGAATGGCTGGGATCCCTACAACGTCACCGAGGACGCGGACCTGGGGGTCCGTCTGGTCAAGCTGGGTGGACGCACCGCGGTCATCGATTCGACGACCTACGAAGAAGCCAACTCACAACTGGGAAATTGGATCCGTCAGCGCTCGCGCTGGGTGAAGGGGTACGTCCTTACCTGGCTGGTCCACATGCGCCATCCGGTTCGCCTCTGGCGGGCGCTCGGGGCCGCCCGCTTCTTCGGTTTTCAACTGGTGGTTGGCGGCACATTCCTGGGAGTGCTCTTGAATCCGTTCTACTGGTTCCTAACCGCGGCATGGTTTCTCACCCACCTGGCGATTCTTCACGAACTCTTTCCCGCTATGGTCTATTATGTCGGAGCAGTTGGGCTCTACGTCGGCAACTTCGCCTTTACCTATCTGAATGCGCTGGGCTGTTTGCGCCGCGGCTATCACGGCCTCGTACGGTACGCATTGCTCAGTCCAATCTACTGGATGCTCATGAGCATCGCCGGCTGGAAGGGAGCGCTGCAGTTGATTTATAAGCCGTCCTACTGGGAAAAGACGACTCATGGGTTGTATCATGGCCCGGTCCCGCTCGCCGTGGATCATTGGGAGGGCGCTTGATGGCGACGCAAAACGTCACCCGTCCGGCAGGTGGGCGAAGTGCTGTGACGCCAGACCTGGCCGCGATCCGTCTCGGAAACTTGGCGGATGGTCAGCTTCTCATTGTTCTTTTCCTGGTGGTTTACGAGGTTACCGCCTACCTACTCACGATTCGGTTTGGCTTCTATTTTGGCGATGCGGTATCTCGTACTGCGCAAGCGACGATGGTGGTGGCGAGCCGGGATCCCCACCTGGGAGCGATTGGCCTCGTTTGGACACCGTTGCCGTCATTGCTTCAGTTGCCTTTGATTTGGGTCTTCGCTCGGTTGGCTTTGCCGCTTCAGTTCGCCGGGCCGGCCGTCACGGCGATTTTCGGAGCGCTTAACGTCAGTTTGGTTTACCAAATCGGTCAGGAGATGGGGGCCAGTGCTGACTTGCGCGTATTCGGTTCATTAATCTACGCGATCCAGCCGATGGTCTGGCTCTACGCCAGCAATGGAATGAGCGAAGTTTTCTTCGCGACGTGCATCGCGCTACTCATCCTTTACCTCGTGCGCTGGCTGCATCAGCCAACGGTTGCCAACTTGGCAGGAGCGAGTCTGGCGCTTTCTGGAGCCTGGTGGACCCGTTACGAGGCGATTCCGATCGCCGCGGGATTTGCCGTGGCCATTGCCCTGGTTGTGCTCGAGCGAAGCGGCGGAGTCGACCGTCTCGAAGGGATGCTCTTGAACGGACTGGCACCATTCGCTTACAGCGTTTTCCTCTGGCTCTTTTTCAACTGGCTGCTCGTCGGGAATCCGCTCTACTTCTGGAATGGGCCGTATTCGAATGTGACTCAAACGAGCATGCTACGAAGCTCAACCGGTCCCATGGCTGGCGTATATCATTCGTTCGCCGGTGCGCTTGCCTTTGACGGAGTACGAACGACCGCCATGTTCCTGGGTGTCTGGCCGATCCTCTTCGGCTGCACCTGGCTCATTCTGCGACGACGTGACCTTGCTCTCCTCTGCTTGCTCGTTACCATGGTGTCATTGCAAGCGTTCTATCTCTACCAGCTCTACGCCGGCGAGTTATTCCCTTGGTATCGCTACTGGATCATGATCCCATTCTACGCGATTATCCTCGCGTTCTACCTGCGCGGTCATCCCCGATGTCCGTGTCTGCTGCGCCGTGATTGGGTAATCCGAGGACTATTCGCCGTCTCTTGGCTGGTCTCGGTCGCCAGCATGTTCGCACCGAGTATCGCGGTGAACGAATATCCGTACTTGCTTCAGCTTACCGGTCGCGCGATGGCGGCCCAGATCGGGGTGTCTTTGGCCGACGATCGGATCGTCGCCGACTACGTGTCCTCCTTACCCGCTGGATTGATTCTGATGGATAGTAGTGCAGGTGAGCGCATCTTTCTGCTGGCGAAGAATCACACCCGTTTTGTCCTGACGACCGATCGCGATTACGAGCAGATTCTGAACGATCCTACCCGCTACGTGCGTTACGTGTTGGTTGCCCGTCCGGGGACGGTCGAATACGATACTGTCCTTAATCGTTACCCCACGCTCTACGATCAAGGCATGAGCTGGGCCAGGTTACTCAAGACATTCCCGGGACCAGCCGGCTGGAAGCTGTACGAGGTGACCGGGTAAATAATGGGTGAGAGAGGTCTGAACGTGGAGGGAGCTTCGTGCGGCAGGGCGTAGCCTGGCTGCTGGCCCTGATCATCTTCCTCGCTATGCCGTTTGCTAAGCCATCAGGGCATTCGGTTGTCTTCGCTGCTGGTAGCACAACCGAGGTCACCCTCTCCGACGTGGGCGCCGGGGATCTCGTGTTCCAGCGTGGCTATTCGAGCACTGACGTCTGGCTGCCGGGGCCGGGGCCGGTCACTGTGACCGGTGGTATTTTCGAGCTCCGTTTCGATCACGTTGAACATCTCAATGCACAAGTTTCGAGCATGCTCGTCGCGCTCAATGGTCACCTCCTGAAGACAATCTTGCTGGGTGATGATAACAGCCGGGGAGCGATGATCTCGCTGGATCTGCCGGTCGAGGACCTGAATCCTGACGTCAATCATTTCCTTTTCAACGTCTGGATGACGAGGACGACGGATCTCTGTGCCGGGGCCGATGATCAGTCGCTCTGGCTAACTGTTTCGTCAAAGAGTCGTCTTATCTATCAAACGGGTAGCCCACAGCAGATGAACTTTGACCTGAAGGATCTCCCCACGCCGTTTGTCGCGCCCTGGTTGCCCCAACCAAGTATGATCCAGATGGCGGTGCCCAATGATAGCGATCCCTCGGTGTTGAGTGGGGCGCTGACCCTGGCTGGTGAGCTAGGCCAGATGTCGGGTGGACGGCCGGAGGATCTCGAGATCGTCAACCTTGACCAGCTCGCGAGCAGCACTGCTAACGTCATTGTGGTTGGGCTACCCAGGGATCTCCAAGCGATCGCGCGGGTGACCGACGATTGGGCCGATCACCTGACACGCAATGGCTGGGAAGCAAAGGACAGTGGGCAGTCGCTGCCGGCCGGGACCGGACTGATCGCTTTGGCCCCTTCGCCGTGGCAAGCCGGCAAAGCGCTGCTGGTTGTCAGTGGCAGCGATGCCGTTGGTTTGGCGAAGGCAATCGGTGTGCTTGGCACATCGGAAGGACGGGCAACCCTCACCGGAAATCTCGCGGTGATTGACAATTTCGTACCGGCCGGTGCCGAGCAATCGAACGGTAGTGTGAGTAGCTTCGCCGGGCTAGGCATGGCCGATGAGCAAGTCTCTGGTATTGGTAATCACGGCGTCGACGTACGCATTCCGTTGAATAGTCGCGACGTGGCGGGGCAGACGGTGATTCACCTGCACATGCTCGCCTCCCCTCTGCTCGACGGTGATCGTTCGTCGGTAACGGTTACGTTCAACGGTAAGACATTGACTGCCGAGCGCTTGCCAACTAATAACCCCAATCAGATTGACATCGCGGTCATCGTGCCACCGGGGGGCGTGCGAACCGGATTCAATACCCTCGGCTTGACCTTCTCGTTGTACCTGCCCCACATGACTGCTTGTGGTGCAATCCCCCAGGAACAAGCCTGGGCAACCGTGCTCGCGAGTAGTTCGATCGCGACGGTGCAAGGTGCGCTCAGTCACTCCTTCGATCTGTCGGCTTTGCCTTATCCATTCGTCGGTGGAACGACGCCTACCTTGTTCGTTCTGCCGGATGATTCAACTCAATGGTCAACACCCCTGCAACTCGCCTATACGGTTGGTCGGAGCACCCGACAGCCCTTGAACTGGGTCGGGGTGACCGCCAGCCGGTTCTCCCCTGATCAGGCTTTGGATCACGAAGTCGTCTTGTACGGGACACCGCAGAGCAATCGCTGGATCGACGAGGTGGTCCCTCATTTGCCTGTCGGATTGGGGGCGCTTGGACGGCGCAGCGTCAGCGTGAGGGGAGTGAACTCGACCCAGGTGACCGCGACCGGTCGCTGGGGCGTCGTCGAGATTACCGAGTCACCCTGGGCGAGTTCACAGGCTTTACTCCTGGTCGCCGGCTCGGACGCCACGGCGGCGGATTGGGCGGCGGCGGTAGCGGGGCAAGGTGGGCTCAGCGGCCCTTCGGTCGCGGTGACCGGCCCGACGGCGGCGGTACCAATCCGGGCAAGCAACATGGCCGAGATGAGCGCTGCGTCGCCGAACATGCTGCGCCTCGCTTTGCTGGGCGCGTTCCCTCAGGTGCTGCTCACTTTGCTGGCTCTAGGTTGGCGCATCTGGGTGCGTTCGAGGCAAGCACCGTGAGAGAACGGGTGCGTCGTGCCAATGGCCTGGAGATTCTCATTGGCTTCACCGCTGGCCTCCTCTTGCTCGCGGTCGGGAGTCTTTCTCTCTGGACGCCCTCTCCTTTGCCAGTCTGGACGGCAGCAGCCCTCTGGCTGGTCGTGGTTGGCGCACTACTTGGCTGGAACTGGCGCCTCCAGCTCATTCTCTGTATTGGGCTGACACTCGGGTTAACCGCCGGCTGGATTTCACTGGTCCGGAATGATCTAGTACCACCCGCCAGGTTGCAGGACGACGTTGCCTATGTCTGCGTCACGCTTGTCGTGATGATCCTGGCAAGCATCCTCGTCCGGCAGGCGAAGCAGCTCTGGGAAGCGGCGGAAGCAGATCTCCAGCGGCAGGTGGCACTGCTCAGCGAGATGACCGTACTGGATCCGGATACAGGTCTCTATAAACTCGACAAAGGCTTGGAAGTCTTGCGTCGAGAGATTCAGCGGCTCCGCCGAAATAATTTGCCGCTTACCGTGGTGCGCATGCGTCCGCGTGAGCCATCCTTGCTCGATCACTGGCGAACCGCAGTACGCTTGATCCCGCCAACCCTGCGGACGATCGACGTCGTGATCGGCGCGAGCGATTGGGAGGTCGGGTTGATTCTGCCCGAAACGGATCTCGAAGGCGCTGAAACCGTCGTCGACCGAACCAGGCATCAGCTCGAAGATGCTCTGAATCTCGACGTCCACACTGGGATGGCGATGTTCCCTTTCGACGCCGTGACCGCCGATGGACTCTGGCAGGAGGCGGGCTACGCTCTTGACCTGGCCCTGGAAGCGCACATTCCCGTCGTCAGCCGGCGCCTCATGGGGAGCGAGGCACCGATCAAGGATCAGATTTCTTCCTAGCCATGGCGAAACGCCGTCTCGTTGACGTATGATTGACCTCGGACGTTTACGACGGTTGGAGACGGCCGTCACTTGAGGAAGTATGGCGATTCGTGGACTTGATCCGGCCGTGATTCAGAAGATCGCGGCTGGTGAAGTGATCGAGCGGCCGGCGTCCGCGGTGAAAGAGCTAGTCGAGAACGCACTCGATGCCAACGCCCGGTTGGTCCAGGTTGAAGTTCGCGCCGGGGGACTGGGGCTGATTCGGGTCGTCGACGACGGTCAGGGCATTCCGTCCGCGGAGGTGGACCTGGCTTTTGCGCCCCACGCCACGAGTAAGCTCAGTCGCGTCGAAGACCTGGCAGAGATTCAAACCCTTGGCTTTCGGGGCGAAGCACTGGCTAGCATCGCAGCAGTGTCACAGATCATCTGCCACACCCATTATGCTGGCGAAGAGCTTGGAGTAGCGCTGACACTGGAAGCCGGGCAGGTCGTCGAGCGTAAGCCCTGGGCCGGACCGATTGGGACGAGCATCCTCGTCCGCAATCTTTTTTTCAATGTGCCGGTGCGTTTGAAGTTCCTTCGATCGGCGAGCAGCGAGGCGGGGCAGATTGGTCATGTCATGGAACAATTCGCGCTTGGCCATCCCGGTGTCTGCTTTCGATTCCTGAATGAAGACCGCCGGGTGCTCGAGACGCCAGGCTCTGGTGAGCTGCGCGACGCGGTACGTCAGGTTTACGGCTCGGCGATCGCCGATGCGATGATTGCGGTCGATGCGACTTCGGAAACGGCTCAGGTGCAAATTCGTGGACTGATCAGTCGGCCGGATCAAACCCGGGCAACCCGGACGGGTCTTTCGTTTTTTGTGAATCGTCGACGGATCAATAATCCATCGCTCAGTTATGCCGTCGAGGAAGCGTACCAGCCTGAGCTATCGGCCGGGCGCCATCCGATCGTCGTGTTACATCTGGAGCTACCACCGGGAACGGTCGACTGCAACGTTCATCCGACCAAGGCGGAAGTGCGACTGGCGAACGACCGAGCTGTACACTCGGCAGTGTATAAAGCGGTGCGGGATGCCTTACTCGAAGTCGCACCATTGCCTTCTGTCGGGGCACTGCGGACTCCCTCGGCCTGGCCGTCGGGCGACGATTGGTTCGAGACAGCGCTTGCCGTTCCGCCTCCGGCCCCATCTGCTGTGCCGATCGTTTTCGGCCAGCACGACTTGTCACCGCCCGGACCGTCGGCCGCGGCACCCGGCGCTGGCGTCACTTCGTCAGCCGTAGGTCCGATCCTCGCACGTAGCCAGCGGGCCGAGTCACCGATCGATCAGACCGGTCAAGAGGGGCCATTTCGGCCAACGCTGCTCCGGGCAGTGGGGCAAGTGCAGAATACGTACATTGTTGCCGAGGGACCGAGCGGAGTTTACTTCATCGATCAACATACCGCCCATGAGCGAGTGCTTTACGAAGAGATCCTTGCCCTGCGTCAGCGGCCGGGTGCGCCTGCTCAAGCGCTGCTTACCCCGGTCGTCGTCCGGCTAAACGCCAAGCAACGTGGCATCCTGGCTGAGCGTGGCGAGTCGCTTCGCCAGCTCGGCTTTGAATTCGAAGAGTTTGGCCCGGATGCCTTCGTGCTGCGCGCGGTTCCTCCGACGCTGACACGCGCCGATCTCGATCAGATCCTCCGCGACGCCGCCGACGCGTTGACCGGCGACGCCGACGCGCCCGATGGGAGCGATCGTTTGGTCGCAACGCTCGCCTGTCACAGCGCGGTGCGCGCAGGTGATCCCCTCACCCCCGAGGAAATCGCCGTTCTGCTTGCCAAGCTGGAGCAGACCGACGTAAACCGTTACTGCCCGCACGGCCGTCCGGTCGTCGTTCATCTACCTACCGCCCAGCTCGAGCGAGATTTCAAGCGGCGCTAGAAACTTATTCCACGCGGTGAGGCAACTCCGGACACCGAGTCTCTGTCGAATGAGTCTCTGTCGAATGAGCTACCCGTTAAAACGAAACTCCTAACTCATTCACGACATTGAGCACGCCCGCTACGCCCCAGGCGTCATTCGCGGCCTGCTGGACCTGGTAGTAGGTTGGCACGGTGCCGCGGAGATAGACCGTTCCATTGACCACGCTGAGGTTGATATTCGTGGCGTCGATCGCCGGATCACTGGCCAATGCCTGGCGAACGTCGGCTTCGATGTCGGCATCGCTGCGCGTGTAAGGCGGAACGACAGTGATGTTATTCACTACGTCGACCACACCGGGGGCTCTCCACGCGTCGTCTGCCGCGTCCGACTTCTCAGCATAGCTACCAACGGTACCAGTCAAAGTCACCACGCCATTGACGACCGAGACATTGATCTGACCCGGATTGGCAATACGAACGTCGCGCGCGAGGTTCGCGCGCACCGTGTTGGCAATCTCCTGATCGGTCCAGGGGGCGACGAGAGTTACGACCAGGTCGTTAGTAACGTCGCGCACACCCTTGAGGCGCTGGGCATCCTCACCTGCGATGATTTTCTGAAAGTAGGTGGGGACGGTGCCATACAGGTGCACAATGCCATTGTTGACGTCGACGGTAATGTTGGTCGAGTCAATTCGCACGTCGTGGCGGATTTCGTCGAGAACGTTTTGCCGGACCTGGGTATCGCTATACGTCGTCGCCATGTCCTTCACTTCTCCTTAGACAACAAGTTGTGGGAATGGCGCCCGGAGCAACTTCCATGCCAGTGATGAAAGACGGTTGCTTGTCAGTTGGGCCTCTTCTGGCGATAAGCTGTGTTAAAATTGGGCAAGCATGGCTCCATCAAGGGCTAAAGACTATCTGGGGGACCAGGAGGACAATAAGGTTGGTCAGCTTTGACCCACGACATCAGAGTCGGATGATTACCGAGGGACGCGACCGAGCGCCCGCTCGGGCGATGTTGAAGGCAGTCGGTTTCACGGACGAGGACCTCTCACGTCCACTCGTCGGAGTTGCCCATAGCTGGATCGAATACGGTCCGTGTAACTACAACATGCGTGACCTGGCGGTGCACATCAAGGAAGGCATCCGTCAGGCAGGGGGCACGCCGATCGAGATCAATACCGTCTCGATCAGCGATGGGATCACCATGGGAACCGAGGCAATGAAAGCCTCTTTGATCAGCCGTGAGGTGATCGCGGACTCGATCGAGCTCGTCGGCCGAGGGCAAGGGCTCGACGCGATCGTTATCCTGGTTGGCTGTGACAAGACGATTCCGGCCGGGGCGATGGCGCTGCTCCGATTGAATCTGCCTGGTCTGGTGCTCTATGGTGGGTCGATTATGCCAGGCCACCTACGCGGCCGTGACTTGACGATCATGGAAGTGTTCGAAGCGGTTGGTGCACACGCGGCTGGCAAGATCAGCGATGCCGAACTGACCGAAATCGAGAATTTTGCTTGTCCAGGAGCCGGGGCGTGTGGCGGACAGTATACCGCGAATACCATGGCCATGGCGTTGGAGTTTCTCGGCATCGCGCCGATGGGCAGCGGCAGTGTGCCAGCGGTCGACCACCGGAAAGCCGATGTAGCCGTTCGTTGCGGACGGCTGGTGATGGACCTATTGCGTCGGGGAGTGCGGCCACGTGATCTGGTCACCCGTCAATCGCTCGAGAATGCTATTGCCGGGGTTGCTGCCTCGGGCGGCTCGACGAACGCGGTACTCCACTTGCTGGCGATTGCTCAGGAGGCCGGTATTCCTCTGGCGATCGAGGATTTCGACACGGTGAATCAGCAGACGCCGATCCTGGTTGACCTTCGCCCCGGTGGTCGCTTTGTCGCGGTGGATCTCGATCGGGCCGGTGGGATTCCCTTGGTCGCCCAGCGTATGCTCGAAGGGGGCTACCTCGACGGCAGTCAGCAGACGGTGACCGGCCGAACGCTGGCTGAAGAGGCGGCCAAAGCGGTCGAAACACCGGGGCAAGAAGTGGTGCGACCCCTGACGTCACCGCTGAAGGCAGTTGGCGGACTGGCTATTCTCAAGGGCAATCTGGCGCCGGAAGGCTGTGTCGTCAAGCTGGCGGGCCACGAGCGGACCTATCATCGCGGTCCGGCGCGTGTCTTTGATCGCGAGGAAGACGCGATGGCCGCGGTGATTGGCCGGAAGATCAAGCCGGGAGATGTGGTGATCATCCGCTACGAGGGGCCGCGCGGAGGTCCAGGCATGCGCGAGATGCTGGGAGTCACCGGGGCGATTGTTGGCGCTGGGCTGGGTGAATCGGTGGCTTTGCTCACCGATGGCCGATTTAGCGGTGCTACCCACGGTCTGATGGTGGGACACATCGCACCGGAAGCGGCGCAAGGCGGGCCGATCGCCGTGGTCCAGGAGGGGGACGTCGTTGTCTTGGATGCTGAAAAGCGGCGACTCGACGTCGAGATCTCGGATGACGAGCTACGCCGGCGACTTGCGCGGTGGCAACGACCCCCATTGCGCTACACGAGTGGTGTCTTTGCGAAATACGCGGCGCTCGTTTCGTCGGCGTCGCGCGGGGCGGTGATGGTGGCTCCTGAGCAATGACCGAGAACCGCCGAATTATGGATGAGCGCGATAGCCAAAATGGGGAGCTGACCGACGATCATCTCCTCGTACCGCCGTCGGGCAATTTTGCCGTGCCGGCGCCGGAAGCAATGCCGATCGAAGAGCCCGCCGCCGAGGCGCATCCGCGGGTTCCGATTCATCTGCCAACACGTCACAATCCGACACTCCGAGCGATTCTCGATCAGATCAATGCCGACGACGACCTCTATGCGATCTGGCGCTGTGCGAACGTCAACGCGATGGATCGGCTCGGCATGAGTGACCACGGGCCGGTGCACGTCCAAATCGTCGCCAACATCGGCTTGCGTCTCTTTCGGTTGCTGACCAGTCGACAAATTATGCCCAGCGCAGTCGAGCATCACCAACTGACGGTCGACGACGCTGAGGTGATCGTCGCCTTGGCCTGTTTACTCCACGATGTCGGGATGTCCATTCACCGCGACGATCACGAGCGGTACAGTCTATTCATCGCCCACGACAAGCTGCGCGAGCTCTTGCCCGACTTCTATCCACGTGCGGCCTGCCGGGTGATGATCTCGGAGATTCTCCACGCGATCATTGCCCATCGCGCCGGTGGCCATCCCCTGACCTTGGAAGCCGGCATCGTCCGGGTGGCCGATGCGCTCGACATGGCCAAAGGGCGCTCACGGATCCCCTTCGAGGCTGGTCAGTTGAACATTCACTCGGTGTCAGCGGCGGCAATCGATCGCGTCTCAATCGCCCCTGGTGAAACTCGACCGATTCGGATCGAGATTCACATGAACAACTCGGCCGGAATCTTCCAAGTTGATGGATTGCTCAAAGAGAAACTCCTTGGCTCAGGGCTGGAGCAATACGTCGACGTGACCGCGATGATCGACGGTGAAGCCGAGAAGCGGCTCATCACCCTGGCGCGGCTGAGTCCGTAGCAATCCGGACACAATCACGACCGGCCGCTTTCGCCTGATAGAGGGCGGTGTCGGCCGCGTGAATCAAGAAGTCAGCGGTAACTTCGGAAGGATTAGCTGCAGCGCCGCCGACACTGACGCTGATTTTGATCCCCGAGATGATCGTGTTGTTCGCCTGCCAATCGTGAACTGCCTGGCGCATTTTTTCTCCGATTGCCGCGAGGCTTTCGACCGGCGCGCCGGGGAGAATAACTGCGAACTCTTCACCGCCATAGCGTGCGACGACGTCGGTATGGCGTACCACCCGATTCAGAGCCTGACTGATCTCCCGGAGCACTTGATCGCCGATTTGATGGCCAAATTGATCGTTGACGACCTTGAAATGGTCGATGTCGATCAAAAGGAGCCCGACTGGATAATTAAGCCGACGGGCGTGAATCAGTTCTTCGGCTAGCGCCTGATCGAAGCGTCGGCGGTTCGCGATGCCGGTGAGACTGTCGGTGATCATCAGACGGGCGGCCTCGGCGTACAGACGGACGTTTTCGAGGGCAATCCCGATCGTATCGACGAAGTCGCGCATCTGCTCGCGCTCGATCGGGATGATGCGATCGGCAGGCTTGGCCAAAATGAAGAGGAATGTGCCGATCAGTCTTCCCTGGACGTGCACCGGCATGCAAACACCACCGTGCATGCCCAGAATGTGCTCGGCTTCGTCTGCAGTGGCCTTCGGCACGGTGGGCGAGATAAAATCCGCCAAGTGCTCGGCTTGGCGAGGTGTGCCGTGGAGAGCTACCTCGTGAATGAGATTTTGGGGCGGGTCGTAGGATGCCAGGTATTCGCGCAGCGGACGATCGAGAAATGAGAGAGCCGCGTGAATCAATGGGGTGTCAGTGACAGCGTAGGCTTGGACGATCTTCGCTACTGTGTCGACAGTCGAAAGGAGGCCAGCTAAAAACGAGGAATCGCTGCCAAAAACCGTTGGCACCGCATCGACGACGCGCTGGGCAAGATCGGACACTTCGACGGTATTGACGAGAATCGTGGTGAGGTGGCGTAAAGCGTTGAGACGCTGCGTGTGCTGACGAAGCGCCGTCTCAATCTGCCGAGTGTGGAGTAGGCCGCGAACCCGGGCAAGGAGCTCCTCGTTATCGAAGGGCTTCGGGAGGAAGTCGTCAGCGCCAGCATCAAGGCCAGCAATCCGATCCGGCGTTTGGCCGTGGGCGCTCAAGAGAATGATCGGATGCCGTGCTAAATGTGCGCTGGCCCGGGCTTGCTGACAAAGCTCTAAGCCAGATCCATCCGGGAGCATGACGTCGAGTACGGTGATATCGGCATCAGGCATGCGCTCGCGCGCGGCGGCGAGTGTGCTGGCGGTCAGCACCTGGTAGCCATCGCTTTCAAACAAATCGCGCAGTAAGCCAGCGACGGAATGATCATCCTCGACGATAAGGACGCGGTAGGGTTGACGCGGCTGATTCTCATCCATTTGCTCTAGTTTACCCCGTGCTCGATTGCTCTTGGGGGGATCCAATCTCCCATCTTCTGGGGGGGCCGAAAGTCCTATAGATGCAGAATCGCGTAGACGACGTAGACCATGAGTAAGAGTGCACCTTCAACTCGGCCAACTTTTCCCCGAGCCAGAAAGAGCGTCGCCAGCCAGGTAGCACCTACTAAGAAAGGCCAGTCGAGAGTGCGAATCTCGGCCGGTATCACGACGGGCGCGGCCAAAGCGATCAGTCCAAGATTGAACAAGAGAAAATAGAGTAGCGTTCCGACCAGATTGCCCGCGCTGATCTCCGGATGCCCTTCACGGCTTGGGATGGCCTGGCGAACGATCTCTTCGAGCTCGATAACCGCGGGTGTCACAACCATGCCCATCAACAGGACCGGTATGCCGAGCGTGGCCACGACCCGCTGGGCGCCGCTTGCCACTAGCTCACCGCCGATGCCAATCGCTACCAGGCCGAAGATGGTTTTGCCCACTGCTTCAGGCCACTCTGCCTTTTCGGAGAGCGCTTCCCGTATCTCTTCGTTCTCCAGCAAGGAATGGGTGCGTGATGCAGCAATCAGGTAAGCCATCGCCACGGCGAAGGCGAGCAGTAGGATCACTCCGACCAGGCGATTTGTCGAGCTGCCAAAGATCTCCAGGCCGGGTAAGAGGGGAGTCAGGGCGAGGACGATCAGGAAACCGGGCGGAAGATGGACTCGGACCGGATAGAGGACGGCGCCCAAGCCAAGGGCGACGCAGATGAGGAAGATCGCTCCACCAAAAACAGTGCCAAGGGCGATTGGAGCACTGCCACGAAAAGCCGCGATGACTCCGATTGCAATGTTCTCGGCTTCGAAGCCGGAAAGCGCCGCGCCAATCGCGAACGTGGAAAGCGCGGTGAGACGCGCAAGGAGGACTAGACCTTCCAGCAGACGCTCAGTTGCCCAAATCGCCAGAATAGCGCCCAACAAGAACAGGGCTAACGCGATCAGCTCGGCGGGCACTCCATCCTCTAGCAGACGTAATTGGGAGTCTCAGAGCGCCAGATGGGCGACGGTCGCTCCTTCCCCTCCCTCACGTTGATCGGCGGTTTCGAATTGACTGACTAGCCCGGTGCTGGCAAGGTAATCGCGAACCACCTGACGGAGCACGCCGGTGCCTTTGCCGTGAACGATCCGGACGCTTGAAAGGCCAGCCATGTAGGCGTCGTTCAAGTAGCGCTCGAGCTCGGGAACGACCTGCTCGGCACGCCAGCCGCGAAGGTCGAGCTGACGCGGCGGCGCTTCCCGCCGCTCCAGATTCCAGACCGTTGGCCCGGTCGCGACGCGCGGGACGGTCACCTCCGCAGCGCGGCCCAAGCGCTCGACGTCGTCGGTGCCTACTTTCAGCTTGAAATTGCCGATGTGGACTTCCACTGCCGCGCCATCGTCGAGGATTGCCACGACCTCCCCATCGCGCTCGAGGCTGCGCACCCTCACTCGGTCCCCAACTGCCACCCGGCCCGCCCCGGCGGGCCGGGGGAGCGATGGGAGCCCGGGGAGACGGGATGGCATTGCGGCTGGACGCGCCATCTGCCGACTCGCTGCTTCGAGCGCTTGCGCCGCGGCGACCAGCTCGCCGCGGCTGCGCTCCGTACGTTGCAGCACGGCCGCGGCCTGGCGGAGCTGGGCCCGCAGGTCGGCTAACTCATTTTCCGCCTCCTGTCGGGCTCGTCGGAGCAGCTCGCGCCGCTCTTCTTCGATGTGATCCAGGCGACGGACGAGCTCGGCCCGAATCCGCGCGATATCCTGACGTTCGGCCTCGAGCGCGGCCAGTGTCTGTTCGGCACGTCGCCGTTCGGCATGAATGCCTTCCAGCAGATTCTCTACCTGAATCTGGCCTGGGTCGAGCAACCGTTCTGCCTCATCTAAAATAGTTCGTTCCAGGCCTAGGCGAGCGGCAATCGCGAGCGCATTACTCCGACCGGGCAGACCGATCTGCAGGCGATAGGTTGGCGTCAGCGTTTCTGGATTGAACTCGACCGAGGCGTTGGTCATGCCCGGCGTGTCGTGGGCAAATGCTTTCAGTTCGCTGTAATGGGTCGTGGCGATGACCCAGGCGCCGCGGTTAAGCAGATAACGCAGGATCGCGCGCGCGAGCGCGGAACCCTCGGCCGGATCAGTGCCGGCCCCGACTTCGTCCAACAGGACAAGAACGTTGGCCCTGGCGGCTTCGACAATCGCCACGACGTTGCGCAGGTGGGATGAAAAGGTCGACAGGCTCTGCTCGATGCTTTGCTCGTCGCCAATGTCGGCGCGAACGTCGTCGAAGATGTGAATCTGCGAGCCAGGATCGGCCGGAATGTGGAGACCCGCTTGCGCCATCAGCGTAAGCAGACCGGCTGTTTTGAGCGCAACCGTCTTACCGCCGGTGTTGGGTCCGGTGATCACCATAACCTGGAAGTCATCACCGAGCCAGAGATTGATTGGCACGGCACGGCCGTGCAACAGCGGATGGCGGGCGTTGATCAGCCGGAGGCCACGGCTGCCGACCGCACCAGGGTTGATCTCTAGAATCGGCTCAGTGGCTTGCTGCTCGGCGGCGAGTCGCGCCTTGGCAAGCGCAAAGTCGACGCTGGCGAGCGCGGTAACACTCGCCTCGATTGCCTCGGCGTGGCTGGCGACCTGATCGCTCAGTTCCCGCATGATGCGCTCGATTTCATGCTGCTCTTCGAGCTGAAGCTCACGCCAGCGGTTGTTGAGATCAACCGTGGCCAGCGGCTCGACGTAGATCGTCTGACCACTCGACGACCTGTCGTGAATCAGGCCTCGCAACTGGCCGCGTGCGTCGGAGCGCACTGGGACGACGTAGCGTCCTTCGCGCATGGTAATGACTGGCTCTTGAAGGGCATGACGATAGGTGCCACCATAGACGATGTCGTGTAGACGATCTAGCAGGCGCTGATGGGCGATCCGGATCTCCGAGCGCAATCGGGCGAGCTCGGGGCTGGCCGAGTCCAGGACATCGCCGGCCTCGCCGAGGCAGCGGCCGATCGCGCGCTCGAGCGCGGGGCAGTCGACGATCTCGCTGGCTAGCTCGGCGAGCTTCGGCGCGAGGGAGGAAAGCGAAGTGACCGCAGCTCGCACGGCGCGAGCGCTGATGATCGTCGCCCGGATCGCGAGCAGCTCCTGCGCGTCAAGTAAACCCCCGCGGCGAGCCCGGTCGGCGAACGGTCGGACGTCGGTCGCGGCACCAACCGTCAGGCCGGGCCGCTGATTAAGCACGCGAACTGCTTCGCTGGTAAGAGACTGGCGCTGGGCGACCAGGATTCCGTCTGTGCTCGGCTCGATGGCCAGGGCAAGGTCCTTGCTAGCAGAGAAGCCACAGAAGGATGCTAATTGGCCGCGAATCCGCGGAAATTCAAGTAGCTCGAGAGTTTTCTGATTCACGTTTTGATCCTCTAGCGCCGGTCGGATCGGTTGAGCTGGCACCCAGGCAGAGTCCTCACCCCCGCCGATCAAATCAGCGCCAGCGTGGACACAAAGATCGGCGGGTCACCATCGACCCGCCGAGGTTTTCGCAGGTTTAGAGTATACTTGACCAATTATATCACAGAAGGAGGGGAACATGCGCGCGCTGGAGATTGCCCGGGAAACGGTTGCCGCGTTTCAGCGTGATCGTGGAACGACCTATGCCGCGGTCATTGCCTATTATACCCTCTTGTCGGTTTTCCCGCTCATTCTTGGCATGATCGCGGTGTTGGGCATTGTCTTCAGCGATCCGAGTGTGCGCGCTCAGTTCATCTCGTCCGTTGCTGGGCTCTTTCCGGGTTCGGCTAGTTTCATCCAACAAACGGTGCAGCAGGTCATGCGGGGGCGGGAGACCGCGGGGATCATCGCGGTGATTGGCCTAATCTGGTCGGCAAGTGGCGTTTTCGGGGCGATCACCCAAGCTCTCGACGTGATTTGGGCGGTTCCCCACGGTCGCGGGTTGATCCAGAGCACGGCACTGGCGGTGGGGATGGTTCTCGGGGTGGGAATCATCTTCGTCGCTTCGCTTCTTCTAAGCACAGCCCTGTCAGTGGCCGTGAACTACCACCTGCCCTTGCTCGACTGGTCACTGACGAGTATTCCACTGTTCTTCCCATTGCTCTCCTTGGCGTTGCCCTGGCTGGTTACCTTTGGCATCTTCGTCGGGCTCTACTGGTTCGTGCCCAACACGCCGTTGACCTGGCCCGATGCCTGGCCAGGTGCAGTGCTGGCGAGTGCGTTGTTCGAGGTCAGCAAACAGGTGTTCGTTTGGTATCTCGCGAATTTTACCCACTACACTGCCGTTTACGGCTCGATTGGCATCGTGATCGCCTTTCTGACCTGGGCGTACTACGTGGCAATCATCCTGCTGATCGGCGGCGAGCTGAATGCCACCCTTGCCCGCTGGCGGCGAGGGGAGCGTCGGTTACATCGTCACAGCTCTGGATCGTCAAAATAGTGGACAGTGGGTGGGGGCCAGCCGTTAAATGACGAGGCGTAGGCCAGAGTATAGGCCCCGGCGTTGGGAAAGTATACGCGCTCGCCGACCGCCAACTCTGGCAAAGCGATTGATTCGGCGATGATGTCTACGCTGTCGCAGCTCGGGCCAGCCAGGACTACCTTGGCGAGCGGGCCGTCGGCGGTCGTCGCGACCTGGTAAGAAAAGCCCTCGATTGCTTCCATAAGCGCGTTGAAAACACCGGCGTCGAGGTAGAGCCATTGCTGATCGCCACGCCGCGCTTTGCCGATGACCGTGGCGCCGAGGATGGCAGCATCGCCGACGATCGCGCGCCCCGGCTCGAGGGCAAGCCGCGCCTCCTTGGGGAAGCGCGCGGTGACAGCTCGCTGAACTACCTTGCCAATCTCTTCGAGACAAGGGATTTCTCGA
Organism: Chloroflexota bacterium; assembly: GCA_021324795.1. Classification (GTDB taxonomy): domain Bacteria; phylum Chloroflexota; class UBA6077; order FW602-bin22; family CADDYW01; genus JAJPIK01. The sequence goes on from JAJPIK010000044.1 coordinate 36,214, forward strand.
GTGTGCTGGACCGGGAAGCCCCCGCCAATGCTCAGGAAGCGGAGGTCGAGACCATGGCGCTCTGCCTCGTTCCATACGTCGGCAGTGCTAGCCAAGGCGGTGTCCCAGCTCTGGGACACGCGACATTGTGAGCCGACGTGGAAAGTCGTACCAACTGGATTCAAGCCATAGTCGCGGGAGCGATCGAGGAGGGCAACTGCTTCATCACCGGCGACGCCATATTTGCGCGCGAGTGGCCATTCGCTGCCGCTGTTGTCGACGAGCAAGCGCACGAAAACCGCGCTGCCCGGGGCGTGACGGGCGAGCTTGACCAACTCATCCGGGGAATCTACCGCGAAGGCCTCGATGCCAGCAGCAGCCGCTCGGCGGATGAAGCCGGGCGTTTTGATTGGATTGCTGGAGAGCAAGCGCAAAGGCGAGTCAAAGTCCTGGAGCAGGTCAAGCTCACCTTCGGAGGAGATCTCAAACCCGGTTCCTTCGCTCGCCAATACCGCTAAAACACCGGGATGAGCGTTCGCTTTCACCGCGTAGAACAGGTCAGCGCCGGGAAAGACCTCGCGGAAGCGACGGACGTTGGTCCGCAGCCGTTCTGTCGCGATCGCCAGGAAAGGCGTTTCCAATGATTGGGTCAACTCGATGAATCGTGCGATGGCAGCGTTGGCGGCGGGAGCCGCCGCCACGTGCAGGCGAAATGTGCTCATTCGATGACGAGTGGATGGGCGTCGTCGATGAGGGAAGTGGCTCGACTCAGGGCGTCGCGATAATACCGGTCGGGAGAGAATAACGCCCGGTGGGTCAGGCCATCGTAGAAGCGCAAGCCGTTGATTCCGCGTTCCGCTAGGATCTGATTGATCTCGCACTCCGACAGATCCGTGGGCAGTCGCTCGAGGCCGGCCACCGCGAATCCCCAGGTCTCGCCAAACGACGGCACGTGGGCACGATAGCCGGTGGCTCGGGGGAAAACCGAGGCGAGGGTTTTGACGATTGCCACGTGGCCTTCGAGCACACCGTGGTCACCGCTCTCGGCCTGGACCGCGATGAGGCCGTTGGGGCGCAAGTGGGCGCGGACGAGTGCGTAAAACTCGCGGGTGAAGATCCGGTAAGACGGACCGCCGGCCAAAGGGTCAGTCACGTCAACGATCACGACGTCGAAATCTGTGTCGGAGCGCTCGATCGCGGCTCGGGCATCGTCGTAGACAAGAGTGAGGCGCGGATCGGCGAAAGCGCCCTGGTGAAAGTCGGTCAGATAGGTTCGGCAGGCCCTAACAGCCGCTTCGTCGATGTCGACCATAATAACCGACTCGACCGTGGGATGGCGCAAGACTTCGCGAGCGGTGGCACCCTCACCACCACCGGCAATGAAGACCCGTCTTGGTGCCGGATGAGCAACCATGGCTGGCTGAACGAGCGCTTCGTGATAAATGAACTCGTCGGCGATTGCCGACTGAATCTTCTCGTCGAGAAAGAGGCAACGTCCGTAGGAGACGGTGTCGACGATTTCCAACGCCTGAAATGCCGTCCGAATCAGCAAAGGGCTGGTATTCTCCACCAATTGGAGCGAGGTCCGCTCACCCCGTCGTTTGCTGAAAGTCTTCCACTGGTCCTGGGGCACCCGGTTTTTCTCCTCTGTCTGAGCAATTCAGTTAATTTTACCTGGAAACAAGCAGTGGAGCAATTCAGGCTAACGAGCAGATGGAGTGTGGCCTGGCTTGAGTCAGGGGGCATTGACCAAACGTTCGTGGCTACGTATAGTGATCACGTTGAGTACCAGAATCCGTACCGAGAATATAGGCAGACAGTTCTCATCCTAGCCCACTCCCAGGTGGAGAGCGGGAATTTCACTGGAGCCAGCGTGGAGCAGCGAGAAGAAGGTGGCCTGGCGGTGCCCAGCGTTCCTTTGGGGCCCAGGCCGATGGTTAAACCGTTGTTGGGCAACGTCGACGCGCCGGACTATGAAAATGCTTTGGCGTGCGTGCGATGCGGACTTTGCCTCTCGGTTTGCCCGACCTATACTACCGAGCACACCGAAGTACAGTCGCCTCGCGGGCGGGTTGCCTTGATTCGAGCGGTCGATGAAGGGCGCCTGTCACTCGCCTCGCCCGGCTTCAAAGAGCATATGTATCATTGTCTCGATTGCCGGGCCTGTCAGACAATCTGCCCATCGGGGGTGAAGGTGGGCGAGCTGGTGCTAGCGGCGCGCAGCGAGATCGACCGACGGGAGCCAATGCCCTGGCTGGAAAGACTGCTCAAACGGCTGATCCTTCAATGGGTGCTCTTGCGGCCCGAGCGCGTCGAACTGGCGACGTTGCCGCTGCTCTGGTACCAGAAGCTCGGATTGCAGCGACTAGTGCGGGCAAGTGGGCTGCTACGGAAACTGCCCCGAGGATTGAGTCGGCTTCGCGTCATGGAAGATCTGCTGCCCGAGCTGCCGGAGAGGCCGCTACGGGCCGAATTGGCTGAAGTGACGCCTGCGCGAGATGGCCGGCGCTACCGGGTTGGCTTTTTCCTTGGCTGCGTGATGAACGTTGTTTACGCCGAGGCGAGCCGGGCGACGGTAAACGTGCTGACCGAGAATGGCTGCGAAGTCGTTACTCCAAAGTCTCAGCGCTGCTGTGGTGCCCCCCACGCTGCGGAAGGCGATAGCCGCACGCTACGTGAACTGGCAAAACATAACGTCGACCTCTTTGAAAGCTGGCAGCTCGATTACGTTGTCGCCGATTGCGCTGCCTGCGCCGCGCAAACCAAAGAATACGCCCATCTGTTACGCGATGAACCGGCCTACCGTGAGCGTGCCGTGGCGTTTAGTCGGAAGGTCCGTGACATCAGCGAACTGCTCGCCGAGATCCCTTTCAAGCCGCCGGAGGGCGGGGTTCCGATTCGGGTGACCTACCACGAAGCCTGTCACCTTTGTCACGCCCAAGGGGTACGGCGCCAGCCGCGCATGGTCATTAATCGGATTCCCGGCGTCGAGCTCGTCGAGATGAAAGAGTCCGATTGGTGTTGCGGTAGCGCCGGGATTTATAACATCACCCACCCGGAGCGCGCGAAGCAGATCCTCGACCGCAAGGTCGCGAACATCGCCGCGACCGATGCCGACGCTGTCCTCACTGGCAACCCCGGCTGCCTCCTTCAGCTCGCAGCGGGGGTGAGACAGGCCGGACTCAAAACAAAGGTGCTGCACCCAACCCAGGTGCTGGACGCGGCTTACCGGGCAGAGCGGAAGAAGAGAGAGGAGAAAGGACCGTAGGGCGCTACCCCGGACGACGGCCATTCCTTCTCTCCAATAGAGAAGGAATGGCTGAGGGCTATCTGGCTACTAGGTTGGATGGTTGCTTCGCGCGCCGTTGCTCACTTCTTCTTTTGCTCGGCACAAGCAAGCAAGGCGTCTTCCCAGTCGAGTAACTTACCGTCGGGCCCCGGGTGATCTGTGCGCCACTGGGCAACACGGACGAAGACGTCGGCGGTGCGCTCACCGGGGAACTGTTGGGTAAGGCGCAGAGCGCGGATCTGGCGAGCCACCGGGCGGTAGACGTCACTTTCCCAGCGTCGGGCGGCTTCCCGAAGGTCGTCAATGCCCTGCTCCGCGGCGAAGTCGCGGATGAGCTCTTCAAGACGTGGATATTGGCCGGGCAACGCCGCGCCGATTCGGGTGAGGCCAGTGGTGCGCTCGAAAGCGCGGCGCTCGGCGAAGACGCGCTGGGCTTGTGGATCTCCTAAGGTGACGAACTCGGTCACGAGGGCGTCTATTTCGAGCTGGCCCAAGCGCTTGGCAGCGGCGACCCGATGATTACCGTCGAGGACATAATAGCCGTAGCCGAGCTTGTAAAGGACGACCGGGGGCAAGCTGACCCCTTCCTCCATCGCCTTGAGGACTCGCTGGAAGCGCTGGTCTTCTTCCCGACGCCGGCTGTTGATCCGGAAATTCTCGTCGAGCTCGGCGGCCCGGCCAACGCTGCCGATGATGCGGGCGACTTCGACTGTCCGCAAGCCCAGGGAACGGGGCGCAACCGGGCCCGCCCGAGCGGCATCCTCGGCGAAGCTACGAACGGCCGGGGGGCGCTCGGCTTCAGCGACGTTTGGTCGGACGAGGAGCACTGGACAGGGAGCCTTGGCAACGATCTCCTCGGCCACGGATCCGAGAATGATTTTCGACAAGCCGTGGCGAACGTTGCTGCCCAGGACGAGGAGGTCAACGTTCTGGGCAGCGGCTTCGTGGAGGATCGTTTCGGCGACGGGGCCATAGCGGATGAGCGGACGAGCCTTGATCCCTTCAGTATGTAAGCGCGCGGTAATGGCATCGAGGTACGCATGAGCCTGGGCCTCGGCGGGAGAAACGCCCTCACTGTTGGAAGGCTGAGATGGCAGGACGTGCAGCAGAATGATCTCGGCGTCGAAAGCCTTGGCTTGGGCTTCGGCAATCGGAATCTTGGCTTCACTGAGGCGATTCAAATCGAGTGGTACTAGAATGCGATCGATCATTGGTCGCCGGTCCTCCCGTCCACGGAGCTCATCTCCAGTGTACTGGAGAACCAGCGAACGGTCAAAGGCCGACCGCGATGGGATAGCCGGCTGCTTCCCAGGCCTGGAGGCCACCGATCAAAGCGGCGCCCTTGAAACCGCGGGCGTTGACGATCTGCGCCGCACGGGCGCTGGAATGTTCCGCCGGTCAGGTTCAGTAGAAGATCAGTTTCTTATCTGGAGGAAGACGCGAGATTGCCGCGCCGAGCTGACGGATCGGAATTGACCACGCCCCGGGGATGTGACCAGCGGCAAAAAGATCAGTCGGACGCACGTCGATCGCGACAGCTTTGCCGCTCTCGAGGAGTTCGTAGGCTTCGACCGGACCGATACGTGGGGCCGGGGCTAGCGAAGGTTTGGCTGCTGCCATGGCACCTCCTGAATTCGGTGAAACAGGAGAGCGCTGCAAGCTGAATGCCGGAGTGTTAGTACCGGATTATTCGCCGGGAGTGTCAACGGCAGAGTTCCAGCGGGACCAAAGCGCGTTGCGCTTTCCCACCCGTCTGTGCAGGGCGCAGCCCTGCACAGACGGGTGGGAAATGGCGAGACCTTTAGCCTTGCCAGGAAAGCTGCGTGAGCTGGATCAGGTTGCCGCAGGTGTCGTTCAGCATGGCGATGGTCGAGCCGGTCACCTGGGTTGGCGGCATGGTGAACTCAGCCCCGCGAGCTTTGATGCGCTCGTAATCGCCCCGGACGTCGTCCGTGTAGAACATCGCGGCCGGCTGGCCCTGCTGGAACAGCGCTTGCTGATAGGCCTTGGCCGTGGGATTGTCGTTGAGCGCTAGCTGCAGCTCCGTGCCTTGCGGCTCCTCGGCTGAGGCGACCGTCAGCCAGCGATATGGCCCCTGGCTGAAGTCGGCCTTCTTGACGAAGCCTAGGACCTCGGTGTAGAAGTGTAGGGCCTTGTCCTGATCGTCCACGTAGATGCTGGTCAGCTTGATCTTCATTTGAATCTCCTTTCTGTCACACGAGCTCTGTCCGGCTCGTCAATAGTATGACGGAACAACGCAGGAGAATGTGACCGATGGATGGCAAGTGGTTGGCGGAGCAGTTCGAAACGGATCGCACGCGGCTTCAGGCGGTGGCGTACCGGATGCTGGGCTCGGCCAGCGAGGCCGACGATGCCGTACAGGAAGCCTGGCTGCGGCTCAGCCGGACTGATGCCACGGAAGTCGAGAACCTCAGCGGCTGGCTGACGACGGTCGTCGCCCGCGTGTGTTTGGACATGCTGCGCTCGCGCAAATGGCGCCGCGAGGAGCCGCTGACTGCGGAGGGCGAGTTCCTGCCGGACGCGGCCGACCCGGAGCACGAAGCGTTGCTGGCGGAGTCCGTCGGCTCGGCGCTGCTGGTCGTGCTCCAGCGCCTGGCGCCGGCCGAGCGCGTGGCCTTCGTGCTGCACGACCTGTTCGGCGTGTCGTTCGAAGAGATCGCCGGGATCGTCGGTCGCTCGCCGGTGGCGGCCCGGCAGTTGGCCAGCCGCGCCCGCCGGCGAGTTCAGGGCGCGGCCGACGACGATCACGTGGCAGATCTGACTCGCCACCAGGCCATCGTCGAGGCGTTCTTCCGGGCGTCGCGCGGCGGCGACCTTCAGGGGCTCCTCGCCGTGCTTGACCCGGACGTGGTCGTGTACAGCGACAAAGCGCTGGTTCGCATGGCCGCCGCTCGCGGCGTGGTGCGCGGCATCCGAGAGGTCCGCGGCGCAAAGGCGGTGGCCGGGAAGTTCGCCGGCCTCGCGCAGGCGGCGCAGTTGGCGCTGATCGACGGCGTGCCCGGGGCAGTGTGGGCGCCGAAAGGCCGCCCGCGCGTCGTGTTTGGCTTCACGATCGAGGACGGCAGGATTACCGGCATCGAGCTGGCGGCCGAGCCGGAGCGCATCAGCCGGCTGAACATCGAGATTCTCGCGTAGCGGTGGCCGCTGGCCACCCGTTGATCGGTACGTGGCCAAGAAGCTGGCGGTGGCGTTGCGCGATGGAGATCTCACGCGCCAGCGAGGCGACGGCTACGGTGGGTCGGGCGGTCGCCCACAAAAAGCGAAGCGCCCAGCCATCGCCGGGCGCTTCGCTTTGGCAAATCCGATCCGAAAGCTTAGGTCGTGCTTTCCGTGGACTCTTCGTAAGCAGCCGAGGTTGCCGCGGCCGCCGCTTCGGTCGGAAGGAGATCCAGCACGCTGACGGGGGCGTTCTTGTCCGGTAGATCCGGCAGCGCTTCACCTTGGATCTTGCGCCGCTCGACTTCTTCCATGATCCGGTAGAGGTCATCGCCGTTGAGCTCCAGACGTTGGAGCAAGGTCTCGGCGACGGCGACGACGAGTTCGCGATGCTCGTCGAGCAGATGCTTGACCTTGAGGAATTGCTCGCGGAGCAGTCGGTCGATCTCTTTCTTCATGCCGCTATCAGGCATGCCTTCGCCGAAGGCGGCTACCGAGTAGAGACTGCCGTTCATCCCGAGATAGCCGATGTAAGCCGCCGCGGCGCGAGTGGCCTGCTGGAGATCGGAGAATACGCCGCTCAACTTGGTGCCGAGGAAGAGCTCCTCAGAGGCGCGGGCGGCGAGTGCAACCTGGATGTGAGCGAGCAGCTCGGTGGAGTCAGTCGTGTAGGTTTCTTGGACTGGTTTCGGCATAGCGAAGCCGAGGACGCCCCCTTCGTGGCGAATGATCGTCACCCGAGTGACCCGCATGCGCTTGTAGAGCTTGAGCATGGCGACGGCGTGACCAGCTTCGTGGTAGGCCAGGGCCCGCTTCTCTTCCATGAGCATATTGCGAATCGGGTGGCGCAAGCCGACCTCGTGGTTGTCCAAGGCCGTGGTGAAGTCTTCATAGTTGATCTTCTTACGGCCATTGAAGTGGGCGTTGATCACCGCTTCGTTGATGATGAACTTGATCGCGGCCGGGCTCTGGCCGATCGTTTCCGATGCCAGACGGTCGAGGTCGAGATCCTCGTGAGCAACCTTTTCCAGGTAATACTTGATGATCTCTTTGCGGCCATCGTAGTCTGGATAGTCGACAAAGATCTTGCGATCGAAGCGGCCCGGGCGAAGCAGCGCGGGATCGAGCCCTTGAGCCATATTGGTCGCGCCCATGGTTAGGACGAGAGGAATCTCGGCCCGGCCGACTTTGAATCCGAGCTTGCGCTTCAGCTTGGCTTTCCAGCTATCGTCGCGGGGCAAAGGGTCCATTTCGGTAAGAAGCTGGTTAAGGGCACCGCCACCACCTCCAAATAACCCGCCCATCGCTCCCATGCCCGTACCGGCGAGGCCACTACGGGCACGACCAATCGCGTCGATTTCGTCGATAAAGAGGATGCAGGCGCCGTATTTGCGGGCAAGTTTCCGTGCTTTGTTGTACAGGCCCCAGATCCGCATCACGTCCATGCCCCAGAACATGCCTTGGATCGACGGTGCCGAGAGGTAACCGAAGGGTACCCCGGCTTCGGTCGAGATACAATGGCCGAGATACGACTTGCCAGTCCCTGGGGGCCCCACGAGGAGAATACCTCGTGTGACCTGCCCGCCCATGCTCTTAAATTCCTTGACGCCTTTGAGCAAGGTAACGACCCGGCTCGCCGTCTCGAGAACTTCGGGATTGCCGCGGTAATCTTTGAAGCCAACACCCGTTTCGCCCGGCAGAATCCAGTACATGCGTGGCCGGCCAAGGAACCAGAACAGCGCGACAAACTGGACAATCATGAACAGGACGGCAAAGAGGAGCTGGAAGAGCATAAAGGCGCCGTAAAGGATGTACTGAAGCCAGTCGCCGATGTGGGGGGCGACGACAAACCAGAGGATCCCGAAAAGAACCGCGATAATGAGAATGGTCTTCCAGCTTCGTCCTAATCGGGCGAAGAACGAGTCGATCGAGCTTTCGATCTCTTCGACTTGTGGCCGCTGGCTCTGGGTCGCTGTACTCATCAATCTACCTCGCTCACACTCTACTCACGGCACGCGCCGGCTTGGCGGTTCTTCACCGGGAAAGGTTAATCGATGCGAAGGATTTTCCCATTCGGTCCCACGGTGAAGACAAAGAACACTTGGTCGAAGACGTCACGACCGGCGAAGCCACGGCGTGACACGACGTAGAAAAGGTAGCGGTCGCCATTCTGAAGGGGATAGCCCCCCACGTAAGCAACACCTTCGTAGTGGGCACCGTTCTGCTTAGCGTCGTCAAGGCGCTGCTGCAAGGCTTGCTCACTGCCACCTTGACTGGTCATGGCCTGAATTGCGCCAGGGTCCAGGGCATCCCACATGAGCTGGGCGTTAAACGTGGTCATGCCTTTGATGTATTCGTCGACGGCTGGAACTGGCGTGACGGTTGGTGCGGGCTGAACGGCCAAAGGCGTTGGGGCGGTCGTCGGAGACGTTGACGCAACCGCTGACGACGTCGCGCCCGGGACCGGCAGCGCACCCGTCGACCCGCCGAGGGCGAGGCCAACCGCACCGAGGGCAATCACGATTACCGAGAGACTCACGACCGGGCGCCAGATCAGCAATCGGATCGTCATAGCAAGCAGGCGACGGATAATACGCCACGCCATCGTGTTCCCTCCTCACCCGCAAAAGAGTACCTTTATGGAAAGATTCTAACACCAGCCAAGAGAAGGGTCAATTTCAATGCCACCAGAAACTATTAAATCAATGCTAATTAATAGCAGTGAAAATGTCTAGTAGGGAAAAATCGTGCTATACTTCTGCCGCCATTAAATCTTGATCCGGATCGATTGGAGACACGGTGAAACGTCCAACTCGCCGCGTGATCTGGTATGCGCTTTACATCGTCATTTGGCTGATTGGGAGCCTCGTGATCGGGATCCCAACGCTGGCGGGATTGGGCGTTGTGCTCAATCAATTGAACTGGAGCACACGGATTATCTTCTATTTAATGCCGCCGGTTCTTTCGGCCATGCTCGTGCTAGGCGTTCTGCAAATCGTTGCCATGTATCGGTACTGGTTTGGTCCCCGTTAGTCTGGCCTTTGGCCGCCGGCATTCGCTATTTTTGAGCTTGCAGCTACCTCGCAGCTCTGAAGGGGTCTGTCGTGCAATTCTCGAAGCTCTTGGATGTCGGACGCTGGTTCGACGCATTTCCTGGCCCGCCGGGGCCGCTCTATCTCGTCGCGGTCGCTTTCTTTCTGATCTGGACACTGGCAAGCGTCTATTTGTATTTCTTCCGTCGGAAGGTCTTCGCAGGTAATGGTGCCCTCATTGGGATGATGACCCGGTTTGGGGGGTACGCGATCGCGATCGGCTTGGTGGGCTTATTCCTTCTCGCGATGCGATACGCCGGTATTCCGTATCTTTCGATCCGGTTTTTGCTCTATGTGACCATCCTTGCGGCAATTGGCTATCTGGGCTTTATCGTCTACTATTTGCGGATGCGCTATCCAGCTCGGCTGGCTGAAGTGCGTGCGTTCGAAATGCGCCGTCGGTACAGTACCGAGCGCAAGCGAGGTAAGCGACGTCGGTAGGAGGTGGAGAAACGGCTGAGAGTGAGCTGGCGATCCTGGTGCAGGTGCGCGATCAGCCGGGATCGCTCTATCAATTGACGCGCGTGATCTGGGAGCATCGCGCGAACATCGGCTACGCCGACGTCGCCCCGGACGCCGAGGGATACGCCCGAATCTACCTTGAGCTCGAAAGAGTCGCGGAGCCGGCCGCGCTGATTGCCGAGGTCTCCGCGCTCGACGTCGTCGAGCGTGTCGAGCAGACGCCAACGTTCGGCAAGATCTATGGTAAGCGAGTCATTGTGATCGGCGGTGGTGCCCAGGTCGGCCAAGTAGCGCTGGGCGCGATTAGCGAGGCTGATCGCCACAACATTCGGGGTGAGCGTATTTCGGTCGATACGATTCCTTTGGTAGGCGAGGCAAACCTGGCAGCGGCAGTGCGCGCGGTCATCCGTCTGCCACGAGCCCGGATCCTCGTCTTGGCGGGGTCGATCATGGGGGGCGACATCACTCAAGCCGTGCGAGAAGTGCGTCAGCATGGCATCTACGTGATCTCGCTGAACATGGCGGGAAGCGTCCCCGAAGCGGCCGATCTCGTCGTCTCGGATCCCGTCCAAGCCGGTGTCATGGCGGTGATGGCCATCGCCGACACGGCAGCCTTCGACATCCGTCGGCAGCAGGGACGCCGGTATTGAAAGGGAATCGGAGAACCGGGAGTGCCGACATCTTGCCTGCGCTCCCGGTCCCTCGCCTCCAGACCCTCGAACCCTAACTCCCCGTCCGTTTACCCACCCGACGCCGCGGGAACAATCGAGACGTCGTCGCCATCTTTCAGTTGGGTGGTGAGACCAGCACCAAAGCGAATGTCTTCACCGCGAACGTAGATGTTCACGAAACGCCGAACCGAGCCATCTTCTTCGCAGATGCGATCTTTCAGGCCGGGAAATTGCTGACCGAGTAATTCGAGGCACTCGGCAACGGTGGTGGCGCTGGTGGTAACCTCACGCTGGCCGTCGGTCAAGCGCCGCAGGGGCGCGGGAATCTTCACAGTGACTGCCATGATACGCACTTCCTCCACGGAAATTCTCTCTCTGGGAGAGGGTTAGGGTGAGGGCGGCCTGTCAATTTCATCTGTTGACGTGTTCCGTGGCCGGCCTCCTGATTAGCCGGCGATCAGATCTCCCTCGACCGGATCGACCCGGACGCCGAGGTTGCTGACCCAATCTAAGGCCTGGCGAATGTCGTCCTCGTTTCCCTCGAGCTCTAAGACCACCCAACCGTAGGTCGCAGTGACGTCGGCGCGACGGATGTTCGTGACGACCGGAAATTGATGACCAAGCTGATAGATCAGCGGGTCCTTGATGAGCTCGCCGGGAAAGGTGAGCTTAACCCGACGGATAGCCATGTGGTTCTCCCCTCAGACGAGTGCCAGCTCTCGCTCACGCAGAGCTGCTTCGAACGATTCGATGGTCGGGGCGACCTGGAGCGGCCGGACCAGGTGGTCAACGACTGCTTCCTGCGTTTTGAGCCCATTACCGGTGATGTAAGCTACGGTGACTTCGTCGGGATCGATCTTACCGTCCTCGACGAGCTTCTTCAAGCAGGCAATCGTGACACCTCCTGCCGTTTCAGTGAAGATGCCCTCGGTGCGCGCGAGTAACTTGATTCCTTCGATGATTTCAGGATCACTCGCCGCCGCGCAGCCGCCTTCGGATTCTTGGATGATCCGCAGGCAGTAGTAGCCGTCGGCGGGATTGCCAATCGCGACCGATTTGGCAATCGTATCTGGACGAACCGGCCGGACGTTTTCCGTACCGTTCACGTAGGAGGTGTAGACCGGCGCGCAGCCCAGCGGCTGGGCTGCACTCATCCGAGGCGGCGAGGAGTCGATCAAGCCGACCTTTTTCAGCTCATTGAAGCCCTTCCAGATCTTAGTGAAGAGCGAGCCCGAGCCAATCGGTGCGACGATGTGATCCGGGGCGCGCCAGCCGAGCTGCTCGGCAACTTCGAAGGCGAGGGTCTTGCTGCCTTCCGAGTAATACGGACGGACGTTAATATTGACGAAGGCCCAGTTGTACTGATCCGCCAGCTCCGAGCAGAGGCGGTTGACATCATCATAGTTTCCGTCGACGGCGACGAGAGTGGGCTCGTAGATCGCTGCGCCAATGATTTTGCCCTGTTCGAGGTTAGCCGGAATGAAGACGCAGGCGCGCAAGCCAGCACGAGCCGCGTGAGCGGCGACGGAACAAGCGAGATTGCCGGTCGAGGCGCAGGCGAGGGTGTCGAAGCCCAATTCAAGGGCTTTTGAACTGGCGACCGAGACTGGGCGGTCTTTGAATGAGTACGAAGGGTTGACCGAGTCATTCTTGAGGTAGAGCTCGCGGATTCCAAGCTCGCGTGCCAGATTATCCGCGCGGACGAGTGGCGTGCAGCCGGCGCCGATGTCGATGACGCGATCGCCGTTCACCGGTAGCAGATCACGATAACGCCAGATCGTGCGGGGGCCGGCCGCGATCTTTTCACGTGAAACGTTCGCCCGAATGGCGTCGTAATCGTAATCCGCCTCGAGGGGGCCGAAGCAATACTCGCAGACGTGGATTGCTTCGGTGGGATAGAGGCGGCCGCACTCCCGACATTTGAGACCACGAATGTATGCCACGTAATTCCTCCGACACAAAAAAACTCTCGCCCTACGAGGGACGAGAGGCTTATTCTCGTGGTACCACCCTTTTTTGCCAACGTCTCACGACGCTGACCTCGTCGAGTACGGGGCTTCGAGCCTTCGCTCAAACCCGATACCCCAGCCGCGCTAACGGGCGCTCTTGCCCCCTTGGGGCCCCGGCTGATCCTACTGAAGCAATCGCCCGAATCCGCGCGGGCTAAGAAGAAAATTCTTCGCTCTCTCGTCCGGTAGCGATTGCTCGTTCAGTCAGCAGCTCAGAGGTCATTTTCGGCCAGGGCGCTGACACCGCATCTCAGCTCACGCGGCTCTCTGTGGTCAGTCCCCTGGCGTACTCGTCCTCATCGTCGCCGATGACTTATTCAATTGTGCGACGCGCTCTCCTTCTTGCGATCTGTCATCCGCACCCGGTCGCGCGACCGGGTGCGGAGCGTAACGCCCGATAACAAAATCGCCCCGGCGATTGCAGGGGCGTCTTATCTACCGCTCCCCTTATCTCGCAGATCAACTCTGCCGGAGTTGGCACCATACACTTTGACGCGCTGGTTGCCGGGCTTCGTCGGGCCGTTTCCCTCTGCCACTCTGGATAAGAGCGCGAACTATTCAATTGATTGGCACTGTACCATGCTCTCGCATGGTTGTCAACGGAATTTTGCGTTGAGAATTTGTCGTTTTTCGAGTCGGATGGGGCAAGGCCGTGGGTCAGATGCTATACTCGCAGCGGCGTCCAAGAATCGAGACGAATGGCGACGCTAGAGTGGTTGCTGGCGCGCTTGCTGGAGGTTCGTAACTTCGGTGAATGAAGTGACTGGGAGGAGTCGTGAGACGTGTCGTTGACTTGAGTGTGCCAATGCGCGTGGAGGATCCGCGGGGGACCCTGCGTTTGGAGCCCTATCGTACTTTGGCCAAGGATCGAGCCAACATCACCTTGGTAACGTTTGATAGTCACTTTTCGACCCATCTTGACGCGCCTTCGCATCAGCTCGCCAATGCTCCGACCCTTGAGACGGTGGATTTGAAGACATGTGTGGGAAAGGCCACGGTGCTGAATCTATCCGAGAAAAAGGCCGGCTCTCAGATCGATCGAGCGGATCTAGAGCGATTCACGGCACTGGTGATCCCCGGCGCTCGTCTTCTTTTGCGGACGGATTGGAACGAGTGCTACGGCAAGCCAGACCATAACGAAGGTTATCCAGCTTTGACCGTGGCGGCGGCGGCCTGGCTTGCCGAGCGGGGAGTGAGCCTCGTTGGTGTCGATACGCCGTCGGTCGCGCCGGTCTACGAGGGTATGGAGATCACCAACGCGGTTCATGCTCCACTGCTGAAAGCAGGTGTCGTCCTCGTCGAGAATCTTTGCCGACTGAAGGAGGTGCCGGCCGGCCCTTTCACGTTCATCGCCTTACCTTTGCATCTGATAGGGCTAGACGGCTGCCCGGTACGGGCGGTAGCGGTGATCGACGATGAACGAACAGCCCGTTGAACTCAGTAGGGGTCGGTCCCCTTGATCCAGTGTGAGGAGGAGCAAATGGCAGCGGGGCGTGGTGGCCTGGGGCGCGGATTGGGTTCCTTGATTCCGTCTGTTGAAAGCGACACGGTCCGAGAGACAGGGATTGCCGAGCTGCCGGTCCAGGAGATTCGGCCGAATCCGCGCCAGCCACGACACCGGGTGGATCCGGAGGAATTGAGCGAGCTGATGGCATCGATTCGAGAACACGGAGTCATTCAGCCGGTCGTCGTGACTCGAAGCCCTGACGGCTCAGGCTATGTATTGATTGCTGGCGAGCGGCGTTGGACGGCGGCGACTCGGGCGGGCTTGGAGCGGATCCCGGCGGTGATCAAAGAAGCGACGCCAGAGGAGATGCTCGAGCTAGCGTTGGTCGAGAACGTTCAGCGCGCCGATTTAAATCCGCTTGAAGAGGCGGCAGCATACCAACAGCTTGTCAACGAGTTTGGGCTGACCCAGGAGCAGGTCGCGCAGCGGGTAGGCCGGAATCGCTCGACCGTGGCAAACAGTATTCGCCTCCTCGGCTTGCCGGAGCGGGTGCAGGAAGCGTTGGCGAAGGGAGAGATCAGCGAAGGACACGCGCGGGCCTTGCTTGGCGCACGGGATCCGGCCGAAGTCCTCGGTCTTTTTGAATACGTCCTGCGCCGGCAGTTGTCGGTGCGGCAAACCGAGGAATTGGTGCGCCGTCAGCGTCAAGGCCTGATCGACGGTCCCGCGCCGGCTCACCCCATCGAGGATCCGGAGGCGCGTCGGATCGAGGAACTATTCCGCCGGGCGCTGGGAACGCGCGTCGAAGTCGTGCGGGGTGGGAGTGGTGGTCGGTTGATTATCCACTACTACAATGAGGAACAGCTTCAGGCGATTTACGAGAGCCTTGCGCGATCAGAAGGTGCCAGTAGCGAGTAGAAGGGGCGATTCTCGCGCCGCGGTGATGGACAGTTGTAAGGCGGTGGGGGGTGTTGCACGTGAAACGTCCGGGCTGGCCCGCAGGGGTGTGCCGCCGCGTAAAGAAAATGGCGAGTGCAGTGCGATCTTGGCCAGCACTATCGCCCGGTCAGCGGCGCTGGCTTGCCCTGGCGCTCGGCCTGTTTATTGCTATCGGTACGGTGCTGCTTCCCGTGGCTCAGACCGGCCGCGCCGCGCCGTCGCGCACGCCCGCGGTACCGTTGCATTTTGCTTCTGGAATCGTCCTGGTTCATCGGAAGCCCGGCGTGGGCGCGGCAAGCTTGGCGAGCTTTGCTATCGATCACACGACGCCAGTTCCGAGCGGTTTCGCTGGTGTTGACCTCCTCCACGTTCCGCCAGGTCAGGAAGAAGCTGTCGCCGAACGACTTCGCCTGAGCGGTCGGGTCGACTTTGCCGAGCCGGACTATCGACGCTCGATTACGCTGACGCCAAATGATCCCCTCTATCCCGACCAGTGGGCCTTGCCCAAGATCAAGGCGCCTCTGGCTTGGCAGACGACCCTTGGCAGCACGAAAGTGACCATCGCGGTGATTGATACCGGCTACGACCTCAATCATCCGGACCGGCCGGTCAATCTGATTGCTGGACCAACTTTCGTCAGTCAGCCGGATCCTAGCTGCGGCCCGGAAGGCATCAACGGCCCGGACGACGACGACGGACACGGCACCCACGTTGGCGGAATCATCGCCGCGGCCTTCAATAATGGCGTGGGCGTGGCTGGCCTGGCTCCGGGGGTTAGCTTACTCGTAATCAAGGCTGGCGATTGCATTGGCAGTTTTCTCGATAGCGACATCGCCGCCGCGATCCAATATGCGACTAATCATGGTGCCCGTGTGATCAATATGAGCTTTGGTGGTATCGACGTTTCCAATACTCTTCAGCAGGCAGTGCAGTACGCTGCCAGCCGAGGTGTGATCTTGGTCGCCGCGGCCGGTAATGACGGCAAGAATGAGCAGTTCTATCCGGCCTCGTACCCCCAGGTCGTCGCGGTCGCGGCGAGCGATGCTACCGATCAAGTTGCCGCGTTTTCTAACTATGGGCCGCAAATCGCGGTCGCCGCGCCAGGCGTCTCGATTCTCAGCACAATCGCCCCGGTTGGCCAATTCGCCGGGCTGTCCCAGCCATACTACTACCTCTCCGGAACTTCGATGGCCGCACCCCACGTCGCGGCCATCGCCGGGTTGATTCTCTCCGCCTATCCGAATTTGACTAGCAGTCAGGTCATCCAGGCGATCGAGCAGGGTGCGATTCCCCTTGGGACGAGCTGCCCCGATCCTCACTACGGCTACGGCCGCGTCGACGCTTACAATGCGCTCACCGCAGCCCAAAATCTCGCGGCTGCCCAGCCGACTACCACTACTTATTACCTTTTCCAGATCTTTCTGCCGCTGGTCGCTAATAACGCTTGTCGGTTGACCAGCTAGCCCGGCGGTCAGCCTTGGCCGATCGGGGCCAGCGGATCCATTTCTTCTACATCACGTACGATAAGCGTACAATCCATGATCTGTACGATTGTCATTTATTGCTTGGTTGATTATTCCTTTTCTTCCAGGAATTTTCCTTGCTTCCAAGCCACTGATCCGATAAGATGGCCGCTACGGTCGTACTCGACGGAATTGCTCTAATCCCTCTCCCCACGTTGAAAAAGGAAACGGATGAGACGAGGCTGGCCGCGCCTGGCACTTTTCACGATGGTCGTGATTCTGATCCTGGCTTTTTGGTCCTTCGGATCGGTCGCGGCCGCGCCACCACCTCTCCAGGCACCGACTCCAACCAATACTCCGACGTCGCTGGTGCGTCGTCCCTCTCACCCCGCGACCGCGGCCAACCCGGGATCGCTCCCGTCACCGACACCCGAGCGGGAAGGCGATCCCCGTGCGCGTGACGATTGGTTCTACAGTCTGCGGACGGCCGGCGACCCCTCCCAGGGATTTACGGTGGCGGTGGCCGCGGCCAAGCGGTTCCAGGCGGCCCAGAGCGTCATTGTCCAGAAGAAGCAACCCGCTAGCAGGCGCGCCTCCGACCTCAATACGACCTGGACGCCCGATGGGCCGAACCCGGCCATTCAAGAAGCCTACGGGAGTGGACAATTGCGGCCAGTCTCTGGCCGTGTCTCCGCTCTGGCGATCAGTTCGACGTCTCCTTATACGATCTATCTGGGCGCTGCCCAGGGCGGGGTCTGGGAGTCGACGGATAGCGGCAAGACGTGGATCCCGAAGACCGACCAGCTTGCCTCACTGGCGATCGGGGCGATCGCCCTGGCGCCAAATCACGAGAACTACGTCTACGTCGGCACCGGCGAAGGCAATCTCTCCGGCGATAGCTACTATGGCAACGGCGTTTTCCGCTCGACTGATGCCGGCGCCAGTTTTAGTTTGGTCAGTACAGGCGCCTTCACCCAAACCTCGATCGCCAAGCTCGCGGTAGATCCGACCAATCCCCAGCACCTGTATGCCGCGACGGTCCGTGGCGTGGCTGGCAACGTCGACGTCCAGGGACCTACTCCCGCCCCGCAGGGAATCTTTGAATCGAAGGACGCCGGAGTGACTTGGACTCAAGTTTATACCCCAACCTCATCTGGCCAAGGGGTTACCGATCTTGCCATTGATCCCCAATCTCCCGCCGTTCTCTATGCCGCTGTTCTTGGCCAAGGAATCATCAAATCGACGAATGGTGGCCAAAGCTGGACGCCGAGCATGAACGGCTTACCGACCATAAATCCCGCTTACAACGCGTTTACCCGGTTCGCCATCGGTATCTCACATCCAAGCTCGGCGATCAGCGCTACCCTCTACGTCGGTTTTGACTACTATGATACGAACGCTACCTTCCAGCCAGCGGCCATCTGGAAGTCGACCGACGGTGGCATGACCTGGATTCCAACGAGTGCGGCCACCGTCGGCGGCTACTGCGGCTCGTCGATCAACGCGGACCAATGCTGGTACGACAATGTCATCGCCGTCGATCCGACTGATCCGAACACGGTTTATGTGCTCGGCCTCTTCAATTACGATACGGGGACTGGTGGCATCTACCGCTCGACCGACGGCGGGGGCAATTGGACCGATCTCGGCGCTGGCCTCCATCCCGACTTTCACGCGATTGCGATTCGTAGTAGCGCGACAAACAATATCGTCATTGGCAATGACGGTGGGGTTTGGGGATCGTCCGATCAAGGAAACGATTGGACTGATCTTAATGGATCCTACAATGCCTTCACCGGTCAGGTGACCGCCTCCGGACTCCAGATTGGCCAGTTCCAGAGCATCGCTCAAAATCCGAGCATTTCTGGTCGTTCCTATGGTGGTCTCCAGGACAATGGCGGCGAGGCCAAGGATACCACGAGTACCACTTGGTACGATCGGGCTGGCGGCGATGGTGGTCAGTACCTGATCGATCCAACGAATGCCCAATACGTCTACGGCGAATACTTCGACGTTTACCCCTATCGTTTCAGCGATGGCATGACCCAGTACTCCACCAATCAAGAGATCACCAATGGCCTGGACACCGACGACCGTTCACTCTTCTACGTTCCCATGGCGATGGATCCGGCCAATCCGAGCCGTCTCTACCTCGGAACCTACCGGCTTTACCGTACCGATAGCCGCGGCAATCTCTGGGTATCGATCAGCGGGGATCTCACTTCCGGATGCCAGGGACAAGCTCCAAACGGCGCGAAAGGCTGCGTGATCAGTGCGATCGGGGTCACAGCCGGAGCACCGACGGTCTACGTTGGCACTACTGATGGCCTGGTCCAGCTCAGCACGAATGCTGATGCCAGTTCGCCAACCTGGACGGAGATTGATAAGCTGCCCTTGCCCAACCGTCCAGTCGCCTCGATTGCCGTCGATCGCTCGGACGATCGGATTGCCTACGTTGCCTATTCCGGCTTCAATGTGGCTACTCCTTCGACGCCTGGCCACGTGTTCAAAACGACCGACGCCGGCCAAACCTGGACCGACGTCAGCGGTAACCTGCCCGACGCACCTGTCAATGCGATCGTCCTCGATCCAAGCGATCCCAATACGCTTTACGTCGGCACCGACGTGGGTCCGCTCTACACGACGACCGGTGGCGCCCAGTGGAGTCCGCTTGGCACGAATTTCCCCATCGACAGCGTCTTTCAGCTCGATCTGAATCCTTACACCGGCATTCTCCGCGCGGCTACCCATGGTCGAGGTGTGTGGGAGATCAGTACGACTATCCATGCTCCGGTGCTCCAGCTTCGGACCCGAAGCGACGTACTGCCGACTGGTCCGGGTGATCTGATCACCTA
Organism: Chloroflexota bacterium; assembly: GCA_021324795.1. Taxonomy (GTDB): domain Bacteria; phylum Chloroflexota; class UBA6077; order FW602-bin22; family CADDYW01; genus JAJPIK01. The sequence continues at coordinate 55,597 of JAJPIK010000044.1, forward strand.
TACCGTGATGCTTCAAAACGTTGGCAGCACTGCTGCGACCGGCGTCGTGATCACCGCGCCGATTCCAGCGAATACGACGTTTGCCTCAGCGGCGAATGGCGGATCACCGAACGGCAACAGTGTCGTCTGGAATAACCTGAGCCTAGCCCAAGCCACGGTGACCGACTCGATCTACGGCAGTGTGACGCCAAGTAGTCTGACCGTCAGTTACAGTGTCTGGGTCAATAACAATAACAATGCCAGCCAGGGCGTGACGATCACTAACAATAGCCCAATCGCGACAACGAGCCAGGGAGCCAGTGTCACTGGGAGTCCAATGACCCTGATGATCCTGGCTGGTTCGAGTGCGACCGCGACGCCGACCACGACCGATACGGCGACAGCAACGGCGACCGCGACGCCCACGTCAACGTCCACACCGCGCCGGACCGGAATAGTATCGTTGATTTACTTCCCCATTGCCTTCAACGGCGCCCCATCCGGCGGCTGGTGACGAACGGGCTCTAGGAGTACAGCCATCTTGCCTGCCCCGGAGCGACCGTGTTCCCGGTCTCAACTTGGCGCGAAACCCGGCGATACCGTATACTTGCCGCGATACGTTCCTGGTAAGGATACCTGCGATGGACCTCGCTGATATTCAGAAGATCGCTGAGCAAACAATCGTCATTCGCGCGCCGACCCAGCCGTTAGCGACTTTTGGCATCACCACGGTGACCTATCACCTGGTCACCGCGACGGCCCTGGCGGAAGACGAGATATCCTCGACCGATGCGGTGATTCGCACCGGCGTTGTTACTGCCAACCGTCCCCAGATCGTCACGCCTAATTACCTCCTCAACCTGTTCGATGGCTTCGAACACGGTCAGGAGTTCGCCCAGTATCTCTTAGAGAGCTATGGCCCCAATGCTCCCGGACTGCTTTACACCTACCGAAACGAGCTGAAGGAGACGAATGTTGTCTCCGAGCCACCGGACTCGGTCGCGCATCGGTTGGCCGATCAGTTTGATCGCGAGGGACAGGTGCACACCGCGGTGATTCGTGGCAACGATCACTATTGGGACATTTCGCTGATGAAGTTCATCCACGATCTGACGATCGGCTCGCTGCGTCAAACGATCGGTGACCTGGGCGAGCGGCGTTTGCTAGGCATGGACAAGGGCGTGCCGCGTGCCGCGCGGGCTCGGATTGACGAGATGTTCGCCGCGGTTGCCGCGGGAGAGATGGAGCCGATCCAGCTCAAGCGCGAGCTGGATCGCTGGGGTTTGTTCACCGAATACGAAGATCGTTTCCTCGGCATGTTTCGCCGAAAGGAGTAAATCTATGCGCATCAGTAATCCCGTCGCGACCCGCTTACGTGAAGGCAAGATCTCGATCGGTTCCTGGCTGAATCTCGGCTCACCGCTGGCTGCCGAAGTGCTGGCGACCGAGGGCTTCGAGTGGCTCACTGTCGACATGGAGCATACGGCTTGGGGTATCTCCGACGCGGCACATGCCTTTCGGGCGATCGAGGCGCGCGGTGCCGTGCCCCTGGCTCGGAGCTGGTCCCACGAACCGGAAGTGATCGCGCGCATTCTCGACGCCGGTGCGCTTGGCGTCGTCGTTCCTCACGTCAGCACGGCGGAGCAGGCCCGCGAGCTCGTCCAGGCCGTCCGTTATCCACCCCTTGGCAAGCGTTCCTCCGGGACCGGTCGAGGGCGCACCTTTGTTGATTACTTCAACGATGCCAACGACAATATTCTCCTGATTCCTCAGATCGAAGACCCAGAAGGAATCGAAAACGCACCGGAGATCATGGCGATACCGGGCGTGGACGTCGGCTTCCTTGGCCCTAACGACCTCGGCTTGGCCATGGGACTAAAGCCCAGTGAGATCGCTGCCGGCAATCCCGAGCATGAGCGGATGCTCGTGCGCTTATTGGAAGCCTGCCAGCAAGCTGGTAAGCCGGCCGGCATCTCGGTCAGTGACGTCGCGGGCGCGATCAAATGGATTAAGCAGGGATTCCGGATGATTGATCTATCAAACGATTTAACTATCTTGCAAACGACCGTACGCGGTCAGCTTGCTAGTTTGCGAAGCTCCCTCTAACGAGGCCAGGGCGGGACGAGAGGGAGCAGGAGCGCGGCCGTCTCGGCTGTCCCTATCGTCAGGGTCCCCAATTCTGCTAAAATCGGCGCACACTAACCAGGAGGAATAAGCCATGCTGACCTTCACAGCCCAGCGCTTGCACGATGTGACTCGGCGTATCTTCGAAGGGGCCGGCACCCCCCCCGATCTGGCGGCCCAAATGGCGGACGTCCTCGTGGAAGCCAACCTGGCTGGCCATGACTCACACGGGGTCATTCGGATCCCGGCCTACGTCGACGCGATTCACCAGGGATCTCTCGTCCCGGCCGCGCGGCCGGAGGTGATTCAGGAAACGCCCGGGAGTGCGTTGGTCGATGGCAAATATGGCTTTGGCCACATCGCCGCGGCCTTCGGGACTGACGTCGCGGTGCGCAAGGCCAAGGAGTCCAAGGCCGTTGTCGTGTCGATTGTGCGTTGCAACCATATCGGTCGCGTGGGCGAATGGGGCAGCCGGGCTGCCGCCCAGGGGGTGATTGCTATTGTCACGGTTGGTGGAGGTGGCGGGCCCGGAGCCGCGGCTCCATTCGGTGGCGCCGCGCGTGCGCTTGGCACGAACCCAATCAGCATCGGCATTCCCGCCGGAGAGCAGCCCGATATGCTGGTCGACTTCGCCACGACTGCAGTCGCCGAGGGGAAGATCCAGGTCGCCCGGGCGAAGAAGGCGCCACTGCCCCCGGGCTGTATTCTCGATAAGGATGGCAATCCGAGCACTAATCCCGAGGACTTTTACGCGGGTGGCATGCTGCTGCCCTTCGGTGGCCACAAAGGCTACGCCTTGTCGATGGTTGTCGAAATGCTTGGCAGCGCGCTGAGCCCGGGGCAGCATTACAATCGAGAAGGGCGCGGAGGTGCCGCGGTAATCATCGCCGTCGACGCGACGACCTTCCGACCGCGCGACGACTATGACAAAGCCGCTGACAGTACCCTCAGCCGGATCAAGAGTATTCCGCCGGCTCGCGGATTTTCGGAAGTCCTCTTACCCGGTGAGCCGGAGCTTCGGAGCAAGGCCGAGCGCCTGGAGACAGGCATTCCGGTCGCCGAGGCTACCTGGGAAGCTATTATCAAAGCCAGCCAGAGCGTTGGAGTCACGATCGAGTAACGGACCATCCCGAGGAGGACCACCAATGATTGAGTTGCCGGGCTGGCTCAACGCGACCCTCGCTTCCGATGCGGCCGAGGGCCGCAACGTGCTTTCGCCGGGGATAATCCGTCCACTCGATCCTACCTGGCGAGTCGTCGGACCGGCGTTCGTCGTTCTCGGAAGTCAGGATGATAACCTTGCAGTAAACCAGGCGGTTATGGTGCCACCACCCGCGGGCTGTGTCATGGTCGTCGGTGGCCAGGCCGGCTCACGCACCGCGACGGTCGGCGATCTGATGGCGCTGGAGATCAAAAATCTGGGCGTCCTTGGCCTGGTAACCGATGGGCTAGTCCGGGACGCGCAAGAGATCCGTCGATTGGAGTTCCCGGTGTGGTGCCGCGGCACGACCCCAATTGCCTCTGCCAAGCGGGGTCCCGGTGCCGTTGGTGGCACCGTCCTGATCGGCGGCGCGGTGGTGCGCGACGGCGACCTTGTCATCGCCGACGATGACGGAGTCGTGGTCTGGCCGCGGGAGAGCGTCCCGGAGCTCCTGACCCGCGCCCGGGCAAAGCTCGATGCCGATAACGCGCGAGCCGCGCGTTTGCAGGCCGAACGGCGGTGACTGACAAGCAATTTTCACGAGCATGGCACGAGTGAGCATGCTAGCCATTCTCTCTCCCCCAGAGAGAGGGGATGGCCGTCCTTACTTGATCCCGGCTTTGCGCTTCCAGAAATCCGTCCATTTGTGCATCCGATCGAGGTCTTGACCGTCAAGCCAGATGCCAGGTCGACCGACTCTGGGAGAGAGGTCGCGTAGCATCACTGCGCCGGCCCAGGCGTAGAAAGGTGCAAGGTCAGCGAGGGGGCCGGTGCTCTGCTGGTAGCCATGGCGCCAGGCCCACTCAACGAGGCGCAGCGCGAGGGTGAGAAACGGTCGTCGCGGGCCAGGTGGACCGGCTCCGACGAGGCGCAGGATCGTTGTCGTACGAGCGAAGTCGGCGCGCGGATCGCCGGCCAGAGCGTTCGCCCAGTCAAGGATCCCGGTGACTCGAGGACCTTCGACCAACACGTTGAGCGGGTGATAATCGAGGTGAAGCAGTCGGTCCGGGCGATCAGTCTCGGCACGTAGGCGAGCGGCAAGAGCCATTTCGTCCGGCCCGGCCCGGGTGATCCAACGCTCGGGGTCACTCCAGAGTATCGCTGGCGCCGGGACGGCATTGAGCTTCGCCTGGGCCCGGCCGAAGGCAACCCCCAGGGCAAGCAGCTCCCAGGGGTGGTTCAGTGCTGCTTGCGCCAGTGTGTGTCCCGCGCACCAGGTGAGCAAAAGAGCGGCGTGACCGTTCCAGATGCCTTCAGCGTCGATCTTTGGGACCGGCACCCCGGCAGCGAGTGCGGAGCGCATCACCGCCGCCTCACGCTCGGCGTTGCGCTCTCGTCCCGTTGGAAATACCCGCAGCGCGTAAATGCTGCCTGGTCGCTCGATCCGCCAGAGCGTGGTATCCCAGCCGCCGGTCACCGAGGTGATCTTAACAACATCGGTAATGCCGAGAGTTTGGAGAATGGCGATGGGATCCAATGTATCCATGCCCGCTTCCTCGATCTGACTGCTGCTATTTCATCTTCATTCTACCCGCTTCGGCCATCGAGAGGTCAAAAGGCACCAGGTTAGATCGCACGAGCTAAGAGGGGCTTTTGCTATGTATACAAGCTAGCCATATCGAGTTAAAATACCATTAGAAGTCTGGTGGAGAGAACCCGGAGAGGCGGTTCAGTAGGGTTTGGGGGCAATGGTGCACCATTCCCGGAGCTCTCAGTGGCGAGGCATGACAACCAGCGTTGGGCATGGTTGGTCGGTCGGAACGGCCCGACTGATTGGCCGCTGGTTGCTGGTACTCGGAGCGATCGTCGCCTCTTCCCTGGCAATTGGTGTTTCGGCCGATCTCGTCAAGTCCCCCGCGCCTCCTCCATTGCCCCCGTCCTCACCGGTTGCTCAGGTCCTGAGCTATGCCACGACCTGGCAGGGCGCTCAGGCTGATCCCCTAATCACCTTACCCTCGGGTATCCAGGTAAAATCCAGTAACTACCAGGGCGTTCGGATTGGCAATACAATCTATTATTATGACCTGAGTCCTTACCCTAGTTTCGATCCTCTCAGCCGTGGTGTCCTCGACGAGCAACAGATCCACGTCGTGGCAATCGTTGGCGATTCCCCCCGACGGGTCATGATCTATACGGCTAATTCCACCGCGTTAGAACAGGCGAGCCAAAGCGCGCCTTAAAACACGAACTTCTGTATTATAAGCCCAAGACTTATAGTGCGAAGTCTCGTATATTGACACATTTTTACCATCAGTGCTACTATGCCCCTAACCGTTAGCACACCGTGTTGTATACTCGTGCTCGGTCAGGATGGCAAAACTCTTTGATGGTGGCAGTGACCGGTGATCATCTCGTCAGGGTTACGGCGACTTCGGCGCGCGCCCAGCGAGCACCGCGTCGTTCTTCCTGGCAACGCCACCTCATCGCCTACGTACTGATTGCTCCAGCGGTCCTGCTCGTTCCGGGGATGATCGCGTTCCCATTGGTAGTCGAGCTAGGCCAGAGCCTGACCGACGTGACCGTGTCGTCGCCCGGACATTTCGTCGGCCTTGGCGAATATGCGCTCGTCCTGCACAGTCCGGTATTCTGGAATGCCGTCTGGAACACCTTCTGGCTCGCCGCGGTCAGTACCTTCCTCCAGCTTATCCTTGGATTTCTCATGGCGTGTCTTCTCTTTGGTCAGCTACCGGGACGGAGCGTGGCGCTCATCCTTTTTCTCCTGCCCTGGCTCTTGCCAGCGGTGCTCAGCGCCATTGCTTTGCACCTGATGCTCAACCCTGAAGTCTATGTAACCGACTGGCTCTGGCTCAATCGCTTGAGCTCCGGGCTTGCAAATACCTTGCTTGCGGTCTGGCCGATGCTGCGCATGATTCTCATCTCGGTTTGGCGAGGGACTAGTTTCTTCGGCATCTTTTTGCTCGCCGGACTGAACCGGATCCCGTCAGCTTTGCTGGATTTCGCCGATCTGGAAGGCGTCGACGGCTGGAACCGATTCCGCCTCGTCTATCTTCCCTTGCTTCGTCCGACGATTGTGCTGGCGCTCGTTCTCTCGCTAACCTCGACGCTGTCCGATTTCACGAATCAATGGCTGCTGAGTGGAGGCCGTGAGGTAACGAACATCGTTGGGACTCTCGCGTTTGAGGTTGGCTTGACCCTTGGCCAGTACGGCCAAGCGGCAGCAACCTCTTTGACGATGCTGCCAGTGACCGTGGTGCTCGTGCTGATCCTTCTCAGGCATTTGGAAGGTGAGGCATGGTGAACGCCTTACTTGATCGATTGCTCGACCGAAGGGGGCATCTGGCTTCGCGATCGCTACTTGCCTTGCTACTGCTTGGGTTGCTCCTTCTCCCGATCTATTGGCTCATCTTGCAGTCATTCAAAACGGTAAAAGATCAAATGCTTGGCCACGCTTTCTGGCTGACCGAGCCGACCCTTGACTGGTATGGGTCGGCTCTGACCGATACGGACTTCTGGCGCTGGTCGGGGAATACCGCCATCGTTACTATTCTTGTTTTGTCTTTGACGCTTGTTAGTAGCCTCCTGGCTGGTTATGCCCTGTCCCGCCTCCGGCCACCGGGTTATCGTTGGATCGCTCGGCTTCTGCTCGTCAGCTACGTTGTGCCGCAGTCACTCCTCTTCTTACCGTTGTTCCAACAAGTTACCTTCTTGCATTTGAGCGATACCTATTGGTCACTCGTCTTGACCTATCCGATGCAGACGATTCCGTTCTGCTCCTGGCTATTCCTCGGTTATTTCAATGAACTGGGAGCCGATTTCGAGGGTGCCGCTGCGGTCGATGGCGCATCGCCGGCCCAGGCTTTCTTGCGCGTCCTGGTTCCCATGGCTGGCCCGGTCATCGTTGCCGCGACTGTCTTCACGATTGGCGTGGTCGCCAGCGAGTTTCTCTACGCCAGTGTCTTCATCACTCACGGGGTGAATCAGACGTTGGCGGCGGGCATGGGACTGGCCGGGGTGGACCCTGATGAGGTGGGAGGCATCATGGCGGGTGTCGTCCTCGCCGCGCTTCCCGTAGTCGCCTTGACAGTTGCCTTAGCACCAGCTTACGTTCGCGGTCTCACCGCGGCAATGCTGGAAGGGGCTTGATACCCGGCTGAGAACAGAACGGAGAGGAGGTGGTTATTGTCGGATCGATGTGGTCACTGTCCTCATCTCCAAAATGGCCAAAGGGTAAGGAAAATATGCGATGGTTCTCACTCGTTTTAGCATTCGTTTTTCCCCTCTTGAGCGTGGCGATCGTCGCTGCGCAAGGTGAAACGGTGACGATCGCGTTGCCAGCGGTAAATGGATCGGGCGAGTCTGGTACCGTGGCCTTGACCCCATCGGGATCAAATCTCACCGAGGTCGTCATCACTCTGAACAATCAACCGCTTCTCCAAACGAAGTACAACACGATCAATGGACAGCAGGTCATCGACCCATCAACCTACGGTGGCGCGGTGCCACAACTGGCCGGTATTTACAGTGGAACTTGCTCGAATCTCCAGGTAACTAATCCACCGAATCTTGGCGCGACCACTCCTAATGGTCCCAACGTGACCGGCAATGGATGGTTCGTCGTGAGTAAGCCGGTCGCCGACATCTTAGCCGGCCACTACGTGCTAGCTGTTCACAAAGATGCCACCGACAAGTCACCGCTGGTCGCCTGTACCGAGCTCATCGCCACCAGGGAGATCCCCGCCACGACCCTTCCGAAGACGGGAACACCGCGAGCCGCGCTCGTCGTGCTAGCGGGAACTGGTCTGCTTCTCATCGGTTGCGGCGGCTGGCTGCGCCGGCGCACGTCTTCAGCTCGCAGGCCTCTCATACCCGGGGTTTTCCGCGAGGGGACAAGTAACGAGGAGTTGAAATGAAAGCGCGATCTCGAGAGTTCTCAGTGATGCTAAGCCGTCGAAAGCTGCTCGGGGGCGTTCTGTTCGGGGCGATGCTTGGTCCACTTGCCGCTTGTAGCTCATCTCCCGCCGCCTCGCCAACGGCCGCCCCGGCCGCCACGACGAGCGCGCCGTCCGTGCCCACCGCGGCGCCAACTTCCACGGCAGTCCCGACGGCGGCAGCCACGGCAGCTCCAACCGCTGCCACGACCGCGGCGCCAACGACGGTCGCGGCAGCGGCAACTGCGCCAGCCGCTCAGCCAGCCGCACTCAAACCGGTGGCTGGCTCGACCCTGACCCTCTTGCAATGGAGCCACTTCGTGCCCGCCTATGACACCTGGTTCGACAATTGGGCCAAGGAATGGGGCCAGAAGAACAACGTGACGGTGCGGGTCGATCACGTGCCGAATGTAACCTTACCCGCGCGCTTTGCCGCGGAGGTCGCGGCTAATTCCGGGCATGATTTGATTGAGTTTCAAGCGATCATCCTCTGCATTCTTTACCAGCAACATCTCGTGCCGGTGGATGAGATCGCTATCCCGCTTGGTCAGAAGTATGGTGGCTGGACCCAGTTTGCGCAATCGATTGGCATCGTCAACGGGAAATGGCTCGGGATCCCGAGCTACTACATCCTCCAGCCGTTGCTTTGGCGTAAAGACCTCTTCGACAAGGCCGGGATCCAAACCCCGTCTGAACCAACCCAGTACCATCCGACCTGGGACGACATGCGCATCGCGGGTAGCAAACTCAAGGCGATGGGACATCCGACCGGTATCGCCATCTCGCACTGCAACGACTCCAATCACAACTGGCGCGCGGTGCTCTGGGCCTTCGGGGCATCGGAAGTCGGTGAGGACGGTAAGACGATCACCTTTGACTCGCCGGCCACCCGCGAGGCATTGAAGTTTGCCAAGGCACTCTACGACGAAGCGATGACTCCCGAGGTATTCGGTTGGGATGATGCCTCCGACAACCGCTACCTCGCCTCGGGCGTCGCCTGTTGGTTGCACGATGCGATCAGCTCCTGGTTGACGACGAAGCAGACGAACCCGGACATCTTCCCGAGTATCTACATCGCGACCGAGCCAAAAGGACCGGCGACCGGGGCAGCCGCCCAATGGGCAAACCTGGATGGGGTTGATGCCAACGTCTATGCGATTTGGAACTTCTCCAAGAACGTTCCCACGGCGAAGGCGTTCCTCGCCGATTGGGCCGATCTCCAGCAAGATCACGCGATTCAGAGTAACGGCTACAACATGCCGTTCCTGAATGATCTGTTCAAGAAGCCGATGCCGGTGCTCGGCAGCGATCCTAAGTTGGCGGTGCTGCAGGATTATCCCTCGGCCATCTATGGCTTCCCCGGGCCCCCGAACGCGGCCGCCGAAGAGGTCATGCTCCAGTTCATCATCCCCGACGTAGTCGCTCAGTATGTCCGGAGCGGCGACCTCGAAGGTGCGATCAAAACTGGCATAAGTAAGCTGACCGCCATTTACTCGAAGTACAAGTAGGTCAGGCCGACGCGGCACGGAGTTAATGCGGTCCGTGCCGCGTCGCGAGGATGGAGAAAAGGGTGCACGTCGTCACGACCAAAACGGTCCCCCGGGCACGCGCGGCCGGGATCTTTCTCAGCTACAAAGCGCGCGAACACATCTTGGCCTATCTCTTGCTTGCCCCGTCTTTGCTGTATCTTACCTTGCTGATCGCCGTGCCCTTCTTCTACGCGATCTATCTTAGCCTGAGCGACGCGACCGTCTCCAGTCCCGGGCATTTCGTCGGGGTGGCTACTTTCCAGCAGGTCATGGCCGATTCGACGTTCTGGCTGTCGTTGCGCAACACACTCATCTTCACCTTTGGCTCCTTGCTTGGGCAATCGCTGATTGGCACGCCGCTGGGATTCCTGCTCGCGCAGGACGTGCCGGGGCGAAAGATCATTCGCGCCATTGTCGTGTTGCCATGGACGATTCCGGTCGCGTTAAGCACGATTGCCTTCAAATGGATCTTTGACACCGAGTTTAGCGTGCTCAATTGGGCATTGCGCACCTGGCACATCACGAGCAATCCACCCATCTGGCTTGCCGACCCGGTCTGGGCAATGGTGGCAGCCATCGTCAATAACGTCTGGATCGGCTTTCCATTCGCCGCGGTTGTCTTACTGGCCGGGCTTACGTCGATTCCGGTGGAGATTCTCGAGGCCGCTCGGGTTGACGGCGCTGGTTTTCTCCGCCGCTTTCACAGCATCATCGTGCCCATGATCGCGCCAATCCTGTTTGTCGGAGCGCTTTTTACAATCGTCTTCAATATGACGAACTTGAGCGTCATCTTCATCTTGACCAACGGTGGTCCCGAAAACTATACCCAGATTCTTCCGACCTGGGCGTTCAACGTTGGCATCCTTGGAGGCTCACTCAGCAGCGGTGCGGCGATCGCCTTGTTTCTCCTGCCGCCCTTGTTTGTCATCGTTGTCCTGATGCTGCGTACGTTAGGAGCACGAGAATGGTAATGACAATTCCGTCTCGGACTTCCCTTCCAACCAAGCGAGAAGGCAAACGAGAACGCCGCCGTCGCCTCATCCGGTACTCTTGGACCTATGTCGGCCTGGCGCCATTTCTCGTCATCGCCGCGTTTCCCTCCTATTGGATGCTGATCACCGCTCTCAAACAGGATCAAGACCTCTATCGGGTCACCAACAATCCGTTTTGGTTCAATCTTCCCTTGACTTTTCAGCACGTTACCTATCTCTTCACGAATACCGATTTTGTCCAATGGGCGGGTAACTCGCTCTTCATCTCTTTCTTCGTGGTCGTGATCACGCTCGGGCTGACCATTCCCGCGGCCTATGCCCTGACACGTTTGCGTCCGCCCGGAAGTCAGCTTCTCAGCATCACGATGTTTACTAGCTACCTCGTCTCGCCAATCATTCTCTTCATTCCGTTGTCGCGCGTGATCAGCCTGCTCCAACTGCAAGACAAGATCTGGTCGTTGATCGTAACCTATCCATCTTTCACTATCCCATTCTGTGGCTGGCTGCTCATGGGTTTCTTCAAGACCATTCCCAGCGAGATCGAAGATGCCGCCTTGATCGACGGGTGTGGCCGTGTCCGTGCCTTGCTCCACGTCGTCCTGCCGGTGACAATGGCCGGAGTGCTGACGATCGTCATTTTCGCTTTCACGCTGGTCATGCAGGAATTCATTTACGCCTTGGCCTTTATCTCGGATAACGCGGCCAAGCCATTGCCGATTGCCGTGGTAACGGTCTTGATCCGGGGCGACGTCTACTTCTGGGGAAGCTTGATGGCCGCGGCCTTGATTGGCGGTCTGCCCATCGCGATCCTCTATTCGTTCTTCCTCGACCAATTCGTCAGCGGCATTACCAGCGCAGCGGTAAAGTGAGGGAGAGTTCAGATCATAGTGTTGCTCGCTCACCGGAAATATCGTATGGCGCATCGGCCTTCTGTCCGTGAAACTCCTTAACGCGTGTGCTATCCTAGATCCATTCTGAGTGAGTAGGCGTGCGAGTCGAAGCGTGGCATGGCGACTCGCTGGCCGGACTTCCCAAATGCCGACGGTTGGCCAGAACGTGTGAGGGACAGAGTGCGTCAGAGGAAGCTAGGGAACGAGGCGCAAGAAGCGCTGCACAACGCGCAGCAGATCGCTAACATGGAACATCACGGCCAGATCGAGCCGGAGCACCTGTTGATCGCATTGCTCGACTATGAGGAAGGACCAGCGATCGATCTGCTGCTGAGCTTTGAGCTGGATCTCGTAGCGATCCGCGCCGAGCTCGTCGATGAGATTGGACGCTTGCCAAAGTCATTTGGCAATGCTCGCTACCTTGCGCCGCGCCTGTCCCGGGCGCTCGATCTCGCCCAAAGCGAGGCCGCTCGCCTCAACGACGATACCGTTGGGCTCGATCATCTTTTGTTGGCCGTCGTCGATTTGCGCGTTGGTGGCACCACCGCGCGCATCTTTGCTGATCAAGGTATCACTCAAGAGCGCATGTATCAGGCGCTGAGCGAGCTACGTGGCAGCCAGCGTACCGGGACCGGCGAGGCTTCCTACGAGACACTCGAGACCTTTGGGCGCAACCTCACGCGTTTGGCTCAGACAGGCAAGCTGGACCCGGTGATCGGGCGTGATCAGGAGATCCGCCGAGTTATTCAAATTCTCTCCCGACGGATCAAGAATAATCCCGTCCTGATCGGTGAGCCCGGCGTGGGCAAGACGGCGATCGTCGAAGGGTTGGCCTGGCGTATCGTCCGGGGGGATGTGCCCGAGGGGCTGAAGCGCAAGCGCATCTTTGCCCTCGACCTCGGGGCGATGGTCGCCGGCACGAAGTATCGCGGCGAGTTCGAGGAGCGCTTGAAGTCGGTCTTGAAAGAGATCCAGAAGGGAGCTGGCGAGATCATCGTCTTCATCGACGAGCTGCATACCGTGGTCGGGGCCGGCGCGGCGGAAGGGGCGATGGATGCTTCGAACTTACTCAAGCCGATGCTCGCCCGGGGCGAGCTGCATTGCGTCGGCGCGACGACGCTCGATGAGTACCGCAAGCACGTCGAGAAAGATGCTGCGCTCGAGCGACGCTTCCAGCCAGTTTTCATCTCTGAGCCAACCGTGGAGGACACGATTGGAATCTTACGTGGCTTGCGCGAGCGCTACGAAGTCCACCACGGCGTACTGATCAAAGACGCCGCGCTCGTCGCCGCGGCGACCCTTTCCCATCGCTACATCACCGATCGTCGCTTACCGGACAAGGCAATCGACCTGGTCGACGAAGCAGCGGCTCGGCTCCGCATGGAGATCGACTCGGTGCCGGTCGCCCTGGATGCCGTCGAGCGACGGATTGCCCAGCTCGAAACCGAGCGCGCCGCGCTACGCAAAGAGCAAGGCAACACGGTCCAGCACCGACTGAGCCAGATCGAGGTCGACCTCCAGAGCCTGGGCGCCGAGCGCGATCAGCTCTGGACCAATTGGCAGGAAGAAAAGTCGGCCATCCAACGGGTGCGCGACCTGAAAGAAGAGCGTGAGCGACTGCGCCACGAGGCCGAGGACGCCGAGCGCTCGGCCGATTACGACCGCGCCGCGGATCTCAAATACACCAAGATCGCTCAGGTCGAGCGCGACCTTCACGAAGCCGAGGCGCAGCTCGAGGCGATGGAACGTAAGCGCGGTGGCCGCCTCTTGCGCGAAGAGGTCGACGAAGAAGACATCGCCGAGGACGTTAGCCGTTGGACGGGCATACCGGTGAGCCGGATGCTCGAAAGCGAGATGCAGGTCTTGCTGCATATGGAAGACCGGCTGCGCCAGCGCGTCGTCGGCCAGGACGAGGCGGTGCGGGTGCTCTCGGACACGATCCGCCGCGCCCGGGCGGGTCTTCAGGATCCAAATCGGCCGATTGGCAGCTTCATCTTCCTCGGACCGACCGGTGTTGGTAAGACCGAGCTTGCCCGCGCTCTCGCCGAGTTTCTTTTCAACGACGAAAACGCGATGGTTCGGGTCGACGTCAGCGAGTACATGGAGAAACATTCAGTCGCACGCCTGATCGGAGCGCCTCCTGGCTACGTCGGCTACGAAGAAGGTGGCCTGCTCACTGAGCCGGTTCGCCGCCGACCGTACAGTGTCGTCTTGCTCGACGAGATCGAAAAAGCTCACGCCGACGTCTTCAATATCTTGCTCCAGATCCTCGACGACGGCCGCCTGACCGATGGCCTTGGCCGAACGGTGGACTTCAAAAACTGTGTCGTGATCATGACCTCGAACGTCGGTACCCAGTGGATGGCCGAAGCGGCGATTGGCGAGCCAGACGAGCAGCTTGCTCAGCGTGGCCTGGAGGCACTCCGCCAGCATTTCCCCCCCGAGTTCTTGAACCGGGTCGACGAAGTGTTAGTCTTCCACCGCCTGTCGCCTGAACATATTGCCAGGATCGTCGACATTCAGCTCGCCGCGGCGATCCAGCGCTTGACGAGTCATAAGCTCAACCTTGTCATCACCCCGGCCGCCCGGGCTCTGCTCGCCGAGGTGGGCTACGATCCAACCTATGGCGCACGTCCGCTCCGCCGAGCGATCGGTCGTCTGGTATTGAATCCGCTGGCAGGACGGATCCTGGAGAATGCCTATCAGCCAGGGGAGACGGTCGTGGTGGATGCACGCAACGGCGAAATCGTCTTCTTCAACACGCCCGTTGATGGGGCGGACCGGCTGAGTGGCGACGGACACGCGAATGGCGCGACAACCGCTGTCAAAGAGATACGTCGGGGCAAACGGTCTCGCCGTCCGCCACCAGCGATTGAAGTAGCCGTCGAAGTGACGAAGGAGACTCCGACATCGTCTTAATCAGCCTCGGTCTCAAAACTATTGAAGCACGGGGCCAGCGAGAGTAAGATTCGAGCTGGGAATGGACCGCGCTGGAGGGGCTGAATCCGATGGGCCCAAATGTTCTGGCCGATCTTTTCGCGGCGTGCTTCTGGTTCGGCACCGCGGCGACCATCTTGAGCTTTGTCCTTGGCGTTGGCCACCACGGCCCGATCCATCTTCCCCACTTGGGGCATACCCATCTCCCCGCGGGTGGATTGGGCCGCGCCTCGGCTGGATCCGGCATCACGCCAATCAATCTGACCTCGATCCTCGCTTTTCTGGTCGTCTTTGGAGCAGTAGGACTGGCTTTGCTTGGCGGCCTCGGTGGCGTGATTGCATTGATCTTCGCGGTCGTCACCGGCCTTGTCGCCGGCTGGCTTGCTTTCATCTTCATTGCTCGTTTTCTGCTGCGTGGCGAAACCTACCTCGTCGACGAGCCCATCATCGGCACGATCGGAAAGGTCAGCATTCCGATCGGGGTCGACCACGTTGGCGAGATCATCTATACCCGTAATGACGTCCGACGCAGCGATGGCGCGCGTTCGGTCGACGGCCAGCCGATCCCGGCTGGTGAAGAGGTGGTGATCGTGGCTTATACCCATGGCATCGCGACCGTGCAACGCTGGCAGGAGTTCCTCTTGAAAGGATAAAAGTTATGGCCACTTCGGTTATCGCCGTCGTCGCGGCGCTCGTTTTTTTGATGATTCTCAGTATGGCGGCTCGGACCTTCCGCAAGGTCGGACCGAACCAGGCGCTGGTCGTCTACGGCTTTGGCGGTACGCGCGTCGTCACTGGCGGCGGGGCGCTCGTCCTGCCCTTCTTCCAGTCGGCCCGTGAGCTCTCCCTGGAGTTGATGTCGTTCGACGTTGCCCCCCAGCAGGACCTTTTCACTCGTCAGGGCGTCGCGGTGAACGTCGAGGCAGTCGCGCAATTGAAGGTGCGCTCGGATGCGACGAGCATTCGCACCGCGGCCGAGCAGCTCCTCACTAAATCGCCAGATGAGCGGCAAGAGATGATCAAGCTGGTGATGTCGGGTCACTTGCGCGGGATTGTCGGCCAGTTGACGGTCGAAGAGATCGTCAAGCAGCCCGAGATGGTCAGCGAGAAGATGCGCACTACCTGCGCTGAGGATCTGACTAAGATGGGGCTCGAAGTCATTAGCTTCACGATCAAAGAGGTACGCGACCAGAACCAGTACATCGCGAATATGGGCCGGCCAGACGTCGCGCGGATCCGTCGCGATGCCGAGGTGGCCACCGCGGAAGCCGCGCGCGACATCCAGATCAAGCAGGCGATGGCGGCGCGCGAGGCCGCGGTCGCCAAGGCCCAGGCCGATCAGGAGCGCGTCCTTGCCGAGACTGCCAGTCAGGCGCAGCAGGCCCAGGCTACTCGCGATCTGGAGCTGAAGAGAGCCGCGTTCCAAATCGATGTCCAGAAAGCGAAAGCGCAAGCCGACGCCTCCTATAGCATTCAGGAACAGGTCCAGAAGCAGCAGATTGTTGCCGAGCAGGTCCACGTCGACCGGGTCCAGCGCGAAGAGCAGATCAAAGTGCAAGAAGCCGAGATCCTGCGCCGCGAGAAAGAGCTGATCGCGACGGTTCAGAAGCAAGCCGAGGCTGATCGAGCGCGGATTGAAACCCTGGCTGAAGCCGAGAAGACTAGGAAGATGATCGAAGCCGAGGGGCTTGCCGAGGCGATTCGGGCTCAGGGCCAGGCGGAGGCCGAGGTTACACGCCTCCGGGGCGCGGCGGAAGCCGACGTTATTCGAGCGAAGGGTGAAGCCGAAGCCGAGGCGATGCGCTTGAAGGCCGAGGCCTTCGAGAAGTATGGTCAGGCAGCAATTCTCGATAAGATCGTCACCGGCCTACCCTCGCTTGCCGAGAAGATGGCTGCACCCTTGGCCAATGTCGACCGGATCACCGTCGTTGCCACCGATGGCGCGAATGCCGGGGTCAATCGCCTGACTGCCGATGTCGCTCGTATGGTTGCCCAAGCGCCCGAGCTGATCGAAACTCTGACCGGCCAAAAGATTTCGACCATGCTCCAGCAGCTTGGCACGCTCAAAACGATCATCCCTCCCGACTCCGAGACTCGCCACCAGTCGCCGTCTGAAGCGTCGACCGACGGCCGTTCGTAGATAACACGCGGCGAGGGGGCCGGGATGACTTAGGCCATT
The DNA here is from genome assembly GCA_021324795.1 of Chloroflexota bacterium. GTDB lineage: Bacteria > Chloroflexota > UBA6077 > FW602-bin22 > CADDYW01 > JAJPIK01. Next base: position 72,317 of record JAJPIK010000044.1, read on the forward strand.
CGCAATTGAGCTTTCGTGGGTTCCCCACTGTACACTGGCGATGGATCTTCCGCTCAGCGCCCTCCCGCGAACCGTCGAGGTTTGTCAACAGCCCGCCTTGCCCATCTCCGGTCGCTTCACCGAGATTGGCCTCGTCGAGTTTCGGTCGGTCAAGTGGCGATGCTCGTTTGGGTTGACTGGGAAGTAAGCCAGTAATTCAACCAGGTGAATCAAACAACTCTTCATGCAGCTTGTTACGGAGCACCACGAGACCGGTATGTCGGCTCCGGGCATGCGTGGCGAAAGGCGGGACGACGATCGACCGGTAATACTCCTGGGAGAAGCCAGCCCGCCGAAGAAAATGACCTCGGTAATCCTTATGCTTTTCTGACACAAGTTTTACACCCCTCCAACACTGGTCACGTATTCTCCGGTCGCATTCGGCAAGCATGTGTCGGTCACCCCCGACGCGAGCGAGCGCCAGCCTGCAAATTCCACATCTTTTGAACGGGTGCGAGAAAATGGCCGACTGGAATCTGAAGAAAGTCATCTTAGTCGATAATGACAGCGAGTTCGATGAGCAGTTGACCCGACGTCTGCGCGAGCGTGGCTACGAGCCGATGGTCTTGCGCCGAGGAGCCGACGCGGTGAAGACGGTCAAAGACACCAAGCCCGGTGCAGTCGTGCTAGAGCTCACCCTACCGGACCGCGATGGTCGACAGGTTCTCAAGGAGATCAAGGACGACTGGGATGCCAAGAAAGTACCGGTGATTGTCACCAGCAACTATGTGAATCGGCTAGACGCTACGGGCCGGCAGAATGCCGAGGCCGTGCTGAGCAAGCCTGTCGACTGGGACCAGCTCCTCCACCAAATTCAGGCCGCCTGTAACAAGAAGCGCGATTAAGAGGTCCGCCATGGCGATGCCCGCAGCGAGCCAAACGCTGCGGGCTGGCTCGCCGATGTCCGGGCAGCTACCAGCCTGCTTTCTGGCTCACGATGGCCGCTTTGCCATCGTCACGCTCCTGATTCTCCTGACGCCCCAGCCCCGCCGCTTCGAGCGGGTGGGTCTGGTGATCATCGAGCAGGCAGTTCACCAAGACGTCATGGTCTCCAGTCTTGGAAGGTAGGATCTCCTTTTCAGCCTTGAGGATCCGGGGCAATAGGACCATGTGCATGACTTTTTCGTCACTTCGGGGGCGCCAGTCTGAACAGGTCGCGCATATCGTCGAAGATCGCGCTGAGCTCCTGGTGGTCCGAAGCATCCAACGGATTTCCGTCGTGGCTGCGCAGGTAATCCGAGCGAATGATCCCGCGCCGCTTCAAGACCGCTTTGTAGACGCCGGGGACCACGGACTCGAAGTTTAGCAGTGGCAGTAACCGGTTGAAGAGGTCTCGCGCCTTGCGGGCTTCGCCGTCGTCTAGTGCGTTCCAGACCTGAACGTGTACGTCGGTTGCCTCGCAGGCGGGCATCGTGCCGCAGGCGCCCCGCCGGTACTCGTCCATCAGGTACCGACCGGCGATGCCGCCCATGACTCCCTTCAGCTTCGGACCACACAGCTTGAGTTCGGCTGCGATGGCGTGGTTGGGCGGGAGGGTTTCCTCTTTGACGTAATCGACGTGCTCGAGCTCCTGGACAAGCTTGGCGACGAACTCGGGACTCAGCCGGGTGCCGGCCGGGGCGTCGTGATTCTGGATGAAGATCGGAATACTGATTGCTTCCGACAGGGCACGATAATAGGCGAAGATCGCATTCAGAGGCGCCACCCGAACGTAGGGAGGCATGGCGATGACCGCATCGGCGCCGATCTGCTGAGCGTGGCGGGCGAAAGCGACGGCGTGGAGCGTCGAGCCACCGGCCACGCCGATGACCGTTGGCACCCGGTGGTCGGCAGCTTGGACGATCACCTCGGCCACTGCCTTGCGCTCGTCGTCGCTCAGGGTCCAGAACTCCGACGCGTTGACCGGGGCGACGATACCGTGGGCGCCCGCTTCGATGCAAAACGCGACCTCGCGCCGCAGACTATCTAGGTCAAGGGTGCCATCGTCGTTGAACGGAGTGCAGGGAATCGTGAAGACTCCCCGCCATGGTCGGGACATGTGATCGATTACCTCCACGTGTTGTGTCGCCAGCCTATGCCTTGACTCGGTTCGTGTCAAGCCGAAGTTGAGAGAACCAGCCACCACCACCGAATCAGATCATTCGGTTATGCTATGATACATGCACACAAAGGGGTAAAGCGGTGATCCGGGTCGGCATATTAACCGCCAGCACGCTTGGCGCGCGGGGTGAGCGCGAAGATACCAGCGGCCTGGCAATTCGTGAGTTCGTAGCGCAGATTGACGGGAACGTCGAAGCGTACCGTGTGGTGACTGACGATCGAACAATCATTGCCACCGCGCTACGGGAATGGGCGGACGACCTTGGCTTGGATTTGATCCTGACCACCGGCGGCACTGGCCTCTCGCCGACCGACGTCACGCCCGAGGCGACCCGCGACGTAATCGAGCGGGAGGTGCCAGGCTTGGCCGAGGCGATGCGTCTGGAAGGGCTGAAGTATACCCCGCGGGCTATGCTTTCGCGGGCGATGGTCGGTATTCGTGGCCGTACCCTCATTGTCAATCTACCCGGCAGTCCGAAAGGCGTTCGCGAGTCCCTCGGCGCGATCCTCGGCGTTTTGCCCCACGCGCTGGAGATCCTCCAGCGCCGCCCGACTGATCATTAGGAAGTAACCTATGGACACGCCCGAAAGCTTTATCGCAGCGCACGTCGCGGAAGTTGAGCCATTGTACCGGGAAGAGGCGCTGGAAGAATGGGAATCAGCGGCGACCGGTCAGCCCGAGCACGACGAACGCCTCGCCCAGCTACGGGCCCAGACCATGCGGATCTACGCCGATCCGGTGCGCTTTGCCAAGGTCAAAGCATGGCACCAGGCAGGCGGCATCGCTGATCCCCTCGTCGCCCGGCAGATCCAATTGCTCTATCACTCGTTTGCAAAAGGCCAGCAGGATCCGGCCATGATCGACCGGATCACCCAGCTCCAAAAAGAAGCTGAGTCGACGTTCAACACGTTCCGCGGAACGTTCGAGGGCCAGTCCCGCTCGGATAACGACCTGACGACGGTCTTGACGACCGAGACGAATTCGGAGCGGCTCAAGGCAGCCTGGGAGGCGATGAAACAGATCGGCCCTCGCGTGGCGCCGACCGTGCTCGAGCTGGCCAAGCTGCGCAACGAAGCGGCTCAGCGTTTCGGTTTCGCGAATCATTTCTCGAAGAACCTTGAATTGAATGAGATTGACGAGACCCGACTTTTTGCCACCCTTGACGAGCTCGATCGCCTGACGACCGAGCCATTCCGCCAGGCCAAAGGCGAGCTCGATCAGCAGCTTGCCGAGCGCTACCAACTTTCTCCGGCTGAGCTGCGCCCCTGGCACTACCATGATCCGTTCTTCCAACGACCACCGAAGGTCGGCGCGGTGAACGTCGACCGCTTCTTTGCTGGGCGCTCGATCGAAGAGATTGCGATCCGTAGCTACGATGGACTGGGACTGGACGTACGGGACATTCTTCAGCGCAGCGACCTCTACGCTCGACCCAACAAGTATCAGCATGCCTTCTGTACCGACATCGATCGCAAGGGCGACGTGCGAGTGATGTGCAGCCTCGAATCGAACGAGCGCTGGATGGAGACTTTGCTCCACGAGCTTGGCCACGGCGTCTACGATAAGTACTTGGATCCCGAACTGCCCTATTTGCTGCGTCGCCCGGCCCACACCCTCTCGACCGAGGCGATTGCTATGCTCATGGGCCGCTTGGCACTCGACGCCGACTGGCTGCGCGAAGTGGCTGGAATCCCGGCCAACGACGTCGCGGCGGTCGCGCCGCAGATTCGGGCTCGCCAGCGATTGGGCATGCTCATCTTCGTGCGTTGGGTCCTGACCGTCGTGAACTTCGAGCGGGCAATGTACCAGAATCCGGAGCGCGATCTGAATGCGTTGTGGTGGGATCTGGTCGAAAAGTATCAAATGGTGCCCCGGCCCGAAGGACGACATGCCCCTGATTGGGCGGCAAAGATTCACCTGGCGCTCTATCCGGTCTATTACCAGAACTACATGCTTGGCGAGCTGATGGCGTCACAGCTTAATCGAACGATCGCCAGGCGTTTCGGACGGCTGATCGATACCCCCTTAGCTGGTCAATTCCTGGTGAATGACCTCTTCCGCCGTGGTGCCTGTGCTGATTGGGACACGACTTTGGAACAGGTCACCGGCGAGCGCCTTTCCGCCCGCTACTTCGCCGAGGACTTCGTGTAGATAACGCACAATGGCCACACGATCCGTCGTCACCTCTTTTCTCGAATATGATCGAAAGATTCTGATCCTTCGACGCAGCGACCGGGTGGGCTCGTACCAGGGGCGCTGGGCGGGCGTCAGCGGCTCGATTGATCCGGGCCACACGCCCGAAGAGCAGGCACGCCTCGAAATCCGCGAAGAGACCGCTCTGACTGACGACGATGTCGTCCTGCTCGCGTCGGGCGAGCCGCTCGCCGTCGACGACCCGACCAATGATTATCACTGGCTGGTTCATCCGTTTCGCTTTCGGGTACTCCATCCCGAGCGGATCCAAACCGATTGGGAGCACGTTGAGCATCGGTGGATAGATCCAGCCGAGCTGGCAAATTTCGAGACCGTGCCCAGTCTCATCGACGCCTGGCAGCGGGTGGCGGGAGCGCGAGAATGACCGGGTCAGATCCGTCTCCAGACTTGGCGATGCGCATCGCCGCAATCGCTGCTGATCGTGAGCACGGCGCTTCCTGGCTTGCCCAGGAAGCCTTGCGCGTGGCCAGCGATTGCGCCGAATATTCGACAGCCCGGACCGCGGACGAATTCCTCGCTGAGTGTGCGCTCTGCGCCCAGATGCTGATCGATGCGCGTCCGGGCATGGCACCGGTCCGTTTCTGGATCGAGCGCTGGCGGGGTGGGCTCGAGAGACAGGCGAATGGCATCAGCGACGTCGTCCAGTTGCGGAAGCGTGCCGCGCGTCTGGCTTCCGATCTTGTCGCGGCGGCTACGCAGGCGCGCACTATTGCAATCCGCAATGCTCTTGACCGACTCATTTCCCCGGAGACCATCTTCACCGCGAGCTACAGCGAAACGGTTATCCAAGCCTGCCGGCTCGCCTGGCAAAGTGGCAAGCTCAACCGCGTGCTGGCAGCGGAATCACGATCTCCCGACGCGTGCCGCTATGGTGAGCAACTGGCGCGAGCCTTGGAAGAGGCCGGCGTTCCGGTCGAGGTCGTTCCCGACGCGGTGATCACGTCGCGGGTGAGTCAGGCGCAGCGAATCTGGCTTGGTGCCGACAGTGTTTTCCCCGATGGCTCAGTGCTGAATGGCGTGCCAAGCCGGAGTCTTGCCGTGGCGGGGCATCAGAAAGGGATCCCTGTCGACGTCATCGCCGAGGAGGCAAAGCGCGCAGGTGAGGGCGGTCCAAGCGAAAGCCATGCTCCACCTGGATTCGAGCTGATTCCTGCCGAGGCGATTACCGCGGTCATCACAGAGCAGGGCCTCTGGCTCCCGCCGCGATCGAACTGAGCGAGGAGGTAGCCATGGGTGAATCGGTCGAAACGCTGGTAGCGACGATTGGCCAGCAGCTCGTCGCCCGGGGCGAATTCGTCGCGGTCGCCGAATCGGCCGCCGGAGGAAGGATCAGTGATCTGCTTACCGATCGGGCTGGCTGCTCGGCCTGGTACGCGGGCGGTGCCGTTGTCTACTCGGCGGCGAGCAAGCGAGACATGACCGGTCTGTCGCTCGAAGAGCTGAGAGAGCACGGCGCGGTGAGCGCCGAGACGGCCTTGAGTCTGGCCGAGGGCGCGAGCCGCCGCTTCGCGGCCGCTTGGGGAATTGGTGAAACCGGCGTCGCCGGCCCGCAAACTGGACGTCGCTCCAGCAAGCCAGCCGGTCTCGCCTACGTCGCGGTGGCTGGCCCGGAGGGAATCCGTCGCTGGGTCGAGGTAAACACTGGCCTGGATTCGCGCGCCGAGAATAAACAGCAGTTCGCCATCGCCGCGCTGCGCTTGCTGGCCGAGGAGCTGAGTAAGGAGCCATAACGACGCTGAAAGTTCTCGGCTACAACATTCTCTCCGACGGTGGTGGCCGATTGGACCTGCTCGCCGAGGTCATTCGTGCCTAACATCCCGATGCAATCGCCTTGCTCGAAGCGAATAGCCGGGCCAACGCCGAGACTCTCGCCAACATGCTGGACAAAGCCCCTCGTCCGATCGTGGAAACATGACGCTCGGATGGACGGCGAGATCAGCCGGGAAACTTCAATGGGGCCACGATCTTTCGATCGTGGAAACCCCCGTCGAGGACGATATCGGATGCCTGGAGCACGTCGCTTCAATGGGGCCACGATCTTTCGATCGTGGAAACGCCCAAACTGATCGATCTGATCGAAGACCTGCCCGAGCTTCAATGGGGCCACGATCTTTCGATCGTGGAAACTCCCGAATCAGCCGCCAACCTTGAAGCCCGAGCAGGTGCTTCAATGGGGCCACGATCTTTCGATCGTGGAAACTAGAGGCTGCTGTCTAAGTTCGTGACGGCGAGCTGCTTCAATGGGGCCACGATCTTTCGATCGTGGAAACCTCCTTTGCATGCGTTGGGTTTGTCGCGATTGGCCAGCTTCAATGGGGCCACGATCTTTCGATCGTGGAAACTTGTTCACCGCGACGCTGGGGAGGTTGCGGATGGAGCTTCAATGGGGCCACGATCTTTCGATCGTGGAAACACGGCGGAGGCGCCGAATCTGTCGGAGGAGAAACCGCTTCAATGGGGCCACGATCTTTCGATCGTGGAAACACTTGGGCTTATACAACTCCCTTGGTTTGGGCAGCTTCAATGGGGCCACGATCTTTCGATCGTGGAAACCTCATTACTCACATTGGCCTAGATGCCTTGAAACAGGCTTCAATGGGACCACGATCTTTCGATCGTGGAAACGCGCAGACGATCCGCATGCTCCTCCCTTCACACATGCTTCAATGGGGCCACGATCTTTCGATCGTGGAAACGCCGCGTGGATTTGACTAGGCGGAGATCGGGCTGCGGGCCCGGATTACGCGGACCGAACCGCAGGCGAGCGGCTCGGCGGGCTATTCCGCAAGTACTTGGGACGCTTTCGGCTTCCTGAAGAGGAAATTCACGTGCACGAATCTCTTGGTATTTTGCAAACGCCGGGGGTTCGCGCAACGTCGAGGTAGGCCACGCTGAGCGAGTCGGGCGAATTGACCTCTGGCCTTGTCGCGTTGTCTTCACTTGTGAAGGTGCATTTGCGCGAAACCGGGTGGCCTTCGTTCATCTTGTTCAACCGGCCCGCGTGCGATCAGCATTCGTGGAAACCTCCGGCTCCCGACCAGATCTACTTTATTCCATAGCAGGGTTCAAGGGAGCCACGACCTTTTTGTCGAGGAAATAGGTTACGCGCCGACCCGATGGTTATGCGTCCGGTCTGCCAGCAGACGAGGGACGGTGCACTCGTTCGAAATCATTGCCTTTCCCTACCATCGAACTGGCTCATTGCCCATCCCGGCCTGCCCTCCCACTGTGCGAGCAGGCCTTGGCTCCCGACAAGTCACCGACTCGCTCGCATCTAGCATTCACTCTTCTTATGTTGTTAAAGTGCTCTTCAGTCCGCTACCTGATGCGGTACCATTGTAGCTGCGGCCCGAAGAAGTTCACGAGTGCCCGAATCCGCCGTGTCACCAACCGCGTGGCTGGCCTTGGGTAACTCTGTACGTCCATCATTCTAGCAGCAACTTTACCAAATCCCTCACATTCCACTCAATGTTGAACAGCCGTGGATAGCAGATAGACTCACTGACGACCTTGGCCGGAACCAGGCTGGGTGTGGTGGCCTCGTCCGGTCCAAGGCCCCTCTCAGGCTCGGCCAACTCGACCGGTACCCTGCGCAGATCGCCATTCGCTGCAAGGTAGTGCGCTGATGATGTTCCCATGATCACCTCCACACCGTCCGTGCGGGCCCGAAATCGATCTATCCCTTGCCAGAGAAGAACCCCCGGGCGTACGACCGCGCTGACTCCCCGGCAGCCTAAATGTCCAGGATCAACACAAAAAGACTCGGAGGAGGACGAGCAACCACGGGGCTTCGAACGCCGACACCAGCGCAGCCCGCCGGTCGCAGAGAGGCACGAATCATCCATCGATTGTTGAGTCGAAATAGCGTTAAGAAGAGCGGGAGCTAGAATAGCTTCTGTTCGGTGTCCTACTTCTTACTCCTCATCACTACGCGCAAAGAGTCCGAGTCCGACGTGCCGGCCGGCGCCAATGGCCAGCGGCCCTGCCACCAGATCCTGGAACACCAGACGCACGTGCCATCCCGGGAGGCGATGCAGATAATCAGGACGGAAGTAGTGGTGGGCCTGCAGTGAACCGCTCCAAAATGGTCCCTTTCGCAAGATGACCTCCTGGATCGCCTCGAGCGGGAGTCCGGCTTGCTCCAGGGCGCTGAACACCAGCTTCTGTGCCTTGACGTGTTTGCCGTCGTCAAAGCCTGGCAGGATGACCGGAGTGACGGTCGTCCAGACCCGGGCGCTCGTCACATACCTCTCGATCTGCTTCCGAGACGCCACTCGCCAAAGGTCGTGGAGAAAGCTCTGATTTCTTCCCTCTTTATCCCGCAGGATCTCCCCACGCAGGCGTTGCTGGGCCCAGGCGGCGTGAGTTCCGTCTCCCCCGAGCGGTTCAGCGATCAGTAGACGGCGGATCATACCGTCGGCATGGTCGTGCCTGATGGTCGGCAACGGCAAGTACGAGAATCGGGGCTGACGGTGAGCTTGCCGGTCGATGTGGCCGGCCACGTAGGTCTCTGGTCCTCCGGGGAACAGATGGGTATCATCGTGCGCACAACGCCCTGCCAGCGAACGCAGCATGGCCGCGACTTTCGCGGTGTCCTCTTGAAGGAAGGCAACGCCTTCCGGCAGTTCAAAAGCAGCGTACGACCGTGGAGGCACCGTACCTACCCGAAGGTAGGAGGCGACTTCGAATCGGGTCGACCGGACCGCCGGTCGAAATATCTTACCATCCCACCGTGCGAGGAAAGATTGGTGGGCCCGCTCCAGATCGTCGAGCGTCCCACTTGCTGGAACACGCCACGTCTGCTCTCCCGGACGCTGACCACCCGATGGCTGCCAGTGCTGGCCGGCCAATCTGCCCAGATCGTTATCTGTCAGAATGCGGCCGTCCCCGGCCACGAGGTCGATCCCCCATCCCAGGGCGAGGAGGTTACGTGCTTCCCGGCAAAGCACGTCTACGTGCTCCTGATCCGCTGTCCATTCCTCTTCCACGAGTGGCCAGAGATAGTGGACCCGGTCACCGCCGAGCAGGCGGTGGGGACGTGCAATCTTGGTCGTCAGACGGTCCTGACGGTCGAACTCCCGGTCGCCGTCGTTGTTGGGAACAAAGAAACGATAGCCGGACGTGGCGATAGCTGACGGAGCCACGATGCGTGGAGGGGGCCGATTCTCCAGCCAGCGGAAAGCATCTACCTTCGCTTTCGACCACGTTGCGCTCCGACAACCGGTACGCGCACCGGCCAGGAGCGCCTGGAAGAAGCGCAGCGGTGATGGCGGCCATTCGGGCTCATCATCGCCTTTGCCGTGGAAGAAAGGATCCAGGAAGGTTACGGACAAACAGAGGTAGCGATTCATCCTAGCTTCTCCTGTCCGGACTCTTGCGTCTAGCTCTTCTTCGCTTCCTTCTGGTTGGGTTGGTCGACAGCGTCCCACGTCACCGGGCCCTGCCTAAAGAGTTTCTTCCGGTCCACCTCGCTCAGAGCGAGGACTTTGCGAGCGAGTGCGGAATCGAAAGCTCCGAAAACAGGTTCGGCTTTCACCCCGAAGTCTTTCGCCGTCACCCGGGCGAAAGCGATGGCCTCATTGCTGGTTATCTGGAAGTCCTGTCGCGTTCCATCGCATCTGACAAGCTTCCATTCCGGCATGCGCTCCTGGTCCGGTACCAGATGACAACCCTCGCGTAAGAACATCTGCAAAGAGGCCGTGAAAGTGACAAGAGCCAGGCCGAGTAGGTAGCGCCGAATCTTGAGAGTGGGGTCACCATCGGCCGATCCGGCCAGCGTGCGAAGTGCCGAAAGGTTCAGAATCGCGTCCCGTCGGATCTCGCCGAGCACCTGGATACCCCCGTGCGTACGAACGGCCGGAACGTGAGCCAGCCCGAGCTCGGCCCGTGGGCCCTTTGTCGCGACTTCTGCTTCTCCACCCTCCAAGATCTCACCGGCGATCGTCGTATACTGCGCCGATCGGTGCAGCTCCTTGACGTGATATGCTCGAATGACCGATCGGACGATGCGCGGCAGCTTAGCCTGGGTCCCTCGGGAATCCCAGGTGCCGAAGACGATCGAGGTGGGGGCAATCCTCGCCAGTGGCTCGGCGTTTCCTCGATCTCGATAGGCCCGGAATGCCTCATGCAAGTGGGGACCAAGGTCGGAGAATCGCACGATCGCATCGGCGGCGCGATGACCCGCGTCAAGCAGATCGATCTCGCGCTCACCGGCTTTGATCACGACGTGTGGAACGAGCCTACTGTACGGCTCCCGCTTGAAAATCGGTTCCATCCGGTTCGCTTGGGCCCCGACACTATCAATCTGGCAAACGCTCGTGCCATCGTCAAAGCGGTCAATGTTATAGCCGCTCCAGTCTCTATCACTTACGCCCTCTGGCTTAGCATACGTTGGTGGGAAGATGACAGCGTTCTTACCTTCAACCGGCTCTAGCCACTGCTGTAAGGTCAGCGCGACAACGTCGCTGTCGTCCGTCAGCCACTCATCGAACTGTCCGGCGTTTACCTCTTGCTCGCTCACCAGTCGCCTCCTATTCGGGCGGTAAGCCCGAAGGCTTTGCCCCTCTTCTGATCATCGCGAAATCGCAGGCGGAAGCGGTATCCTTGGGATCCGGGCAGCGGTGAGACACCGCTGAAAACGGCCGCTGCAACGGGGGCGCTCAGCGGCTGTGACCAGATCCAGTAATCAAAACCCCACTTGGCTGGCGCGGTTGCCGGGCGGAAACGCTGGAGGCCAATCAAGCAAAGGAGTTCGACGGCTGGATTCGCTATTGTCTCCATTTCTTGCGTATCGAGCGAGAAGCCCGTGTCGAGCGCGTGGGCGAACCTCCTGGCGTCGAAATAGAACGGCTCAACCTTCTCCTTACCATCAGAGTCGGACGTCCAGTACTCTTTCGGCTTGCGCAGCACGCAGCCGTAATCCAAAAGGGTCGTCAGATCGCTAATTCCGGAAAGGGCGTCCTGCGCAGCCCGAGCGATCTTGTGAAGCTCCTGGCGACCGGCCCAGGTCTTTGGGGCAACCTCATCATCTGTCTGCCACCAATCGAGGAGCAGGTCAAACGGCGCTCCGATCCGAATCACCCCTGCACGTGCCTGTTCGCCAAGTTCTTGTCTTCGCTTCTCCTTGTCCTCTGGAAGCTTTAATCCCTTCCTTCTGAGCTCCTTACCCTCCTTTTCAAGCCGGACTCGCTCGTCGTACTCCTCCTCACTCAAGCCGGAGATTTCACTCTCAGCCAGAGTCTTGACCAGACAACCCAAGGCATTGTCATCATATCGACCCGGAATGGCGACCCTGAATTGCCGTCCGTCGAACCATCCTTCCGCCCCGGGCCACTTCCGATTGGCTAGCTCAAACACTCCACAACAGGCGATAACCTGGCCAGGGTTAGCCATGTCGACCGTTACCGCGAAGCTGGACAGCACATGGCTCATGTCTCCGTCTCCACCCGTTGGGACACCTCGACCGGCCAGTGGGCGTCCGGCTTCGAGGCGGCGATATCGGCACAACGCACCAGCGCCTCGAGCCAGGCGAGGCCCCACCGGCCGAAGCGCCGTTGAAGCCGCCCGAACCGCTGCATCGCTTCCACGCCCGCCGCCTCGTTCTCGGATGTAGTACGGGTATTGTCGCATGCATTGCGCTCGAAATGAGGACGAGCCCAACCGTGGTGGGCAGCGATCAGATGCAAGATGAGCTCGGACTCTGGATGCTTCCGCAGCTCCTCCTCGGCCGATGCTTCAAGCAGGGAGCCAAACTCGTGTCGGTAGCCGCCGAGGACCCGCCCGTCTCGGTATTTCGTGGACTTTGCCAGAGGCTCGCCTGAATCATGATTTTGGGCATACCATTGCCAGATGTGCCTGGCCTTTCCTCGATCGTGTCTCTCCGCTGCCTTGACCAGCGCCTCTTTCAGTTCCTCTTGGAGGTCAAGTGACTGGGCGATGCGCTGCACTTGGTCCACGGTCTGCCGCGTATGGGCAGCCAGGGTCTGGTTTGTCTTGACCGACTGGGCGTCATCGATGGCTGACTGGCGTGCTTGGGTCAGGGCAAGGAGGTAAGAACCATATTCTCGGTCTTCGGCACCTTCTGGGGACGGTTGGAGGATGACCCGGTCCCTTTCGGTCAGATCGCGGGGAAGTGACTTCGCATACTCTCCGTTCATCAGTCGTTGGAATTGCTCACCATCGGCGTCGCGAATCAACAACCACCGCTCGCGGCGCGCCCCCCCCTCGGCGCTATTGGCGGCTTCCGCCACGTCGCGGGCTTCTTCAAGGGCACTGGCGTCGAGTATGCCTTCCGCACTCAAGCCGCCCGCCTCGACCGGCAAGACCAGGGTCCGGTAGGCGAGGTTGAAGTCCGGCTCCAAGATGTGCGACAGAAACTGCGCTTCCGCTTCGCCACGTTCGTTCAGAAGCACGACAGGGAAGTCGCAATCCTGGCCCCCCACACGTTTTTTTGCAAGCAAGGCATCTAGTATCTTCCTCACACGGTCGGTCCGGTCGCGCAGACACTCCCGCGGCTCGATGCGGCAGGCATCGAACCAATGCGAGAGCGTCTCGGCATCAACGTCGGCCTTCGCGAGCCGCGTCACCTCCTTGCGCCAGATGACATAGGTCTCCGGCGGATCCCTGGTCAGGCCGTGCAGATAATCGGCCACGTTGGGCCGTCCGAGCATTGGCTTGTTGACGGACGTGAGTGACCACCAATCCAGAAGCACATCGGTCAACGGCAACGTCCGCGGCCGCGGTGCGAAAGCCTTCTCGATACACTCCGCGTCAAGACCGTCCAGGAGCGCCCGTAGGTTTCGGGGGCTGACGTCGATTGGCCCGTCGAGACGACTCTTCCAGTCATGCAGAATAGCGTGGGTGGCTCGGATTGCTTCCTCCACGTTGTTAGATTGGCTGTTCTTCGTGCCTGTTTCTCCGACTTGCACCACCACGTCCACCCGGGCCTTGCGTCCTCTTCCGCCCCTCCGGTTGACCCGTCCGAGCCGCTGGATCAGCGAGTCCAGAGATGTCAGATCGCAGACCATATGGTCAGCGTCCAGGTCGATGCCAACTTCCCCCGCCGAGGTGCTGACCAGGTACACAGTTCGGTCGAAATGGGCGTCAGGATCAAGAAATGCCCGATAGACCGGATTTGTCTGAACTAACCGGTCTCGCTCGTGCCCGCGCATGGTACCGGTGAGGAGTGCGATACGCTCCTTGGCCCCGTCGCCCAACGCTATGCTAAGCTGTGCCACCACTTGCTGGGCCTGCTCCGGTAAGCGGACGTAGATCAGCACTTTTGCTTGGTCGTCATCGTGGGCCTTGCTTAGTTCTACTAGCTTGCTCAGTTTCTGCTTAGCGACCTCCGCGCGCTTCGCGTCGTGGCCTGCCTTGATCTCGTGAAGATACAGGTGCTTGGTCGCGTCCAGCCGCTCCCGGACCACGTCGTCTCGCTCGTCTTGAGGTTCGAGGGTGAGAACTGGGCCTTTGCCGCTACGCGAAGTGGCGGAAAGCTCCATCACCTGCACTGGCCTTGGCTCCTCGTCTTGCCGCTGGACTGCTGCCAGCTCGTGCAGCAAGTCACTGAACGCGGGTTCCAGGTGGGCCTCATCATGAACGATCAAGGAATCCTGCCCTACCAGACCGGCGTGCTGCGCGCGCCAATATCTTCCATCGCCGTACCCACTGAAAAGTAGCTTGCTACCGATCATATCGATGGTTCCGATGATGATCGCCGGCCTTGCCGGATCGGCCTTCCATTCGTTGTTGTCTGCGAGCTCACCGCGGAGAGTGCTCACCGCCAAGAGCAGTGCTTCGTCTTCGGTTGTTGCTAGGCTTCGGAGCACTTCCGCGAGCGCTTGCAGGGTAACTGCATGTTTAGACCAGCCTGGATCGTGTGGGGCTTGCAGCCGCTGGCGAATCCGCTGCACTACGTTCGTCGCCTGATCGACGACGGTCCGGCGATTAACCACGTAGATCAGGCGACGTGGAAGACTGACTGCCCCTTGTTGGGATTGTGAAGCTAGGGCGATCGTCCAAATGGGAATCACCGAGGTTTTCCCCAATCCGGTCGGCAGGTCGCAGACGCGGGGGATCTCGCCCCGCTGTAACTGGTCGAACAGTCGGCACTGCCAGCCCAGCGCCTGATGGTCGGTCAGGGCGACAAAGGAAGCCCCAAACTGGATGTCGGAAGCGGACATCGGTACTCTTCACTCCGGCGCGATATTCTTCCTCTTAGTTTCGGTCGGAGAACGCATTGCATGTGCAACCAATAGGAGATCCCGCAAATAGATTGGTCACTTGCTTCCCGTCCGTCTCGCGGTCCTGTCGAGACCAATCACCGCCGCGCTGCGTTCTTCTGGTCATCCCAAGCGTCATATGCTCGGGATGACGACGCGTGCGATCACCTTATCCCAAGCCAGGGCGAGTTCGTCTGCCGACCACTATATAGCAAACTGCGGAACTCACGTCAAGCTCATGGACGGTAGTACGAATATTTGTCTGATGAGCGCTCCTGCTGCCCTCGGCGGCGCGTGGAAGCATCACATAGCTGGCCGGTAGTCAGGCTGCCGTTGGTTGAGGTTCACGGCGTCGGTGCCAGTAGGCATCCCAGTCGCCGTTGAGGTGGAGGATGCGCAGCGC
>JAJPIK010000122.1 GCA_021324795.1 Chloroflexota bacterium
CCGACAAGCTTGACAGAGGGAGATTGCCCCACCTATAATTCGGCAACTTCCAATGGCGGAAGAAATCTTCGAGCCGCACGATGAGGTGTGACCACGATGGTGGCGTCCTGTGCCCTGGTGGCAAACGATTCGTGCCTACGTCGGAGGGGCAGCCGGCGCGGTGGGTATCCTTGCGCTGGCGCTAGGTAGCCAACTCTTTCAGATACCTTCCGGGCAGATAGCGCCCGCGCAAGCGGGCCGGTCGCTGTCTGCTCCACGAGAAATCCAATTATCCACGCCCGACTCGGGCGCAGTTCTGGCCGCTTCCACGCCGAATCGACCGTCGGTACGGCTTATTCACCCCCCCATTGAATCAGCCGTATCGACTCCGGTCGCTCAGCCTGCTCTCTTGAATGCCATCACCGCGCCGTCGGCGGTGCAGCTTCGCTTGTCCCAAGCGCAGTCATCTGTCGCGGTATCACTGGTTGACTTCAAATCCTCCGAACTCGCACCATCTGAAGCCACTCCCACGTCGACTCAATCGCCGGCGCCCGGCGTGCCATCGCTCGGCTCGACCGTGCCACCGGAGATTATGCGTTGGGGGACGCTCATTCTGAAATACGCGGGGTTACACGGCTTGGACCCGAACCTCGTCGCAGCGGTGATGATGACCGAAAGTGGTGGTAATCCCAACGCGACGAGTTCGAAGGGGGCAATCGGTCTCATGCAAGTCGTGGGTGGATCGTACGATCCGGAAACGAACATCAGTCAAGGTAGCCAGATTCTGGCCAACGATCTTCAACGCTTCAATGGCGACCTTGAATTAGCGCTTTCCGCTTACAATGCCGGGGCCCACGCCGTCGATGCTTACTCTGGAATTCCTCCCTATCTCGAGACTGAGAATTACGTCTTCGCGGTTCTTAATCGCTACTATCTGTATTCTCCTGCGAGTTAGGCGATGTCAATGGATCGACTGATCAGTGATCGCACTAATGGCGTGCCGGACTTTTCGCTAACCGACGAGGTAATGCCACCGACCGAGTGGCCGACCGCGGGCGCCGGGATGCTAGAACTTCGCCAGATTCTGAGCGCGGATCAACGCACCTTTCTCGGAGTTGACACCATGATCACGACTTTGGTCTGGCTACTCCGAGGATATGACGAGGAGATCTACGAGCACTCGTGTCACGTTGCCGACTGGGCAGTGCGGATCGGTCAGGCAATGGAGCTTAAATCATGCCAGCTCTTGACACTCCGACATGCTGGTCTCTTGCATGACTTTGGCAAGCTGGCCTTGCCGCGCCACTTCTGGCGAAAATCCGGTGCGTTTTCGCCAGATGAGGTTCGCTTGGCTCGACGGCATCCGCGCTTCGGATCTGGCATGCTTGCCGCGGTTCGCGGTCTTGCCGCCGTGCTGCCCGGCGTCCGCTATCACCACGAGCGTTTCGATGGATCTGGTTATCCCTACGGCTTAAGTGGCGACCGGATCCCCTTGATCGCGCGCATTCTCGCGGTTGCCGATAGCTATTCAGCGATGACGACCGCGCGGTCGTATCGCCGGGCAATCTCGAACGACGATGCCTGCCGCGAACTCGTGCGTTGTGCAGGCCGGCAGTTCGATCCGTTCGTCGTACGCATTTTTTTGCACCTAGCCCAGCCGACTTTCGTCGATTGAATTCGAGGCGTTTAACATAAGGAGTTATGGGGGCCCATTAGGCTACCAGGGCAGATAAAATTGGCAGCCACCCCTTACCCTAACCTTCTCTTAGAGAGAGGGAATTTCAGTTGGAGGAAATGCCAGATGGCGACTGTGCGCGTCATGTTCTCCGGCCCGGGTCCGCAAGCGAATGGTCTCTCGGCAACCCGCGACGGCATCTGGGTTTGCGACCAGAAGGACGATCGGATTTATCTGATTCGCTATGATGGCTCGATTGTCACCAGTTTCGCTACTCCTGCGCGTAATCTGAGTGGTGTTGGCTTCGGGGCAGGGGCGGTATGGGGGGCGTCGAACCGGCGTCCGGCCTACGTGTACAAGTTCGATCCAGCTACCGGTCATTGCTTGCAAGCGATCGAGCTGCCGAAGGCGATGGAAGGTGGAATTCACGGCCTTGAAATCATCGATGATGCCCTCTGGGTTACCCGTCCTGGCCTGGGTGTTCTCCAGAAGCTCAACCTCGAGACCGGCGAGTTGGAACACGAGATTCCCTTCCCCGGCCGCCGCTCTCACGGTGTCTTCTTCCAAAATGGAGCGATTGTATGCAACGATACCAATCTTGCGACGACGTTCTACCTCGACCCGAAAGACGGGCGGGTGCTCCGGCAATGGACGTTCGAAGGCTTCGAGCCGCACGGCTTGACGCTGGATCCGGAAGGTCGGGTCTGGGTCTGTGACGCGGTGACCAACCGGATCGGTATCGTCGAGGGAATCTGAGTCTTCGGAATTCCCTTTAGAATTCCCTTTGCCAAACGATGACCTGGTCGTTGCTGAATTGAAAGCTGGTGCCGAGTGGCTTGGACCGGTGGGCGATACGATCGTCGATCGTGTTGCCCATGCTGGCTTCCCAACGAGCTAATGGCGCTCGCTCGCCTCTTCTGGCCGGACCACGAGAACCGGGCAAGGTGAATGGCGAATTAGATGCTCCGAAGTGCTGCCGAGCAAGAGGCGCTCGATTATGTCGCGACCATGTGATCCCACGACGACCAGGTCGACGCCGGTATCGTGAATCGTCTGGACAATCTGAGTTTTTGGCGCTCCCTCGACGACGCTCGAGTCGACCTTAGCGATGCCCGCTTCTCTCGCCTTCTTCGCGATCTCGTCGACGGCCTTCTGTAAGAGAGCTCTCTCCTCTTCCAAGAGATCGACGCCATACTGGGGAGCCTGCGAATTCATGAATGCGTAGATGTCGATCACGGCGAGAGCGCTGAGCTTTGCCTGGAACGCCTTGGCGATGGCGATCGCGTGGTCGGCGGCGCGGCGTGCCTGATCCGATCCGTCGGTCGCGATCATAATGTGCTGATAAGCCACAGTCGGCATGGTAAGTTCCCTTTCCATCGAATGTAATGTATTGTCGGTTAGTAGCCCGACAGCTTCATTGTTGCTCAAAATGTGCCCACGCTGGAGGCACGATCAAGATAAATAGCAATAGCTGATAGTCTCCGAAAATTCATCGAAGCCAGCCTGAAAGGAGACTGAATTCTCCCAATCTGATCGATTCTATCCATGTTGGCACAATTCTTGCCGCATACTTACGGGTGTCCTAGCTGGCTGGAGCGGTTTGTCCATTCGAGCGAACGGACATACGTTGGAGAATTAGGCTGGATTCAGGTGGAGAAGCCTTTGGTGTTGATCGTGGAAGACCAGGCACCTTTACAGGAGATGCTTGCAACGGTAGTCGAGCAACTGCTCAATGCCCGTGCTGTGTTGGTGGACCAAGCGGCTACGCTTGTCGAGAAAGTCAAGTCTCTGAAGCCCGCGGTGATCTTGATGGACACCGCGGTTCCTGGTGGAATCCAGGCGATCAAGAAGTTGAAAAGTGATCCAGAAACTCAGCGCGTACCAGCCATTGCATTTAACACCCGCGGCTGGGCGACCTGTCATGAGGCACTTGAAGCCGGTTACGATGCATGCGTTGAAGATAGCAACGTCGATCGCCTAGACGCAGTTGCTCGCCAGTTCCTGCCACGAACCAATGGCATCATGGCTGACGATGCCTAGACAGCAGATCCCCAGCCTGCGCAAGGCGGTCCAGGCCTTGCCAGAATACCCCTTTCGGGTTGAGAATTAATAAGGTCTTTTCCCAGCACGCTCCTGCCCCGAGGGGGCGGATCTAGGGGCATGATCCCTAGTGGTAAAAGGCGGGGTAGTGGGGTACCAATGCCGAATTGGTGCCCGGATATGGTACTCTGGAGGAAGAAACCAATGGGCTTACGCGAGGAGGTCGCGGAAGATCTCAAGCAAGCGATGCGGCAACGTGACGAGATCCGGGTCAGCACGCTGCGATTATTGAGCGCGGCGATCAAAAACCTCGAGGTCGAACGGACTGATCTAAAGAACCCGGCGCACGGTAAGCCAGTGACCGAAGAAGACTTGCGCTCGGTTGTGCGTAAGCAGATTAAGATGCGTGACGAGGCGATCGAAGGATTCCGCAAAGGTGGCAACACGGTTGCCGCTGAGCGCGAAGCGCAAGAGAAGGAGATCCTTCAAGAGTACTTGCCACGTCAACTTAGCCGTGACGAAGTAGTGGCACGAGTTCGCGAGTTGGTCGCCGAGCACGGTCGCAGCTTCCCAGTCATCATCAAACTTGCCATGAGCGAGCTCAAAGATCAGGCGGAAGGGCGAACGATCAGTGAGGTCGTGCGCGAGCTAACCTCCGAAGGGAGAACAGCACATGCCGAGAATCCATGATCTCTCTGTCAATGGGGCTCGCGTTGAAGTTGACGTCGATGCTGAGACACCATTACTCATGGTCCTGCGCGATGATCTGAACTTGACCGGCAGCAAGATTGGCTGTGGTGAAGGGATGTGTGGTGCCTGCACTGTGCTAATCGACGGTGAGCCAATTCGATCCTGTATCACGCCCGTGGCGGTGGCGGCAGGAAAAGCAGTCCTGACAATCGAAGGAATCGCCATGAATGGACAGCTTCATCCTCTCCAGCAGGCTTTCCTCGAGGTCGGGGCTTTCCAATGCGGTTACTGTACACCCGGAATGATCATGTCGGGCATCGCCTTGCTCGCCAAATACCGTGAACCAAGCGAAGCAGAGATTATTGCCTTCATGCAGGGGAACATCTGTCGCTGTGGGGCCTATCGCCGAATCATCCGCGCGATCCAGCAGGCCGCCACGACTCTCAGTCGCGCGGCGACGTGGGGAGCGGTTCGATGAGCACGGAGCTGAGCAAGACCATGGGGCCAGGTGTCGACCAATCGGGAGGCGGACGACGCCCCTTCTGGGGCGAGCCGGACGTGCCGGAGATTGGCTCCTGGCTACACCTCTGTTCGGATGGGACGGTGGAAGTGTACACTGGCAAGGCGGAGATGGGACAAAACATCCGTACCTCCCTTGCTCAAGCCGTTGCCGAGGAGTTGCGGCTGCCGGTCGCGAGCGTCCATCTGGTTATGGCCGATACCGATCGCGTGCCGTTCGACCAGGGAACCTTCGGAAGTCGGACCACTCCGATCATGGCGGAGCGACTACATAAGGTCGCTGCCGCAGCCCGGGAGCTTCTCCTGGACCTGGCCGCCGAGCGTTGGCAGGTCGACCGTACTCAGCTAACCATGGCCAATGGCAAAGTCCACCACTGCTCAACTGGACGAGCGATCGGTTACGCCGAGCTCACCGGCGGTCGGCGGCTAACCAAGGATTGGGGCGACGACGCCCCGGTGACGCCCCCGGACCAGTGGACTACGGCTGGTCAGTCCGTGCCAAAGGTCGATGGCCAAGCGATGGTGACTGGCCAGCATCGCTACACGACGGACTTGACTCGGCCGGGCATGCTGGTTGGCAAAGTCCTTCGTCCGCCGACTTTCAATGCTACCCTGACGTCACTGGACACGACAAAGGCCGAGGCGATCCCCGGGGTTATCGTCGTTCACCAAGGGAATTTCGTCGGCGTCGCCGCTCCCGACCGACCGACTGCCACGCGTGCGCTGGAGGCAATCCAAGCGGAGTGGACAGCGTCCAAACAAATCTCCGAACCGGACCTTTTCGATTACCTGAGGACGCATCCAGCTCAGCCCGATGGCTACCACCGCTTCGGCGGCCCGGTCGTCTATGAGCTCGGATCGTTAGAAGCCGGCCGATCCAACGCGGCGCATACTCTCGAGGCGACCTACACCATTGCTTACCTCGCTCACGCACCGCTTGAGGCCCGCGCGGCGATCGCCGAATGGGATGGCGATCGGCTGACTGTTTGGACCGGTACGCAGCGACCGTTTGGAGTCCGCGGTGAGCTCGCGGCGGCATTTCAGATGTCCGAGGAGAACGTTCGGGTGATCGTGCCGGACACTGGCGCTGCCTACGGCGGGAAGCACACTGGCGACGCGGCGCTGGAGGCGGCACGTCTGGCCAGGGCGGCGGGCCGGCCCGTGAAAATCATCTGGACGCGTGAGGAGGAATTCACCTGGGCCTACTTCCGCCCGGCTGGTGTTATCGACGTTCGGAGCGCAGTGCGGACTGATGGCATGATCACAGCCTGGGAATTCCACAACTATAATTCCGGCGCCGAGGCGATGCGCACCCCTTACGCGATTCCCAATCAGAAGAGCGAATTCCACGTGACCCTGTCTCCGCTACGTCAGGGATCCTACCGTGCCTTAGCGGCAACTGCCAATCATTTCGCCCGTGAGAGCCACATGGACGAGTTGGCTTGTCTTTTGGGTATCGATCCGCTTGCCTTTCGACTCAAGAATCTCCGTGATCTCCGCTTGCAGGCGGTCTTTGACGCCGCGGCCACGCACTTTGGTTGGGATACGCGTCGGCGTGCACCAGGACGAGGCTTCGGCATCGCCGGTGGAACGGAAAAGGGTAGCTACGTCGCGACCTGTGTTGAGGTCGCGGTCGACCGGGCTAGCGGGCAGGTGAAGCTGGAGCGGGTCGTCGAGGCGTTCGACTGTGGTGCCATCGTCAACCCGGACGGCTTACGCAATCAGATCGAAGGTGCGATCGTACAGGGGATTGGCGGAGCGCTGTTTGAGCGGATCCAATTTGACAACGGCAAGATTTTGAGCAATCGCTTCTCGCGTTACCGTGTTCCGCGCTTTGCCGACGTTCCGCCAATCGAGGCGGTACTACTCGACCGGAAAGACCTTCCATCGGCGGGCGCCGGAGAAACGCCAATTGTCGGTCTGGCCCCGGCTCTCGGCAACGCGATCTATGACGCGACAGGGGTTCGCCTCCGCTCGATGCCATTGGCGCCAAACGGCTTACTGGACCTCTGAGTCCATTCGCCATGATCGGTTTTCAGGGCAGACAATTTGCTTGATCGAATCATTGTCACGTGGTAACGTGGTAATTGGGGCAATCATAGATTGCCCCACTATAGGACACGTTGTCTGGACTAGGAGGAGTGGCAAAATGGCTAACGATAAGGTCCGTCTCGACATTACCTACTGCGTCCCCTGAAAGACTTGGACCCGGGCCGCCTGGATGGCGACCGAACTGATCAATCGATTCCCCGACCAAATTGGCGACGTTTGTCTGCACGCGGGAACCGGTGGTGCCTTCGAGGTCAGCATTAACGGTGAGCAAGTCTATTCCAAGCTGCAGACCAAACGTTATCCCGAGCTCAACGACATCCTCGAACCGCTCCGCGCCAAACTTCCTACTCCTGCGCCTACTTGATTGGTTCCGAAACTGTGAGCCCCGGCGCGCGCCGGGGCTTTTTGCGTTCTTACCGCTCGTGCTTATGCAGGGAGAAGCCACGGAGGTGATGGGCTAGCCTTCTGAGAGAGGGGAAGATCTCCTCCGCTTTTCTGAGGATTATCTCGTTCTCCAATCGCTAGGTTGCCGAATCGCTTATTGGGGATAGCTCCCCCGGTAGCCCAGGAGCCGTCCGAGGGGGGCGATCAAGGCACGCGCGATTCGCTGGATTGGGTAGGGCGGGTGAGTCAAGCGGAACTCCTCGGCGTAGTCGTCGGCAAGAACCAGGGCCTGGAGCAAGCTAGGAACTCCGTGCTCATCGGTCTTGCCATCCCGGGCAAGCCCAAAGGCCGTTTCGAAAAACCGCTCAGTTTTGAGGGCCGGCCGGGTCTGCCAGATGACCCGAGCTTCCGCGACATCGCTCGCGTTGCGAAAAGTGTGGGGAACCCCAGCGGGGATAACGAAGCTCTCGCCCTGCTGGTACGTCTCGATCCGGCCATTCCGACGCACCTGCACTGTCCCGGTGGTGACCTCAAAGCGTTCCTCTTGCTTTGGGTGATAGTGCTCTGGCGGCCAGGCGCCACCCGGCCGATAGATGGCCTCGACCTCGACCAACTCGCCGCCGGTGTCACGCGTCGTGCGGCGGAAGATTAGCGTTTCGGTGTACGGATTCGTCAAGACGTCCCCCGCCTTTGCCATTGGTCTGTCATCCTCGCCGTTTCTCGATGATCTCGTGGAATACTCTTGCCGCGTCGGTCGGAACGCGGGCCAGCGATGGATCGCGATCGAGCTCCACGCGATAGAGGCCGAAGTCACTCGCTTTGTCGAAAGGCAAGCCCCACTCGCGGTTCGACGTGATGCTCCAGCAGACGTAGCCCTCGACGTTCATCCCCTTGCCAATTGCTCGCTGGACCTCGCCCAGGTGGCGACGCAAGTAGCTTGCCCGACTGACCCGGTCGGCCACTTCGACACAACCATTCTCGACGATCAGGATTGGCTTACCGGGGAAGAGGTCCGCGTGGAAGCGGAGCATGTGGTAAAGGGCGCCCGGCCAAACTGGCGCCTGGTCGAAGTGACGCCCAGCGGCTTCCAGGAGATGACGGATGCGGTCGATTCGCAACGAGCTGATCCCCCAGTAATAGTCAAAGCCGACGAAGTCCTGCTGGCCGATGCACTGGGGGGGGCAGAGGGCCTTCGAAAGCTTTCCGGCCATTCCGAGGTGCCACCAGTTACTGGACACCACGACCGAGAAGACGCTGATAGTTTTCAAGAGTGGGTCAAGAAGCCGTTGGATTGGCGAGCAAAGCAGATCTAGTCGCGATCCAGTCGTCGTCGGTTGGAAACGCACGCGGTCGGAGTCGCCGAAGATCTGCCGCGCAATCTCGCGCGCCAGGTCGATCTCGATTCCACTCAGGGTACCAGTTTCCGGATCACGGTAGCCAAAGCCGGGTACGTCGGTCCGGATGCCGGCGATCAAGTAGCCGCGTTCCTGGATCCGCCGGAGTAGCGTTCCGGTCGGCGCCCATGGCAGTGGCGTGGCTGGTGTGCTAAGCCGGCTGGCCGCGGCACGGGCGAGCGGATTCGTGACCGGGTCGGCCAGCGATCTCGGTGCGGCGAGGGCCTCGGCTGCTGGTATCGCACCGGATTCGCGAAAGCGCCGCACCGCCAGATCGACAATCTGGAGCAGTTGCGGATCGCCGTGCGGTACACCGACGGCATAACGCTCGTTGGTCAGGCGGTCACCAACGAGACGGTAGCGGCCAGGATGCTGGTTCAACAGGCCCGATAGGATCGCATCGTCAGCGAGGAGCGCGTCGGTCCTTCCTTCGTCCAGCGCATTCAGCGCGGCTCGGTAATCACCGACCGATTCGATGCGCACCCCGGGCAACAGAACGGAAGCGCCTTGCTCGGCAGTCGAATGGATGACCACTACGACCGTGCGTCCGACCAGATCACTAGCAGTATTCACTGACGAGGCGGCCAGGACACACAAGCGCTGGCCGGCGACGTAGTAATCGGTGGAGAAGGCGACGCGTCCGGCGCGCTGCGGCGTCTTGCTGAAGGTAGCGGCGACGACGTCAACCGTCCCGCGCTGTGGGAGTGGGCGTACCACGAGGCGTCGGACGTGGCGTGCCAGGTCGCCCGGGCTTTGCAGGCGTGTTGCGCTCCAGTTGAGAAAACGCTGTAGCCAGGGCGGAAAGCCGAGGAGCACCGGATTCGTCCCGACCCGCGCGTCCGGGATAACCGCGTGGATGGCCTCGCGCGCCGCGATGTGCGCCAGGAACAGGTTGCGAATGAGCCGACCGACTGCGTCGACCTGTTCGTCGAGAGTCGCTCCCTCGGGCAGGCCGGGCGGAACCCGGTAGTCAGCCTCCCACCAGGGCTTGATGTACCCGTAGATGAGCTGGGTAGGCTCGTTGATCGTGATCCAGTCCTTTACCTCTGGTCCCAGTTGGCGCGCGACCTCGGTCGCGTAGTCTGCGAAGATCACCGGAAAGTCATTGCCGATTAACCCGCCGCGTGCCTCGAGGTGGGGCGGCCAGACGAAGTGAAGTAGTGTCACGAGTGGGTCCATCTGCGCTTCCTGGATCGCTCGGATCACCTGCCGATAGTGCTCGAACGCGTCTCGATCGTAATTGCCCGGCGACGGCTCGACTCGCGACCAGGCGATCGAGAAGCGGAACACCCGACAGCCAAGGGCGCTGGCTTTCTGTACATCTTCGGCGTAGCGGTTCCAGAAGTCGGCGGCTCGTCCTCTCGGGGTCAGCCCAGGCCGCCGTTCCCAGAGGTCCCAGATATCGTCGACGCCGGGGACGTATGCCTCGCACTGGTGATCGGCCGTCCCGACGCCAAAGCGAAAGGCTGCTGGAAATGGTGGGAGCGCTCGTCTGAAACCGAACACGCTGAGCTTCCTCTGATTTATATACTACCGCCGCACTTGGGTAGGATGGGGCATTCTTTGCCCCCGCTGGCCGCTCAGAATGACGATGTGCGACGGCAGTACTTTTCGTTCTGTCACGTCAGAGCCCGAGATTTGCCTGTACCACCCGGATTGCGTAGACCACATAGATGCCAAGGGCGATCAGGACCACGAACGCCACGATCCAGGGCACGCCAAAGTAGTTATCCCAGAGCAGGTAGAAGACCCCGTGGGCCGTGTCGAATAGCAGGGCTCCCAAGGCGAAGACAAATGGCAGGCTCGCCCAGCGTCGGCCGTTCCGCAGTCCCCAGATTGAAACCAAGCCGGACGGGATTACGATTGTGAAGTCGCAGATTAGATAGGCCAGACGCACCGGACGGCTGGCGATCTCCCCCCAGTTGTGAACAACCCCGAACAACCAGCCGAGCGCCAACAGGATGAGCAGGACAAACAGGATCGCCGTGGCGCGGCTCACCTGCTCGCCCAGCGAACCCGCCGCGTCGCCCCCCTCCGCCTTCAGCACCTCGACCTCCTCAATCTTAGGCTAACCCAATCTTAGGCTAACCCACACTCTGGGTGCCCCGCCCTGATTATGTGGGAGATAGCGGGGTACCTAGCTTTGCGGCGTCTCCTCCGCTTTCGCGAGACCCTAAAGCACCGGAGGGCTCCAAGTCCGCTCGGAGCAGCACGATACCGGTTGCGATGATCCAGATGACAAGCGGTATTAGCGTTACGCCGAAGATGACGTCCCCCCGCTGTGTGCCCCCAAAGCCAAACTTGCCAGCGAGCAGGCCAACCGCAGCGATGATCCCACCGGCGGCCCCGAGTTGGCCCACCCACTGCGGATAGAGCGCCTCGTCGAGCATCGCAATCCCGAACATCACTCCTGCGACGTCGATCACGAGCAGGTGGGCGACCTCGAGCGCGACGGCGTATGGCCAGAGCACATTGTAAAGGAAGACAATGTTCTGGCGAAGCGCTGGGTCGCTCGTGGCGACGTAGGTGTCGGCGAGGTATTTGAACATTGTCAGGTGGGTGAGAATCTGGGCCAGACCGATGGCCGCCGCGACGATGATCAGTGGCGTGCCGATTCGCACCAGTGGCGAATTATTGGTGAAAGATGCGGCAGCGCCAATGACGAAGGGAATGAATAAGACGTAGGACACTGCAATATCGAGGTGAACGATGTTCCAGAGGGTCGTCTGGGCGATGATTGGCATCGCCTGGGTTGGGTCGCCCGGGAGTGGCGGGTGCAGCGCATTCCCAACGATCTGCATGACTGCCAGTACCAGGGCGCCGACACCAGCCCCGCGGATCAGACGTGGATCGAGCATCTTAAATCCCCTCCTACAATACAATACAATCACGTCGCAACGAGTGCAGCATCAGGGCACCCGGCCAGAGGTCACCGTCCCCTGGCTAAGGGGCATGCGCAGGACACTACGCGGGACCTGCAGCTAGCCTCTGGTCGTCGGGGCCTCCACCCGGTATGTCGCCCGGCGGCACGACGAGGCCCTTGACGAAGTGCGAAGCGATCCGTAGACCCAGCATCGACAGGATCGGATAAAGGCCATCTGCCAGGCTCCAGCCGAGGATGTAGGCCCGATTGCCGGCGATGAAGAAAAAGTGATCGAGCTCCCAGGTCCTGAGAATGTCATGCTCGAATGCCTTCGCCAGCAGGCTGAAAGTTGCGAAGAGCAGGTACTGCTCCCACAACGGGCGACGGTAAGCTCCGGCGTACAGAAACCCGAGGCACAAGCCAATCCAAATGAAAGTGTGGAGGAAGTTGTTTAGCCACGGCAAAAAACTCATGGCGCCGACCAGATAGAGGAGGTAGTTCCCAATAAAGGTCGATACGGCCCAGACGGCGCCCAGAATCCAGAATGTCTTCCGAAATTCCGGCTCGACGCGCGGATGAGCGTAACGCATGATGACGAACAGCACCGCGTAAAACACGAGGATGATCGCGTACTGGCCGAGGCCATTTCCGTCGCCAAGAATCTCGTTCATTCACCCTCCTTAACGCACGCGGCTCGCCGCGTACTGCGCCATGGTCATCACCGTCAGTTGGGGATTCACGGTCGTCGGGCTTGGGAAGACGCTCGCGTCACAGACGTAAAGGTTCTCGTAGCCGTATACCTTGAAATCCGGATCGATGACTCCCCGGTTCTGCCCGCGTACCTTGCTGATCGCGTTCCCGCCTTGGGGATGGCCGGTACCGAGGACGATGTCGCGATCATCCTGAATAATATTGGCCAGTCGGTCGAGCTCGTCGGGATGGCGGAAGATCGCTTCCTCGCGGTAGCTCATCGCCGAGGCCATCACTTCCTCGGCCCCGCTGGCGAACAAGATGCGCCCAAGGATCTGCAGCGCGCGGACGAGTGTCTTCAGGTCGCGGTCGGTAGGCTTGTAGACGACGTCGGCGGCCCCGCGCAGAAGAAGCGCCGGAGTAATGTAGGCGTTGGTCTCCGTGCCGACGAGCACGCCGACCGCGGCGAGATCGGCGTAGCGGCGCATATTCCGTTCGTGCACTTTGAGCCAGCCGGGCATCGCCAGCGCCTGGGCCACCGGCGGGTTATACCAGGTCTCATAGACGAACCCCGGCTCATCGCCTAGCTCGAGATAATGCGCGATCTGCAGGCCGGCGTAGCTCTGCAGGTGTGAGCTGTTTCGCGGCGGCCAGTAACCGTGGAGCGGGCTGCCCATGTTGAAGCAGAGGTGCTGCCCGACGGGCAGTTCCCCCTCTCCGATGCCGCTTCGCTTCAGGAGCCAGCTCGAGGCAACAGTGCCGGCGCTAACCACGACTGTCTTGGGATTGCGCACGAGGATCTGTCTCCCATCGCGGAGCTGGACGACGACCTCGGTCACCTTTCCGCCGTTTCCGTTCAGTCGAACCGCTTCAGCCTCGGAGAAGATCCGGAGTCGATCCGCTCCATAGTCCCGCTGGGCCTTGGGAAGCACTTCGTCGAGCATGGACAGCTTGCGCCCAAAGCGGCACCCGATATTACAGTAGCCGCAGCCAAGGCAGTCATCGATGTTCGCCCGAACGACGTCGAACTCGGACCCCGGTGGTAGATTAATCTGCGCGATCCCCCGCTCGATCATCGCGTCGCCGGGATTGAGGACGTCCGGCCACTTCCGAGTTCGTGTCGAGTCTTTGATCGATCGGATGCGCAGCCGGTCCTTTACCTGGCGCTGCGCCTCGCGAAACGAAGCGACGTCGATTCCCGCATTCGGGCCGGGCGGATCGTTCCACTCCCGGAGAACGCGGTCTGGCGTGTCGAAACAGACCGCGTTGTTGACGACCGTCCCGCCGCCGACGCAGCTCGCCTGGAGGATCTGGAAGCGATAGCTCTGGCTTACCTGGAGCGCGCCGTCGCCGTAGAGACGGCCAACCTGCTGGACCTCGTCTTCGGTGAAATCATCAGGGTCGACGTAGAGTCCGCGCTCGAGCAGTAGCACGTCGCGTCCCTGGGCCAGGAGCTGCTCGGCGAGGATCGAGCCGGCCGCGCCGGAGCCAATGATCACGACGTCGGCGCTTGGGAGGACGTCCAGTCCCATCCGACGAACATCGTCGGGGGTCGTCACCTGAAGTTTGGGATATTTCCGGACTGGATCGACCGGAAAGTTCTTCGGGCGTTGGGAGAAGGGAACGTAGCCAATGCCCTGATGGACGACCGGATCGCTGTAGTAGCCGAGGTAAACTGCCTGCATCCCGATCCGCAGCGCGCCCTGGAGCTGGGTGCGGATCAGGTCAAGGATCAGGTTCCTTCCCTCGGTCGCGTGAAGGTCGTCGCGGTACTGTCGATTGACGAAGTCTTTCCGTTCAGATGGTGCAAGGAGGCTCAATGGCGGCTGCAGGCAGGCGAGGGGAGCGTATTCGAGCCCAATCACCGCGAGGCGGGTCAGCGCGAGCCGCTTCGAAGGGAACGAGCTCAGATAGCGATCGACCCGCAGCGCGGCCTCGTGTGGCGGGATCTCCACGACCGGATCTTCGAGGATAGACTCGATAAGTGCCTCGACCGTTCGGAACTGGCCGGGACCAAGATAGCCAAGATAGTCGAAGACCGCTCGCCCCATCAGGATCTTAAGTCCGCTGAAGACGATGATGATCAAGGCGTCTGACCTAACGACCCCTTGCATGATACCCTGAGTGGTCAACGCCATACCATAGGCTTCCAGGGGGTGCGAGCCGAAGCGGGCGATCCCGAGCAGGCTGATGGCTGCGGCGAGGAGTGAGACACCGTGGGCGAGGATCAGAAGGGTCACCGCCTCGCCGTACCGCCGGAGGTCGTAGGCCGCGGTGAGCGCCAGGATGCCGAGCAAGCTGATCTTGACTGTGGATCCGGCGACGAAGACTGGCTGGGTGAAGAACGGATTGATCGGGCTCAGCAAGGCCGGGACGTAGAGGACCGCCGCGAAGATGAGTGATGCGACGCCAAAGATGCCAAACACCACCCGACCGACCTGCTCAGGGAGAGTGAGCGGTTTGTCTGTCACCCAGGGAAGAGTCGGTTTCAAGACTTTGGTCCGACGGAGCGCCGTGGCAAGCCCGATCGCGATAGCCGCACCGCCGATGGCAACCAGGAGCAAAGGTGTGACCTGACTAGCGCTGGACGGGGATCCCAGGAGCACCACGGACAGCAGGGCTCCCAGGGCCAGGCCCGCGATCAGCAGACGCACCATGAATTGGAAGCGGCGCACGTCGGCCGCGGCAAACCAAGCAAGAAGACCCAGCACAGCGAGTGCCGCCGCGGTGTTCGAGACCCACGGGGGTTGAACGAAGAAAGTCGTCGATGGACCGAGATATGCCCCAACTAGGGTTGCCAGGGTGAGCACCGCTAAGACCAGCGCGACCACACTCAAGAACCGGCTCAACCGGGCTTCTTCTCGCGTTGGCTTCACAATCATCCTTGCTCCTTATACTCCCCACTGCCAAGCAACTCCCGAAAATATGGATTCACGAGCCGATTATCCAGGTCAAATTGCTTTCGGTAGCTCTCGAACTTTTGGATGCGGTCGCCGAACGCGATCTGGACCTGCTCGAGGGTGAGCAAGTTCGTCTGGTTGAATAGTGGCGTGCCGTGGTGCTGAGTGCAGAAGTTGTTATAGGCTCTCAGGAAATCTTCCCAGCCGGGATTACCAGTTGAGACTGGATCGAACGTCATGACCGGACCGTTGAAGGAGTACGAGAAGAGGGAGCTCGTGTCGTGCTGGATCCGGTAGCCTACGCTCGTGATATCGAAGCGGTATCCCTTGGTTCGGTAGTATTCCTGACAGAAGTGGAAGTAGGCGCGCAAGCTATCGATGTATTCTTCTTCGGGGAAGGCCCAAATGCTGAAGGTGTAACGGCTATCTTCGCCGTAGCCCATCTCCGGGTAACGAATCTGTTGGTCAGTCGGTACAGTATTTTGACCACGGATCAGTGTGGAGAGAACTATGCTAACCAGCCGATAGAAGCCGTTCAGGAGTGCGTCACGTAGCCTCGTGATGGGGACGTAGGAGGACACGAAATGAGAGTAGCCCGGCCCAAAGGTCGCCCAGACAAAGTTCCGAACTGCCCACTGCCAGGTAGTAAAGTTCGTCGTCGGCGTCGCTGGATGGTAGCGGCGGAATTCGACGGTAATCGAGTCGATGAAAGGGTTAATGTACAACATGATCGATTCGCCGCGCGCTTTGAGCTCGGGCAGGCGGCGGGCGAACTCGTCCAGACTGAAGGTCTGGTGGTAGAGCTGCATCGCCTGGAGCGGCTGGACTTTGAACGTCACCTCGTAAATGATCCCGAACAGCCCATAGCTGGAGCGTGCGACTTGCAAGAGCTCCGGTTGGTCTTCGCCGATCTCGATCTTCTCACCGGCTGATGTGATCATCTTGATCCGGGTGGCATAAGAGCATACCTGACCAAACTCTCCGGGCATCGAAGCGTCCTTGGTTCCGCCGCAAGCGGCGCTGCCAATCGAGAGGTTACCGAGTTCGACGTTCACGTAAAATTGCAAGCCGTAGCGCTGGAGCTGCTTAGCGACGTCGATGTAGAGAGCGCCGGCCTCTGCGGTGACAGAATCGGGACTAATGTCGAGAACCCGGTTCAGATTTCGCATGACGACGAGCGTTCCCCCTTCGGCAACGCCACAGGCCGTGGTCGAATGGTTCGACCCGACCGCGCGAACCGGACCGGGGAACCGCTCATGGTCGCGCATGATCTCCACGATTTCGTCGGCGTTCCGTGGATAAACCACGACCGCGGGAGAGGAAACAATACTCCCGAACCAATTGCGCACCTGGATAGGGCTCGCCGTCACCATCTGAGACACCAGACTTACCTCCCTGTGGCTGCCTATTCTTGATTGAACGAG
This sequence comes from Chloroflexota bacterium, assembly GCA_021324795.1. Classification (GTDB taxonomy): domain Bacteria; phylum Chloroflexota; class UBA6077; order FW602-bin22; family CADDYW01; genus JAJPIK01. Next base: position 16,611 of record JAJPIK010000122.1, read on the forward strand.
CAAGGTACTGGTGGGGTTGGACGTAATCTTGTCGTCAGAACGACCCTGCAGATTACGCGACATCGGGAGCATGGTTGAAGCCGTGTCCGGAGAGCGCGGACAACCACGCATCCTTGCAGTCTCGTTCGCGTTACTTAAAATGTCTGGATCTCGATGGACGTGATCTGATGTATCGTGCGTTAAGTGAGGGCTATCTTAGCACGAGTAGCAGATGTTGGCAACCAGCCGAGAATGGCCGCCTGGCTTGTGAGCCAGCAGCGCGGCGAGAGGATCCCTGGACTTTCTGCCCAATCCTGCTAGAATGGCCGCACCGCACCGAGAAGGGATGGCGGCGCGGCTGATCCTAAAACACAGATGAGGTCAGGAAAGACTAACGTGAGCAGACTTCGTTTTGGTATCGTTGGAACTGGCGGTATTGCTCACCATCACGCAGTGGCATTGCAGGCGCTGAGCGCGGACGCCGAGTTGATTGCTTGCGCTGACGTCCAACCCGAGCGTGCCCGGCAGTTTGCCGCTACCTATGAAATCCCTCACGCTTACGATTCGGCGCGGAAGATGCTCGACGCCGGTGGTCTCGATGTCGTCTGTGTATGTACTCCCCACCCTCAGCATGCCGAGCCCTTGCTGCTCGCTGCCGAACGGGGGATCCACGGTGTCGTCGAGAAGCCGATGACGCCCACCCTGCCGGAAGCCGATCGGGTTCTGGAAGCGGTGGCGAAGCATGGGACCAAGCTCAGTGTCGTCAGTCAGCGGCGCTGGCTTCCCGCTGCCCAGCGCATTCGCCAGGCAATCGACGCCGGAAAGCTCGGCTCACGGATCATCCTCGGTGAGACCTATTGCGAGATGTGGCGAGACGCTGCCTACTACGCGCGCGATGCCTGGCGTGGGCGCTGGGACACCGAAGGGGGTGGGGTGATGATGAACCAGTCGCCTCACAATCTCGACTTCTTGCTTTGGTACATGGGGCCAGCCGACGAGATCTTCGGTTACTGGTCCAATATTAACCATCCCTACGTCGAGATCGAAGACAACGCGGTCGCGGTGATCAAGTTCAAGAGTGGTGGCCTCGGTATCGTCAAAGGCACGGTAAGCATGAACCCGCCCCGCCGGATCCACGGCGTGACTCTGGTCGGCGAGAGCGGACCGACAGTTAGTCTCGACTGCTGGGAGTTCGCGACCGCTCAGAATGACATCTGGACAATCCCCGAGGACCAGGCCAAGCTGGCCGAATGGCGCCAGCACGACCAAAGTTTCGGCAGCGGTGAGTTCCCCAACTTTCACGCCTACCAGCTCCGCGACGTCATCGATGCCATCCGCCTCGGCCGCGACCCCGCCGTCACCGGCGAAGACGGTCGCCGTGTCGTCGCAATCATCCAGGGCATCTACGAGTCGGGAAGGACCGGTCGGCCGGTGAAGCTCTAGAAGAGCCAATGATTCTTGTAACCTGTAAAGGGGGCTAACCATGTACGCGTCACAAGGCAAGCCTGGCCGAAGTGGTCGCGCCGGGACAGTGGTCCGGACCGGGCGCGCGGTGGTGATGATTGGCAAAGAGTTCGAAATTCGGGAGTATCCGGTGCCGGATCCGGCGCCGGGCACGGTTCTTTTGCGCCAGGAGCTGGCTGGTATTTGTGGCACTGACCTGCACAACTGGGAGCATGGCCGCCTTTCTGGCCAGATTCTCCTTGGCCATGAGAACGTTGGCATTATCGACAAGCTTGGCGAAGGGGTCGACCGCGACTATCTTGGCCAGAAAGTCGAGCCGGGTGACCGAGTCGTCTTCGCGCCGGGGACGCCATCTGGCGCCTACGGCTTCCAGCAGGCTGACGAAGCGCCGCACTTTCGGGGTGGCTTTGCCGAGTACATCTACCTGGCCCAGCCGGAGACCTGCTTTGTGAAGACCAGGCTACCGGCCGAGGCAGCGGTGCTCTCCGAGCCATTTCAAGTGGGTGTCCACGGTGTGCTGCGCTCCAAGCTGACCTTCGGCGACACTGTCGTCATACAGGGCTCGGGGGCGATTGGCTTGATGACTTTGATTGCCGCCAAGCTCAGCGGAGCTGGCCGATTGATCGTCATCGGCGGACCGAAGGGGCGCCTGGAGAAGGCGAAAATGCTGGGTGCCGACCTGACCATCGACATCGGCGAGGTGAAAGATCCAGCCGAGCGAACGAAGATTGTCAAAGAGCACACCGCGAAGAACGCGGGAGCCGACGTTGTCTTCGAATGCGCCGGTTTCCTCGGTGCCATCACCGAAGGGCTGGGCTACCTGCGACGGAGTGGAACATACGTGGAGATGGGCCATTTTGTCGATGTGGGCTCGCTTCAGCTCAACCCGAACCAGGAGTTGATGCGTCGAAACCTGCGCCTGGAAGCGGTCTGGGGCGGTGGCTCCAACGATTACTTCGTCCGGGCCCACCAGGTCATGTCGCGGGGCGAGGTTCCTTTCCAGGATCTGGTCGACCCGATTTTGCCGCTGGAGCGCGTCGCCGATGGGTTCAACGCCTTACATAACGGCTACAAACTGGAGGGTCGAGACGTTCTGAAAGTAGCGGTTCGGGGCGGGCTAGTCTGATGCTGACCCCAGTGAAGTTGACAAACCCCCGGTTGAACAGTGGCGTTGTATCGCTGATGTAATCGCCGCCGCGTATCAACGAGACGAAGACCGGGTGGCCATTGTGCGTCACCGCTTTCACGATCTACACGCGAAACGCGTCGAGCAGAGCGCGCAACGCGAGTGGGGAAAACGGTTTGGTAAGAATGCGATCTGCTCCTGCTTCGTTGCAGCGCTCAAGGTTCAGAGGATCGACAAAGGCTGTCAGCATCACGACGACAGTATTATGGAGTTCAGGAGTAGCTTTAATACGCTGGCAGACCTCCGCTCCCGACATCTGAGGAAGGCCAAGATCAAGAAGGACGACCGCAGGATGCTCGCGTTGGACGATATCCAGCGCACTTGCGCCGTCACCTGCTTCGAGGATCTCCCAACCGGTGCCCGCCACGGCGCGGGCGACGAGAGACCGAACGCTCGCATCGTCTTCGACGATCAACAGTTTGACCAACAGCCATCACCCGCGATAGGCGTACCCGTACCCGCGTGCCCATCTCACAGCACGCCCAATTCGCCACCTTCTGCCGCCGATTTTATCCGCGTGACTTACAGTGGAATTACGCTCTCCAGGCGAGTGACCATCTACGGGAAGCGACCAGGCAAAGTCCCGGTAGTCTCGCGTCATAGTTCCTTGGCCGCGGCCAGGTCCGCCGGCTCGGAGGCGGATTGCTTAACGAACCCCTACCTCTCACGGACGGAGGACCCGCTAATGGCTTGAATCGTCGATAGAAGGTTGGCTTAGAGTAGTCGTCGGTTGAGAGGGAACAGGACGACCCTTTCCGAGGTAGTAGGAGACTTTTGCGCGGAGTGTTGGGGGATCGAACGGCTTGGAGATGAAGTCGTCGGCCCCACTCCGCACTGCGTCCTGCGCCTCTTCGAACGACAGCGCTGTCATCACCAGGATCGGGAGGGTCGGGCGGTCGCGCTTAAATATCTGGAGCAAGCGAAAGCCTGACACGACCGGCACGTTGAGGTCGAGCAGGATGAGCGCCGGAGGGTGCTCATCAAAGGCTTTCAGCGCGGCGAGGCCGTCCGCCGCGACGGCCACCGTGTAGCCTGCCGTGAGTAGGCTCAGACTCAGTGCCTCGGCTAACGGGCGGTCGTCTTCGACGAGCAAGATGTGTTGCCCCCTGCTCATGTTCTCTCCCACGATCTCAGGTACGCTTCAACTTGCCTCTGACTATATCTCTCTGGGCTTGGCTGCATCTGCGAGCCTTGCGAGAAGCGCCGTCAACCCTGCCCAATTGCGATCTCTCCGCGCTCGATGATCTGCGCCAGGAAAGATCTCCTCGCGTAGGCATAGGCACAGTTCCCTCTCTCTTAATCTACAGCTCCCGAGGGCAAAGTCACGATCGTCAGCCAAAAACTCTCAATCGACCGTACGACGGTGATGAATTGGTCCAGGTCGACCGGCTTGGTAATGTAGCAATTTGCGCGGAGCTCATAGCTGCGCAGGATATCCTGCTCGGCTTGAGAGGTGGTCAGGATCACGACCGGGATTATTTTCAGGTTGGGATCGACTTTGATCTCGGCTAGGACCTCGCGGCCATCCTTTCGAGGAAGATTGAGGTCGAGAAGGATCAGGTCCGGACGTGGGGCATCACGATGGGGACCCAGATGGTGCAAATACCTGAGGGCTTCCTCGCCGTCCGACGCGACGTTGAGGGTATTACGCACCTTCGCTTCGCGCAGTGCTTCGATGGTCAGCCGTACATCTCCTGGGTTGTCTTCGATGAGTAAGATATGCACCGGCCGCCCGGTCATTTTTGCCATTTTCCATCTCAACATTCGAATACGGATCGTGTAACGGCTCCAGTATCGGCGGACGAGCCTGAATAAGCACTGAAAAGACGGTAGACTAACCTGCACAGAACCGGAAAGTCCGCTAGCAATGCTCGCCCAGTCGGCTTCGCGAGCTTCAAATCGATTGGAGACGACGCCCGTTCGGCAACGTTCGGAACCGGCTAACACGCTTGGCAAGCCTCTACTTTTTGTTATGCCGGCCGTCTGCCCACTGTCGCCGCGAAGGTCCGAATGCCCGGGTAACTGGCTGAGGGTGGTGACGACATTCCCCCAGTCAATGCGACATGCCAACGATGTGGGAAGCAGCGAGCGCGGTGGACCAGCGGCAGGCGCATCCGGCGCAGGCAGCCGAGCCCATGATCGCGCTCATCGCCTGGTGAGATGAAAGGAAAGGGGAAGCAGCAGTCTCAGGTATTAGTCTTGCAACACCTCCACGACCGGAGGAGAGAGGGCGATGCAGGAGTGGCGGTCGGTGAACGTTCTGATCTGTTTTTACAGCCGATATGGCAACACGGCGAAGCTGGCGGAGGCCGTGGGCGAGGGCGCCCGGGTCTCGCCCGGGGACCAGGTCTGGCTCCGACGAGTCCCGGACCTTGAACCGGAAGACGTGATTCGCCAGGATGAGCGGTGGCAGCGGACACGAGAAGCTCTTCGTGCCCTTTATCCCGAGCCTCGGCTCGGCGAGCTGCAGCGGGCGGATGCTTTGGTGCTCGGTTCACCCGGCTACTTTGGCAATATGGCCGCGGCGTTGAAGCACTGGCTGGAAACGGAGCTGATCGGCCTCTGGCGGGGTGGAGAAATCGAAGAGAAGGCGGGAGCAGCGTTTTGCACCACCTCTACACTGCACGGCGGCAATGAGGTCACGATCTTCACGATGCTCACGGCGCTGATGCACATCGGTTGCGTCGTCAGTCCGGCCGGCTATCTCGTGCCCACTTTGCGGCGAAACCAGATGCCCTACGGCGCGAGTGCAGTTACTGGTCCCAACGCCGACCTCTCACCGACCGCGGATGATCTGGCTGCAGCCCGCGCGCTGGGCTTTCGGGTCAGTCACGTCGCCCGCACCTTACTCGCAGGTCGTGCCCGAGAGGAGTTTCGCCGACGCTACCAACAATGGGGAGCCGCGCCGACTCCCTGAGTAGCATACCCCCTAGCTCGGTTTGGAATAGAGCGTCTGGAATGCGCCGATCTCCGGGTAGAGCACGCTCTGCAGCGCGGCGAGAATCTGGCGCAGGTGGTCGAGATCGTGGTAGGCCCATTCGACGACGTGCTCGCGCACGGTGATCGGCCCGTAGCGCGGGTGCTGGCCGCTCCGCGCGAGCTGCGCCGGAGTGAGCGCTCGTAACATCGCCAAACTGTCCTCGCGCGCGGCAAGCCAGGCATTGAGAATGGCCGCTGGCTCCGAGGGAACCGAGACAGAAGGGCCGGAGGTGAAAGTTGGATTTTCCTCGCGGACCATCCGTCGGATCCGCTCGGCGATCACCGCGTTCTCGACCTGCAGGAGATGACGGAGAACCTGCTCAACCGACCAGGCATCTGGGGAGGGTTGGACCACCAGAACGCCTGGCGGCAGCGCAGTAATGATTGAGCGCAATTGTATTGGCGTCGTTGCGAGGATGTCTAACGCCAAGTCAAAGGTATTCATTCCGCGATCTCTCCATACCATACACATTCCGCGATCTCTGACATTTTTAGGGAGCCATCACCATTCTCACCAAGGATACGCAACAACGCGCCGATTGTCACGCAGCCAAAGCTGGCTTCGACCAAGCGAGGATGGCGGATCGCCCAGGTCACTGCGCTTTGAAGACGGCCATTGCTCCCTTTCCCGCGTCGGCAAAGCTGTGGGTGACCATCGAGTAGTTTCCGGGCTTGCTCAGCACGAAGTCGAACGCTGCGCCTTCGCCCGGGGCGACCGTCCAGGTCTGGACGCCGCGCAGATCGTTGTTCGGATTCCCATCGACCCAAACGTGATCAAAAATCGTTCCGACGACATGGAATGCGCTGAAGTGGTTCGGCCCAGCGTTGACCAGATAGACGCGGATCTTTTCCCCAACTTTCACTTCGATCGGCTGAGTCATGTATTGATTCACGTAGCCGTTGAAGACAACCTCATCGGGCGCGTCGTTCGTCGCCTTTTGCAGATCCGCACGGACGATGCCGTTGGCATCCGGCGCCGTTAAATAATATTCTCCCTGGACAAAGGCGAACGCGCGATCGACGGGCGGCAGTGGATGATCGACCGCGTCGACGACAACGCCGCCGTACATTCCCTCGGCTAGGTGCTGAAGCATCGGTGCTGTCCCGCAGTGATAAAGAAAAGCGCCGGGATCCGCCGCTTGCCAGGTGAATGTGTAGCTCTCGCCGGGCGCAATCGACTTGTAATCGACGTTGGGCGCGGTCCGTGCGGCGTGGAAGTCGATCGAGTGCGGCATGCTGCTGCCGTTTGTCAGGGTAAAGCGAACGGTATCGCCCTGGCGCAAGTGGAGAAACGGTCCGGGAATGCGGCCATCAAACGTCCAGGCGGCGAGCGTCACGCCCGGCGCGATCTCGAGATTCGTGTCGATCGTCTTAAAAGCGATGTCCTTGGTCGTTCCCGGGGCAATTGGCAGCAAGGTGGGATCCACCGCTTGATGCGGGGTAGGAGTCGCAGTCGCCAGAGCGACTCCCTGGCTCATTGCCATGCCGGGCATGTTTATCGGCATCGCAGTCGGGCTGGCGATAGCCGTTGCCGCGGCAACCGCGCCATTTGCCACGGGAGTCGCCGCGTTCGACGGCGCGGTGACGAAGACTTTGCTGATCATCCCGGCATCCCGATGACCTGGCGACTGGCACTGAAGATCGAAAGTGCCAGGGGCTGTCGGGACGAAGGTCGCGACGACTGTTTGCCCGGGATCGACGATGAAAGAAACCGTCCTGTTGGGTATCCCACTGAGAATCGCATCGAGATCAGTGAGCGAAGTCACCTGCTTGATTTTGGCGAAGCTATTCGCATCCAGCACCTTGGCCGGCATACCCGTAATCGTGATCTGGTGTTGCACGGTATCCTGGTTTTGGAAGGTGAGCTGGACCGGTCGTCCGACCGGGAGGGTGAAGGCACTCGGATCCATATGGAAAGATGACGCGGTAATTTTCAGTGGTAGGGGCTGGAGGCGAGCGGCGTCGGCGGCACGTGACTGGCCGACGGTGAAAGCGATGGCCGGATTAGTCTGGGCATCGGGATACGCCGCACAGGCGACCGCGATGATACCAGAGGTCAAAGCCAACGCCGAGGCAAGAAAGGATCGTCGAGTCGATGGCATGGGGTCTACCTCCAAAAAAATCGCGCAGAGAACCGACCGCTGCACGTTTCTATACGTGAGAACTCTGACAGGGACCTCGACAAGGACTTCGATCAGGCAACCTTGAGCATCACCATCACAAGGACAAACTACTTCGTAAATCCTGGGAGCTCAATGACAAAAGTCCGTTTCCCGTAATGTGCCACTTGTCTCATGACAGGAACACGAATAAGTTGATTCAATCTCTGAAAAATGCCTGAACTCTGACGTTTCAGACGTTGTTCAGGACTCGTGCATCCATTTTCTGGTGAGATTCAGGGGGCGCAGGCGGAAAATAGGCAGAGAGTAGAGAGGGGGACGACCATGCGCAAAGATCCGATCACTATGCTGAAAGTCTTTGTGCACAGGACCGGCTTGCTGCCGCGTCTCCTCGCTGCAGAGGCCGCGCTCCTGGCATTGCTGTTCGTGGCGAGCCTGCTCCTCGTTGGGCGGCTCGCGGCCTCGCTCGAGACGAGTCGGGCCTCCGAATGGCTCCTCCTTGGCAAGAGCACCGGCGTTGCGATCAACGGCCTGATTGACGACGCGACCGGCACTTTGCAGGATAGCGCGATCTGGTATCGAGAGGCAGTCACGACTGGCCAAACTGACCAGGCGCAGAACGTTCTCGACCTGACTGCACAGCACTCCCCTATCTTTACTCATGGTGTTGTCGTCGTTGGTCCCGATCACCGGGTGCTGGCTACCGATCGTCAGCATCAACGTCTTCTCGGGACTGATTTGAGCACGTCCTGGCCGACGACCAGACCGCCCGCAATCACGGCGGACGGAGTTCTGGCGTGGGGGTTGGCTGGCGATGGGGGCCTGGGGCCGACCGTCGCGCTGGCGGTCCCGGTAGAGCCGGGCGATTCTCAGAGCTATCTTGTCGGTCTGATTGGCGGGGGGAGTTCGGAGGTCGATCGTATTCTCGCCTCGGCGGTCCGCATGGGCCAGTCCGGCCACGCCGAGTTGGTCGACCAGAACTGCCGCGTCTTGTTCGCGACCGAGCCGGGGCAATTCCTTGGGACGGGCGAACATCCGACGTTCTGTCGGGCGATGACCGCCCGGGGTCAGGCCGAGATCGGCGAGGCCGCCACCGAGATACCCGAGATGGGTGACCTCCGTGGACCTCATCTCATGGCCTTCGTTCCCCTCCAGAGCCTCGCTTGGGCCCTGGAGATTGGCACGTCAGTTGCAGAGGCCTATGGCCCGGCGGATCAGCTTCGCAATGGAAGCTTCGCCGCTCTGGCAATCCTCACCCTTTTGGTCTTCCTGGCGACAACCCTCGTCGTCCGCAAGGTCGTCGAACCGGTGACGACCCTGAGCCGGATTGCCCAGCAGATCGCCGCCGGCGAGCCGTCAGGCAGCCTCGAGATTCCGTGGGGCGGAGAGATCGGAGAGCTGGCGCGGAGCCTGGAGACAATGCGCCTGCGTTTCGCCGGGTGGGCCGCGACCCTCGAGGAGCAAGTCAGTAAGCGCACCGCGGAGCTGGCGGAGCGCAACCGGGAACTTCGCCAGATCTATGAGAGGCTGCGCCAACAGGAAGCCCAGCGGCAGGCGTTAGTCGGTCGGATCCTCACTGCCCAGGAGGACGAGCGACAGCGCGTCTCGCGGGAACTGCACGATAGCATCGGTCAGGCGTTCTGGGCGCTGACGCTCAATCTCGAGCGCCTGCAAGGCCTCGACGGTTGCCCCCCTGCACTGAAAGCCGAGCTCGCGAGTCTCCAGAAGCTGGCAGCCGAGAGTCTTAGTGACCTCCGCCGGCTCACTGTCGCGCTCCGCCCGGCGGCCCTCGATGACCTCGGCCTCGTGCCCGCCATCCGCCGCTATGCCGAGCTCTACCTCGGCGATGCCGGGATCGCCTTCGAGATTGTCGAACACGGCTTGGAGAGCCGCCTCGACCCCTTTCGGGAGACCGTCGTCTACCGCGTCGTCCAGGAAGCGATCAACAACGTGGCTCGGCATAGCGGAGCCAACCGGGCCTGGATCGAGCTCCGCCGGCTGGAGAACACCCTGATCGCGACCGTAACCGACAATGGCCACGGTTTCGATCGGACTACCCGAGAGCCCGGGGTGGGCTTACAGGGAATGGACGAGCGGGCCCTTCTGGTCGGAGGCAAGCTCGAAGTGGACAGTATTCCTGGACAAGGGACGATCGTAAATTTGTCCGTTCCGCTCACCACCTTTACACTGCGGGGACCAGATGAACCAGAAAAAAGTGCTGCTCGTTGACGACCACGCCGTGGTGCGCAAGGGCATTCGAGCTCTGCTCGATAGCGTGGGAGATTTGACCGTCGTGGGTGAGGCAGGAACAGCTCAAGATGCACTCGCTGAAGCCCGTCGCCTCCGCCCGGATTTCATCCTCCTTGATCTGACGCTGCCCGATGGGAACGGCCTGGACCTGATCCCCCGGCTCGCCGAGGCCGCGCCGGGCTCAAAAGTCATTGTCCTGACCATGCATGAAGGGGAGGATTACTTCTTCCGTGCCCTCCAGGCCGGCGCGGTCGGGTACGTCATCAAAGCGGGCGATCCCGAGCACATCCTCGCCGCGTTGCGGGCCGTCCTCGACGGCGGGGTCTATCTCTATCCGTCGCTCGCGAAGTCCCTCGTTGGTCAGCATCTCCACGACCGCGAGCACCCGGTGGGGGCAGACCTGAGTCCGCGAGAGACCGATGTCTTGCGCCTGATCGCCGAGGGCAAAAGCAACAAGGAAATTGCCTCAGCCCTCTCGATCAGTGTCACTACGGCCCAGACCCATCGCAATCGCATCATGCAGAAGCTGGGGCTCCATACCTCGGTCGAGCTCGTCCGCTATGCCATTCGTCGGGGCTTGATTCACGCCTGATTCTCCGCCACCTCGTCCCTCACGTCTGCCATTCCGATGACCGGTGTCCTCTCGCGAGAGGACACCTTGATCCTCTCTCGCCCCTCAGAAAATCAGATGCCCGAAGGATGGCAAGGTTGCGGAAACGCGCGACAATTCAAGCAAGAAACGTTTGGAGGTCAAAACGATGCGTAACTTGGTCAAGTCTTTCGGAACGTTACCTACCCTCATCGCTCTGCTGGTGCTGGTGGTCGGCTGTAGCGCTTCTGTTGGAGCTGAAACACTTACCCACTCCGCGTCAGCCCCGTACCAACCCGAGACTCGGACCTTCACGATCACCGCAGTGCCCCTCCTGGTGCACGAGCAGCAGGCCACCATGGACTACCTCAAGACGGACTTTGCCAAGGGCGGGATCCTCGATGGCAAAGAAGTCTATGGATTCTCACCGAGTAGTATTACCGTGTATGCGGGCGATACCGTGAACTTGACGCTGGTTAACCCGGAGGACGACGCTCACACCTTCACCGTGCCTGATCTCAACATCAACGTCGTGATGAAAGGGCAAAGCTCCACCAAGACGTCCTTCGTGGTGAGCAAGCCGGGCATCTACCAATTCGTCTGCGCCGAGGCCGAGCACGCCCCGTATATGTGGGGCCAGATCGTCGTCCTGCCCGCACCATCCGCCCAGTGACCCCGCGCTCGCCATTCGCAGCAAGGCCGGAGCCCCCGAGCTCCGGCCTTTGTCGTTGGTCGGAACCGAAATTGGACCACTGCTTTGTCGACTGCACTGCCTACAGTGAGGAAGCGTCAGTTGATGAGCCGATCAAGCGTTCAACCGGGGCGATCAGCCTTTCCTGGGAGATCTCGAGGTTTCGGCTCTCCAGGGCGAGATTCTTCAGGATCTTGTCAGGTGAAGCGACAGCGTTTTCGGCGGGCCGTCAGGGTAGAAGGCCTAAGATGGTGGCAAGGCCCTGAATTGCCATTGGGCGGGGGATCTCGTGCGGTACGGAGACGCCCTGATGGGAGAACGAGAGATGGAACGTCCTTGGATCATCGTCGATGGTAACAAGGCAGCAGTACGCGTCGCCTATAAGCTCAGCGAAGTCATTGCGCTTTTTCCCACCGGACAAAGCACCCTGAAGCTCAGTTTGGATGTACTGGGATGAGGAGGGATAAAGACATGTCCACTAAAATTCTGGTGCCACTGGATGGCTCGGGCCTCTCGGAACGGGCAGTGCCATATGCAACTGTGCTCGCCAAAGCCTCGCATGGAGCGCTGACACTCGTACGGGTCATTGCTGATCCAGCACAAGAAGCCGAGACAAGAGGCGAGCTCGCCGCTGTCGCCGAAAAGGTCGCAAAAGCAGGTGTGAACGTGGACTGGCGCGTCGTGGTTGGCTATCCTGCCGAGATGATCATCGCGGCGGCGGCAGATGACCATACGATGATCGTGATGTCGACTCACGGCCGCTCCGGTCTGGGGCGTTGGCTCTACGGGAGCGTGGCCGACGAAGTCTTACGTGGAGCAACAGTACCGGTTCTACTGATACCCGCCACTTGCGGACGGATCTGGCGGCAAGACCACCCTTTTCGTATTCTGGCACCGCTTGACGGATCTGACTTCGCCGAAGAAGTCCTGACGTTAACGGTCAGTCTGGCTGACCAGCTCAGCGCTGAATTGCTTCTCGTCAAAGTGGTCGAGCCACCGCATTATGCCTATACTGACACCTTTCCCTATCCGATGAATGACGTGAAATCCGAACTGGGCATAGCGGATCACTATCTGAGTGAGATAGCCAGGGCGCTCGGAAAGCCCGGACGGGTGGTGCAGACGCGGAGTGTGGTGGGGCATCCGCCGTCCGCTATTGCCGCGCTCGCCACCGAAGAGCAATCCGATCTGATCGCCATGGCAACACACGGCCGTGGTGGTGTCCGCCGTTTGGTCCTAGGCAGCGTCGCGCTGGGGACGCTTCAACGATCAACCGTTCCTTTGCTCCTCGTTCGCCCAGAAGCCATGCGGCTGACGACGCTCAATTCTGGAGTGTTGCTGGGCTTGACTGAGGAGGACTGACCTAACAAATCCCACTGGCAAGTAGTAAAGGAGAACGACAACCAATGGGGCAGGAGTGGCGGGTCGCCATTGTTGGTGGCGGCGTGACCGGACTGACGGCAGCATATCAGCTCGAGCGGGAAGCAACGACCCGAGGTATACGCATTCACGGGACGCTTTTCGAAGCGGCCGGACGATTGGGCGGCAAGGTGCAGACTGAACGGGTCGGTGGCTTTCTGCTCGAGGAAGGGCCAGACTCGCTTCTCGCCCGGAAGATCCCGACGACGGGCATTCTCGTGGATTTGGGGTTGACCGAACAGCTTGTCGAGAGCAATCCCCGGGAGCGCGGTGCGTTCATTGTCCATCGCGGGCGGCTTGAGCGATTACCGGAGAGCACTCTCCTCGTGGCGCCCTACCGACTTGGCCCGCTGCTCACCACGCGCATCCTCTCACCGTGGGGTAAAGCTCGGGCGTTGCTCGACCTGGTCTTGCCGCCCCGTTCCGGCGACGCGGATGAGTCGTTAGCGGCGATGATATCGCGCCGTCTGGGGCGTGAAGTTGCCGATCGCCTGGCGATCCCGCTGTTAGCGAGCGTATATGGTGGAGGTAGTGGTGAGCTGAGCGTGCTTGCCACGTTTCCAGAGCTGCACCAGCTCGAGCAGAAGTACCGCAGTCTGCTGCGCGGCCAGCGGATGTTGAGCCAACAGCGACGGAGCATCCAACCCGGTAGTCCATTTGTCACGCTACGCGGTGGATTGCACACCTTGATCGACCGGCTGAGCGGAGCATTCAGATCGACCGAGGTGATACAGAACGCCGACGTACGCGAGCTACGGGTGCTGACTGCCTCTACCGACCATCGTGCATACCAACTCCGACTGGCCGATGGCCGAGATTACCTGGCGGACGCAGTCATCCTGGCGACGCCGGCCGATACTACCAGCCGCTTGCTCCGCGATGTCGCACCGGGCACTGCGGCGGTTCTAGCCGAGATCGATTATCGGCCGGCGTTGGTCGTCAGCGTCGCGTATGAACGAAGACAGGTCACGTGTGCTTTGTCAGGAACGGGTTTTCTGGTGCCCGTCGACGAGCGACGCACTCTGATCGCGTCGACCTGGGTCAGCCGAAAATGGCCACACGCAAGTCCCTTGGATTCCACACTCTTTCGCTGCTATCTTGGCGGCCCGTCGATTACAGACCTGTTGGCGCGCGATGATACCGATCTGGTCGCACTGGTGTGTTCTGAACTCTCCTCTCTCGTCGACATTCAAGGGGTGCCGAAGCTCGCTCGGGTCTACCGCTGGTCAAGCGGCCTTCCTCGCTACGCGCCCGGCCATCTCGATCGCGTGCGTCGGGCTGAAGAAGGCTTACGCGAGTTCCCCGGTCTCGTCCTGGCCGGGGCAGCGTATCGCGGAATTGGCGTTCCCGATTGCTTGCGGCAGGGCCAAGAAGCAGCACGATCTGTTCTTTCCCATCTCGTTTCCCGCCAAAGGTCGTTTCACCCCTTTGCGACATCCATCCGCCCGGATTTCTGCCTGTCGCCGCCAGTGAATCCGGGCTGCCATGGGGCATGAGTGAGATGGGGCATGAGCAGGACGGCGATCTAACGACTCGATAGCTCGCTCGTGCAGTCGCTCACGTTCTTCGATCAGCAGAGCCCGCAAGCGAGCGAGCTGACTTCTGGTAAGATCAGTCGATTGATCAGGCATAGGGATCAATCTCGAGCTGGTCATCGACCGAATTCACCCCCGGGGCGTGACTGATTGTGCCAAGGACTGCCTGTTTTTCGGACCAGGTGCGAACGATTCCTCTGATGCTCACCCGACCACCTTTGACTGAGATATTCAGCCGCTTTGCCTCGCGCTGGGCACGTCGCTCCAAAGCTTGCTCGATTGCCTGCCGCAAATCGGCGGGATCGACGCCCTGATCGGTGACGATAATGTGATTCGTGACTCCTCGAACCCCTGGCAGATATCGAATGGCGGTTTCCGCGTCGAGCCGCTCACGCCACAGGCTGACTTCGCCTTCCAGGGTGACCCAGCCATCGGAGACGGTCGAGCGGATTCGCTCGTGGGGAACCATAACGTTCCACTCGAGCTCCCAACGGACAGCCTTGGCAATGTCGAGGTCAGTACGCAGGTGGCTACCGGGCGGCTTGACCTGGACGTCATTCGCAACGTCGAGCACGCCGGTGACACGGTGAGCCGCCTCTTGAGCTGCCATTTTCTCCGCGTAACTGGCGACCGTTCCAGTTAGTCGAACCTGACCATCGGCGACAGCCACGCCAATTCCCGGGGCGTTGACGCGCGAGTCCCATGTCAACTCTTGAATGACTCGCTCTCGGATCTCAGCATCACGCATCACCACTGACTGGCTCATCATCCTACCTCCATGTTGCGGGGTCGTGTTAGCGAATCAAAGGGTACCTGAAAAGACCTGACACCAACCAGAAATCGCTGACGCCGCGCCTGACAAAATCCTGACAATGTTGGGAAGTATGATGGCCGCGCCTACAGCGCTGGTCGCTACGTCGCGGATGGCACGATTTACCCGGGCCGTGGCTGGAAGTCGGCGAGCCGCATGGCAAAATGGGCGGAGAAGCTTGGGATCGACTACTACTTCATGACGAATCATTACTCTCAGATCCTGCCGCACTTGACCTCCGTCACCGAGGCGAGGCGCGACGAGATGAGTTGGCCGCACGCGATGCTCGGGGCAATTTACCCTACCTGTGGTCCACTGAGCCTGCCACTGGCCTCGGCGGAGGGATCGGTCCGGATTCGCGGGGGCGTGCTCGCTCGCCGTTTACCTCAAAGGAATAACACCAGTCGTCTCCCGTCCTGACGTCTCATCGGTTGCCTGGAATCGTTCCTCGATTGTTGCGGCTTTGCCCAGCATCGCCGAGGCCGAGCAATACCGTGTCGCCGATAGCTCGATGGCGCGCTTGACCGCATCAGGACTCAGGTTCTTCCCGCGAACGACGTGTTCGACGACGATTCGCGTGAAGACTTTCGGATGGACATCCGCGCGCTCGCCGTGAAGGCGGACGTGGTAACTGGTAACGTCTTGACGCATCTTCCGCAAGATGCTGATCACGTCCATTCCGGTGCAGCCGCCCAATCCGAGCAGAAGTAACTCCATCGGTCGCGGCCCACGATTGGTACCCCCAACCTCTGTCGCGGCGTCAATCGTGAACGCATGACCACTTCCAGCCGTTGCGGTAAAAGCCATGCCATTCATTAACTCAACGGTGCCTTCCAAACTGGATTCCATTAGAACTCCTTACAACACAACTCGCTTATTGGCCTTCGTGCCGGTTCTTGATCAGCCAAGCGTGCCACCCGGGATCTGATCCCACGTGACCAATCGTGCCAGGAAGACCGCGGTCTGGGGTTCGACATCGTCGGGATGCGCCGCGACGAGTAGCACGTCATGCGTTATCAGGTCTTTACACTGTGTGGTGCTGTGATGGAGCGACTAGCTCGAGGAGGCAGTGCCCCCAGAGTCCCATTGCCAGCGGGATCAGACCGATCAATGCCACAATGACGCCGACCGTGCCCCCAAGAGTTAGCAGGCCGAAGGCAATGAGCACGAGACCCAGAATGATCCGAATCGCTCGTCCCCAGAACCCGTTCATAAATCCGATGAACCCCGACATTGTCATCTCCTTGACGCCCCGGTCCGCCAGTCTAGCGGATTTGTCCTTCTCTATTGAGCTCTATTGAGGCGTCAATGTCAGAGTAACCACCAGCGCCTGGGCAGATCATGAAAGTGTTGACATCGAACCTGAATATCCTCTGAAAAGACATTCGATGCCAGGGAGTGAGCATTCTAGCATGGAGCATGCGTCTTAGGAGCAGATCCTATAGAGGAGAGATAGCAGGCGAGCTTCCGTGTTGTTCCGGCGGAGTTCAGGAACGGATGGAAGTTTTTCAGTCAGGGTTCAACTGGGACACAGATAATTGTCGTAAATCGATTAGGAGATGTCATGATGAGAGATCATGGACTCTGGATGGGACTGGTTATCCTGATTCTGGTAGTTCTGGTGGCACCCATGCTTGTCGGTGGGATGGTTGGGCCGGGCGTAGCGATGGGACCGGGCATGATGTGGGGCTATGCGCCGCAAGGTTTCCCCCCTTGGATGACTGGCTGGCGCTGGGGCCTGGGACTGGGGCTTGGATGGTTAGCGATGTTAGCCTTCTTGGGGGCTCTGGTCGCGGGTGTGGTGCTCCTGGTCCGCGCTCTGAAACGAGTGGGCAGTGAGGGCAAACCGGAGGAGCCCGGTGAGGCGCTGGAGAGATCACGAAGGAGGAGTACGAGCAAATCCGCAAGGACCTTGCAGCCTAGCCGGAGAACTTCCGTCTGGTTCTTGGCACGGCCCAGAGCGGCCAATCGCGGTCCGGGCCGCTCCTTGGCGGGTAATCAATCTGGATGCTGGCCCACCCGGTGCGTCGGCGACGATGCCGTCGGCACCGGGTTCAAGAATAGTTTTCGACAACAGCACTACAACTTGTAACCTAGGGGGAGGCTTCCTGTCCAAAGACCTTTCTCATGTTATATTCAGGCGCGCAGCCTGAATGTCCGGGGGACGTTCAGTCAGCGAGAGCTAATCTGACCTGGTCAGATAAAGCTTCTCTCGAGGTGAGCCGAATGCCTAAAGAACTCGATCCCAGCCAGCTCCGTTGTCCGTGTGATCCATCGTCCTTCGCGTTCGAGTCGACTGACGAGGTGAGTACCACCCCGGAGATCGTTGGCCAGCCGCGTGCAACGGCCGCACTAGAGTTCGGCCTCGGCATGAATGGGCAGGGCTATCACGTCTTCGTCGCCGGTCCACGGGGAACCGGTAAAATGACAGCGGTCAACGCCTACTTGGCCGCGATCTCCCAGGCGCGCCCCGTGTCGGATGATCTCTGCTACGTCTACAACTTCCGCGATCCTGAGCGGCCCAGCGCGCTCCGACTGCCTGCCGGTCGCGGGCGTGAACTGGCACAGGCTGTGGAGAAGCTGGTTGAGATCGTTGGCCAGCAGTTGCCACGCGCCTTCGAGAGCGACGAGTATACCACCCAGCGTGATGCCATCACCAAGCAGCTTGGGAACGCGCGCGAAGAGGAGCTTGGCCAACTGAGCGAGCGAGCCCGGTCAGCCGGGTTTGCCCTCCAGGCGACGCCAATGGGCCTCGTGCTCATCCCATTGCATGGCGACCAGCCGATGAGCGAAGAGGCGTTCGCTCACTTGACCTCGGAGCAGCGTGCAGAGTGGCAGCGGCGTCGCGCGGTCGTCGAAGAAGATATCTCCCAGGTGATGAAACGGCTGCGCGAGCACGAAGCACGGGCACGGGAAGCGCTCGTGAAGCTTGATCGCGAGGTTGCCTTGCACGCCATCGGTGGGTTACTCGAAGATCTGAGTGCGCATTACGTCGACCTCTCAACAGTGGGCGCCTACTTGAGTGCTTTGCGCGAGGACATGGTCGCGCACGTCGATCTGTTTCGCGCTTCTCCTCCAGAGACGAGTGAGGCCGGACCGCTCTTCGCCTTTCAGCGCCATCAGGCACTGCGCCGCTATCAAGTGAATGTCGTCGTTGATCGAGGTGGGGTGAGTGGTGCGCCCGTCGTCCACGAAGTGAATCCGACTTATCAGAATCTAATCGGTCGGATCGAGAAGGAAGCCCAATTCGGTGTCCTAAGCACAGATTTCACCCTCATTCGGAGCGGGGCGCTACACCGGGCGAACGGCGGCTACTTGGTCTTACGGACGGAAGACGTTCTTGCTCAGCCGTTTGCTTGGGAAGGATTGAAGCGGGCCCTCGAGACGCGCCAGATCGCGATCGAGGATCCTGTCGACGCGCTTGGCCTCTCGGCCACGCGCACGCTCCATCCGGAGCCGGTCTCCCTCAATTTGAAAGTGATCCTGGTGGGGGATGGGTCGC
Organism: Chloroflexota bacterium; assembly: GCA_021324795.1. Classification (GTDB taxonomy): domain Bacteria; phylum Chloroflexota; class UBA6077; order FW602-bin22; family CADDYW01; genus JAJPIK01. Next base: position 35,136 of record JAJPIK010000122.1, read on the forward strand.
TCTATTCCCTTCTGTACCAGTTCGATCCTGCCTTTCGGGAGCTCTTCCGTGTCCGTTCGGACTTTGACATCCAGATGCCGCGCACCGTGGACAACACGCACGCCCTGGTCCGTTTCGTCAGCCGGCTCTGTCAAGCAGAGCAGCTTCCGGCCTTTGATCGGAGTGCGCTCGCCACGTTGGTAGAGCAGTCTTCTCGTCTGGCCGAGGATCAGGAGAAGCTCTCGGGGCAGTTCGGCATCATTGCTGATCTGGTGCGCCAAGCGGTCTATTGGGCTCGGCGTGCCCGAGCCACGACCGTTTCGTCCGTGCACGTACGGCAGGCGATCGACCAACAACTCTACCGCTCCAGCATGCTTGAAGAGCATCTGCGGGAGATGATCGCTCAGGGGACACTGCTGGTCGACACTGTTGGCGCGGTCGTCGGCCAGATCAATGGGCTGGCTGTGCAGCAGATGGCCGATTATCGCTTTGGGATGCCCAGCCGCATCACCGCGGCGGTGGCAGTGGGGCGCGAGGGAGTAGTGGATATCGAGCGTGAGGTGAAGCTGGGGGGACCAATTCACAGCAAGGGCGTGCTCATCCTCGCCGGCTTTCTCATGGATCGATTCGCGCAGCACTTGCCGCTCACTCTGAGCGCGCGATTAGCCTTCGAGCAGAATTATGGAGGGGTGGAGGGCGATAGCGCCTCCAGTGCTGAACTCTATGCCCTGCTCTCGCGCCTGGCGGGCGTGCCAATCAAGCAATCGCTGGCGGTCACCGGATCGGTGAATCAGCGTGGCGAGATCCAGGCGATTGGTGGGGTGAATGAGAAGATCGAAGGGTTCTTTGCTACCTGCAAGGCCAAAGGACTCACTGGCGAGCAGGGCGTGCTGATCCCAGCGGCGAACGTGCGCAACCTGATGCTGCGTGACGAAGTGGTGGAGGCGGTGCGTCAGGGCCAGTTCCACGTCTATCCGGTTTCGACCGCCGACGAAGGGATCGCTCTTCTAACCGGCGTCCCGGCGGGCGTGCGCGATGCCAGTGGATACTATCCGGAAGGCTCGCTCAACGCCCGTGTCGAGGCACGTCTGAGCGAGATGGCTCAGTCGATGCGTGCCCTCACCTTGGCAGTTGAGGCAGATGGCGGCGTCACTACGAAGTCGTCCTGACGGAACGAGTTGCGCGACAGGTTAAGGCTGGTGAACGCCAGATTACCCCGCTGGTCCTGCTTCTCGCGTGTCCAGGGGACTGCGCCGCTCTTGCGCACGTGTGCCCGAGCCCGGCTCCTGCAGGACGACCGACTGGCCCCGCAGATCCTCGAGAGAGATGGCCGAGCGTTGCGTAAGCGGGTGATCGGGCGGGCCGACGAGGATCAAGCGGTCGTGTCGCAGGGGCCGCACGTCGAGCGCAGAGCTGGTCATCTTGAGCAAACGATGGAGAAGGCATCGATGTATCCTCGGACTACCCACTTCGAGCAGCACTTCACTGACAGTGCGATCGTCCGCGACATCGTGATCGGCATGTCCGACGGACTGACCGTCCCCTTCGCTCTCGCCGCTGGGCTATCCGGAGCGGTGTCGAGCAGCTTCCTCGTTCTCATCGCCGGTATCGCTGAGATGGCGGCTGGTTCGATCGCGATGGGGCTGGGAGGCTACCTCGCGGCGAAGAGTGAGGCCGACTCCTATCGGGCGGAGCTCGCCCGCGAGTGGCGTGAAGTCCACGAAATGCCGGAGGCGGAAACGGCGGAGGTCC
>JAJPIK010000015.1 GCA_021324795.1 Chloroflexota bacterium
GAAGAGGACAAGCTCGTGAAGGGATCATTCGCGCCGAACGATCCCTACTTTCCTCTTCAGTGGGGACTCCAAAAGGTGCAGGCTCCCGCTGCTTGGGAGAAAACGCTTTGTACGCCGTGCCCTTTTCTACCCTCGGTGGAGCCGGTCTCCGCACCTTTGCCGTTGTCGCTGGGAACTTGCCGCCAGGCATCACCCTGTATTCGTACTCGGGCACATTCGCCGGGACACCTACCCAAGCAGGAGTCTACAATTTCACCGTGCGCGTCACCGATGGAATCTGCGAAGCCGCAACGAGCATCTTCACCCTGAACGTACAGTCACCCGCCACCCCCACACCAACCGCAACCCCCGTACTCGGGAATCACGTTTTCTTACCATTCGTCCCGAGCGATTGCGTAGATTGTGGCTGAGATATAAATCGGAAGCTGGGTACGAAGGGAGGCAAAGCCCAGCGCGTTGAAGGCCGCATCTTGTTCGCCTGTCATGCACCAGGCTGAGTCGTGGCCGGCCGATATGCGTACCACCTCGCTGGCCCGAATGTCGTCCCAGAGCGCGAGGTGCGCCAGGTGGTCCTTGACCGACCAGCCATCGAGCGACGGCTCGGTCATTAGCTCGTCACTGAGACCATGGATGGCAGTGAGCAGCCCCTGCCGCATCTGCCGGTAGTGCTGGAGTAATGCATCCCGATCCTCGGCCATGTCTCTCCTCCCCGCTGCTGCGACCGAATCTTCGATTCTGCAGTAAGTGGTGCCGCCACCAAAAACGCGGCAGATTGTCATGCTGAGCGCTAGCGAAGCGACGAAGAATCTCCTCTCGCGTTCTTGTCTCGCAGAGATTCTTCGCTCCCTCTGGTCGCTCAGCATGACATGACCGAGCAACTGCGGCTGTAGTGGTAGTACGACCGCATTGTAGAAGGTTATCCTCAAGGGGTCAATTGTAGAGTTGACACGAGGCCCGGCCGTCTGTATACTGCCCGCATTACAACGAAAATGAAAAGTCATTTTAGCCAGTGAAAAACAGCGAGCAGTACAATATCCGCGCCGTCGAGCGGGCAGCGGCGATTATGTCGGTCCTTGCGAGTGCGCGTCGGCCTTCGACGTTGTCGGAAATCGCGGCCGGGGCGGGGTTGAGTGCGCCGACGACCTTTCGTTTCCTTCGCTCGCTCGAAGAGCAGGGTCTCATCATCGTGGACGAAGAGACCGGTAAGTACCGTCTGGGCTATCGGCTGCTCGAGTGGACTAGCTCTCTGCTGCGTCAGATCGACGTGGTGACAATCGCGCGTCCCTACGTCGTGGCAATTCGGAACCAGGTTAACGAGTCGGTGGGGCTAGCGATTCCGGCCGGTGATTTCTGGATTCGGGTTGCCCGCGCCGATGCCTCGCACGAGGTGCGTCGGGTGCTGGACATCGGCGAGCGCGCACCCCTCCACTGGGCAACGACTGGTCTGGTTTTTCTGGCCGCGTTATCGGACGACGAGCTAGACGAATACCTCCGCCGGGTCGAGAAAAATCCTTCGGTCAATCCTCCACTGGCTGACCCTCACCACGTCCGGGCAACGGTTGCTCAGGTACGCGCGGCGGGATTTGCCGAGCAGGTCGCCCCCCACGCCGATGGCAGTGCGACGGTCGCCGTGCCAATCCGTCGCCATGACGGACGGGTCGTGGCAGTCATGAGCGTTCAGGGGCCAGTGTCACGCTACACCTCGGACGTACGCTCACTTTGGATCGATACGACCCTGACAGCAGCGCGCGAGATCTCCGAGACTCTTGGCTATCGCGGTGGAGCAGACGATCACCTACCAACTTCCTTCGACGAATTACTGGATCACCGGGCGTGGCCAGAACCGATGCTGAGAGCTCGAACGTAGTTATGCACACGTCATTGGGCCAGTGCGGCAGATGAAATCGGTAGGTAACCCTCACCCTACCCCTCTCCCCTTGGGAGAGGGGATTGAAAGGACTCTCCCAAGGGGAGAGGGAATTGCGGAGGAGGAACTGATGATGACAACCTCTTCGCCCTCGGTACCCCGCGAAGCGAAATCGGCGGAAGCCATGCGCAAAGCGCTCCGGCACGCCTGGGGACAGTTCGCAACCGGGGTCACGGTGGTCTGCGTGCGTGATGGTCCTAGCGTACACGGGATGACTGCCAATTCGTTTACGTCGGTGTCGTTGGATCCGCCGCTGGTCCTGATCTCAGTTGACCGACGCGCGCGGACCCACGCTTTGCTGGAAGCCGAGGGTCGCTACGTGGTCAGCGTCCTCGCTGAAGGGCACCGCGAGTGGGCCGACCGGTTTGCCGGTCGTCATGGCGACTTGCAGGGTTGCTTTGAAGACATCCCGCACCGCTTGACCGATGAGGGGTTACCGATCTTTGAAGGTGCATTGGCGAGCTTCGTTTGTCGCGTTGTCACGATCCATCCCGCGGGCGATCATTCGCTTTTCATCGCCGAGGTCGAGCGGTTCGAATCCGCCCCCGGTGCCGCTCCACTCCTCTTCTTCGGTGGCCACTATCGATCGATTCACGAGTCTGAATAACTCAATATACGGAGGATGCTTGATGCCAACTCACGTCGAGGAAATGACCGAAAGCATTGTCGCGACCGATACCCGGGGGACGACCGACGCTTTCTGTCGGCTGATCATCGAGGGACATCGGCTGTCGGAGCTGATCGTCTCTGGTCTGGGAGCCGCCGCGCCCTACCTGAACGTCCCGGCCCACACGATGATCCGCCCAGACGGCGACTTGAAGGGGGTCAATTACGACCACACGGTGATGGGGGTACGTGGATCGCTGGCAATGATGCAGGCTCTGCCAGACCAGCTCCAGCTTCTGCCAATGACGCAGGCGTTCTGGTACTTGCCGGACGGCCTCGACATCTGGGATCAGCTCCTCTGCGAGCAGCCCGGACATTACGCGCGAGAAAACGAGAAGTGCCCGACGTTGCCCGAATCCGAGCCCCAAGTTTACTTTGAGGACCATCCTCCGCTGCGCGACGGCTCGATCGAGGATCGCTTCCGTCGCTGGATGGCGAGCACAATGCTCGGCGAACGGGTGGAGTCCTATCGGCTGTTCCTTGGATTGGCCGAGGAGCCGGCGGTTCGGGAGCGCCTGAAGGAGCAGCTCCTCTTTCTTTCGATCATCGACATCCAGGATACGATTATTGGTCCGGTCAAGCGCAAAATTCAGAATATCGGCCACAAGTCGTTCCGAGCGCGTGCCTTGATCGACATCGCCGACTACATCGGCTGGGAAAACGCCCACCACATCTTCTACGGCATCGTCCCGGACTTCGCTTGCTGGCCTCGCTTCTACGATATGTGGAGCGAGATGACCATGAAGGTGCCCCAGATCTTTGGGTCAGAATGGCAGACGCTCAAGCAGCGTAATCAGGAGCAGATGACGGTCCAAGAGCGAGACCAGACGATGGACGTGATCGTTCATGCAACCTCGGCCGACGAGGTTAAGAATCAGATCACCGCGCTGCTGCAGCGGGGCGTTCGCTTCACTGATATCGCCCAGGCGGTGGTGCTTGGCCACGCCGCCTACGTCATGGACGTCGCGGACAACTCTCGCTCCTTCTTCACGACTGGCCACGCCTTCGACTACTGCAACGTCGTCCATTACTGGCTCCGCCGCTTCGAGAATCCCAATCAGGTCAAGGGGCTCTATTTCATGGCGGTGTTCCTGAACGATGCAATCCAGGCAACGCGGCAGGCCGGGGCCGGCTTCCCATCGGACCTGGAGCCGCCCGATGACCACCGTGCCTGGGCAAACGGGCTAACGCGGCAGGAAACGCTGGTCGAGCTGGACAAGGCGATCGCCGGGCTGCAAGCCGGTAAGGCGACGGCGTTAGTCGACGCCTACGTCGATCGCTTTCGCGAGCGTAAGGATCTGATCGCCACGCTGGCCAAAGGCGCGGCACGCTTCCAGGCGGATCCACACATGCAGCGGAACGCGGCCTCGTCGCACGAAGAGTGGGCGAACAACACGATCGGCAACCGTGACCTGATCCTACGCGCCCAGGCCCGCTACTTGGCAGCCGGTAAGAAGCGCACGATGTCGCCGGATTGCTTTCATCTGTTCCACGAGTACTTTGCGAGGTAGAGCTTGGAACGCGAATCTTCAACGGCGCGCGGACCGGTCCAGGTCGGCAGCCGCGCGCCCGACTTCACCTTGCCTGACCCCAGTGGCAGGCCAGTCCGTCTCTCCGACTACGTCGGGAAGAGCGCCGTTGTGCTCTACTTCTATCCGAAGGACTATACCCTTGGTTGCACGCGAGAGGCCTGTGCCTTTCGCGATCGCTACGAGTCCTTCAAAGCCGCTGGTGCCGAGGTGATCGGCATCAGCTCGGATCCACCGGGGTCCCACGAGAGATTTGCCAGCCAGTACCAGTTGCCTTTCCTTCTCTTGAGCGACGTCGACGGAGAGGTCAGCAAGCTCTACGGGGTCCGCAAGGTGTTTGGTCTGCTGCGCGGCCGCGTGACCTTCGTCATCGATCGCGAAGGAATCGTCCGCCAGATCTACTGGAATCAGCTCGCGTTCGAGAAACACGTCACGGAGGCGCTGACGGCGCTAACGAAGACGTGAATACAGTCTAACTCGGACGGAACTCGACCTCGACTTCTTGGATGGCCGGACCCTGGTTTGGATCGCAGTTGCCCGTAAAATTGATCGTCACGACGTTCGATGCCTGGTTAAGATTCCCGTCGACGAGTTCCACGTACCAGGTGCCAGCTCGGGGCCCGCTGCCAATCACACGGTCCCAGTAGCCGTCTTGACCGTTGTTATTCTTTGTGCTGGCAATGTAAACGTTCCCGTAGTCGTTCCAGCTCTTCAGAGTCATGCCATTCACACCGTTGCCGTTGGCATCGCGGGTGAAGGCGCGAATATAGGTCGTACCGCAGTTGGGAGCGGTGGTGACGTAGGTCGAATGCCAGGGCCAGTTCTGGGCGGCAGGTGTGGGCGCCGGCGTTGGGGTCGGCGCAGCGGTCGGCTGAGCCAGCGCGCTCCCTCCCGGGCCAAGTGGCTGGGTCGCGCTGGCCGGGATCTGTCCGGCTTGCTTGAGCAGATCGCCGCCGAGAATCCCGACGACCGTGCCAGGGGCCGGCATTCCGGGAACGTTATCGGTCCAAAGCTGGAAGGCGATACGCTGGAAGCGCTGGGTGATGAATGGCCCATGCTGCTCCGGCTGCGACATTGGCAGACCATAGAACTGAATGGCCTGATCCTGGTTCCAATTGGCGATCGCCGGTGGGTTCGGATTAGCGAGGAACTTCGCCTTGATCGCATCATTGGTGAGCCAGCCCAGTCGAGTGGCAACCGCCTTCTGATAGTTGCCTCCGGAGCCATCATCGGCGATCGGTCGTGGTATCCCCTTCACACTAAGCAGCCAGTCATCCTGATTGGCCGACTGCAAGATCTGGAAGGTATTGCTCAGGACGGCGTGATTGAGCTCGGGACGCCATTGCAGAAGCGCGCGCTGGAAAGGCTGATAGGTAAAACCATCCGAGCCGACGTATGGCTCGCCGATTGGATAGCCAAGCGTCGCGACGCCGCCAAGTCGCTGAAACTCGGTCCAGAACGCGATGGTGTGGCCGCTCGTATCGGTGCCAGCGTCACGCACCGCGTAACCCTGGCCCTGACCACCCCCGGTTTGGGTAAAGAACCAGCCGCCGGGGATCGCATAATCGGGACCGCTCGCGGCGAACACCGGACCGCTCGTGATGACCGTGCCAATGACGACCAGGACGATCGCGAGCAGTCGGACGCGCACCCCGGGGTGAGGAATCGAATGATGCATGCCGCCTCCTGTGAGGTTGATCGGTGGCGGGCCCGATTCTACCGTGTCAACGGCGGTGCGTCAAGCCGGGAATTGCTCTCGAACGCCCCGCGCCGCCGCGTGGAATCGTCCCTCGGTACGCATTAGCCTTTGATGCCGCTCATGACAATACCACGGACAAAGTAACGCTGGAGCGCGAAGAAGAGAGCAATCGGCGGGAGAGTGTCGATGATCGACGCCGCCATCAGCAGTTGCTCCTTAGGCTGGCCGCCGGTGCCGGCCTCCTGTTGGAAGAAGCGAAGGCCGAGTGGCAAGGTAAAGTTGTGCTCGCTGGTCAGGTAAATCAGTGGACTGAGAAAGTCATTCCAGTTCCAAAGAAAGGCGAAAATTGCTACGGTGGCGACGGCCGGCAGAGTCAACGGCATCAGGACGTGCCAGAAGATCTGAATCCCGCTGGCCCCATCGATCTCGGCGGCGTCGTCGAGCTCACGGGGAATTGTCATGAAAAACTGACGCATCAGGAAGATAAAGAAAGCGCTGCCGCCGAACCAGGCAGGAACCCAGAGGGGGAAGAGGGTATCCAGCCAGCCCATCTCTTTGTACAGGAGGAATCTCGGCACCATCGTCACCTGTGGAGGAATGATCAGCGTGCTCATGAGCAAGATGAAAAGCGCGTTGCGACCGGGAAACTTGAAACGGGCGAATCCGTAGCCAACGGCACCCGCGGAAAGCGTTTGGCCAATCGTTGTGAGCACGCCAGCTACCAGACTGTTCTTAATAAACGTGAGAAGCGGCACAAAGGTCCAGATCGCAACGTAGTTGTGCCAGACCAGAGTCGGAGGGAACAGCTCCGGCGGGTAAACGTACAGGTCAGTCGGCCCCTTCAGCGAGCTCCCGATTGTCCAGAGGAATGGCCCCATGAAAATGATCCCCAGCACACTGACCACGACGTACCAGGTCAAGCCTCCAACGAGGCGGTTGCTGGTCGCGGACCTTTTGATCGCGGAGGTCGGCAGCACCTTGGTGGTCGTCGCCATCACTAATCACCCCCTTCATAGTGAACCCAGGATTCGGACCAGCGAACCTGGAGATAGGTGAGGCCAACGACAATGCTGACGAAGATCCAGGCAAGAGCCGAGGCATAGCCCATGTCAAAGTTGACAAATGCCTCCTGATAGAGCTGAAGCATATAGAACCAGGTCGCGTAGTCGGGACCACCGTTGGTTGTGAGAAAGGCGACTTCGAACACCTGAAGCGCGGCGATTGTCGCGAGGACCAGGTTGAAATAGGTCGCCGGAGAGATCATCGGGACAGTCACGTGCCAGAAGCGCGCAAATCGACCGGCTCCGTCTACCTTCGCGGCATCGTAAAGCTCTTGCGGTACCCCTTCGAGCGAGGCGATGAAAACCACCATCCGGTTCGCGCCGACGCTGCTCCAGAGTACGATGATGACCAGCGCCAGTAGCGCCCATTTGGTGCTGCCCAGCCAGCCGGGGCCGTTGATCCCGACCGCGTTGAGGACGTAGTCGACCGGACCGACCTGGGGATCGAAGATCCACTGCCAGATCAGCACCGCCGCTACGACCGGGGTGAGGCCCGGTAGGAAGAAGATGGTCCGGTAAAACGCCGTTCCCCAAAAGCGCACCGTCAGGAGTAGCGCTAAGCCAAGCGAGATCACGACGCCGGCCGGAACGTACTCGAGGGCGTAGGTAAAGCTCTTGACGAGAGAATTCCAGAACTGGGGATCCTTGGTGAAGGCATAGACGTAATTGCTCACGCCAATCCAGACGGGTGGCGAGACGACGTTATAGTCGGTGAAGCTGAGATAGAGCGAAGCTAGGGTTGGTCCAAGATAGAAGATGACAAACCCGAGCAGCCATGGCGAGATCCAAAGGTAGCCGGCGATGGCGCGGCGGCGATCGCGAGTCGTCCCAGACCGCCGTTGACGGGCAGCCCGGATTGTTGTCGGTGCTACTGTCATCGGCAGACTATTGCCGAGGCTTGCTTAGAACAGCATTCATGGCATCCTGGAGGGGAGCGATGATTTTATCCGGACTCGTGTCGCCACTCCAAACCTTCGACAGGGTATTGTCCATCGCCGTGTTCAATTCGAGCAGGCGGAAGTTGTAGGGCTCGTCGAGAGGCATCGTGTTTACCGTGGCGCTCTGCCAGACATCGACGTAGTCCTTGCCGTACTTTTGGGCCGGGCGGGGATCGCTCCAAACGTCCGGGCGCGCGCCGAAGAACGAATTGACCAGGGCGTTTTGCACGCCACTCTCCTGGTTGGTCAAGAACTCGATGAATTTGAAAGACTCGGGTTGGTGCTTCCCTTTGCTGTAACCAGAAATCGTGTCGACGTGGGCCATCGTGCCGCGAATCCCCTTGGGACCTTTCGGCATCAGGCTGACCCCCATCTTGAACCGGTTACCGATCTGGCTTGTCAAGCTCATGTCCCAGACACCACTGTTGAACATGGCGACCGTACCGGCAACAAAGGAGTTTTCTGCCCCGGATTGCGGCGTCTCGGCGAGCAGTGGATTGCACTTGAGCTCGGTTCGCAAGTTGTAGAACCAGGTGATGGCCGCTTTGAACTCGGGCGTGTTGACCGCGGCTTGCTTCTTGTCGTCGGTCATAAAGTCGGCGCCGAACGAGCGCACCTGCGAGATCAGCCCCTCGAAAGGAGTCGTTTTCGAGATGATTCCCCAGACGTCGGTGTGGCTGCCAGTACGCTTGGTCAGCTTCACCGCTTTCTGGGCAAGACTGTCAAACGTTTCGTTGTCGACACTGGGTGCTTCGACGCCTGCTTTCTGGAACATATCAATGTTGTAGTAGAGTCCAATGTCGTCCGGATGCATGCCCCAGGGGAGGGCGTAGAGCTTTCCGTCGAGCTTGAGCGTTTCGACCGCCGCTTTGAACCACTGATTGAGGTCGACCTTATCGGACTGGATAAACGGATCGGCGGCGATCAACTGCTGGGCGAAGGCGTAATTGTCGTACATGCCGAAACCCGTGCTCACCCAGAAAACGTCGCTGGCCGAATTCGCCGCGAACTCTGCGCTTAGCTTCGGGTAGTAGGCGTCATTACTGCCAGCGATCGGGCGTTGCTCAATCGTGATTTGCGGATTCGCCTTGGTAAAGGCCGTGCTCCGCTCCTTGAAGTACTCGGCGTTGCCACTGCGGTAGCTCAGGGTCAGCGTCACTGCCTGTCCGGCGGTAGCAGCTTGGGCGGCTGGCGTTGGGGATGACGTGGTCGCGGCAGTAGTCGGGACCGGCGTGCTCTTCGCGGCCACGGCGGTTGGCGCCGTACTTGTCGTGCTTGCCACGGTCGGAGCAGACGGTGGCGAGCTAGCCTGACATGCAGCAACCACGGCCGATAGGGCAAGGCCTCCACCCCACAAAAGTGCAGCGCGTCGACTGAGAGACCTTTGAGCGTTGGTACCCATGACTGACGACCTCCTCACGTGTCATCTTTTAACCGTCATTTGACTGCTCAAGGACCACTCGTCCCGACCGAAACGGGGAGGACAAGGCAAGCGGCGACAGTGCCCAAGCCCTGGGTGAATCCCTCCCAGGGGTCGCGCCATTCGCAGAGCCGGTTGGTAACCTGAGCAGCTCGTATACTCTTCCTACCGTGTCCACGGTAGCAATCGGCGACCGGGATGTCAAGATAGCAGCGCTCGGAGCTCAATCGCAGCCCAGCCGCTTCCGAGCATGCCTCTCATATCACTTCCTTCTGCCTTCCGACTTGGACACACTGCTGTCCGCCCTTTGCTCCTTTCCAAGCTGCTATACTTGTAATAGCATCTGGGATGTGTCAGTCTCGCGGTAGTGCTCAGGAGTGCGGCAAAACTCTTTGGGCTACCACTCCAGATGAAATTGGCAGGCCGCCCTCACCCTAACTCTCTCCCTGGGAGAGAGGATTTCCGAGTAGGCTCATGGCGAAGCAGCGAACCTTTCTGGACGTCCTGGCAGAGCGTGTTTTGATTTACGACGGCGCGATGGGGACGAATATCCAGACCTACAACCTGAACGCCACCGACTTTGGCGGCAAGGAAGGGTGCAACGACTTCCTGGTCATCACCCGACCGGACGTGATCGAGGAGATCCACGCGAGCTTTTGCGCGGTTGGAGTCGATGTGCTCGAGACGAACACCTTCGGCGCCAACCGGCTCAAGCTCGCCGAATATGGCCTCGTCGAGCGCCACGACGAGATCAATCGCGCTGCCGTAGCGGTTGCCCGGCGCGCGGCCGACCGCTACGCCACGACGGAGCATCCGATCTTCATCGCCGGCTCGCTCGGTCCGACGGGGATGCTGCCTTCGTCGGAAGACCCTACTCTTGGCAACATTACCTTTGACGAATTGGCGGACATTTACGGCGAGCAGGCGCGCGCCTTGATCGAGGGCGGCGTCGACGTCCTGCTGATCGAGACCGCCCAGGACATCCTGGAAGTGAAGGCGGCGATCGCCGGCATCACCCGGATGTTCAAGCGGACCGGCTACCGAGTCCCGATTCAGGCTCAGGTCACCCTCGACACGACCGGCCGGATGCTTCTCGGTACCGACATCGCCGCCGTGTTGACCACCCTCCAGGCGCTGCCAATTCAGATCATCGGTCTGAACTGCTCGACCGGCCCCGAGCACATGCGCGAGCCGGTGCGCTACCTCTCTGAGCACAGCCGATTGCCGATCTCGATCATTCCGAACGCTGGCCTGCCGTTGAACACGCCGCATGGCGCCGTCTATCCGCTCGAGCCGGAGCCGCTGGCCGAGGCGCTCCACGAGTTCGTGACTGAATTCGGCGTTTCGATCGTCGGCGGCTGCTGCGGCACGACGCCCCGTCATTTAGAAAGAGTTGTCAAGAAAGTTTGGGGGCTCACGCCGAAAACGCGTGAGATTGTCGACGTGCCGATGGTCTCGAGCGGCATGCGGGCGACGCCGCTTCACCAGGAGCCGGCGCCGATGCTGGTGGGCGAGCGGGTCAATTCGGTTGGCTCACGTGCGGTCAAGCGCCTGTTAATCAAAGATGACTACGACGGCGTGCTCCAGATCGCCCGGGACCAGGTCGAGGGGGGGGCCCACACTCTGGACGTCTGCGTGGCGATGACCGAGCGGACTGACGAGCTTGAGCAGATGCAAACTCTGGTCAAGAAACTCTCGCTCGGCGTCGAGGCACCGCTCGTGATCGATTCAACCGAATGGCGGGTGATGGAGGCGGCACTCAAGCACTACCCGGGTCGGGCGATCCTCAACTCGATCAACCTGGAGAACCGCGCCGAACGGGTCGACACGATTCTGCCCCTGGCAGTCGAGCACGGCGCCTGCGTGGTGGCGATGACGATCGACGAGCAGGGCATGGCCAAGACCGCCGAGCGTAAGTACGAGATCGCCAAGCGGATCCACGACATCGCGGTTGACGAGTATGGCCTGCCGGCCGAGTCGCTCATCTTCGACGTCCAGACTTTCCCGCTGGTGACCGGTCAGGAAGATCTCGCCGATTCGGGTATCCAAACGCTGGAGGGCATCCGTCTGATCAAAGAGCGGCTGCCGGGCGTCTCGACGATTCTCGGCGTCTCGAACGTGTCGTTCGGCGTCGGCCAGCAAGCTCGGGCGGTGCTGAATAGCGTCTTCCTTTATCATGCCGTCCAGCACGGCCTGGATCTGGCAATCGTCAATCCGAATCACGTAACGCCTTACGCCGACATTCCGGCTGAGGAGCGCGAGCTCACCGAGGACTTGATTTACAATCGCCGTCCGGACGCGCTTGCCCGTTTTATCAACCATTTTGAAAACAAGAAGCCGGAACAGGGCGCGCAAGCCCCGGCTGGCGACCCCTTTGCCGATCTGCCCGCCGAGCAGCGGCTCCACATGCAGATTCTCCATCGGAAGAAGGACAACGTCGAGGCGCTGATCGACGAGGCGCTGACCCGGCACACCCCGGTCGAGGTGTTGAACGAGGTGTTGCTGCCGGCCATGAAAGACGTCGGTGACCGCTTTGGCGCGGGTGAACTGATTCTCCCGTTTGTCCTCCAATCGGCCGAGGTGATGAAGCGCTGTGTTGCCTATCTGGAAAACTTCCTTGAGAAAAAGGAGGGTTACACCAAGGGGCGGGTAGTCGTAGCGACAGTGTTTGGCGACGTTCACGACATCGGAAAGAACTTGGTTTGCACGATCCTCGGTAACAACGGCTACACCGTTTACGATCTGGGCAAGCAGGTGCCACTGAACACGATCATCGAGAAGGCGCAGGAGGTCGACGCGACGGCGATCGGCCTCTCGGCGCTGCTGGTGACGACGTCGAAGCAGATGCCGCTCTGCGTCCAGGAGCTGCACCGCCGGGGTTTGCGCTATCCGGTCCTGATTGGTGGGGCGGCGATCAATCGCGGCTTTGGCTACCGCGCGCTCTACGTCGACGAGGGAATCGAATACGAACCGGGCGTCTTCTATTGCAAGGATGCCTTCGAAGGGCTCGAAACGATTGACAAGCTAACCGATCCGGAGCAGGCTCCCCGGCTCCGTGCCGAACTGAGCCAAAAGGCAGAGATTGACCTCGGCAAGCACCGCCCGGACCGGAGCGTGATCAATCCAGCGACCCAGATCGTCGTGCGCTCAAACGTGGATCGAAATGCCCCGATTCCGGAGCCACCGTTCTGGGGCTATCGTTTCCTCGGCGGCTCGGTCCAGAAGCGAGTCCGCAAGGGAGCAACCGCCGAGGCAATACGCGAGCCGATCGCCCTCGACGACGTCTACGCCTACCTGGATCTGAAGACCCTTTTCCGTCTCCACTGGGGAGCACGTAACCGTGAAGGCGACGCCTGGGAGAAGTTGCTCGAAGCAGAGTACTATCCCAAGCTCGAAGCGCTCAAACGTGGCGCTCACGAGCGAGGCTATTTGCAGCCCGAGGCAGTCTACGGCTACTTTCCGGCCCAGTCTGAAGGCAACGAGATCCTGGTCTACGATCCAAGCGACTCGGAAGACCTGGCGAAGCTGCGGGCCGGTGCCGGGCCGGACGCGGTCCGAGTGCTCGAGCGCTTTGTCTTCCCGCGCCAGACGCGCGACGAACGGCTGTGTCTCTCCGACTACTTCGCCGAGGTTGGCTCGGGTCGGGTCGACGTACTGCCGCTACAGATCGTCACCGTTGGGCGGCAGGCCGACGACCTCTGCGATGAGCTGAATCGCCAGGGCAGGTACAGCGAGAGCTACTACCTCCACGGCTTCGCTACCCAATGCGCCGAGGCCATGGCCGAGTACGTCCACGCCAAGATCCGCCGCGAGCTGAACCTCCCGGCCGAGCAGGGCCGCCGCTACTCCTGGGGCTACCCATCCTGCCCGGACCTGGCCGAGCACGAAAAGCTCTTCCGCCTGCTCCCCGCCGAGGAAGCCGGTATCACCCTCACCGACGGCTACCAGCTCATGCCCGAGCAATCCACCGCCGCGCTGGTGGTTCACCACCCGCAAGGGAAGTATTTTTCAACCTGATTGGCTGGCACTTCCTGGGTGTTCGGCTTCACTGATTGTCCTTTGGGGGAGCATCGAGCCGATGGTTCCAACGAATAATTACCTAGCCTCGCCAAGCCTTTCACGCCTGCATGCTTATTCGCCACGATCATAGACTGCCCATCGAACGCGTTTGCCATCCAGTGAGCCCAGGAGCAGGCGGTAGAGTTTTTCTCGGCCGGCATGGGTCTTGCGATAGGCTTTTCCTTCGTCCTTGCCAGCGCGAGGCAAGGGATTCCCGCGGCGAAGAGGTGGATGAGCGTGAGGATCTTCGGGTTGGAGCAGCATGATGGTGTCACGGCGCAATTGGAGCGCCTATCGGATCTCAGCGTGATTTCGGATCGGGCGCTCGGCTACGCGAACGACATGCTTGCCACAGTGGTCGACAAGCTGGCGCGCATGATTCGACGCTCGCCTTTGCTCGCCCTTGGCATCTCGATCCTGATTGGCTACGTGATCGGAGCAGTCATGTACCGCCAGCTTGACGATCGCTAGCCACGGGAAGTGAATGTATTGGGGGGAACCGGAAATGAGTCGACCTGAACCGATCCGCCAAGCCGCGGGGGAGTCGTTGGGTGAGATTACCAAGGAATTGCTCTCTGATATAAGTGACCTGATCCGCAGTGAATTCCAACTGGCCCGGGTCGAGCTGACGAACGCGGCAGTGATGGGTCTGCGCGGCGCTATCTGGATTGGTGTTGGCTTCGCGGTAGTCTATCTCGCCCTGGTCTTCCTGCTCCTCGCCGTGATCAGTGCACTAACCACGCTGATGAGCTATGCCGATGCCGCGCTCCTCGTGGGAGTAGTAGTGCTCATCCTTGGCATGATCGCCGCTTGGATCGGATTTCGCAAGATCATGGGTGTTCGTGATACCGCTACCCTGCCCGCGACCCGTAAGACGCTTCAGGAGGATGTGACGTGGCTGCAGAACCGCAGGCGCTGAGGCGACAGATCGCGGAGAAGCGCCGCGAGATTGATCAGGATCTGGATCAACTCCAGGCCGCAGTGGCGGCACTCACGGACTGGCAGAGGCCCTTACGCGATCACCCCGCGGTCGTCGTCGGGACCGGCATGATGACTGGCCTACTGCTCGGTTGGTTCCTGAGTCGCCGCCACACCTGATCGGGCTCGAAGCTGAGGAGCTAGAACTCTTTCAGGGCGCCCGCGGTCAGCCCGCGCACGAAGGAGCGCTGCGCAAACAGGAACATGATCAAGACCGGTAGGCACAGCAGCGCGGCGGCTGCCCCGATGCTGGTGAAGCTGATCGTAATATCGGTGATGAACTTCGCCATGGCCACCGTTGCCGTCCACCGGGCCTGTGTCTCCATCAAGACCGAGGCGAAGGCGTAGTCACCCCAGGCACCGACAAAGGTGAGGATGCCGATGGTGATGATTCCGATTTTAGCCAGAGGGATGACGACTAGGATGAAGGTTTGGAAGAGCGAAGCCCCGTCGATTTGAGCTGCCTCCTCAATCTCAACCGGCACACTCCTCAGGAAGCTGGTCGCGAGCCAAGTCGCGAACGGCAAACCGAAGGCGGTGTAGATGACGATCAGCCCGAAGAGACTGTCAAGGAGGTTCAAGTTGGCCATCATCAAGTAGACTGAGACGAAGATCGAAGGACCGGGTAGCATGTGGGCGACGAGCAAGAACATCAGGAGTGCCATCGCGCCGCGGAAGCGAAAGCGAGCGAAGGCGTAGCCGGCGATGGTTGAGAGAGTGCCCACGAGGATACTGGAAATCCCGGCCGTGAAGAGGCTGTTGGCGAAATAGTGAGGCCAGAGCGAAAGGTCACCACTCGCCGTCCCCGCGATCAGGGCCCCATAGTTATCCAGCGTTGGATGCAGCGGGATGTACTGGACCGGGACTGCCCAGGCATCCGTGCTGGTCTTAAACGACGTATCAATCAACCAGAGAATCGGGAAAAAGACAAAGAGGAAGACGAGAACACCGAGCACGTAGGTAAGTGCGCTGAAAAACGCCTTACGCACACCCGCCTGGCGACGAGCTCGGGCCGCCTCGATCGCTCTGGTCTCGCCGATAGTCACCGTTGCCATACCTCACCTCCTCGACGACGTTGGGCCACTCGTTTTTGCCACACTTCAGGCCTCCTTTTGGGTCCACGTCTTTCGAAAGAGGAAAAGATAGGCCAGGCTGAGGACCAGTAAGAAGGCGAAATTAAGAACAGAAAGCGCGGCAGCCTGTCCGAATCGCCAGTCATCGAAGCCGATCTGGTAGATATAGGTCGACATGATCTCACTCGCATGGGTCGGACCCCCGAGGGTCATCGAGTAGACAAACACCAAATCATTGGTGATTCCGATCATCGTGAGTAGTGTAATGACCGTCAGGAGGAAGGCAAGGAAAGGCAGAACGATGTAGCGGAATTTTTGCCAGCCGTTGGCTCCATCGATGGTGGCCGCCTCGAGTAACGTCGTCGGCACTCCCTGGATCGCCGCCGAGACGACAATGGCGGTCAAAGGAGCGGCGCGCCAGGCGATCACGAAGGTCAGAGAATAGATCACCCACTGCGGCAGTCCGAGAAAGGGGATGCCAGAATGAATGACTCCCAGCCGCTCCAGGGCATCGTTAATCACCCCGAGCTGGTCGTTGTACATCCACTTCCACGCGGCCGCAATCACGACACTGGGGATGATCCATGGGATCAGGAGCCCAGCGCGCAGCAAGCGGTTGATCCGTACGTCGAGGCTCAGGTAGTAACCGATCAGCACGCCGATCAGGACAGTCATGAGTGTGCCGGCGACGATCCAGATCGCAGTGTTCTTGAGAACCAGCGGGAGCAGGGGATCATTCAAGGCCAGCCCAAAGGTCTGGAGTCCCACAAACTTCGGGGGGATCCGCTTCGCCAGGATCAGATTGGTATTGGTTAGACTGAGTCGGAACGTCTCATAGACGGGATAGATGATGAAGGCGAACACGATGAGCAGCGTTGGGGCAACGAGCCAATACGGCAACAAACCGATCCGTTTGCCTGTCATTGCGCCCTCCTTTGATCAGTGATGAGCGCCTCCCGACGAGCCGGCTTTTGGGTAGGCCGGGAGGTCGGGAGGCGCCCGGAGTCTCGCGCTTGCCGCGCTCGGCCGTGAGCGAGCATGCGCCTACAGGTTGTTTAGCTGCTGGTAGATCGGGTCAGCGGTCTTCTTGGTCTCATCCAGCGCCTGCTTGGGCGTCATTTGGCCCAGCATGACCTTCTGGAGGTTCTCCGAGAGCATCTTCTCCATCTCGGTCAAGCCCGAGAACATCGGCATCGGCAGCGCACCCTTGAAGAAGGTGCCAGCCTTGTACTCCGCGTACCAATCCGGGTTCAGCTTTTGGAAGGTGTCGGATTCCCAGTTCGCTTTCAAGGCCGGGACTCGCCCCCAGACGACCGAGCCATCCCACGCCTTTTGGACTTCGGGCTGGGTCCAGAAGTCGACGTATTGCATCGCCTGGGGCTTGAAGGTAGAGAGGGTCGTCACCATAAAGCCGAGGGTCGTCGTCATAATCAGTGAGGCCGGTGTGAAGCTCCCGCTCGGCTTATCCGGCTGGGGGAAGACGGTCGATCCCCACTGGAACTTCGGCTTGTTGCTCTGGGCGAAGGCGCCGATCCAGGACATGCAGTTCCACATCGCGCCCTGACCGTTCATAAACATCGTCCCCGCGGCGCCGAAGTCCGTCTGGACCACGTTCTTCGGGGCGACGTTGGCCTTGACCATGTCGGCGTAGAGTTGCAGAGCGTCGATGACTCCCGGATCGTCAATGGTGACCTTACTCCCATCATCGCTGATCCAGCGTCCGCCGTTCGCGTAGGCCACCCCTTCGAAGATGTTGACGTCATTCGTGTTGAGGCTAGCTTGGAAGATGAAGCCAGGTTTGTCCGGCTTGTTGAGCTTGATCGCATCTGCCTTGAGTTCGTTCCAGGTCTGCGGTGGAGCCGCCTTCCCTTCTTTGACCACTCCCGCGTCGGTGAATATTGGGACGCTGTAGCCTAGGAAAGGTGCAGCGTCGACATAGACCGACATCGCGTAGAATTTGCCTTTCCACACCGTCGTGTCCCAGATCTCCGGGACGAAGTTTGGCCGCCACTTGCCGACCATGCTCTTGTCGATGTCGTCCAGGGCGCTGATGATACCGAGACCGACGAAATCGGGAATGCTCTGGCCGTCGGGAAGGATGACATCGGCAATCTTTTTGGCCATGTAAGCGGCAGTCACCTTCTCCCGCTTGGTCGACCAGTCGAGACTGGACCAGTCTATCTTGATACCGGTTTTGTCGGTGAAGATCTTATTTTGGGTCGGCATGTAGTTGTTTTCTGCGCCGGTGCCACCAAACTTCCAGACCTTCAGCGTCACCGGACCTTGCGAGGATGGCTGCGTCTGGGCGGCGGGCGTCGGTCGAGCTGACAGTTGTTGCGTCGCGGCCGGTGCTGACGTCGCGGCGGAGGGCGGCGCCGACGCCGGGGCCGTCGTGGCTTGGGACGGTGCTGCGGGTGATGGAGCAGCCGGCGCAGAACCGCAGGCGGCCAGAAGCGGCAACGCCGCGGTCGTACCTAGGCTAACCAAGGCCGTTCTGAGGAGCTTACGGCGGTTGATCATTGACAAAGGCCGTGAGTTCATTGTCTCTCCTTCTGTGACCGTAGGATCACGTATCATCGACAGGTGGAGATGGAAATTCACTCGTTCGCTCTCGCTTCGCCTCCCATTCTTCTTTGACAAGACGTTACACGTCACGACTGGTTGATCCTAGCAGACCGAAGCGCCCGGCAAACCATCTCACGCAAGCGAGACCGGTAGCACACCTCCTTCCTTCTTCAAGATCTGCCGGACGAGCGGTTGAGTCTCGTCATTGGTCATTGCAAGGCGGTTGACGATGTGTCGTTCACCTTCTGCCAGGTGATGGATCACCGCGCGCTCGGCGCGGTCGAGGTCGCGAGCCTGAATCGCCTCAAGGATAGGCTTGTGGACCGCGCGATAGTCCTCGATGCGTCGAGAAATGGGAATTGTCGCGGCGTTGGCCAGCGTACCAGTGACGACGAGGAGGACGCGGGCTTGCGAGCGAAGTCTCAACCAGGCTTGCTGTAAGAGGCGGTGACCACTGAGTTCGAAGAGGAGATCGTGAAATTGGATGTCGTCGTCTTCCGGTAGATCAGTCGTGCGGCCCGGCTCCTTCAGCGAGCTGCCCATCCGTTCGATGGCCACTTCGAGACGTCGGACGTCGTCGTCGGTCAGGTTAGGGAGCAGGAGACGCAGGGCAGCGACCTCGAGCAGGGCGCGGAGACTGAAGACTTCCCGAGCAATCTGCACCGTAAACTCAGTGACAAAGGTCCCCCGGCGCGGGGCACAGACCACGAGGCCGAGATTCTCGAGCTCGCGAAGAGCTTCCCGGACGGGGCCGTTGCTGATCCCAAGCTGGGCTGCTACTTCGGCCTCAACGATACGCTGGCCCGGCTTGAGCTTTCCCAGGAGGATGGCCTCTTCAAGCGCAAGAACAACCTGCTCACTCAGACTAGAGAGCGGAATGCGCTGCAACCGAAAGCTGCTCTGATCTGTTATCTGCCTCACGTGTCCGGCACAACCTCAAGGAGACGCACTTAATCAGTAAGACATACGTATTACTGATTAAGTGCGTCTCTTATACTGAATCTGTCTGTGGTCGTCAAGAGTATCATCGCAAAAATTTAGAAATTGTTCATGCTTCCGTAAAATAGCAAGCAGCACAACGGCGTGATAGGATAGATCCGGTTAGTGCCGGGTGGTCACCATCGCGGAGGCAACGTGCGTTACTTCTGGTTCGGAGTTGCTGCTGGCTGCGCTTTCCTGGTGGTTGAGCTGGTCGCGCGCTTGTTGGCCAGCGTACCGACTATTCCCGAGCTTTTGCAGGATCGGCTCGTCCTAGCAACGCCCGGCCCGCTCTTCTCGTTCGTGTTGGACCGGCTGCTCTACCTTGGCAAACCTTTGCTCTTCACCGGGCTCTTGCTGCTCCAGCTCGTCCTCGCCGGTCTGGGGGGCTTGGCCGTGGCCCGCTGGCGTCAGCCATTCCTACTTGCCGCGGTCCTTTGGGCGATTACTGGTGTGATTCTCTTGCCAATCGCCGGCCAAGGGGTGTTCGCCAACCGTCCTAGCGTCGCCATGGTAACACTTCTGGCCTTCGTCGCGTACGCCGGTGCCCTCGTGTTTTACACCGGCGGGTTTAGCGCGGTATCCCACCCAAGGTCCACCAACCAGGCCGAAGGCACAGTCGCGACGATTGGTCCCCGACCAGATCTTGGCCGACGGTTCCTGGTCGGAGGGGGCGTGACGTTCCTGGCATCGGCTGTGCTCGGGCGCTGGATCATCGGGACGCTCCCGAGCTTGCCATCGTCGGCGGCCTCGGCCAGCAGCACCAGCTCGCCCATTCCGTCGGCCTCACCCGGCCCGGGAGTTTCGCCAGACCCAGCCCTGCCACCGGCAATCACTCCGACCGAGAACTTCTACGTCGTCTCCAAAAACCTGGTGGATCCGGTCGTCGACGCCAAGAGCTGGCACCTCACCGTGGAAGGTCTGGTCGATCACCCGCTGAGCCTGACTTACCAGGATGTGCTGGCGTATCCTTCCGTCGAGACGGTGCGAACCCTCGAATGCATCTCGAACGAAGTCGGTGGCGATCTGCTGAGCACGGGTCGCTTCACCGGACTACGCCTTGCCGATTTGCTCCAAAAAGCGGGCGTGCAGGGCGGCGCCTCGGTCGTCCAATTCACCTGCGCCGATGACTACACTGAGACCATGCCCCTGACCAAGGCACTTGATCCGGCAACGCTCCTCGTCTACCGCCTCAACGATCAGCCTCTCCCACCAAAGCATGGCTTCCCATTACGCGTGCTGGGAACTGGGACCTACGGCATGAAGAACCCGAAGTGGCTCACGAAGATTCAAGTCGCCAAGTCGGCGCCGCCAGGCTTCTGGGTCGAACAGGGCTGGAATCCTGACGCGATCGTCCAGACGATGTCGGAGATCTACTCCCCCAAGGCGGGGACGACGATCCACCTAGGGGAGGTGACGATCGGCGGCGTTGCCTTCGCCGGCGCCCGAGGAATCCGGCAGGTCGAAGTGTCGACTGATGGAGGCACGACCTGGCAAACCGCGAAGTTACTCCCGCCGCTCGGGCAATACACCTGGGTTCTCTGGGAGTATGCCTGGCATCCGGCGCAGCCGGGACGCTACACTCTCGTCGTTCGTGCCACCGACGGGACGGGTGTCGTTCAGCCCAATCGTGATACCGACACGTTCCCTGACGGTGCTACCGGCTACCATCGCGTCGACGTTCAAGTAAGTGCGTAACCCGGCGATTCTTTACATCCAAAGGGGCTCGGGCCAGATCTGAGCCGGGCCTGGTTACAAGAATGAGGAGAGAAAATGAAAATGAGGATTCCATCTATCGCGTTTTCGGCCTTGTTGGGAGCTAGTCTCATCGTCAGCGCCTGCAGTAGTAGCAGTCCGGCCGCGTCTCCCACGACTGCCCCCACGAGTGCCCCCACGGCCGCGGCCACGACGGCACCAACGACCGCGCCGACCGCCGCCGCGACATCGCCGAC
>JAJPIK010000054.1 GCA_021324795.1 Chloroflexota bacterium
CCTACGCGCTGGCGGAGACCGGAACACGCTCCTCCGGTCAGTCACACCAGTGTAATATTCTACACCATGGTCCGAGGCTGGTCCAATAAGAAGCACACGACTGGGCATTCCACGTTTTGAAAGAATAGCCTTTCGAGTCTGCGCACAATTCGGGAAAACGGCCGGCGAAGGATCGGGGAGTTGGCAGGCGTTGATCCAGCTTTTCCCCCGCGTTTGACATTTCCCTTTTCAGCCGGAAAAATGTCATGAACAACGTATGCAAAGCAAGGAGGGGAAACGTGGCCGGAGAGACGAGTCGCCCGATCATCGTACAGGGTGATCGCACGGTGTTGCTCGAGGTGAACAACCCGAGCTACGCCGAGGCCCGCGATGCCTTGGCCCGCTTTGCCGAGTTGGAGAAGAGTCCGGAGCACATTCACACTTATCGGATTACTCCTCTCTCTCTCTGGAATGCCGCGGCCGCGGGAATGACCGCCGAGGTTATTCTCGACGCCCTGACGAGATTCGGCAAGTATGATCTCCCCTCGAATGTCGCGATCGACATCGTCGACTACGTCAGTCGCTACGGTCGGTTAAAGCTCGTTCGCGACGGCGAAGACCTTCTCTTAATTTCGGATGATGCGCCGCTTCTCGCTGAGATCGCTCACCACAAGCGCTTCGTCGACCTGATCAAAGCCCAGCGCGACGAGCATGCGCTGCTCATCCCACCGGAGCTTCGTGGTCAGATCAAGCAAGCACTCGTTCAATTTGGCTTTCCTGCCGAGGATCTTGCCGGCTACGTCGACGGAGCACCACTAGAAGTCCGACTGCGTCCCGAGACGACTGAAGGCGAGCCTTTCTCTTTGCGCCCCTACCAACAAGAGGCAGTCGACGTGTTCTACGCGGCTGGCGGCGTGCGTGGCGGTAGCGGCGTCATTGTGCTGCCTTGTGGTGCTGGCAAGACAGTCGTCGGGCTGGCGATCATGAGTCGACTGCAGACGAACACGTTGATTCTAACTCCCAACACCGTCGCGGCTCGGCAATGGATCGAGGAGATCGCTCGCAAAACTCGGATTCCCGCCGATTTCGTTGGCGAGTATTCGGGCGAGCGCAAAGAGATCAAACCGGTCACCGTTGCCAATTATCAGATCTTGACCTATCGTTCGTCACGCAACGGCGACTTCCCGCACTTTGAGCTCTTCAACCAACGAGACTGGGGACTGATTATTTACGACGAGGTCCATCTGCTGCCCGCCCCGGTCTTTCGGATCACTGCCGAGATCCAGGCGCGTCGCCGTCTCGGCCTCACCGCGACGCTCGTTCGCGAAGACGGTCGCGAGGAAGACGTCTTCTCCCTGATTGGCCCCAAGAAATACGACGTTCCTTGGAAGCAACTCGAACAGCAAGGTTGGATTGCCACCGCCGAGTGCCATGAGATCCGCATGCCACTGCCCAATGAACTCCGCATGGTCTACGCGATGAGTGAAGATCGTGAGAAGTACCGAGTAGCGGCAGAAAATCCTCTAAAAACTGACGCGATCAAGCTGATCTTGGAAAAACATCCGGACGATCAGATCTTGATCATCGGCCAGTACATCGACCAGATCATACAGATTGCTGATCTTCTCGGGGCACCATTGATCACTGGCAAGACCCCGGTTCGGGACCGTGAAAAGCTATACGAGCAGTTCCGGACCGGCGAAGTGCGTATCTTGGTCGTTTCGAAGGTCGCGAACTTTGCGATTGATCTTCCCGATGCCAACGTGGCGATCCAGCTTTCCGGCACTTATGGCTCGCGCCAAGAAGAAGCGCAACGCTTAGGTCGCATTCTCCGGCCGAAGCGCCACGGACTCCTCGCCCACTTCTACACGCTCGTCACCCGCGACACCAAGGATCAGGACTTCGCCGCCAAACGCCAGATGTTCCTTACCGAGCAAGGCTACCGATATCAGATCCTCAGTTTGGCTGAACTCTCTGATTACCAGCCAGTCACTTTCCAAATGAGTGCTCGACCAGCCGCGCCTCCAGCCTTGACGGCGCCCACCACCTAATCCTACCGTCGCACTTTGTCATTACTGCGGAGCGAAGCGACGAAGAATCTCTCGTCTATCAGGGAGATTCTTCGCTCCCCGTGGTTGCCCAGAATGACAGATTCGCCCAACTGCGGCCGTAGGACTAACTAGCCTCGGCTGGATTACTCGTCATGTTGGGGATCTTGCGCTGACGAGCAGACTTGTGCTCGCGCCAGAGAAAGACATCGACGACCGTCGCGCCGGCGGCAATCAGTCCAAGCAGCGTGAACCCAAGGTTACGAGAGCCGGCTAACCAGGCAATTGCAATTCCGATGGCGTCAGTGCCATCCGTCAGCGCGCGGGCCAAGAGCCACGGCGCCACTCGTCCCTCGTGTAACGTCGCCGAGAGAATGCCGACGCCGCTGATCGTGTCCCGGGCCCCGATCGCGCGCACCGTGGTGACCGCGGCCGGCTCATCTTCCAACGGAATGTTGAACAAGCGCGCGAAGAAACGCGGGAAGAGGAAAGGAATCAACCCGAAGACGATTGTGCCAAGGCTCAGACCAATTGTGAACTGGCGTAAGGTACGCTCGGGCAACATCGTGATAACCCTCCGAAAAAAACGCTCTATGGCCGATCGCGCGACAATCGCTGAAATATGAGTCGACAGTCGAGCGCGCAGCCCTCACTCTACCTCTCTTCCAGAGGAAAAGGGAACTTTACCGATGCTCGCGAGCGCTCGCTCGGCGAGGACCAATGCCCCGTAGAGGCCAGCCTTTTGGCCGAGCTCGGCAGGCACGACGTAGCTGTCGATACCCTCGCGAAGCTCTGGCATGTCGACGTAACCATTCAAGACCTCAACCAGATCTCGGCGGATCTTCGGCAGTAAATGGCGCTGATGCATTACTCCACCGCCGAGGATAATCCGTTTCGGCGAGACGACGAGCAGCGCCGCACTGATCCCATAGGCGAGATAACGCGCTTCGAGATCCCAGATCGGATCGTCGGCCGAGATCTCCGGAACCGGCCGACCAGCTCGCGCCGCCAGGGCCGGACCACAGGCAACCCCTT
Organism: Chloroflexota bacterium; assembly: GCA_021324795.1. Lineage (GTDB taxonomy): Bacteria > Chloroflexota > UBA6077 > FW602-bin22 > CADDYW01 > JAJPIK01. Next base: position 3,063 of record JAJPIK010000054.1, read on the forward strand.
CCAAGCAACGGCCATGGAAGGAACAGATGCCCGGGAAGCTATCGCCATCAAGCGTTGGTACGGGCACGTGACCGACTTCCGGATGCATCAAACCATGGAGTGGCTCGCCGTTGACCGCGATCCCGCCCCCGATACCGGTCCCGATCGTCAGATAAAGCGCCGAGTCTAACCCCCGGGCCGCCCCCCAGCGTAACTCACCGAGAACAGAACCGTTGACGTCGGTGTCCCAGCCGAGCGGTACCCCCAGGCGACGGCTGAGTGGGGCCAGGATTCGTGCTCCGGACCAGTGCTCTTTGGTCGATTTCAAGACACAGCCGTAGGTCGACTGATTAGGATCCAAACCGATCGGCCCAAATGTCGCCACGCCCACTGCCATGAGCTGCACGTCCGGGCGCGGGCGCTGAAAGAAGGCGATCACCTCACCGATCGTTTCTACCGGGTCAGTCGTCGGGATCGTGATTTCGTCGACCACGTCGCTCGGACTCGTGCCGACCATGCAGACGAACTTCGTTCCGCCCCCCTCGACCGCACCGAATACGGGCCGGACACCTCCGCCGCTCGTTCCCACCTGTCCTCCCTTTCCCGTGCGTTTTACCTTCGTTAAATTATACGCTGGAATCCACGCGTTCCCGCCAGTAGCAGGCGCCGGTACGCTATAATACGGCCGAGGAGAATACCGCGTGCGCTGCTCGTTTGTCCAGTTCGGCGACGTCCACCTCGGAACTCAGCAATACGATTCGGCCGAACGTCTCAATGATTTCGGTCGTGCCTGGCTGTTCGCCTGTCAATACGCAGTCGAACACCGGCCGGACTTTGTTATCTGCACCGGTGACCTTTTCAATCGCTTCACGATCAATCCAGTCACCTTCGATCAAGCGTACGCTGGGCTCTCCATGCTGCGCGACGCCGGTATCCCTATTGTCGACGTTCAAGGCAATCATGATCGTTCTCGAAGCGGTGAAGGCAAGAGTTGGCTAGACAGCCTCGCCGAGCACGGCCTGCTTACCCACCTCGACCTCCAGATCGAGGCAGACGGCGTCAAACTCAGACCGGTCAGCGCGCCACGACACAGTGGCAGCTTCGTCGAATGGGCGAACTGCCGGATTTTCGGCTTGCGCTACCTGGGAATGTCAACCGAACGAGTTCTGACCATGCTCCGGCCAGAGATCGAAAAGCTTCCACGCGATGGCCTGTTTACCATCCTGGTACTGCACGCCGGGCTCGAAGGGATCGTTCCCCACTTCAACGCCGAGCTGTCGACCGACGCCCTCGCGCAGCTCCACGAATGCGTCGACTATGTCGCGCTTGGCCACATTCACAAGCACTACACGGTCGGCAACTACGCCTTCAATGGGGGTAGCCTGGAAACCTGGGCGCTGAATGAATGGGAGTGGGACCGCGGCCTCCTCCATGTCGAGGTCGATACGTCGCGTGAGCCGCCGGTGACCGCGCGTCTAGTGAGCGTCCCCAAGCGGCCGTTTTGCCGTCTGCGCTTCGACGTCAGCAACTACGATGATCCAGCTAGCCTCCAGCGCGCATACTGGGAGATGCTCGAGCGCGAGGAACGGAAGCGCCCAAGCCAGGCTCCGGTCGTCGTTCTCGATCTGATTGGTCGCCTGCGCTTTCATCGGGGTGACTTGCCGATCAACAAGCTCGAAGACGCTGCCCAGGCGAAGCTGCGACCGCTGGTGCTGCGGGTCCTGGAACGCTACGACCTCAACGAATTCGAGACAGACCGCGAAGGCGAGGACGAAGAGCCAATCGACCGCGCCATCTTAGAGAAGCAAGTTCTCCAGGCTCGCTTGGCCGAGGACGCTCGCTTTGCGCCCCACGCCGAGAAGCTCGCCCGGCTTGCCCTCGTTTTGAAAGAACGCGCTCTCCAGGGCGACGACGGTCCCCGGCTGGTCGAAACTCTCCGCGATGGCTGGCGCCAGATTCAAGGTGTCGAGCCAGAATTTTTAATATCCGAGCCGGTCGCGGAGTCGTAGCGATGCTCATTCGTGAAGTCCGACTCGAGAACATCAAATCCTACGGCAGCCCAGCCGAGGTGATTCGGTTCGAGCGCGGCGTGAACGCGATCTCTGGACAGAACGGCGCGGGCAAGTCGACGATCCTCGAAGCAATTGGCTGTGCCCTTTTCCAATACTTGCCCTACAAGCACGAACAATTCGTTCGAGAAGGAGTACGCAGCGGCACGATTACCGTCGTCGTCGAGTCCCGATTGGACCAGCGCACTTACGAGGTCATCCGACGGATTGGCAGCGGACAAAGTCACGCGGTTTACGATCCCGAAATCTGTCAGCACGTCGCTCGGGGCACCGACGAAGTTCGCCGCTGGCTCCAGAAGGAATGGCACCTTCAGGACCCGATTACCCTTTCAGAATTATTCGTCAACGCGGTCGGCCCACCCCAGGGCTCGCTCACCGCGATCTTTCTGGATACCGCCAGCGTGCGGCAGTCGAAGTTCGATCCGCTCTTACGGGTCGCCGATTACCTCCAAGCTTATCGACGGCTCAGTGCTCTCGACAAGACGCTGGAAGAAGAACAGCGGCAGATCGAAGAACAGGTCAATCGCCTGGCCTACAAAACCGAGGCACGCGTCCAGCTCGAAGCCGAACGGGCCCAGGTGCGCGACGAGCAGGCTGACCTGGCAGTGAAGCTCAGTCGATTGAGCACTGAACGCGCTCTACTGGAACGCGAGATCGACCTCTTCAACCGGGCGGAACAAGCCTGGCGCAGGGCAATCGCCGTCGCCGACCTGACGAGAGCGCAAGCAACGTCGGCTCGCACATTTTTCGAGCTCATTCGGCGCGATCAGCAGCGCACCGCCGAGGCTGCCGACACTTGCCGGCGAACAATGACGGGCCACGAACGCTATCGAGAAGCCGAAGAGCGGCTGCGTGCCCTGGAAATCGAGCGAGATGCTCGTGAGCGCCTTCGCCAGCAGCGTCACGATGCCGACGCTCGGCTAAGCGAGGCGACGAATCGGCTCGCGCACTTCAACGCGGAGATCGTTCGCTTAGAAGAGGCCGGCCGTGAGGCCGCAGAGCAACGTCTGCGTATTCCCGAACAGGAGGCGTGCGAGCGGCAAGTTCAAACCGCGCGCGACGCTAAGCGCGATGCCGAGCAGATCCAGCGAAATCTGATCGGTCTTCGTGAGCAGCTCGACCAGCTCGAACAGCGGGTCGAGGAGGGCGAGCGCATCATCGGCGAAACCGAGCGCAAGCATCCGATCGCCGACGAGCTGCCCATGCGACGCACCTGCTATCAAGCGCTCAATGAGGAACTCGCGGCGGCGAATCGCGCCGACGGCGAGTGTAAGCACCTGCGCATCGCGGTGCAGGAAGCTCAGCAGCAAATCAGCCGGATCACGCAGAAGATCGAAGAACTCGATGGGCAGATCGCCAGCGCGCGGGCTGATCTGAAGGAGAGCCTTGACCTGGCTACCGTGGAGACTCGACACCGCGCCCTCGCCGACGAACGGGCCGCGGCAAATGCGCAATTACAGCAGGCGCAAGCAACCCGCCAGCAGGTCTCCGGGGGATTGTGTCCGTTCCTGCACGAATCATGTCGGAATCTACGGCCTGGCATTACCTTGGAAACCTACTTTGACGAGGAAATCCGTCGTTGGACAGATGCCGTCAGCGATCTCACCAAGCAGGTCAACGTGATCGATCAGCAGCTTCGCGCCGCCCAGGCCGCAGCGACTCGCTCCGCTGAGCTGAAGGCTCTCATTCTGCAGTGCGACCAACTGAAGGCCGATCGTCAGTATCGCCTCACCTGGCTCGAGCAGCATCAAGCGAAGCTACAAGAAGCCTCGGTGCTGGCGAGCCGACGTACCGAGCTCGAACGAGAAACGCGCGAGGCGGAGCAGCTTTTCCGTGATGCCGAGCGTGCCTTTCAGGACGTAGCCAATCTGCCGCGTTGGGCCAAAGCGCTCGACGCGCTCAAATGTGACCGTGACACCTGCCAGGCCGAGCTGGCGAAGGCCTCGTCGCGGCTGCCCCATCTCCAACAGACTGCAGCGGAGCTACCCCGGCTCGAAGAAGCCCTCGCCGCGTTGGGCGATCCCCGGGCCCGGGCGGCTCACCTGGCCAGCGAGGCAAGCCGCTTGACCGAAGTCCAACGTCAGCGCGATCAGGTCCAGGAAGAGCAACAAGCCGTGGCCGAGCGCTTAGCCAAGCTCGACGAGGAACTCAATCGCTACCAGGATCTCGACGAGCGGATCAAGGAATGGCGCTACGTGCGTGAAAGCTGCCGGGCAGACCACGAGGCGTTTCTCGCCGCGGCCCCCCTCGCCCGGACTCTCGACGAGCAGACCGTGGCCCTGCACCAGGCCCAGACGAAGCTGGACGAGGCAAATGAGGCGGTGGCCCGGGCGCAAGAAGCCGTCGACGCGGCCGAGGCTAGCTATGACGTTGAGGCGCACCGAACGGCTCAGCGACGCCAGAGTGAACTGGACACCGAGATCGGCAGCCTGCAAGCCAAGATCGACGCCGCGGCGCGGCACGAGCGCGAGCTGAACCTTGAGCTGGCGCGGCTCCACGAGGTTGAGATCGCCCTGGCCGCGCTACGGCGTCAGGTCGAGAGTATTGTGAACGAGCGCGCCCTGGCCGAGCATGTGCGGCGGTCGGTGCGGGATGCCGGCCCCGACATCGCTGATCAGCTCCTCCGACGGATCAGCCGCACCGCGAGCCGGATCAACGCGGAAGTGCTCGACCGTTCGGGCATCGATCTCGAGTGGGCTTCGGACTATGAGATCGTCACGCGCCGTCAGGGCGATAAACGTGATTTTAGCCAGCTTTCTGGCGGCGAGCAGATGGCCGCGGCACTTGCCGTGCGCCTGGCGATTCTCCGTGACTTGAGCAACGTCCGGATCGCCTTCCTGGATGAGCCCACTGCCCATCTCGACCAGGACCGACGGACCAATCTGGGCGATCAGGTCCAGCGCCTCCAAGGCTTCGATCAGCTTATTGTCATCAGCCACGACGACACGTTTGATGGCCTCTTCGGTCACGTGATTCGCATCGTCAACGAAAACGGACGGTCCCGAGTCGTGGATCAGCACTGATCATGCTTTACCCTTCGCGTGTCAGCCGCCAGCTCGAAGCCAACGTCGAACGCTTTCGTACCTTCGCGGAAACCGAGCGCGCCGCTTTCCACACCTTCGATGGTCCGTTGGCGCTGCTCGATTCGTTCGACCAGGCGGCTCTAATCGAGCGCCTCGCGGTCGACGATCGGCCTGGCGCGCTGCCCAGCGAAGAGTGGCAGGAGGCGACCGGGCTGATTGTCCCCTTCGACACCCAGTTCGAGCACCACCGGGCGGCTCGCTCCTGGGCACTGGATCAGATCGCCGGCATCACCACGGTCGCGGTGGACGGCAGTGAGATCAAGCCGACGAAGGACTACTCTTTGCCAATCGCGGCGGTTCAGGTTGGCTGGTTCGAGAATCCTCATCGCGCCGACGTACCCTACGTTAAGGATGCCACGTTCGAGGTTGTCGATCCGGCGGAGCTGACCGCCGAGGCCGGCGACGGTTTTGGCATCGCCGAGCAGCGCTTGGCGCTTCGGAGGTTTCAACTCGAAGTCGAAGTCTTGATCGCGCGCATGACGTCGCTGGCCGAGCACGGCTGGCCCGCTCAGCATCCTCCGGTGGCCTTCTTCGATGGCAGCCTCATTGTCAGCTTTACTGCGGTTATGCTCGAGCGCCTTGGCGATGAATACATCCAGGCGATCTGCGACTTACTCCGAGTATCGGAAGATAGTGGCGTCCCGGTGGTCGGGTACGTCGATACCTCACTCGCCAAGGATCTGGCAACGCTGCTCGCGGTGCTTGGCGGACTGCCCCGTCCCCAACGCATGCCGGACAGCCGACTTCTCGACAATCGGATGCAGTGGGGAGACCGAACCCGAGCGCTCGTCTGCGCCCGAGCCGACGTTCTGGATCGTTACCTGGCCCACGAAACAAGCTACGCCCGCGAGATCTGCTTCACCTACCTGAAAACCAACCAGACGGCCCCACCATCGCGTCTGGATCTGCCACGCTGGGTCATCCGGGCGGGACTGCTCGACCACGTTCTGGACGTTGTACGCAGCGAAGTCATCGTCGGCAATGGCTATCCTTACTGTCTCGAAACCGCCGACGCCTGCGCCGTGCTGAGTGCGCTCGACCGGGAGCGGTTTTACCGGATTCTTCAGGATTTTGCCGTTCGGCATCAATTAGCGTTACGGATCGTCCCCAAGGCGGCGAGTAAGCGTCGACGGAGGGTGTAAAGTGGGGATTGAGACGAGTAGCTCTCCCCCTAATCCCCTTCCCGGGGGAGAGGAAATTTCTCGAGAGATTGGCAAGGTCGTTGGCTCCAACGATCACTCGGACTACATCGTACAGGTCCATGCGCCGGGCGAAGTCGAGACTCCTCCGTCCCCGGCCGATCGCGCTTTTGGTCAGTTTGTCGAGATCGCAGTTGACGAGCGGTATCGGCTGATTGGCGTAATCTACACGACCCAGCTTGTGAACCCCGCCTACGGTACACTCGGCCCACGATTGAGCACCTCGGAAGAGATCCCGGTCTTCAGTCCGGATTACCTGGCCGAAACAGCTACTTTGCTCGGCATAGCAATCGTCGGCACGGCAGGCCGAGACCAAAACGGTCTCACCTGGAACCAGCAGACGGCGAGCCTGGCCGCCGACCTCGACGCCCCGGTACGTAGATTGTCGCGGACTGACTTTCTCGCGTTTCATCGCCCGGCGGGCCACGTTCAGGTCGCATACTTTCCCCGTCTTCTGGCACGTCCGTTTCCAGGACTACCCGACCTGCTGTGCTCAATTCTCGACCAACTGATAGCTGCCTTTCCCGACGAAGCAGCACGATTGTCAGTAGCACGTCAGAACATTCGCTGGCGCGCGACGATTCCGGCGAGGTGACGATGGATCGACCCGCGTTTAAATCCACGCTGAATGGATCACAATCGTCCGGTCCGGTTGGCACGGCCAAGGGACCGGGTGAAACGCCCCAGGAATTTCTGGTGATAAGTCCGGATCAGGAGCAGCGACTCAAGACCGGCGAATTCGTCTACTATCTGGATCCACGTGATCCACTCGGTCGACCGATCTTCGGTCGAATCGCCGAGCGCCGTCCGGCCCGGCTTTATCCCGATGAGTTCCTCGCCGACCCCGCGGTTCCCCCGCAGGCCATTGCTGACCTATACGGCTACAACGGCGACGCCGAGCTCTTCGAGCTAAGTATTCGCACGCTCGGCTATTTCGACGACCAGCTTCGGACATTCGTCAATCCGCGGATCTCACCGCGAGTTGGCTGGCCGATTTACCTCGCGAGTGATGCGATGGTTGCCAAGATCCTGAACAAGCGTGCGATTGGCGAAACCGGAGCAGTTCACGTTGGCTCACTGCTCAGCCGCGAGGTAGGAGCGGTGCCGATCGTTCTCTCCGGTCGTGACTTCACCTCGACTCACCTGGCGATCCTTGCCTCGACCGGGGCCGGTAAGAGTTATCTCGCGGCAGTGATGATCGAAGAGCTGATGAAGCCAACTAATCGTGCCTGTGTGCTGATCGTGGACCCGCACGCCGAATACGACACGCTCAAGGAGATGGAAAGGCATCCGGCCTTTCAAGCCAACGACGGATACGCGCCGATCGTCAAGGTGCTGCGACCGGAAGATGTCCATGTCCGCTTTTCGACACTGCGTGTTGGCGACCTGCGCTACCTGATCGATCTCTCCGACCGGATGGACTACGTGCTTTCCGAGGCTCATCGAACTGTCGTCAACAAGAGTCTGCGCGAAGCCGGTCTTCCCGACCAATGGACCTCCGACGACCTGATCCGTGAGGCGCACGCCTTCGCGGCACGCAAGAAGGACGAAGACGATGGCTCGGACTACCGAAGCAGCGCCGGATCGCTGGAATGGCGAATCCGCCAGCTCATGAGCAAAGGCCAGGTTCTCGACGACACGCGCCACCTCGATTTGCGCAGCCTCTTCCAGCCGGGCCAATGCACCGTCTTACAGCTCGACGAAGTCGATCAGCGAGAGCAACAAATTGTCGTCGCCGTGCTGCTGCGACGGCTCTACCAGGCGCGTCAGGACACCGAGCGGCAGCGCGCCCGTCGAAATAGCGAGCTCTACTTGCCTTACCCCGCCTACGTGCTGCTCGAAGAGGCGCACCACTTTGCTCCGGGCGGCCAAGGAACCGACCGAGTCGCGAGCGCGGAAATTCTCAAGACGATCCTCGCCGAGGGACGCAAATTCGGCGTCGGGGTGGGCTTGATCAGCCAGCGACCGGGCAAGCTCGATCAGGACGTGCTTTCCCAGTGCATGACCCAGATTCTGCTGCGCATCGTCAATCCCATCGATCAAGCGAACGTCGCGGCTGCGGTCGAAGGCGCCAGCCGCGACGTGCTCGACGAGCTTCCGGCGCTTTCCAAGGGGCAGGCGGTAATCATCGGGGCAAGTGTCAATGCCCCGGCTCTCGTCGCGGTCCGTGAGCGTCACACTCCGCACGGTGGCCAGGACCAGGATGCTCCCCAGCGCTGGGTCGACTATAACAATCCCGCTCGTCGAGCCGAGCGCGACCGCGAGACCGCCCCTGACGCCCGCCCTTACCAGGAAGACCCTCTATTCCTCCCCGAGCGCCCTGTCCCGGCCCCGGCGTCGAATCTCAGCTTCGAGGACTTCTTCGGACCAGATCCTGATGCAAGATCGTAGAGACGAGTCAATGCCCCGACTTTGCGCCTACCCACCCGGTGTATCAGTAGCTGCGTTCAAGATTCATCCGCGCAATCGTCAGCTTTATCACTTTTCAGATGGAGAGAGAACAGGAAGGTTACGTCCGGGCAAAATACCTCAAGGCTTGGCGGATCCGTTCCTCTAACTCAGCAGGAGGATTCGGACCGAGGCTGCGGATAGCGGCCTGGGCATCGGCGGGAGTGTAACCGAGGCCAACGAGCGCTTCGATCACGTCGACGTCGGGTATTGCTTCAACCGGGGGCGGACCTTGCTCCGGACTGACGATCTTGCCCCGAAGCTCGAGAATCAATCGTCCGGCCAATTTCCTCCCGATGCCGGGGATCTTCGTGAGATTTTCCGCTTTTTCACTGGCAATTGCCGCGCGTAACGTATCGCTCGAGGCAGACGACAGCATGGCCAACGCTAGCTTTGGACCTACGCCTGAGACGGCAATCAACTGCTCAAAAAACGCTAGATCGTCGGGAGATTGAAAGCCGTATAGTGCCAGGGCATCTTCGCGGACCTGAAAATAGGTGTGAAGATGGATGGTTTGACCGATTGGTGGCAGAGCGTTCAAGGTGGTAGTCGGCGCGAAAATGCGCAGACTCAGTCCACCAACCCCGACGATCGCCCACTCCGGACCGACTGCTTCGAGCACCCCCCGCACCGCAGTGATCATCGCATCCTCGGCATGCGTTCACTCGGAGGGAGCATGCTCTGGAAAGCTTCGTGTCCGGCAACGCGATTGAGATGGCAGAGTGCCAGGGCTGCCGCGTCGGCGGCATCGTCTGGTCGAGGGATAGTCGTTAAATGGAGAAGCACGCGCATCATCTCTTGAATCTGCTCTTTTCGTGCGCGCCCAAAACCTGTGATTGTCTGTTTCACCTGGAGAGGTGTATAGCTATAAACCGCGAGCTCGCGGTGGGCAGCGGCGAGCAAAACGACACCACGCGCCTGTCCCACCGCGAGGGCACTGCGAACGTTGCGGTTGAAAAAGAGATCCTCAATTGCCAACTCAGTTGGATGATACTCGTCGATCACCTGGAGCAGCCCATCATATAATTGCCGCAATCGCTCGGGCATTGGCAGATCGCTGGCAGTTTCAAGCACTCCATGAACCAGCAGCGTAAGGTCAGCCTTGGACTGGGAGATCACCGCGTAGCCCATGCGGGCCGTGCCAGGATCAACACCCAGCGCGCAACGCTCGACCGTCACGCCGCCTCACTTCTCAAGCTGCTCCCACACCGAGTCCGGTATTTCCAGGTTGGTATAGACCTTCTGAACGTCGTCAAGCTCCTCGAGACGCTCGACGAGCCTCGCGACTTTGAGCACGGTGTCGTCGTCGGCCGTGACGGTCGTTTTCGGAACCATTGTCGCCTCGGCATTATCGATCTTCACGTGTAAAGCATCGAGTGCACGCCGAACCTTCTCAAGATCAGCAGGACTCGTGAAGACTTCGAGAACGTTGCCGTCAGCCTGAACGTCCTCGGCACCGGCATCAATCGCCTGCAGTGCAAGTTCATCCGGATCATGACCATTTGCTTCGATCGTCAACACGCCACGCGGCTCGAAGAGCCAGCCAACGCAACCGGCTTCACCCAGGTTTCCACCACCTCGGGTGAAGGCGTTGCGAACTTCGGCAATCGCACGATTGCGATTATCCGTCATTGCCTCGACGAGCACCGCGGCTCCGCCCGGGCCGTAGCCTTCGTAGGTCACTTCTTCAAGGTTCGCCCCTTCCAATTGCCCCGAGCCCCGCTTGATCGCGCGTTCGATATTCTCCGATGGCATGTTTGCATCGCGTGCGTGCTGGATGGCCAACCGCAAGCGGAAGTTCGAGTCGGGATCCGGTCCGCCTTCACGCGCAGCAATCGTGATTTCGCGTCCGAGCTTGGTGAATAGCTGACCGCGCCGGGCGTCGTTTCCCGCCTTCTGATGTTTAATTTGTGCCCATTTACTGTGTCCAGACATCTTCGTACACCTCCAGGGAACCTAATCGGGAATGATCCCCTGTCACCCCTTTAAGGCCGACGGTTACGAGAAATCTTCCCTAAACCTAAGACCAGGCGGGACATTCGACCATCCTTCGGTCGGATCGTACGGATCTGCCATGAGCTGAAATGTTTATTTCCGTGAATTGTCATAGCAAGACACTCGGGCAGCTCCAAGCTGCCGAGTATTAGAGGAAAACCGTTGAATCCAACGTCACATTATACCATGTTCGGCTTTCAGTCTCGCTGCGCCGAGCGCGCCGGTGGTATATAGTTACGTGTAGCCAATCGGGCCGCCGGATCCAAAGAGATTAGCGGGCAGAGCTCATCCTCGCCTTCTTCCAGAGGGAGAGGGAATTCCAGTTGAGAGATCATGACGCGTCGTCTTCCGTTGCTTTATCGCTTCCTGATCGCGACCTTCGCTTTGAATTACGCTCTGGTCGCGTGTTCACCTCCGAATTCCCGGGCCGAGGTGTTGCCTGCTCCAATCAACTCCGCGGCGCCAGTGAGCACAACACCGACCGTTCCGCCGACGCCGACTCAGCCAACCGTCCCGGTTAATCCCAACGCGGCCGCCGAGTACTTCAAGAACTTTCGGTCGCGGCATCCCGAGGCAGCCTGGCCCCACTGGTTTGCGGACAATCAGCTTGCCTGGAGTGCGATTGGCCTCGATGGCGGTGGCAACGAAGGATTAGTTGCCACCGATGGGACCTTTTCACCCATAACGAATACCCTGGGCGTCAACGTTTGGCTCCGAGATGACTCCAGTGGCCAGCTCTACGTTCCCCGACCGGCCGATGTCACCCAGTCGCTCGACGGTGGTCAGCGACCTTTGATTACCTCTCAATGGCAGGCAAGCGGCATCATGATTACGACGACCGTCTTCAGCGCCTCGACCGGTCCATCTCCAATCGCCCCAACCGAGGGGGCAGAATCGGTCGTGGTCGCAAGGGTCACTCTCCGGGGGACAGGGCCAGCTCGGCCACTGACTCTTTTCCTGGCCGTCCGGCCTTTCGGCCCGGCCGGCGGTGTTTCGCCGCTCGCCCAGGTCGCGACAACCGCGACAAGCATCGCCGCGAATGGCAAGCTCGTCGTCGTCGCCCAGCAGCCAGCCACGATGCACGGGGCCCTCAATGAGACAGAGATCGACGCCTCAGTGCTCGCCGGCCAGAACAAAGCACCGCCGAACGATCAGGCGTCGAGCGCCAACGGACTTGCCGAGGGGGTATTAGGTTACCGGTTGACACTGGACAACGGTCAATCGATAACCTACAGCTTTGTCCTGCCGATGGCTGCGCAACCTCCTTCTTCTGCCCTGGTCGATCAGCTATCCCGCCTCGACGTCAGTCGACTGCAGGAGCAGGTCTCGGCAGATTGGCAGCAGCGCCTCCATCAGGTCGAGCTTTCGGTTGGCGACTCCGACGTGACGAACGCTTTCTACGCATCGCTCGCGTACATGCTCATGGCCCGCCAGGGTAACCAACTGTACTCCGGCCCGCTGGTCGAGCATGCGTTCTGGATGCGAGACGCCGCATATTTCACGACCGCGCTTGATCAGGTCGGCCAGCACACTCTTGTTGATACCGTGCTTCGAGGTATCCTCGCGAGTCAGCTTCCATCCGGGCGCTTTCCACCAATCATCGAGCCATCGGGCCAACCACGCGAGCCGCTGAAAACCGAATGGGATAGTCAAGGCGAAGTCATTTACGCCTTGGTCGAGCACGCTCGGATGACCCACGATCTGGGCTTCTTGCGCGACGCCTACCCGAGCATCATCAAAGCCGCGCAGTTTCAGCGCGATCAACTCGCCACGACGCGCACGGCAAGCCGGCAAGGCACCCCCTATTACGGTATCTTTCCGGCCGGCGAGAGCGCCGAAGACCTGCTCGATCCGACCTGGCACCACTATTGGGATGACTTCTGGGGAATGGCTGGGTTTCAAGAAGCCGCCGACGCGGCGCGTCAGCTCGGTCATACCGACGATGTGGCCTGGCTAAGCCAGCAAGAGAATCTGCTCCGTCAGGCGGTGCTCAACGGCGTTGAGCAGATGCCAACCTCGGATGGCCTCCCTTTCATCCCGAATGGTCCCGAGGATACCCACTCGACGGCGATGGCTCGGAGCGGAACCCCGGCACTCTGGCCAGTGGACGTGCTCGATCCCAAGTCACCGCTCGTCCAGCATACGTTCGAAGCCTACTACCAATGGACGATCAAGCCCTACGGTGGCGCGTACCGACACTACGGGGACAACGATTGGCCATATGCCGGACTCAGTCTCGCCCACGCCTTCTACCAGCTCGGCATGATGGATCACGTTTGGACGATTCTCCAGTGGACATTTGCTCATCAAACCGCTCCCCACCTGTACGCCTGGGCCGAAGCGGTAACGCCAACCAGCGCGACCTTCGCTTCAGGTGACATGCCCCATTCCTGGATGGCGGCCGAGCTAATCATGTTGGTCCGAGATATGCTTGTCCGCGAACAAGACAACGCCATCGCGATCGGGCCATTCCCTGACGCCTGGCTCTCAGCCGGCCAGCACGTCGATCTGAAAGGCATGCCAACTGCGCTCGGTCCGGTCTCGTATTCGATGACCCGGTCGGCCGACGGACGGACGATCGACTTGATCTTGGACGGCCCTTTGCCGCCGGGCGGCTACGTGATTACTGCACCAAGCCCGTTGACGATTCAGTCCGCGATAGTCGACGGCAAAGTAGCCCCCATCCAAGATAGTGCGACGCTCACGGCTCCAGCTAATGCCCACCAGGTCACGATGATCGTCAAGTCTCCGTCATAGCCATCACTCGCGTATCACGCCGACCTGCGCACCAGTTGGAGATCCTTCGCTCCGCTGCACTCAGAATGACCGGATCCCGCCTGAGTGTGACCTTCCGCCGCGGTATCCCCCTGGCTCACGTCCCCAGAAACTCGCCCTCTGCGCTTCTCTGTGTAGCTTCATTAATTCGCTTAATTGACAGTTTCATGGCACTTCCTTACGATAGCGGGTAGATCCGAGTTGATGTCCAACCCGTACGGCGTAGCAGATCGTATCCTCCAATACTGTCGATGAAAGGAGCAGATTGCATCGGTGTACTCTCCGGAACAACAACGAGTCTCCATCCCGAGACGTCGCATCACTCGTCGTCGCTACGTCGTCGACGTGGCGATTCTGGCCAGCACTACGATTGTCGCGGCGTGTGGATCCACGTTACTATCTCCAACCGCAGCGCCTCCGGCCCCGTCTCCCTCGAATCAGACAGTTTCCGTCAAGCCTACAACTCCGCTTCTCGCTCAGCCTGCGAGGCCACCAACTGCCACGGCTCCAGCAACGTCCGGTCAACTGATACCGGTGACGACACCGGCTCCGGACGTGGCCGGGAACGTCACCACCCGAATCCTGATTAGTGCTAGTGTGACGGATCAACCGTTGCTCGACAAACTCTCAGAACAGTGGGCCAAAGCTTACTCCAATGGTTCAACGATCCAATGGGTGAGCATGCCTGGCGCCTCCTTGCCCCAGGTCGCCGAGCGTCTTCAGACGATGATCGCGGGAGGGGATCCACCCGACCTTGTCTCTCTGGAATCTGGCCAGACCCTTCAGTTTTGTTCGAAGGGGGCATTCGCAGCGCTCGATCCCTTGATCCAGCGCGACCACTACGATCTGAGTGATTTCTTCGAAAAAGGCATCCAACAGTACATTTGGAAGGGGGTCACCTACACTCTCCCGCGTGGCATGTCCAATCAGTTGATCTACGTCAACGTCGACAAATTCAAGGAAGCAGGTCTGGCCTTGCCGCCGGCCGACGTCAACGTAGCGAGCTGGACTTGGAGCGCCTTCGCCGACCTTGCCCAGAAGCTCACCAGGCGAGACCCATCGGGACGGGTAACCCAGTACGGATTCATGCTTCGCACTGGTCAGCTACGCGGGGGCATTGGCCAATGGATCTGGGCTAATGGTGGCGAGTTCTTCAACAAGGACTACACGCAGTGCACCCTCAACGACAAAGCGGCGGCCGCTCTCCAATTCATGCAAGACTTGATTTACAAATACAAGGTGTCACCTGGGCCTGCCGAGGGCAACGCGATCACCTTCGATGATGAGTTCCTTACTGGTCGAGCCGCGATGATCATTGCCCCTGCGGCCAACGTTCAGAGCTATCGGAAGGCAAAATTTGATTGGGACTACGCCGCGAATCCTCGAGGAGATGGCCCGCCAGTAACGACGGGCGGAGGCCAGGGTCTATCGATCATCAAAGGAATAAAGCAACCGGCCACGGCCTGGGAGGTGCTGAAATACATCGTCTCCCCCGAATCTCTGAAATTCATGTCGGCCACCTGGTATCCGGCGCGAAAATCGGCCCTCGACTACCTCGAAGGGCTTGATCCCAAGCTTCCACCGCATCGGCGCGACATCGCGCGTCAAGGCCAGGAAATCATCCATCCTGATCCGGCCACACCATTATGGCTCCAAATTGATCAGCAGATTATCGAGAAGGAATTAAGCCTGGTGTGGCTAGACAAGGAATCGGGCGCGGAAGCAGTCAAAAAGATCGTGCCGCAGGTCAATGATTTCTTGCAGAAAAATCAGCCGTAGCCTGGGCCCAAAAGCAAAGGTGAGAGCCTCTTGCCCCCTTTGCTTTTACTCTTTGGTCAGTTTTTAGGAAGACTGCTTCGCCGCGCGCAACCGATACTTCTCCAGGTAACTGAGGACAGCGCGTGTTTCCACGGTCGCGGCGAGCGACGCCGTCAGGAGCGCGACCAGCAGCGTAATTCCGATGCTCACTGCGCTCAAAACTAGGAGCACGACCACGAGAACTAAGCTCGGGATCACGTTATCAACGGCGAGCAAGAAAGAATTCCGGACGATCAGCTTGATACTTTTATTCTCTTGCTCGACGAGCAAGGGGTTCATGTAGAGCATCATGATAATCCAGACCACGATGGCATAGAGCCAGAGAATTGCAAAATAGTGGAGCACGGTCAGCGAGCTCGACAGGTAGAACATGAGGTTGACGCCGAGTAACGCGGTACCGAAGACGCTGATCCCCAAAAGGATCAGGCTCGGACGCCAGAGCGTGCGTAAGCCCGCCCAGAAAAGGTCGAACTCAACCCGCTCCTCTTTCACCAGCTGATTGACGTAATTCTGAATCCCTACCGACGATGGACTGGGTGCGAGCAGAGCAAATAGCAAGGCAATCGGCAGCGCCAACTCTCCGGGAACCTTGAACAACATCAACACCAACGTAACGACCAGGACGATTGGAATGCTCAGGATCAGCCAGAGCACATTCATTCCCACCATCGGAAACAACTCGCCATAAACGTCGACAACCGACTTCCAGAGGATCGTAAAAGGATTAATCACAACGTGTCCACCAGGTTGAATTGCTACGCCTGGAACTATAGCATACTGCCGATTGATGTCAACTCAGCGGGTACATACATTCACCCCCGGTCGAAACGGTCATTTCGAGCCGCAGTGAGGAATCCGCGCCCGGAGATTCCTCACTGCGGCTCGAAACAAGCTTAGCCACGCTCGGCATAACAAACGGCGATATAATAATCGGTGAGATGGGCGTGCCTTGCTCGCGAGGGCTCATCGTCACCCAGGAGTACAAGCCGAGCGTGTGGATCGAAGCCAGTATCCACGTCGACGCTCCGCGCGACGACGTGTTCGACATTCTGACCGAATACGGGGGGGAAGTTCGCTTGCGAATCAACCCCAGTCTCAAAGTGCAGAAAGTTCTTGAGCGTAGAGACAACGAGGTTCTCTGCGAAAACGAATGGGAGCGCGACGGCAAACGTATCCGCCAGCAGCGTCGCTACCGGTTGTATCCGAAAGAACGGATCGAAGAGGAAGTTGTTGGCGTCGACCACGGCATGGTGCACGTCACCACCACGCTCGAGCCAGAGGATGACGGGACACGCCTCACGGTTGCCAGTGAATACCACTTTCGGGGACTGTGGGGATTAGTCGCCAAGCTAGCCGCCAACAAGCTTCGCGAAGAAGACGAGCGGCTTTTAGAAATCCTGAAAGAACGTATCGAAGCTGAGTTCGAAGAGGTTGATGAAACGTGACCTGGCGCCACGGGGAGGGAGAAAACCCCCAGGGCGGGAACGCCGGGTGCCACCTCCTTTCTGAGAAAGATTCTCCCTCGACCCGCGCCACGGGGCGAGTCCGTTTGCGCTCCCGCCCTTCCACGTCTCCCATCCTACCCACCGCGGGTTAGACCAGGATAAAAAGGGGAACGAGCCATATTAGATCTCTGTAATAAGGAGTCTCGATCCTACCGGTTAGTTGCGATCGACGTGGACGGGACTATCCTCGAACGGGGGCGTCCACTATCGGCCCGCGTGGTTTGGGCGGTTCATCAGGCGGTCGAGAGAGGCATTCACGTTACGCTGGCAAGCGGTCGCATGTACCCGCTCGTCGAGGCATTGGTCGCCGAGCTCGACTTACGCACGCCGATCATCTGCTATGGCGGTGCCTTGATCGTCGAGCCGAACACACGGCGCATTCTCCATCGCTGTGGTGTTCCCCTCGCCTTAGCGCGAGAGGTTATTCGTGAAGCACGCGCCCAAGGTCTCGACGCCCGGGCCTACGTCGGCGAGCAAGTCTTCGTCGACCGCCTCGACCCGAATCGGTTCAACTACGACTCATTGCTCCGCGTCAATGCCATCGCCGTAGGTGATTTGCTTGCCCATCTCACTGACGATCCCACTCACCTCGCGATTGACTCACCTCCCGAACGGACCCGCCAGCTCGTCGAGGAGATGCGCCTCCGCTTTGGCGATCGGCTCCACGTAACGACCGGTCATCCGTTACTCGTCGAGTTCAGTAGGCCGGACGTTCACAAAGGAACCGGGCTGGCCTGGCTCGCTGCTTTTTTAGGCGTTTCCCTTTCGGAGACAATGGCAATCGGGGATGATTGGAACGACGTCGAAATGCTATGCTGGGCCGGCCTGGGCGTAGCCGTGGCAAACGCGCAGCCAGCAATCCTGGCCGAGGCAGACGCCATCGTCCCCCCTGTTGGCGACGATGGCGTCGCGGTGGCGATTGAGCGGTTCGTGCTGGGGCCGAACTAGAGATCAGGTACCTGTCGGTACCGGCGCGGCCTCGGCTGGTTGATCGGCAGGCGCGGCGAAGCGATAGCCTACGCCAGGCTCGGTCAAGATCAGTTTGGGTTGTGAAGGATCCTCTTCGATCTTTTGCCGCAAGTAGCGAATGTAGACCCGCAGATACTCGGTCTCGTCACGGTACTCACGCCCCCAGACCCGGGCCAGTAGATCCTGATGGAGAACGACCCGACCGGCGTTCGTAACCAGCTCATACAATAGCTTGTACTCGGTTGGACTGAGCTTGACGTCTACTCCGTGCGCGACAACCCGCCGCTGTGCAAAGTTAACCGAGAAGTTCGAAAGGTTGAAAACGGGCTCCTGGCGCTGCGTTGGCGGCACTCGGGTACGTCGCAAGACCGCTTTGATGCGCGCCAACAGCTCGGGCACCCCAAAAGGTTTCGTGAGATAGTCGTCAGCCCCGAGCTCGAGCCCCTTGACCTTATCGACTTCCTCGCCTTTCGCGGTCAAGATAATAATCGGCACGGTCGAGAATTCGCGAAGCCGTCGACAGACTTCGAAACCATCGATCTTCGGCAGCATGAGGTCGAGAATGATCAGATCGGGATCATTCTGCTCAGCCGCGGTCAAGGCGGAATCGCCATCCATCGCGGTGAGCACCTTGTAACCGCTTGGCTCGAGATTGCTCCGGACCAGACGCAAGATACGCGCTTCATCGTCCACAATTAGGATCTTCTCTTTAGGCACGTCCGTTTCTCTCCTAATGGAAAATTCCCTGCCTTGAGGCTCATCATCGCTTATTGCTCACTCATCGGCACCAACTTCAACGAGACGCCGTTCTCCCACCTCGGATGACCGTTCGATCGGAACGATTGGGATCCGAAACAAAAACGTACTTCCTTGTCCAACTTGGCTTTCGACCCAGATCTTCCCTCCGTGTGCCTCGACCAGTCCACGGCAGATCGGCAAGCCCAGTCCTGATCCACCGATCTCTCGGACCACGGCACCATCCACGCGATAGAAGCGCTCAAAAATGTGCTCTAGGTGTTCTGGCGCGACGCCAATACCTTGGTCGCTGACAGATACGACCACGTCGTTCTGCTGCCTTGAGACACGCACGTTGACTTGAGTGCCGCCTGGCGAATACTTGATCGCATTCATAATGAGGTTATGGAGCACTTGCTCGAGTCGTCGCGGATCCCCCATTGTCTCAGGAACGTCCGGCGCAACCGCGACATTAATCGAGTGCTCACGCGACTGTGGGCGCAACTTCTTCACGACTTTCTGTGCCAAGCGACCGATTCGGACCGGTTCCTTGGTAATCCGAAGGACGCCGGCCTCGATCTCCGACATCTGAAGTAAATCTTCGATGAGCCCACTCAAGCGATCGCTCTCTTCGTCGATGATCTGGAGAAACTCGCGACGCGTCTCATCATCCCATTCGACGTCTTCACGCAGCAGGCTCGACGCATACCCCTTGATCGACGCGAGGGGAGTGCGCAGCTCATGGGAAACGGTCGAAAGAAGCTCTGACTTCAAGCGATCGACCTCGCGCAGTGCTTCCACCTTCGCCGCCTCTTCGAAGAGTCGCACGTTTTCGATCCACACCGCAGCATAACGCGCCAGCGTCGCGAGACGACGCTCGTCGTGGGCATCGTAAGCGTCCGGCTCAGTATCGCCAAGCTGCAAGACACCAATGACCTGCGACTTCGCCTCGATCGGCACAGCTAGGTAACTTCGCAATTCTTCTCGCAACCCGGCAAAGCGTCCATCGACCCGGACATCAGCGACAATAATCGCTTTACCGGTCTGATAGACGACCCCCACCAGACTGCGTCCGTTGACTGGCTCCGATGAAAAATTCGGTAGCTCACGTACGTATCGGCCGACATGCCGATAGTTTCGCTCACGGTCGCTAACCGCCGATGGCCGAAGCTGGCCGGTTTCCGGGTCGACGAGATAGATCAATGCCTCACGATAGCTAATCTCGTCTTCGAGCGCATTGAGTAGCTGCAAACAAACCTGCTCACGATCAAGAGGACGATTCACGGTTTCGACGAATTCGTGAACAACCGACGCCTCGGCACGCAACCGGCTGTTCTCAATCGCCAAGGAACTGACCAGATGCTGGCGCCCTTCAAGCGCGTATTTTAATTCCCGAGAAGTCCGTTCAAGCTCGTTTCGCAATCGGTCGAGCTCGGCTGCCAGATCCGCCAGATCGGTTGCCAGCGGTGCTAGCTCAATGACCACCTCAGCCGGCAGTGGTCCCGGCGGATCGCCAATCAGCAGCCGACGAGCAATTCGATGGAGCTGCGTGATTGAGCGGAGCTGCGGCTGACTCACCGCGAGACTCCCTGCCACTGCTGCGCCAGTCGCCAAAACCGTCAACGCGACAATTGGCCAGAGTAAACTGACCGTCGGCGCCATCGGCCGGAGCAGGATCATCCCAACCACGATGGCCAAAGGCAGCAACCCCACGCCACCCGTGACCAAAACGACCCGTGTTGCCCTTGGCGGCCACGGGCACACTCCTGTGCCAACCCCACGGCGACCGAGCCGTCGCCCAGTCGCCCTCCGGGTGTCGCCTTCCGCTAATTGCATGTATTCCTCTTGGCGCCAGGTCAGTCCATTGCTCTTGTCCGAGCGTAACCAGAGGAGTGAGGACAATCGGGCATCCTGGGGACAGGAAGCGCTAATGGTGGCCATTGTAAACACCCATGCGCTCCTCTGTCAAGCTAAGTTGACATTATTTTTCGGGATACCAATGCCAACCGATATCACGAACACTAGCTTGAAGGCGTAAGCTTAATCGGCTTGCTCAATATCGTGGTATACTTCTCAGGAGAATGGAGAGGATGAAAGATATCAGCATGATGAATATTCTTCCCATTGAGGAGTTGCACACCCGCGTTGCTGAGGTCGTTGACTTGTCGCAAGCGTCGGCAGTGCTCGGCTGGGATCAAGAAACGATGATGCCTAAGAAGGGCGCACGATTCCGGGCAACCCAGCAGGCCACTCTACAAGGGCTGCTTCACGAGCGCTTCACCCAGCCGCGAATCGGTAGGCTGCTGAGCATACTTGAAGAGCCGACGAGCTTCAACGCTCTTTCGCCAACCGACCAGGCAATGATCAAAACGACTCGTCGTGATTACGACCGAGCCACTAAGCTGCCAGCCTCGTTGGTGCGAGACCTTGCGATGGCGACGACCGAGGGGGTCGAGGCTTGGCGTATCGCGCGTCGAGAGTCTCGGTGGGAGCAATTTGCCCCCTACTTACGGCGCATCGTCGACTTGAAGCGCCAGGAAGCCGCCTGCATCGGCTATAAAGACGTTCCTTACGATGCACTCCTCGACGAATACGAGCCAGGAGCGACAACTGCCCAGCTCGCCGAGCTTTTCACACACCTCCGCTCCGAAACAGTTACCTTGCTTAGGAGAATTGCTAGCACAGGTCGTCAGCCGGACCGATCGGTCCTGGAGCAAGAGTACGACCCGGCCAAGCAGCTCGCTTTCACCGAACTGGTATTGCGTCAGATGGGGTTCGACTTCGAAGCTGGCCGACAGGATCTATCGACCCATCCTTTCACAACGAGCTTTGGTCCAACCGACGTACGGATTACCACCCGGGTCGACGACCATGACCTCCAAGTAGCACTTTACGCGTCGATCCACGAAGGCGGGCACGCCCTCTACGATCAGGGCCTACCGGTCGATCTTGTCCGCACGGGAGTCGGGGCGAGCGTGTCCCTTGGGATTCACGAATCACAGTCCCGCCTCTGGGAAAACTTCATTGGCCGCAGTCTTCCTTTCTGGCAGTTTGTGTTGCCGCGCCTCCGGGAGATCTTCCCCGTCCAAACTGGGACGGCCACGCCGGAGATGTTCGTCGGGGCGGTCAATCGTGTCGATCGTTCTTTGATCCGGGTCGAAGCCGACGAGGTGACCTACAATCTCCACATCATTCTGCGCTTTGAGATCGAACGGCGCTTAATCGGCGGCGAGATCGACGTGGATGATCTCCCGGCACTCTGGAACCAGCGCTCTCAGGAATACCTTGGAATCACTCCACCCAATGATCGCTTAGGCGTACTTCAGGATACCCATTGGGCTTCGGGATTGATTGGTTACTTCCCAACCTATAGCCTCGGCAATCTGTACGCTGCACAGTTGTGGGCAACCCTCCGGCGTGAGGTTCCAGATCTCGACGAACGGCTCGCGGCGGGGGACTTCCAGATCGTCCTGTCCTGGCTCCGTGAGCGCATCCACCAGCACGGTCGCATCTACCAACCGGCCGAACTAATCGAGCGCGCCACTGGCGAGAAACCGCGACCGGATTATCTTATTAAATACCTGAATGAGAAGTACGGGAAGATTTACGGGTTCTAAAGCGAGGCCATCTTCTTTTGCCGGCGGGCGGATGCCCTTGATCCTCCCCGTCGACGGGGAGGATCAAGGGCTGTCTGCGATCAGCGCCATGGACTGCTTGGACTACCCGTTTGTCTTAGCGCCGGGCTTTGCCGGACCCTGCCAACGTTTTGGCAATCAGATCTGAATCGAATGAGTAGCTTGTCTTCTCACGATCGGCATGACGCGTGAGAGCAATCTCAATGAGCCGATCCATAAGGCGTGGGAACGGAAGATCAGTCGCTTCCCAGAGATAAAATGAGAGTGAACCGGGGATTGTGTTGATCTCGTTGACGTAAACCACTTCCTCCGGGGTGACCAGAAAGTCGATGCGAGCCACTCCGGCAGCATCGATGACTTGAAAAGTACGCCGCGCCAGCGACTGGATCTGCTCGGTGAGCACCGGCGAGATCGGGGCCGGAATGCGCCGACTCGCGCCCTTCATCCCTTGCCCCTTGCCGCCGCGAATATATTTGTCTTCATAGCTGAGAAAGCTCTCCCAGGCGATCGGCTGCTCACAGACCGAGACACGCAGATCGTCGCCATAACCAAGGACTGAGCAGTTCACATCGATCGCTCCGTCGAGCGCCCGCTCGACCAGAATTTTCACATCGTAATGAGCCGCCACGTTGAGCGCGGTGCGCAAGCTCTCTGCCTCCACGGCTCGGGTGATTCCGACGCTCGAACCGAGGTTGGCCGGCTTGACAAAAGCGGGATATCCCGCCAATCGCTCGATCCGCTCTACGACTTCGTCCGGTCGTTTCTCCCATTCGTCGCGTCGGATCACCACACAGTCGAGGACCGGAAGGTCAGCTGATCGGAAGAGCGCTTTCATCGCGATCTTATCCATCCCCACTGCCGAGCCAAGTACACCGGAGCCGACGTAAGGGATATCTGCCAACTCAAGCAAGCCCTGCAAGGTGCCATCTTCGCCAAACGTTCCATGAATACAGGGAATGACCACGTCGACGACGATCTTCGACGAGCCTCCTAGGGGCAGGAATCGACCACGCTCGGCAACCTGGAGCACTCCAGCGTTGGGATAGGGTACAATCGATGCTCGTGTCAGCGCGCGACGGGCATCACTTTCGGAGCGATACGTCTCGAGCTTGCGGAGGGCAGAGCCGGTGAGCCAGTCCCCCTGCTTCGTAATGTAGAGCGGCACAACTTCGTACCGCTCGGGATCCAAAGCCTCCATCGCTTGGAGAGCAGTCACGATCGACACTTCGTGTTCGACCGAACGCCCACCGTAGATCACCCCAACTCGCAGCTTACTCACAATCGCCCCTCCACCCGATTTGGCTACTCAACGTAGTTATCAGGCAAATCATTTTCGAAGAGTACAGCGTCGCCGGGTCGCAGCAACGTTCGCAAGTGATCTGTCGCCTCGGCAAGGCTTCGCGTGACGATGAGACGGTCCTTGGCAAAGCCTGCTTCAACTAATCCCTCGGCGATCGCTCGGGTCTGTCGAGGTCCAATCAAAATAACTCCTTCACATACGCTCGCCGCTTGCCGACCCAACTCGCGGTGAGCGGCATCCTGCACGTCCGCGAGCTCGACCATCCCCGGCGTCACTAGAAACCGACGTCCTCCTTGGAAAGTCGCGAGCGTCTCGAGTGCAGCCGCTGCACCCCGGGGATTCGAGTTGTAGGTATCATCGATCACGACCACGCCGTTGTCGTTCGGCAAGAGCTGCAGTCGGTGCTCCACCGGGGTGAGCCGTGGAATCGCCGCGACCAGATCATCAAAAGAGAGCCCGCAGGCGAGGGCGGCGCAGCCGGCGCAGAGCACGTTCGCGACGTTGTGTCGCCCAAGCAGAACTGTCGTCACCGGTGCGCGCTGGCCATCAGCCGAACAAAGCACGAAATCGAGGCCGTGGGACGTTAGCGTCACGTCTTCAGCCCAGAGCTGTCGTTGGTCGGCAGGAGGGCCACCGGCGAATACCCAACGGCATTTCGCGCCCGGAGCAAGCTCGCGACAGATTGCATCGTCACCGTTGAAGATCGCCAAGCCATCGGGAGGCAACGATTCAACGATCTCGAATTCGGCCTTACGAACGTTCTCCATTGAGCCGAAGCGCTCGAGGTGTTCTGGTCCAACCGTGGTGAGAATCCCGATCGTTGGCTGAACCAGCCGCGCGAGCTGCCTGATTTCGCCCCGTTGGTACGCCCCCAGCTCGGCAATAAAGAATCGATGGTTAGGGTGCAATTGCTCGCGAATCACCCGGCACAATCCCATCGGTGTATTGAAGCTCCGAGGAGTTGCCAGCGTTGGCTGGCGGGTCGCAAGAATCTGAGCCAAGATTATCTTTGTGCTCGTCTTGCCATAACTACCGGCTACGCCGACGACGATCGGATGGTGCTTCCGAAGCACTGCCCGTGCCGAGCCGAGGTAGTAGGCACGGAATCCCGCTTCGACGGGATAGAGGAGCAGATTGGCCAGCGACACCAGCGGCCAGCAAAGCAACCCGGCGACGAATAGTCCGGCCGCCCCACCAGCCAGTAACGGAACACCAATTCGACCGGCCGCGTGATAAAGGCCGCTACCTACAAGACCGCCAACGGCCGCTTCACAAACGATCCAGCCAGCGAACAGCCGGCGGGCTCGTGCGGTTAGAACCAGTGGCTTTTTCGCCTCGGCCATTCTCGCTCGCAGCGTTTGGCGCACACCCAACCCCGTTCCGACCGCCCAGACGAGTGCCCAAACGAAAATCACTCCCGTAAAAGCAGCGAGCGACGTCAGCACTGCGCCGAGCAGCAGAGGCCAATCGAGCGCCACCGGGGCGTGGCGGAGAAGCCAACGCCAAAAACGGGCGGTTTGGTATTCCTCGAGCTGCAGAATGTGCAAAGAGCGTAAGCCGAGAAGAATGAGTGGACGCCCCCAAGCGAAGACGAAAAGGACCGTCGCGACAATTGGGAGATACGCGATCATCAGTGCTCGATAAAGTGTGCGACGACTCGGCAGAACTGATCAAGCCGGTCGAGATAGGCGAAGTGCCCCGCTCCTTCGAAAACGACCAAACCGGCGTCCGGGATGAGCTTTTCCATCAAGCGACCATCGGAAAGTGGTGTATCGGCATCCTGGTCGCCCCAAACGAGCAACGTCGGCACCTTGATCCGAGGAAGCAACGTTCGCACATCCTCATTGACGACTTTCACCAACGTGGCGCGGATGATTGGATTCATGGCCGCGTTGTAATCGCTTGAACCAGCCATTTGGTAAACGCGACGCATGATCGGTTTTCGGACGAGACGCAGGACCGGCAGCGCAAGAAGGCTCCGGGCAGCCTTGACGAAGGAGACGCGGGCGTAATAGCTTGGGCCACGTCGCGGGCGGATTCCCGCGCTGTCGACGAGGACGAGTTTCCGCACCAAGTCTGGTACTTGTGCCGCGACGATGAGTCCGACCTTGCCACCAAAGGAATGGCCAATTAAGGTGGCCGAGTTGATCCCAAGCTCGCGTAGGAATGACCTGAAAAACCGCGCGTAGTCGAACGAGCCCCACGGAACGGGCGGCGGCGAGGTACGCCCAAAACCGGGGAGATCTAGCGCGATGATCTGACACTGAGTAACCAGACGAGCCAGGATCGGGCCAAAGCTGGCGACTTCCCCCCCCCAACCGTGCAAGAAAACGACCGGTTCACCTTGACCACCAGTCACCCAGCGCGTTGAGATCCCCTCGATAACGCTCTCATGTTCCTGCAAGGTTGGCAGATCACGCAATTCCATGCAGTCGCTCAAAACTCTCTCATTTCAAGTATACGCCACTCAGAGGAACGAAACCACGGAGGCACAAAGGATGCAGAGTTTTGTTCAACAATTTCGTGTTCATTGCACCTCCGCGGTTTGGCCGTGTGAAATGCGCCTGCCATTTTAGCAGATCCTATCCTGACGGCACTAAAGCTGCAGCCAAGATACCTCGGGAGGCCCGGCTGGGGTGGAAACTTCGCGTCACGTTGCCTTGATCACCGGTTCCGGTCGCGGAATTGGGCGCGCAATTGCGCTGCGTTTAGCCGCCGACGGATTTGATCTCGCGCTGCATTACAACCGCTCCCAAGGCAGCACCAGATCACTTGAGTCCGATGTGCAAGGCCAAGGCGTTCAGTCCGTGCTAGTGCCGGGCGACCTCTGCGATCCACAAACCCCGGAGCGACTGATCGCCGCGACACTTGCCCATTTTGGTCGCCTGGACGTCCTGGTGAATAACGCCGGAACCTACAGTTCAACCAAACTAGAGATGGTCACCCTGGCACTCTGGGAAGAGACGTTCACGCTCAACCTGCGCGCCGTCTTCTTCCTCTGTCAAGCCGCGGCGGAGCCTCTCCGGGCGCATGGCGATGGGGTGATCGTCAATCTTGCTTCCGACGGAGGCCTGACACCACAGCCGGGGTTCCCGGTCTCGGCTCCCTATGCGACATCCAAAGCTGGCGTGATTATGCTGACAAAGATCCTGGCGATCGAACTGGCCCCGACGATTCGGGTGAACGCGGTTGCGCCGGGAGTCATCGCTTCAAAGCGTCGGCCCATGCCGGCATCCACTTGCGAAAAGTACGCATCGCTGACACCACTCCGCCGGGTCGGTACCCCGAGCGACGTCGCCGAGGTGGTTGCATTTCTTGCCTCGGACGCGGCACGATTCATTACTGGCCAAATCCTGGCCGTCGATGGCGGCTTGGGGCTGCGCTAAACTTCCCCCCCAGTTGGCTTGCCAATCTCTAGGATCCCTTTTACGATAAAGCTAGCCGAAGGGGGAGAGTAAATGTCTTTCCACGAAACGTTTGACCGGTCAACCGTCGATGACGCGCTCGAAGGGTCCATGGACTTGCGACGTCGGCAAGTGACCGACGAGCAGATGGAGAAATTTGAACACTACGTCGCCGAGATGTTTTCAGCTTTCGGGCTCGACCTGAATACGCCGGCCACCGTCGACACGCCGCGACGCTTTGTTCGGGCCCTGTACGACGTGACCGAGGGCTATGAAGGCGATCCCAAATTGCTCAAGGTGTTCGACACCGAGTGTCAAGGTGGCCCGGATTGCCGGCTCAGCCAGATCGTCGAGGGGCCGATCCAGTTTTACGCCCTGTGCGAGCACCACGCCTTTCCCTTTCACGGACACGCTTACATCGGCTACATTGCCCACGAGCATCTTATCGGCATTTCCAAGCTGACGCGGCTGGTGCGGCTTTTCGCCAAGCGGTTTACCGTTCAGGAGCGTCTCGGGCGTCAGATCGCCGACACTCTGGACGTGGTGCTCGAGCCACATGGCGTCGCGGTCTATCTCGAAGCCTACCACTTGTGTACTCAGATGCGCGGGGTCCGCGAAACCGAACCACTGACCCGAACTACGTTCTGGCGTGGTCAATACGACGAAAATCCGTCGCTGCGTACTGAGTTCTTGAACATGTGTGGGCTTCGCCAGTGACCGAGTTGAGCCCTTTCGAAACCCTGTACGACCATCCGCACGGCCACGACATTCCACTGCCAACGCCGCTCGATCAAATCTACGGTCGGTTTTCCCTGCCGAAAGTCGTGGACCGGACATACGTGATCAGCAACTTTGTGACGACGTTGGATGGCGTCGTGTCACTGAATGCCCCCGGGCAATCTGGTGGCAGCGAGATCAGTGGCAACAATCAGCACGATCGTCTACTAATGGGGATCCTCCGCGCCGTCGCCGATTCAGTAGTCGTTGGCGCGGGGACGCTCCGGGCGGTACCACGTCATGTCTGGACGTCCGAGCACATTTATCCAGCGCTTGTCCCCGCTTATCGTCAGCTCCGCCATTGGCTCGGCAAGGCGGAAGCGCCACTCAACGTCATCGTATCGGGGAGCGGTGAGGTCGATCTCCGACTACCCGTCTTCCAAACGCCCAAGATAGCTACGCTGATCGTTACCACGAAGCGGGGGGATCACTTGCTTCACCGGCACGAGATTCCGCCATCGGTAGGGATCGTTAGCGACGGCGCGGAAAATGCTGTCACGCCGACGGCGGTTCTCAAAGCGATCGAAAAGGCCATCGGTCGGGGGGTGGTTCTCATCGAAGGCGGTCCCCATCTGCTAGGAGACTTCCTGGCAGATCGCGTACTCGATGAGCTTTTTCTGACCTTAGCACCTCAGATCGCCGGGCGGGATCACACAGTCGAGCGACCGGGCCTGGTCAGTGGACATTGCTTTGCGCCTGGTGATCCACGGTGGTTGAAGTTGACCGACGTTCGGCGCGCCAACGACCATCTCTTTCTGCGCTACCAGATCTAATCTGTTATGCTGAGGCGGCAGGAAGCGACGAAGAATCTCTTCAGGGAGAGAAGATTCTTCGCTTCCGCTCGTCGCACAGAATCACACTCCTACCGAAGGGCGACGGGAGTATTTTGAAGGAGGCTTTCGTCAATGAGTCTTACTGGGCAGGTCGCCGTCGTCACCGGCTCATCAACGGGAATTGGCCGAGCGATCGCGCTCCGTCTCGCGCAAGATGGAGCCGACATTTGTATCAATTACGTGCATCACGCCGAGGATGCCAATGCGGTTCAAGCGGAAATTAAGCAAACAGGAAGACGAGCGATCGTGGTCTGTGCTGACGTCTCCCAGGTGCCCCAGGCTCGCCAGCTCATCGCCGAGGCCGTCGCTCAGCTCGGCGGGATCGACATTCTCGTGAACAATGCCGGTATCGAAGTGATCCAGCCATTTCTCGAGGTTACCGAAGAAAACTATGATCGGGTTCTCGCGGTCAATCTCAAGGGGGCATTCTTCTGCACTCAGGCTGCGGCCCAACAGATGGTCCGTCAAGGACGGGGTGGCCGGATTATCAACATTTCGTCGGTCCACGAGGATTTGGCAATGCCGGGCAATGCGCCGTACTGCGCGTCGAAAGGTGGCATGCGGATGATGATGCGCACGGTCGCCCTCGAACTTGCGAAGCACAATATCACAGTGAATGACGTCGGGCCCGGGGCCATCGCGACGCCGATCAACCGAAAAACGCTCGAGAATCCGCAACTGCTAGCGGCGCTCAAGGCAGAGATTCCGCTTGGCCGCATTGGCAGCCCCGAAGACGTGGCAGGAGTCGTCTCTTTCCTAGCTTCGCCCGAAGCAGCATACGTAACCGGCAGTACCTACTTCATCGATGGCGGGCTGATGCGGCAAACCGGAGCACTTTAGCAAGCGAAAAATCAAGCAGTCTTTCGCCACCTTGACGTGTGCAGGCATTTGTGCTAAGATACTAACACCTAACGCGATGCCGAGTGGTGTAACGGTAACACAGCAGACTTTGGATCTGTTGTTCCAGGTTCGAATCCTGGCTCGGCAGCCAACAACGTGGCGTGCCTGGGAAAATGTTACGCACGACACGTGCTGCGGTTTCTCTCAAGATCAACATTCCTCTTCTATAAGCAGTTCGAGCCATTATCTGGTAACGGTCGTGGAGCGAACGGCTAACGCAAAGCCATGCGGCGTCTAGCGATTTGATACCGAGGCGCTGGTTGCAATTCTGCGAAGACATGGAACACGAGGTACAGTGAGTCAGCCGAAAGGGGATTCTCCTGATCAACCAGCGTACGACCTATCGTCTGCTGAGCTCTCCGCCCGAATTCATGAGCTCGAAATCGAGCTCGTTGCATGCCGTGCCGACCTGGCAACTTGGCAGCAGCGTTGCCAGGAAATCGTGAGAATCGTCTCTCACGATTTACGCGGGCCCCTCACGCTCATCTCCGGGTACACTCAGAGCCTCCTGGCGCGCATGCCCGACGATGGAACCGATGATCGAGCGGCATTGTTGGCGACTGCTCAGGCGACCTATCGTCTCGAGAAGATGATCGGCCAGATCGTCGATCATACTCGTCTTGATGCCAACCTCCTGGATTTGCGTTTCAATCCCGTCGACCTTGGGCTGCTTCTGAACGACGTCGTACGCAAGGCAGGTCGTCGTCATAACTCCCGCGACATCAAACTCGAGAGACCCCATCACTTACCTTTAGTCTGGAGTGACCAGAGACGGATTTCCCAGATCATTGGATCGCTCATCTCAAACGCCGTGAACTATTCTGACGAATCTACTCCGGTCTTGGTAAGCGTCACCACCGCCGATGAGCGCCTCGTCCTTCGCGTCGCCGATCATGGAGTTGGCATCACCGCCGATGAAATGCCACATCTTTTTGAAAAGTATTATCGGCCAGAACGTCTGCGTCACCTGCGCCGCGAAGGACTCGGCTTGAGTCTAGCCATCGCCAGGGCCATTGCCGATAACTTGGGAGCTAGTCTCTGGGCGGAGAGTCCCGGCGCGGAACGCGGTGCGACCTTCTACCTGTCGCTTCCCCTTACTGCCCCGGCCGATTTGGAGGATGAAGAGTGAGTCAAACTCCCATGATGTACAACCTCTCCTCGCTCTTCCACCTCCCCATACCGCGGTAAAACCGCGCAGATTGGCCGGATCTATTCTCGACATAAGTGCAGAATTCGACGATTTGCATTAAAATCTAACGCCAGCCGTGCCAAACCCCTGGTCGTGCGGTATAATGGTGGTCAGTTCGACTGCTTTTCGCTAGGCTTAGTCTCAACTTGAGGGAAGGAGGATCGTGCGAAATGTACGCCGAGAGAACGTGGTTGGGAAGCGGAGCCGCTTCTGGCTGGCAAATGCCATGGTTGCTCAACAAGCGATGGGATCTCACGTACATCAGCCTGAGCGCAATTCTAGTACCCATTCCCCTTCTCTTGTTTTACCGATTTAACGTTCCCTCTCCGGTCATCGATATTCTGGTGGCTTTGATCGTCGGCGGTCCACATATGACGTCTACCTACACCTTGACGTTCATGGATCGCAACTTCACCCGACGCTATCCTGTCTACGTCGCTCTTGCTTTCGCGCTGCCGATTCTTGTTACCATCCTCGGGATGCTGGACCTCCGTCTTCTCCTGACGCTTTTCATGATGTGGGCTTCAGTGCATGTGCTTCATCAGATTGCCTACATCACTGATTGTTATCGTACCAAGGGCAACGAGATGCACAATCTCGTCAGTCGAGCGATCGATTACGGCGTCATTTTCACTAGCCTCTATCCATTCGCAATCGTGAAGCTCGTTCACAATCAATTCAGAATCAGTGATACCGATATCACCATCCCGTTCCTGATCAATCAGGATTGGCTCATCTACTTTTTCAATGCTTTGTTCTTCTTCTTCGTCGCCCTGTATCTTGGTAAGACATATTGGGAATATCAGCAGCACCGCGCGAACTTTCCCAAGACGCTGCTCATCATCATCACCGCCACGATTTCCTACCTTATCCCAAGCAGCCACAATTTGGACGTGGCTTTCCAGGGAATGAACGTTTGGCATTCTTTCCAGTACCTCGGACTAACCTGGTACCTGAACCGACTGCGCCAAGAGCACGGCGAGATCACCAGTCCAGTCGTCAAGCGGATTTCCGGGACGCAACGTGGTCCGCTATTCTACCTCTTCAACGTCGGACTGACCTTGGCCGCGGGCGTCATGGTCATCGTTCTCAACGTCGTCCTTCGTCTGCCGTGGATCCAAAGCTACTACATCGTGATTCTTTCGTGCCTGCTCATCCACTATTACTTTGATCACTTCATGTTCGTGCGAGTGAACGACCTGGTCCGGGGACCGTAGTATGTACGGCAGTGGCGTGATAACATGGCATCCGAATTGCCCTAGGCCCACTAGGAAGCTTTGGGGAAAGGCGGGCGCGAGCCATGGCAAGCAACATTCCGACAGAAAATCTTTACAAAACGGTTCACGGGATTGAAGAGGAGATTTCCAAGGTCATCGTTGGCCAGCACGAAGTCGTTCGCGACGTGCTCATCACGGTGCTCGCCGGTGGTCATGCGCTGCTCGAAGGTGTCCCTGGACTCGGCAAGACCTTACTCGTCCGTGTGCTCTCCGATGCGTTGGACCTTCAGTATAGCCGGATCCAGTTCACCCCGGATTTGATGCCAGCCGACATCGTCGGGACCAACGTGATTAGCCTCGACGATTCCGGTTCACGGAGCTTCCGCTTCGAGGCTGGCCCGATCTTCGCAAACGTTGTCCTTGCTGATGAGATTAATCGAGCCACGCCGAAAACCCAATCAGCTTTACTCGAGGCGATGCAGGAGCAGACGGTGACCGTTAGCCGAACGGTCCACCAGCTTCCCCAACCATTCTTCGTTCTTGCCACTCAGAATCCGGTCGAGATGGAAGGGACCTATCCGTTGCCGGAGGCCCAGCTCGATCGCTTCTTCTTTAAGCTACTTGTCCAGTATCCCAATGAAAAAGAGCTTGCCAACATTGTTGATCGAACGACGTCGAGCTACCGACCGCGTGTTCAAAAAGTGTGCGATGGCCCAACGCTGATCCGAGTGTCAGCGATGGTGCGCGATGTCCCGGTTGCAAGTCACATCCGAGACTACGCAGTCAAGCTCGTCGTCTCAGCGCATCCCAATGCGCCAGACGCTCCCAAGTTCGTTCAACAGTTCGTTCGCCTCGGCCCCAGCCCACGGGGCGCACAAGCATTGGTGCTGGCCGGAAAAATTCGGGCGCTGCTCGAAGGTCGCTTCAACGTGTCTTTTGAAGACATTGCCGCGGTTGCGCACCCGGCGCTTCGCCATCGAATCATCCTCAACTTTCAAGCCGAGATGGAGGGAATGACGACTGACCGGGTGATCGACGAGCTACTCAAGAAGTTTCCGGGAGACTGAGCAGGGCCGGCAAGCAGAGCTGAGACCAGGTCTCAAACTCCGTCGACCTCTTGATGAGATCCTCCGGTAGATTAAACCGCCCATCGTGTAACGTCGTGTCACTCAATCGAACGGCCGGTGCGATCAGATCGGCCACGGCGACGATGCCGACGTGGACCTGTCCCACTTCACTCGTGTCGTCATTGATAATTCCAACGTAGCGAATCCGTATTTCCTGGGCGGCTTCGGTGAGCTCGACCTCTTCCTGTAACTCCCGCTGAATGGCTCGATCCAGCCACTGTCGTCCAACCTGATCCTTCGCATCGTCGGCATTCAAATGACCGCCCACGCCAAGAGATCGGAGTCCTGCCAAGCGCGATTCACCGGCCCGCGAGGAGCGCTGGTAATGGAAGATAGAACGCCCAGCCCGCAAAATGACGTAACAGATGATCTGCTTGTAGCGAGGATCGTTTTCAGCCAGCGAACGCGCCAGGAAGCTAGCGACGCCGGGAGTAAAAACTGCCTCTAGGACCCGCTCCGCGTTCGGATCGAAGCCTTGCTTGAGGTCAATTGCCCGTAAGAAGTCAGCGGCGATGACAACCAACTTTTCATCGCCGCGGCGTCCATCACTCGCCATCCGCCTCGCCCGGGATACGAAACTCACGATGCAGCTCACTCGCACGTGGTCCCATCTGCCCCTGGTACTTACTGCCGATAGACGGGTCTCCGTATGGGTGATCGGCCGGCGTCGTCATACGGCTAAAGGAGATCTGCGCGATCCGCATTCCCGGGTACAAGGCGATAGGCAGATTCGCGACGTTACTCAGCTCCAAAGTAAGGCGTCCTACGAACCCCGGGTCGACGTACCCCGCAGTTGAATGGATCATCAGGCCACAGCGCCCCAGTGAGCTTTTCCCGTCTAGCCGTCCGACGAGATCGTCCGGTATGCCAACAATCTCGCTCGTACTTCCAAGGACGAACTCGCCAGGATGTAGGATAAATGCCTCGCCCGCGTCAACCCGGATCAAATCGGTGAGATCGCTCTGTGGTTCTCGGACGTCGATGTAGGGGCGACGGGAATTCCGAAAAACCAGGAATTCGGAGTAAAGGTGCAAATCGACACTGGAAGGTTGGACGCATTCCGGATGCAAGGGCTCAATGCGGATACGCCCTTGATTCAGTTGCTCCCGGATTGATCGGTCACTTAGGATCATCGGTCAGGGACTCCCGTCGAGAAATCGACCATGACTGGTGCGACGGCACGCGATAACCGGCCGCGTCAATTGCAAGTCTACCACGTCGGAATTAACCGGGCGAAAGAGGCCGCCCGGTCGCTGCTTAAGGGATCATTTGAAAATCGCATCGACAGTCGCTAAACCGAAAGAGCAGAGTCCTGCGCGCAAGTCGGCTATCCTTTTTCTCTGCCTCGGGAACATTTCGCTCACCCCGTGCGTTGATACACTTGGATAGTCACGTTACAAAAGGGTCAGAGGAGCAGAAATGTACAAGGTTTGCGGAACGTATCATCAACTCGCGAGTCTCATCGTTGCCGGCATCCTAAGCACGGGCATACTCGTGAGCTGCGCACCAAGCGGCTCGTCTCTGCAATCGATCCATGATGTCCCAACAACCGCAGTACAGTCAGGCAGTGCTCAAACCCCGAATGTCGCCGCGAATGGTAGTAACCCAAGCGCAGCTCCAGCCTTCGCCGTCGGCCAATCCAGCGTGGCCGGGGCGCCGACGCTCGCTTCATCATCCAATCTGGCATCGCCCGCTTCGACCGATTTACCACACGGCATCATCGTCTCCGGCACTGGCACGATCTCGGCGCCACCGGATGAAGCGTTCGTCACGGCCGGAGTTCAGACGCGGGCGACAACAGCCCAAGAGGCCCAGGGGCAAAACAATCAGACGATGCAAGCAGTCATTAGCGCACTCAAGGGGATGGGTATACCCGATAAGGACATTCAAACCAGTGGAATTTCCCTCTATCCGGTGATTGGCCAAAATCAAAACGTCACCGGTTACAACGCGTCGAACAACGTGACGGTGATAGTAGAAAACGTAGATCAAACCGGAGCTGTGCTCGACGCCGCGGTCAAGGCCGGTGCCAATACCGCGAGCAACGTCCGTTTTGGCTTCAAAGACGATACCGCCGTGCGCAATAAAGCCCTGGCCGCGGCCGCTGCGGATGCGCGAACCAAGGCCGATGCCCTAGCCCGCGCTCTCGGGCTCAAGGTAACTGGCATCGAATCAGTATCAGAAGCTTCGACGAGCAGCCCAGTACCGCTCCCCGTCGCCAGCACCGCGGCCGGAGCAGCGGCTGCGGTGCCGGTCGAACCGGGCGAGCTCTCGGTCAGCGCCCGGGTGACGATCGTTTTCTCATTCTAAGACTCCACCGCTGGCTCGCTGGAGCCAGCGGTCCGGCGCTGCACCGCCACAACACGGGTCGCGGCCACCACGGCAATCAAGATCAGCACGAACTGTGCGAGCGTAGTTTGCCAGGTAGGAAACAGGCCCAAGACATCCAAGGAAGGGAGGAATGTCGCGACCGTCACCGGTACCAGACCAGTCACTTGCAACGAGTGAATGCCAACTCCGACGAACTTGAAGCCAAGATAGAACAGCAAGATACTGATCACGCGGAAGAACGGTCGAATCGACAAGCGCAGACCAAAGCGGAAGAACGCGATTCCGAACACCAGCAAAGCGAGGGAGCCAGCCGTGATGCCGAGAATCAGATCAGGGAGAGAGATGCCGGCCGCCATTCCGACGAAAATCAGAACCGTTTCTGCCCCTTCGCGAAAGACAGCTAAGAACGCCAACAGCGGGAGCGCGAAGGCGCTCCCGGAGGTCAAAGCCTGGCCAGAGCGGCTGGCGAGGAAGCGACGCCAATCGGCGAGGTGGCTTCGCCCATGCATCCAATAAGACACGTAAAGCAGCATTACCGCGGCGAACAGGCCAGTGACGCCTTCGAGAAGCTCACGATTGATCCCTGCCCCGACTCTGGCGAAGACCATCTGCATAGCGAAAGCTACGGCCAGGCTGGCAACGACGCCGATTGCGGCACCGGTCCAAACTTGCCAGCGTAGATCGGAGCGACCAGCCCGGGTGACCAGTGCGAGCAGTGCACCAATCACGAGGAGAGCCTCAAGACCTTCACGGAATAAAGTAATCGCCGCATCGAAAGGCATGTAGTGTGTCGCCGAACTGTTTTGCACGAGCTGCAGCTCGGTGCTCATCTGTTCAACGGTTTGCCCTGCCATGGCGAGGTCGGGGGTCGCCGATTGCAGATTGCTGTTGACCGTCGCCATTTGTGATTCGATGTCATGGTAGGAGGAAGGCGATTGCGCGGCAACTTGGGACTCGACCAACGGCCACGTCTGTTGGAAAGCGCGGATTCCGCTACGCGCGGCGGCAAGATTGCCCGAGGCAAGCGCCGCTTTCACCTCGGCCAAGTGGGCGATTTCGTCGCTTACACTCGCCGTGGCCGCTGGCACGGCCACCGACGTCGGATTCGCCGCCAGATCGGTTGATAGGACGGTCAACGCCTTTTCAAGAAGGTCTAGACGCGCCGCCGAATCCTCCGCGGGAGGGTTCGTTGCGAGTCCCTCGTTTGCCGCGTCCAAAGCTTGATCGACTTGCGCTTCGGATCGCGGGAATTGCTGAGCAACGGTCGACTCGATAGGATGCCAGGTGCTTTCAAGCGCCTTGCCGGACTGCCGAGCCCCGGTCAGATTGCCGGTCGCCAGGGCGGCTTTCGCTTGGCTCACCTGTTGAAGCATCGCCATGACTGCAGAGCTTACATTGCCATGATTCGGGGTCGAGGTGGAGTCCGCAAACGCCGGCGCGACGAGGAGGAGCGCGAGCAGCGAGGCGAGGAGGACGAAAATACCAAGGCGAAAGTCCTGTCTGAACACTACAACCTCACAATTAGGTTTGCCTAACCTCAATTTAGGATAACACAACCTAATTCGAGCCGTCAAACGTTGACACGAAAATATGATGCGCGTACACTCAAAGCAGTTTAGAACAATTCCTAATTAAGAATTACCGACTGCGCTAGATACGCTGATCGGACGCATGCCAGCATGGAAAACAATCGGAAAGCGGCAAGCCCGAGCTCCAGATCAAATCGTCTTGATCAATTAGTTGCCAAGCTGCAGGCAGCACGGTATCGACTGACCCCACAGCGCTTGGCGCTCGTGCGCATGCTCGTGACTGACACCTCTCATCCGAGTGCCGATCAGATCTATGCCCGTTTGCGGACCGAGTATCCGACGATCAGCTTGGCTACTGTTTATAATACGCTTGAAGTCCTCGTCGACATCGGAGAGGCCCTCCCGCTGGATCTGAACGAAGGCTGGACACGTTACGACGTTCACCGTCCGGCCGCTCACCCCCATCTGGTTTGCCGGAAGTGTGGTCGAGTTGATGACCTCGAGATCGAAGGACTGAGTGATTTCGTCAAAACGGCCAGGGCAAGTACCACCTTCAGCGATCTCCAACCTCGCATTTTCTTTGATGGCATCTGCCCGGATTGCAATCGGGCACTCGGCTCGGCTTCGGCAACGGGCATACCGTGAGTCTTGACCTCACTGGGGTGCTCGCGGTGATCATCGGTGCCGGTCTTGGTAATGGTCTGGGGCGGTGGCTCTGGGTAAAATATCAAATCCTCCTGTCCCCGTGGGCGGTGATCGCCATCTTGGCCATCTTTGGACTGATCACCCTGCGCATTTTTCAGATTCTTGGCCTATCCGCGTTCTGGCAGGGATTCTTTTTCCCGCTGCTCGTTGGCTGGGGCGCAGGTCTCTCGGTCACGCCAGCGCGCTTACCCAAGCAAAGCGCCTGGTGGGAAATCTGGAGGGAATAAGACAGGCTGAGAGCTTTGCCTGTCAGATCACGCGCCGCGATAGCGATTCGTGATCGGCAAGCGGCGGTCTCGCCCAAAGGCACGTGGCGTAATCTTTACTCCGGGCGGAGCTTGACGGCGCTTGTACTCGGTTCGATCGACGAGCTGAATCGTTTTGCGCACTATCGCTTCATTAAACCCCATGGCCACGATCTCCTCGGCACTACGGTCTTCTTCGACGTACGCTTGTAAGATCGGATCCAGCACCGGGTACGGCGGTAGGCTATCAACGTCCCGCTGATTCGGCCGGAGCTCGGCGCTCGGCTCCTTCGTAAGCACGGCGACCGGAATCACCGGCTGCTCCCCCTGGAGGTTGCGCCATGCTGATAACTCATAGACCAGAGTCTTGGGAACGTCCTTCAACACCGCGAAACCGCCTGCCATGTCGCCATAGAGCGTCGCATAGCCGGTTGCCATCTCGCTCTTGTTGCCCGTCGTCAGCACGATCCAACCAAACTTGTTTGAGATCGTCATCAGTACGTTCCCGCGCAAACGTGACTGCAGGTTCTCCTCTGCCAGGTTCGGCGCTGTCCCGGCGAACTTGTCGGCCAGCATATCAAGCATCGCCTGGTGGGCCGGCTCGATCGGAATTGTCCAATAGTCAATGCCGAGATTCCTGGCAAGCTCCCGTGCGTCTTCTTTGCTTCCTGCCGAGGAAAAACGTGACGGCATCGAGACCCCGACGACGTTCGCGGGACCAAGGGCATCGGCAGCGATGGTTGCGACGAGACTACTATCAATCCCTCCCGATAAGCCAACCAAGGCACCTTGAAACCCATTCTTGCGGACGTAATCGCGCGTGCCAACGATGAGCGCTCGATAAACCTCGCCAATCGGATCTAAAGGACACACAGTCTGCTTCGGAAGCGGAGTGCGGGCTGGTCGTAAGCGATTCAGCGTGATCTTGGGCGTCGGCAGAGCATCGACGCTCGCACTGAGCTGCTCCTTCCGATGTCGGGGATCGTGTAGGCGACGACGGAAGACTGCCTCCAAATCAAGGTCAGCGAAGATGAGACTTTCTTCGAACTGCGGTCCCTCGGCGATCCGTCTTCCTTGCTCGTCGTAGACCATCGCGTTTCCGTCGAAGACAAGCTCGTCTTGTCCACCAACCATATTCGTGTAGGCAATAATGGCGGCGTTATCGGCCGCTCGCGTTGCGAGCATAGCTTCGCGGAAGCTTTTCTTGCCCCGGTGGTACGGCGAAGCATTCAGATTGAGAATTAGCTCGGCACCAGCGCGAACCTGCGACACGGCCGGTCCGGTCGGATACCAGACATCCTCACAGATGTTCACCGCAAAGACGACTTCGCCCAGCGCGAAAATCGGCGCCTCGCTGCCAGCGCGGAAATAGCGGTCTTCATCAAAAACGCCGTAGTTGGGCAAGAACCGCTTGTGATAGACCCCGGCGAGGTTGCCGTCATGAATGACTGCGGCGGCATTATAGATGTCACGCTTCGCGTCGACAAAGCCGACAACCGCCGTGATTCCATGGCAACGCGCGGCGAGCTGCTCCAGACGCTGAAGGTTATCAGCGATGAAGCGCGGCTTGAGAACCAAGTCTTCCGGCGGGTATCCGGTCAAGGCAAGCTCGGGGAAGATGACGATCTCAGCACCGGCTGCGCGAGCACGCTCGACATCAGCGGCAATCCGTTCGACATTGCCATCAAGGTCCCCGACCACGCTATTCAGTTGGGATAAGGCAAGGCGAATCGATCGCGCACTCACCGGATTCGTCCTCATTCTCGTTTAGTATACGGACAAATTATATCATTCTCAGATCACCAGCCCACGGCGTATCCGTCACGTCGCGGATCGGCTGCTCCGAACCATGCCCCGGTTTCGGGATCGCGCTGAATGAGCATGGCACTACCCGTAGCCTCCCAATCGCCAATGACCCGCACTGGCTGGCCGCGTGCCCGAAGTCTTTGCTGACAATCGATGTTGAAGCGCCCTTCGAGCAAGAGCTCGTCGATGCAGGTGTGGGGTACCGTCGATTCGGTCGGGTTTTGTAAGTGGCGCCAGCGGGGTGCTTCGACTGCTTCGACGACATTGAACCCGCCGTCCAGGACGTGCGTAATCATCTGAGCATTGGTTTGCACCTGGGTATCGGCCCCCGGTGTGCCTCCGGCGAGCACGAGCTCACTACCTCGAAAGACCATGAACGGGTTCATCGTGTGGCGCACCCGCTTGCCCGGCACGAGACAATCAACGTGCTCGGGATCGAGATGCCAATAAGTCATACGGTTGTTTAGGAGGATACCGGTGCCAGCCGCGACCAGCCCGGAGCCAAAGCCGGACTGAATGCTCTGCAACTGACAGACGACGTTTCCGTCGCTATCAGCAACGACAAAACAGGTTGTGTCACTTGGCGTAGGTACGCTTGCTTTGACAGAATGTCCGTTTCTTACCGCCATGAGCCGACGCGGATCACCCGGCAGTACCTCGGAAATCACGTGTTCCGGATCGATGAGCTTTCGCCGTACGGCCGCGTATTCCTTCGAGAGAAGACCGTCGATCGGAACGTCGGCGAAGTCTGGATCAGCCAAATAGACCTCACGATCGGCAAAGGCGAGTCGCTTCGCCTCGACGAGGAGATGAACACTCTCGGCGTTGTTCGGCCCAAGGCTAGCTAGGTCGAAAGCTTCGACGAGATTCAAGATTTGCAAGAGGACATGACCACTCGAATTGGGTGGTGCTTCGTATACCGTGTGGCCACGGTAATCGACTGAGATCGGCTCTTGCCAGCGTGCTCGATAGCTTGCCAGATCATCTTCAACAAACAGACCGTCGTTTTCAGCGAGCGCACGCAGGATCGCTTTGGCGAGTCGCCCACGGTAGAAGCTCTCCTCACCGGTTTCGGCGATCTCCCGAAAGGTCTGGGCAAGGTCGCGCTGGACAAGCAAAGCGCCCGCGGCTAACGGCACGCCATCGCGCGTGAAGATTGCGCGCGACGAAGGAAACTGCGCCAGCGCGGGATCAGCGGCAAGGCCGAGGCTGAGCTTCCGACTGACCGGAAAGCCTCGCTCGGCAAGATCAATCGCCGGGGAGAAATCGGCGAGGAGAGACTGACACCCCAACGCTTGATGGACCTGGATCCAACCACTCAAGAGACCGGGCACCGAGACACTGCGGGCCCCCTTCAGTGGAATTCCGGTGCTTTGATACGCCTCGCGCGTCGCGCGTCGGGGCGACGGACCAGTTGCATTCATCACACGGACCTGTTTGGTCGATCGGTTATACACCATGATGAAACCATCGCCGCCCAGTCCGGACATGTTTGGTTCGACGACATTGAGCGCCGCCGCGACGGCGATCGCCGCGTCGACCGCGTTACCACCTTGCTGCAAAACACTCATGCCAGCCAGTGAGGCCAGCGGATGTCCCGAGCACACCATACCGTGCATGCCAGCGACGACCGGACGGTGTGCCTCGCTGCGGATACCATGAGGACCCATCGCCATCCTTCTTTCCCCGTGAGGTTCTGTCCGATGGTTATATCACAGAGCCTGCCGCTTGGCTACAAAAAAGGAGGCTGCCATATGGCAGCCTCCTTTTTTGTAGCCAATTGACTTCTACGCGTCGTAGTAGAGGTGGAACTCGTAGGGATGTGGGCGGAGGGCGATTGGATCGACTTCCCGTTCGCGTTTGTAGGCAATGTAGTTCTGGATCAGGTCCGCGGTGAACACGTCGCCCCGCAGCAGGAACTCGTGATCGTCTTCGAGCGCGTTTAGCACCTCGGCAAGGCTGCCCGGCGTCGATTTGATCTTCGCTGCCTCTTCCGGCTCGAGCTCGTAAAGATCTTTGTCGATTGGCGCAGGCGGCTCGATCTTGTTGATGATGCCATCGATGCCAGCCATCAGCAGCGCCGCCATGGCCAGATACGGGTTGCACGTCGCGTCGGGGCAGCGGAACTCGATACGCTTTGCCTTCGGGCTGTTCGAGTACATCGGGATGCGGACCGCCGCCGAGCGGTTGCGCTGCGAGTACATCAGATTGACCGGAGCCTCATAACCGGGAACCAACCGGCGATATGAGTTCGTCGTCGGCGCCGCGAAGGCGAGCAGGGCCGGCGCGTGCTTCAGTAGACCACCGATGTAATGGCGAGCTGTTTCACTGAGCAAGGCATAACCGTTTGGGTCGAAGAAGAGGTTAGTGTTGTCCTTCCAGAGGCTCTGATGAACGTGCATGCCCGAGCCATTATCCTGGAAAAGTGGCTTCGGCATAAAGGTCGCCGTCATGCCGTTGGCGATCGCTACGTTCTTAATGATGTACTTGTAGAGCAACAATTGATCGCCCATCTTAGTGAGGGGCTGGAACCGCATGTCGATTTCAGCCTGACCCGCAGTAGCGACCTCGTGATGATGCACCTCGACGTCAATCCCAGCTTCGATCATCTTCAGAACCATCTCGGACCGGAGATCCTGGAGACGGTCAAGGGGCGGCACCGGAAAGTAGCCTTCCTTGTAGCGTGGACGGTAGCCTAGATTCGGCTTACTACCATTTGCACCGCTATTCCAGATACCTTCCTCGGCATCGATGAAGTAGTAACCACTGTGGGTAGTTTGATCAAAGCGAATATCGTTGAAGATGAAGAATTCGGCTTCGGGCCCCCAGTAGCTGACCGTCGCGAGCCCGCTCTTGACCAGATACTCTTCGGCCTTGATCGCCACTCGCCGAGGGTCGCGCGTGTACCATTCACCGCTAATCGGGTCACGCACGTCGCACACAATGCTCAGCGTCGGGATCTTACAGACCGGATCGACGATCGCCGTCTTCGGATCGGGCACCAAGAGCATGTCGCTCTCGTGGATCTTCTGGAAGCCGCGAATGCTCGATCCATCGAAACCAACGCCCTTCTCGAAGGTATCCTCTTCCAGCTCAGAGATCGGCGACGAGAAGTGCTGC
This sequence comes from Chloroflexota bacterium, assembly GCA_021324795.1. Classification (GTDB taxonomy): domain Bacteria; phylum Chloroflexota; class UBA6077; order FW602-bin22; family CADDYW01; genus JAJPIK01. Next base: position 45,756 of record JAJPIK010000054.1, read on the forward strand.
CAGGTTCCGGGAAGATCGACGAACTTGTAGTCGACGAACTTGACACCGCTTTCCTGCGCAAAGGCGATGACGTCTTTTGGACTGGTCAAGGCCCTAGTGCGGGTCGTGTCAATGGCCATAATCTCCAAATCCTCCTTACGTGCACGCCGAACCGCGTGCCGAGGTGTTTCCCCGTCAATCAGACTGTACTCGACACGCCGGTCACGCGTCTTCGTGGGAGAGGTACGGAAATAGACCGACCCATTTGTGCTATCAGCACAAATCAACCCGTCAAGAAGGGGCCCCTGGTGGAAGAGGGGTTGGCTCTGACGACGGGACTGGCTCCGAACTGGTCCCCGGCACGCAAACAATCTTCGCGCGCAGCTTGAATTTCTGCAATCCGAGCCGAGCCAGGCTGTCTTTGGCCACGCGCTCGATCTCGATTGCCTTCGCCGGTACGTCGACGTCCGAGGTCGTTTGGACGTCCAAGCGGACATCGACCCGCCGTCCGTCGGTCGTGACAGTTGGTGACACTTGGCGAACTTGCGGGAGCTCTTCGAGGTCCTCCCGCAAGCGCTGGGCAATCGAGCCAATCGCTAACTCAGTAGCTCCGGAGCCCGTGCCGCCAATGACAACCGAGCGAACTGCTTGACGCCGCCATTCCAATCCGATCAGGAACAGACAGATGACAACGCTAACCAGACAAACCACGGCGACGATCAGGTGGCTGAGTGAAAACGCATCAACCTGGACCTGCTGAAGGATCGACGCCGCGAGCTGGGCAACACCCTGCGGCGTGACCGCGACCGGAACCAGGATCACGATCAGGACGAGCAGCAAGATGGTGACGATCACGCGGTTCAAGAAATTGAGCATATCTCAACACTATTCCCGAGTCAGGTCGCTGTCAAGTACCGCACGTTGCTTTTCACACTGTCGGATGCGATACTAAATGAGCGACTGCTTGTTGGGAGCCGACCTTTGAGAGTCGTGAAGATCTCGGCGAAAGCTCAGCGAATCTGGTACAATCTAGATAGTTCGTCGGCGAGGGCGCCCACCGTTTGGTGGGCGCTCTCTCGTTTGTCGTGGACCCGCAGGCGAACACTTGATTCTCTCGGGACTGCCATCCGGCAACCCCACCCCACGAGAGAAGACATGGGGGGATTACTGCCAAGGCCTCGCTTTGGCGGACAATAGTAAGGTGTGAGGCGAAAGGTATGCCGAAGTACATCTTCGTGACCGGAGGCGTCGTCTCATCTGTCGGTAAAGGCGTGACGGTAGCTTCAATCGGTCGGTTGCTCAAGAGTCGCGGAATCAGCATCGCCGCCATGAAGCTCGATCCGTATCTTAACGTCGATCCCGGCACGATGAATCCCTATCAGCACGGCGAGTGCTTTGTCACCGAAGATGGCGCCGAAGCCGATCTTGACCTCGGCCATTACGAGCGCTTCATCGACACGAACCTTTCGCGCGACTCGAATGTGACGACCGGCCAAGTTTACTCGTCGATCATCTCGAACGAGCGCCGTGGCGATTACCTGGGCGGGACGATCCAGGTCATTCCTCACGTCACCAACGAGATCAAGTCGCGTATTCAGCGCATGGCGCAAAGAGCAGGTACCGAGACGGTCATCGCCGAGGTTGGCGGCGTTGTTGGCGACATTGAAGGCCAGCCATTTCTGGAAGCTATCCGTCAGCTTCATCGCGAAATCGGCTCGGAAAACGCGCTCTACATTCACGTCACCTTGCTTCCTTACATCAACTCGACCCAGGAGCTGAAGACGAAGCCGACCCAGCACAGTGTTCGGGATCTCCGGAGTATTGGCATCCATCCTGACGTCGTCGTCTGCCGCTCGGATTATCCGGTGAGCGACGACTTGAAGGAGAAAATCGCACTTTTCTGCGACGTCGATCGTCGCGCGGTTATCCCGTTGCTCACCGTCGACACGATCTACGAGGTTCCTCTGATTCTCGAGGCCGCGGGACTCGGCGATTACATCACCGAACGTCTCGGCCTTCCTTCGCATCGACCGAATTGGGGCCAGTGGGAAGGGCTGATCGAGCGCATCCGAAAACCAAAGCCCTCGCTGAGTATCGGCGTGGTCGGAAAGTACGTCGAGCTTCACGACGCGTATCTGTCGGTCCGTGAAGCACTCACCCACGCCGCGCTTTTTCACGACCGTGAGCTCAACATCGAATGGATCGATTCTGAGCAACTGACACCAGAAACGGTGGAACGGCGCCTGTCACACTTGAATGGAATTCTAGTGCCCGGTGGCTTTGGCCCACGCGGTATCGAGGGGAAAATTCTGGCGGCGCGTTTCGCCCGCGAGCGGCGCGTGCCGTATCTCGGCCTTTGTCTTGGTTTGCAAATCCTGGTGATCGAGTTCGCCCGAAACGTTTTGGGGCTTACACATGCGAACAGTACGGAATTCGATCCGCTCACACCCGATCCGGTCATCGATCTGTTAGAGACCCAGCGCGGCGTCAACGACAAGGGGGGGACCATGCGCTTAGGCGCTTATCCGTGCCGCGTATTCCCGAATAGCCGGGCCGGTCGCGCCTACGGAGAAGCCGAGGTGCGCGAGCGTCATCGCCATCGCTGGGAGTTCAACAATCGTTATCGCGACGCGCTCGAAGCGGCCGGTCTGGCCGTTTCCGGAACCTTGCCCGACGGAAGTCTGGTTGAGATCGTCGAGGTAACCGACCATCCATGGATGCTAGGCTGCCAATTCCATCCCGAATTCAAATCACGGCCCACCCGACCGCACCCGCTCTTCCGTGACTTCGTTGGTGCGGCGGCGTGCACTCTGCGGGAAGGGGATCAGCCCGCGCTGCCGATTGAACAAAACCTTCTCGCCGAGGTCGGCGGTTTACCGGGGCGCGTCTCTTGACGTGCAAAGCGCTCTATGCTAAAATGATTCTGGCCAGATAGAACAAGTAGTTAGTGGTCGTTATTTCTGGAACTTCTCCCCTTCCGGCGTGGTCCGGGCGAGATCACGTCTTCTGTTGACTGCAGATTACACGCGCTACCCCAAAAGCAATGGTGCGGGTGGCGACGTAAACGACTTAAACACCAGTTGTTATCCAGCGCCCGGGCAAATACCGCGATGGTGGCTGGATCATGATATCAACCTGTCTGCTCATTCCTCAGGAAAACGTTGGAGCACCATGTGAATATTGCAGAGCTAGAAGCCAAAACTCGTGACGAGTTACAAGATCTGGCAAAGGAACTCGGCGTCACGGGATACAGCGCTCTGAAGAAACAAGAGCTTATTTTCCGCATTCTTCAAGCCCAAACCGAACAGCAGGGTTACTTGTTTGGTGGCGGCATTCTCGAAATCGTCGAAGACGGCTACGGATTCCTCCGTAAGGACGGCTTTCTCCCGGGGCCCGCCGACGTTTACGTTTCCCAAACACAAATTCGGCGATTTGGCCTGCGCACCGGCGACATGATTACCGGCCAGGTCCGTCAGCCAAAAGAAAACGAAAAATACTACGGGTTATTGCGCGTCGAAGCGGTCAACGGTCTTGACCCGGAAGTCGCGAAGCGTCGACCGCACTTCGAGCAGCTTACCCCGATCTTCCCTCGCGAGCTATACAATCTCGAAACGGTGCCCAGCAACCTCACCCAGCGGGTCATCAATCTGGTTGCCCCGATTGGGCGTGGACAGCGTGGCCTGATCGTCTCTCCTCCCAAGGCGGGAAAAACGACGATTCTGAAGCACATCGCCAATGGGATCACGACCAATTATAACGACGTCCATCTCATGGTCCTGATGATCGGCGAACGCCCAGAAGAGGTCACCGACGTCAAGCGTTCGGTGAAAGGAGAGGTAGTTAGCTCGACCTTTGATGAACCGGTCGAAGACCACCGGATCGTCGCCGAGATGGCTCTCGAACGTGCTAAGCGCCTGGTCGAGGGTGGCCGTGATGTCGTCATTCTACTCGACAGTATTACCCGGTTGACTCGCGCTTATAACTTGATCGTGCCACCAAGTGGACGCACCCTCTCTGGCGGTATCGATCCGGCCGCGCTCTATCCACCGAAGCGATTCTTTGGCGCTGCCCGCAAGCAGGAAGAAGCCGGTAGCCTGACAATCATCGCGACCTGCCTCGTCGACACCGGAAGCCGCATGGACGACGTGATTTACGAGGAGTTCAAAGGGACCGGCAACATGGAGCTCGTCCTCGACCGCAAGCTCGCCGAAAAGCGCGTCTTCCCGGCGATTGATATCCCGCGGTCGGGCACGCGACGAGAAGAGCTGCTGCTCGATGAGACGACCCTTCGTCAGGTTGTTCTCCTGCGCCGGATGGTCGCGGCGATCGGTGGCACCGACGGGATCGAAGCCATGCTCACGCGCATGGCCCGCACGAACAGTAATAAGGAATTCCTCTCGATGCTAAACAAGGATATTCTCTGAGCCACGTCCACTGGGAACGCTAGACGGCCCGGGGATCCAGAACGATGACCTGGGTTTCATCAGGGAGGTTAGACTTGCCGATCGATACTTTTAGCTGGGTCTCGGCGTCGGTCTGGCCAATTTCTCGCAGGAACTTCTCGACGGGATCCAATTCGCGGTCGATCTCGCCAACCTGGAAGCGCATCGGGATGACTACCCGTGGCTCCAGCAGACTGATGACCTCAACTGCTTGAGCTGCGTCGAGCGTCGTTCCACCACCAACGGGGATTAAGAGCACGTCGACATTTTCGCCAATCGCGTCGACTTGATCGGACGTCAAGATGTGACCAAGATCTCCCAAGTGGCAGACGACAAGATCGTCCATCTCGATAAGGTAGGAAGTATTTTTTCCTCGCTTCTTGCCGCGTTCGTCGTCGCGATAAGTCCGAATTCCGGTAATGTTGATCCCCTTGATCTCGTACTCGCCGGGGCCGGCCAACACTTTTGGTTGTCCGGTGACTACCGTGACTTCGTTTAGGGGGACAGGTGCGTGGCTCACGGTGACCACATCGGCAGCCAGGCGACTGTTTCCTCCTGATGCTTTTCGCGGGGTCGGATCGGTGACCACGATCCCCTCGCGACTGCGCAGGCGGAAATAGCCCTGTCCAAGCCAGATTATTTCCATGTCTACGTCGCGTATCCTCTTTCTGCTGAGTAACAAGAGATTTTACCATGGAAGCGACAATCGGTCGGACTCTGTATAATTGCAGCTACAATAATGACGGATTGCGGTAATAGGGTGTCTCCCGCCAGGCCATGCTGAGCCAGGCTCAACATGACCTGGTCTACGTTCCCGCAACCTACCGCACGTTACTTAATTGCAGTGGTTGAGGGGGGTAAGAATGGGAAAAGAGGGCTTCAGTCCGCTTGACGCATTGTCACCGCTGGACGGGCGCTACCGAACCATGGTTCAGGATCTCACTGGCTATTTCTCGGAAGGCGCGCTCATCCGGTTTCGGGTTCTTGTCGAAGTCGAATGGCTTCGGCTCTTGACAGAGCGCGCGGAAATCGACCGGGTGCGCCCTCTAACCTCGTCCGAGGAGCACCTCCTCGACGCGCTCGTCGCCAATTTTGACGATACCCAAGCAGAACGGGTCAAAGCGATCGAAAAAGTGACTCGCCACGACGTCAAAGCAGTTGAATACTACCTGCGGGAGCGGCTAGAGGTGACCTCCCTGGCCGACTTGCGCGAGTATATTCACTTTTGTTGTACCTCGGAAGACGTCAACAACCTTGCCTATAGTCTAATGCTGAAACACGGCATCGAGCAGATTTGGACTCCCATAGCGCGCGATCTGCTCGATCAAGTGGTCAACTTGGCCAGTCAGACCCGCGACGTGGCGATGCTCGCCCGTACCCATGGTCAAGCGGCAACGCCGACGACCATGGGCAAAGAGCTCGCCGTCTTCGTCTATCGCTGGCAGCGACAGCTTGCCCAGCTTGGTCAGGCGGAGTACTTAGGGAAATTCAATGGCGCAGTCGGAAACTTCAACGCTCACGTCGCCGCGTATCCGGATGCCCCATGGGAAGAGATTGCTCGGCAATTCGTAGAACGACTCGGTCTCACCTATAACCCACTGACAACTCAGATCGAGTCCCACGATTTCCTGGCCGAGATCTTCCACGCACTTATACGGTTTAACACGATTACCCTCGACTTCGTCCGCGACATGTGGACGTACATCTCGCTCGGCTATTTCAAGCAGAAGGTCGTCGGTCACGAGGTTGGCTCGTCCGCTATGCCTCACAAAGTCAACCCAATCGACTTCGAGAACGCTGAGGCCAATCTCGGGATCAGCACGACCTTGCTCGACCACCTGGCGACAAAACTACCGGTCTCTCGGCTGCAACGTGACCTATCGGACTCGTCGGCCTTACGAAACGTTGGCGTCGCGCTGGGCCACGCGGTCGTTGCCTTGAAGTCCACGCAGACTGGCCTCACGAAGATTGCCGTCAACCGACAAGTGATCGAACAAGATTTGATCGACGCATGGGAAGTACTTGCCGAGGCAATCCAGACGGTCATGCGCAATGTCGGCTACGACAACCCCTACGACCGGCTCAAGCAGCTTACGCGAGGCACCACGATCACTGCTGACGAAATCCGGGGCTTCATCGACAGTCTGGATCTGCCGGCAGCGGATAAGGAGCGTTTGCGTGGGCTCACGCCGGCTGGTTACATTGGCCTGGCAAGCGAGCTCGTCAGGCACGTCGAAGGGGAAAAATTCCCACCCGCGCCCCCTCTCCCGCTCGCAGCGAGAGAGGGAGAACGGCAGTAGCCGGCGGGGTGATGATTACACGACCGGTTACCCAGTCACGGTCGGCGTCGGCGTACCGGCCGGCGTTGGAGGAAGTGCCTGAGGAGGCAGCGTCGGGGCGACAGTGGGTGTCGGCAGCGCCTTTGGTGGCTGCGTCAGGGCACTCTTCAGGTCGTCACCCAAAGTTGCCGACACGAGATAGATCGGACCAGTGCCAGCCACGCGAACGTAGTAGTCGCCCTGGTCGGGAGTCTTATTGCCGAAGCTGAGCGAGATCTGCTTCCCGGACGAGAGCGTGACGCTCGTAGTAAATCCGGGAGTGGCCAGACCAAATTGCCCGAGATCGCTCGTGTCAGTGATCACGCGATCGGCTGTCAACGTGCTTAGCTGATCCAACCATCCCTGCACCCGGTTAGTATCAGCAGCGCCTTGGATGGGTTGAGCAATTTTCCAATCAGCTCCACTTTTGTCGACTTCCATCGTCGTGTTGCCACCAGTGATGACCAGTTTGCTCGCATCCGTCGAGGAAAACGAGACAATCTGCGGAGTGCTCGAATTCGCGCCACTCGCGCTCGACGACGGCTGCTTCGTGACGTAGAAAACAACGCCGCCTAGGATGACCAGGATCGCCAAGAGGACGGCAGTCAGTCGATAACTCACGTGCCTATCTCCGCTGCCACCAAACGAGCACGCCGGCCCCCAGTACAACCAATGGCAGGAAGACTGCACTTCCATACAGGAGAATATTGAGCTGGGTATTACTCAGGACCAGACTCTGATCGTTGGCAGACTTTGCTTGGATCTGAATGAGATCTTCATTCGCGGTCAGCCAATTAACCGCGTTTGACAGCAATTGCTTGTTCCCAAGAAGATTGACCAGGTTATTCGAGGCAAATGCCACGTCTCCCACGAACACGACACGCGGTGATGGCGTAGTGTTGCTCGATGCAGCACTGGTGCTGGCCGAAGCAGGCGGCGAGCTACTGACACTCACCGCTACCGTCAGTGGCCCTTGCGGGTCGACCCCCGGGTCAAAGTGGATCACTTTCGGGTCAGTTTCCAGCCAGCTCTGGCTGGTGGTCTCGGCCAGCGGCTCGACATCATAGCCGGTCGGTGGTGTCTTGGTCGGGGTCACCGAGGTCGCGCCTTGGAAAATCAGCGCCGGTAAGTCCTTGGTTACCGGACTGACGCTGTAGTGATTGATCAGCGGTGTCAGAGGATCGTTCATCAGACTTTGCGAAGGATCAATGACAACGCCATTGCCAATCTGAACGCCATACTTTTCGGCTAGCGCCTCGAGCACCGGGCGCTGGGCTTCGCTTACCAGAATCAGCGCCTTGCCGCCACCGTCGATGTATTTTTCAAGCGCCGTGGTTTCTTGAGACAGGAAGGGTGTCGTCGGACCAGCTACAATGACCGCCGCGGCATCATCCGGAACTTTACCAGTCGCTGCTAGATTCAACGGCTTCAGATTGTAGTCTTCGGCCTGCAGATCTGCCGCTGCCTCCGAACCGCCATTCTGACCGGAGTTCCCGAAATCGAGCTCTCCATGGCCCGTGGTGTAGTAGACAATTTCGGGTTTGTCACGCTCGAGCTTGAGAAGCGCCGAAGTCATCGAGGCTTCGTCGCTACCGGTAATCGTCTGCTGCTTGTTCCCGCTGATGAGAACTGAAGTGCCGAACGTCTGAACTTTGTATTGGTTCGCCAACCCCGGCTTGAGCTGGGGATCAACGAACTCGTAGGTGATCAGATTCGACTGTCGAGTGTATTCCTTCAGCAGGTCCTCGAAAGAAGTTTTGCTTGGGTCGTTACTCTGGTAGAAGGCCAGGACGTGAACCGGTTGCTTGAGCTCGTGGACGACCTGGACCGACATTGGCGAAAGAGTGTAGATCTGGTTCTGGGTCAAGTCGAATCGGTCGCTGAAGCGATTGGCGAGAACGTTGACCAGAGCGAGGATAGCCAGGAAGGCGACCCCCATCACCAGGGTATTCGAACCATATTGAACACTTCGTCCAGAGAAGGCCTGAGCGGTGCGCTGTGGTCGCTCGAGCGCGGCGTAAAGCCAGCATCCTAAAGCCACCGCCAGTAAAACAATACCGCCCCGGTCGAGCTGTCCCAAGACAAGATACGTCCCGACACCGCCGACGAAAGAGATCACCCCGAGAATGATTAAGAATGTCGGCAGGCGATCAAGAAAAGAGCGCCAGTTCATCGCCACCGCCTACTTTCAATCGAAAGAGTCGCCAGAAAGAGCGCGCCAAGAATAACCGAGAGGAAATACACGACGTCCTTGGTGTCGATGACCCCTTGCGTCATGTCAACGAAGTGCGAATAAACGGCAAGGTACGAAGTAAGAGTCCCAATCGTCCCACCGAAAATGCTGCCCAGGCCATCGATCACCCACAAGATCAGCAAGACCGCGAATGACAAAACGGCGGCAACGATTTGATTGGCAGTCAAGGAGGAGGTCAAAACACCGATCGCGACTGCCGAGCCACCAAACAGTAGCGCGCCGAGATAACCACCAATGATGCCCCCTCGGTCGGGATTCCCGTACATCGATAGGAGTAAGGGATAGAAACCGGTCAACACAAGCATCGAGACCAGTAGCCCCATGCCCCCTAGAAACTTACCAACCACCAACTCGACGTCGCGCACCGGCGAGGTGAGGACCAACTCAATCGTACCAGTCCGCTGTTCCTCGGCAATCAAGCGCATCGTAAGAATGGGTGCGACGAGCAGCAAAATGGTGTACGTCGTCTGAAACAACGGAGCCACGTTCGCCGATCGACTATAGGCCACGTTGATCGCGAAGAAGAATCCCGTAATGACAAGAAAAGCCGCGGTGATCACATAAAAGAGAAACGAGCCATAATACGACGCAAGCTCGCGCCGCGCGATTGCCAATGAGTTCGTCATGCGGCCGCGCCTTCCTCACTAGTCGTTAGCTTCAGGAACACTTCCTCCAAACTCATCCCGACCGAGCGCAGCTCGAGCAGCCCCCAACCGTTTCCAACAATGGTCGCCGCCAAGTCTTCGCGGACGTCCTGACCAACTGCACAATCGATGAGGAATCTTGGCGTGCCATTTGTTGGCGTGACGGCAACTTTCATCACGTTGGGAATTCGCAGGAGCGCCTGACGAACCGCTTCGACCGGTCCGCGAACCTGCACCGACACCTGCTCCGAGCCTCGCAAACGCTGAGTCAGGCTCTCTGGCGTATCTTCGGCGATGACTTTCCCTCCATTGATAATCACCACGCGGTTACAAGTCATGCTTACTTCGGGGAGGATATGCGTACTCAGCAAGATAGTGTGCGAGCCACCAAGGCTCTTGATGAGCTGACGCGCTTCGGTGATCTGCTTCGGATCCAAACCGACCGTCGGCTCGTCGAGCACGACGACCGGAGGATCATGCACTAGCGCTTGCGCGATTCCGACCCTCTGCCGATAGCCTTTTGAGATACGGCCGATCTGCGTCTTTCTCACATCATCAACGTGGGTGAGCTTCATCACCTTATTGACGCGATCACGCCGTTCCGAGGAACGCACACCACGGATTTGGCTCATGAAGAGCAAGTAATCCTCAACCGTCATGTCGGGATAAAGAGGAACGGATTCGGGGAGGTAGCCGATATTCCTGCGCGCTTGTAGCGAATCTTTGAAGATGTCGTGACCGGCAATCGTCACGGTGCCCGACGTCGCCGGCATATATCCACACAGAATGCGCATGGTCGTCGTTTTTCCCGCGCCGTTTGGCCCAAGAAAACCCAAGATCTCCCCAGGCTTGACATCGAAGGTCACGTCGGAAATCGCGACTTTCGGCCCATACGACTTACAAAGATTTGAAACCTGGATCACCCGTGATTTCTCCTTACGCTGGCATCACGAGACACGTGGACCTGCAGCTTCGAGCGTGCTGAAATCAGATCGCTTTGGCGGAGAGGTGGTACCCCGCGGCACTGTTTCGACGAAACTGTTTAGAATCTAACACAGACCCCCATGAGTGTCAAAAAAAGATGTCATGATAGGTATTGTACCTAGTTCGGCTGCCTGGCGGTACGCATCTTGCCGGGAGAACTAGCGATAGGTCTTTAACCCCACTCCGAATCGGTGTCAGGAATGCCTCACAACACGGTGAGTTAGCACGGGGTTCGGTCGCGGTCTCGGACTCGCCCAACGAAGGGGGAGATGGAAAGGTCAAACTCCAGAGGACAACCGTGGATACTTTTGACGATTGGCCGGAGTTACCAGTTCTTGCTGATCCGGCACGATTGCGCACGCTCTACTTACACCGCCTTAAACGCGCACTCTTGCTGCGTTTCTACGCTGGCTCCCTCCTAGGCTACGCTGACCAGCAACTCTTGGACCGGGTCATTTTCTCGGCACTTTGCGACTGTCAGACCGTCGACGTAGTGACCGAGGCACGCCGTCTGCTGAACGAAGCCCGAGCCGGAATAGGGTTATTCGGACGAACCCCCTCTCGACTAGGAGGTTAGAAAGACATGGTTTATTTGAAAGCCTGTCCCCGTTGCCAGGGCGACCTCTTTATCGAGCGTGACCAGCACGAACGGTACGTGACCTGCCTACAATGTGGTCACATCCTGACCACGTTGGAAGAATCGACGCTCCAGTTCCGCACTGCCCAGTGGACGCGAGTCGCGTGGTCTACCGCGGCCAGTCGGCCCTGCATCCGACAATTGCCCGAATCGTCGTCGAAGCAGTGAACCGTCACGAGCTACTCAATCGCTCAGAGGATGTCCCGATCGAACGCGAGCACAAAATCCTTCACCATTGCTTGTCGATCCTTGACTTTAACGCTATGATGTGAGTGCTCAAGGTGAAGCGTGGCGAAAGGTGCCACGCTTCATTTGCTGATAGAAGACGGAGGCATTCGAAGCTATGCCAGTTCGCGACGTGATTATTCTCGGTTCGGGCCCGGCCGGTCTTACCGCGGCGATCTATGCCGCGCGTGCCGACCTTCACCCGCTCGTCATCGCCGGCCGACAGTCAGGTGGCCAACTCATGCTCACCTCGGAGGTCGAGAACTTTCCGGGCTTTCCTGAAGGGATCATGGGCCCCGAGCTCATGGACCGCATGCGTCAGCAAGCCGAGCGATTCGGCGCGGAATTCATCGACGAAGACGCAAACGCGGTTGATTTCACCGGAAAGCCACTGGCAGTCTTCGCCGAGGACATCCGTCACGAAGCACGCGCCGTGATCATCGCCACCGGTGCATCAGCGCGCTGGCTGGGCCTACCGTCGGAAGCGCGTTTAATGGGACGCGGCGTTTCGAGCTGCGCGACGTGTGATGGATTCTTTTTCCGTGGTAAGGATGTCGCGGTCGTCGGCGGCGGCGACACCGCGCTCGAAGAGGCCATCTTCCTGACCAAGTTTGCCCGCTCCGTCACCTTGATCCACCGACGTAAAGAGCTACGGGGTAGCAAGATCATGCAGGATCGGGCGCAGAACAATCCAAAGATTAGCTTCATCTGGGACTCGGTGGTTTGCGAAGTGCTAGGCTCCGACCACGTCGAAGGGGTGAAAATCGAGAACGTTCTGACAAAGCAGACATCAGAACTAGCAGTCGACGGTTTATTCGTCGCGATTGGTTATACGCCCAATACCAAGATTCTCGAAGGGCAGATCGAGCTTGACGAAAGGGGCTACGTTAGGGTGCACCATGAGACCCGGACAAACGTCGAAGGGGTCTTCGTGGCAGGCGACGTCGAGGACTACCACTACCGGCAAGCCATCACCGCGGCGGGAGCAGGCTGTCGCGCGGCCATGGATGCCGAGGTATACATCGAGGGAGTGGCCTAGCATCCATCCGAGGTATACTCAATATCGCGATGACACGAGATGATGGAAGGGCGTTAGCGGAAGTTCGACCGGTGCGGTTTACCCTCGACTTCATGCCATACGCCGAAGGTTCTGTTCTCATTGAGCTCGGCAATAGCCGCGTCATTTGCGCCGTTTCGGTTGAAGAAACGGCCCCCCCTTTTCTCAAGGGCACTGGCGTGGGATGGCTCACCGCCGAATACCGCATGCTGCCGCGGGCGACCCACCAGCGTACCCAGCGAGACTCTGGTGGCAAGGTCGACGGACGGAGCACCGAAATTCAACGTCTCATCGGCCGTTCGTTACGCGCGGCGTTGGACCGGGCGAAGCTCGGCGAACGAACACTGTTCGTGGACTGCGACGTGATCAATGCCGACGGCGGAACGCGGACAGCCGCGATTACGGGTAGTTTTGTCGCCTTGGTTCTCGCCTGCCAGCGGCTACTCAGGAATGGCACCCTGACCGAGTCCCCCCTCCGCCGCCAAGTGGCAGCGATCAGCGCCGGCTTGGTTCGTGGTGAGCCGATGCTCGATTTGTCCTATGCTGAGGACTCGATTGCCGATGCCGACTGCAACGTCGTGCTCACTCAACGAGGCGAGACCGTCGAATTCCAGCTTTCTGCTGAACATGGTCTGCCGACGGCCGAACAGGTCAGTCAAATCGCCCATCTCGCCCAAACCGGCATTCGCCAAATGCTCGAAATGCAGCGTACGGTGCTCCAGGAACGCGCTGGAGAGATTGTCAAAACGCTGCTTAGCCATGAGTAACGCCTAGGCACGAGTATAACTATAGGAAAGAGTACACATCATCGATGCTTGCCGCTTTAGAAACGCACCTCATTCCCTTGATGGAGCAACTCTATCGGACGGTCGGCTACCTGGGAGTATTCCTGGGTATGGCGATTGAGAGTGCCTGCATTCCGCTGCCGAGCGAAATTATCCTACCCATGGCCGGCTGGATGGTCTCGCGTCAGGTCTTCACCTTTGTCGGCGCGACCATCGCTGGAACGCTCGGCGGCCTAGCCGGTTCGATCGTCGCATATTGGATCGGCGCTTTAGGTGGCCGACCGCTTCTCGACCGCTATGGGCGCTACGTCTTGATCTCGTCGCACGATATCGGAGTAGCGGACCGTTGGTTTTCGCGCCACGGGTCGGCAGCTATTTTCTTTTCGCGCATGATCCCGGTCGTGCGAACGTTTATCTCGCTGCCCGCCGGTATTGCTCGGATGCCTTTTGGCCGGTTCGTCGTTTACACGGTGCTGGGCTCGTTACCGTGGACGATTGCCTTGATCTATGCTGGGAAGGTATTAGGGGATAACTGGGAGTCCGTTCGGGCCTTCCTCGGCAAGTTCGACTACGTCGTCGTCGCGATCATCGGGCTGGGCATCGCCTGGTACGTATACCGGCACGTCTCTCACGCGTTTGCCTCGCCAGAAGAGAGTCCACAAGCCTGAAGCGGGGCACTCTCAGCCGGGCGGCCGCGGCCGCCCGGCTGAGAGTGCCCCGCTTCAGGCTTACATCAGGCCGGGGATCCGCATGCCGCCGGTGATTGCCCCCATCCGTTTGGTAACGAGCTCGTGCGATTTCTCGACCGCCTCGTTGACCGCCGCGGTAATCAAGTCCTCGAGCATGCTCAGATCGTTCGGGTCGACGGCGTCGGGCGAGATCTTGACCGCCGTGACCTTTTGATGGCCAGTCATCGTCACCGTGACGACGCCTCCCCCTACGCTCGCCTCGACCGTTTCATTGCCAAGCTCCTCCTGGATCTTGGCGATCTTCTGTTGCATCTGCTTCATCATATTGATATTCGGTCTCATTATCTCTCCTCGGAACCCTCGTCCGTTACGCTCCGAACCCGCGCTCCGAGCGAGACGGCGGCTTTGATGAGCGGATCATCCATTACCGCTCGCAACGGATCCACTGTGCTGAGAGCATCGCGGGTAATGGCAGTACATTCGACCCGCACACGCTGTCTAAGCACCCGATGGATCGTGTCTTCGACGATCGCTCGGTTTTTCTGCTCCTCGATCTTTTGACGGTGAAAATCATACGGAAAGCCAAGCACGACGGTCGAGCCGTCACCACGAACCGGTCGCGCTTCCCGTAAGAGAGCCTGTACCGACCGGTTGATCGTTCCGCACGCTTCGAGAATCTCATTCCACCGTCGAGATGCCTCCAGCCAAAGTATACCAACTTCGGATGGTTCACTACCAGGCGAGCTAGCAACGTCGTGGGCAATGTGGACGCTTACCGCAGCCGCGCCAGCCACCTCAGCTTCCGGACTTGCAGTCGCCGGCGGCGTCGCGGCAGAAACGACTTTCGCCGGGGTTACTGTCTCATCACGATCATCACGCCAGATCGGCGTTGCTGGGCGATTGATCGAGAGAGTAGCTGACGTATTGCTTGGCTCGACACTACCGACAATAGCTGGCGTCGTCCCTCTCTGCAAAAGCTGGGCAGCCTCGACTACGCCCATCTCCAACGGAAGCTGCGGTCGCAAGCCGTTTCGGAGGGCAGGACCAGGCGTGAAAAGGCGAATCAGAGCAACGATCTGATCCGGGCTGAAATATTGGGCGACGAGGCGCAATCGATTCAGGTCACCTTCGGTCAGATCGAGGAGGTCGGCGAGAGAGTTCGACGTCCGCAGCAAGAGTAAACTGCGCAGAGATTCGACAATGTCAAGTGCAAACTGCCGTGGATCGGTTCCCTGCGCGATAATCCGATCTACCTGACGGAGCACCAACTCGACGTCCAGGCGAGCCAATGCCTCTAACAGCTCGGTCGCGGCCTCCGGGCCGGCTGTCCCCAGAATTGCTCTCGTCGCGGCCACGGTCGGCTGCAGCCCGGCAAAGCTAACGATCTGATCAAGTGCACTTTCCGCGTCGCGCAGGCTTCCCCCCGCCGTGCGCGCCAGGAGGTCGAGGACGCCTGCCTCGGGCTTGATGCCTTCCTGTTGACAGACGTAGGCTAACCGCGACACCGCATCGGCTAGCTTGATCCGCCGAAAATCCAACCGCTGGCAGCGCGAGAGCACAGTTTCCGGCAGACGCTGCGCCTCGGTCGTCACCAAGACGAAGACGGTGTTGGGCGGAGGCTCTTCGAGCGTCTTCAACAGGGCGTTGAAGGCATCGACAGTAAGCATGTGGGCTTCGTCGAGGATGTAGAACTTAGACTTCGCCGACGCGGGAGCCAAGCCAACTTTCTCACGAATACCCCGAATCTCGTCAATGCCACGGTTCGACGCCGCATCGATCTCGAGCACGTCGATCGCCCGGCCATCCTGAATTGCCTGGCAGATTTCGCAAGTGCTGCACGGCTCACCGTCGTTGACGTTGGGGCAGTTGACGGCTTTCGCCAGGATGCGCGCCGCCGACGTCTTCCCGACCCCGCGTGGACCACAGAAGACGTAGGCATGGGCAATGCGATTCGTCCGCACAGCGTTGCGCAAGGTTCGAGCAACATGCTCCTGGCCGACCAGGTCCGCGAAACGCTGCGAGCGCCACTTTCGGTAAAATGCTTGTGCGGTCACATTATCCGCCGTTTCGCCCAGGTTCAGTGGTCACCGGATCGCTTGCGAGATATGCCCAGACCTCTTTGTCGGTTGGCAGCGACGGCTGTGCGCCAATCTTGGTCGCCGTCAAGGCGCCAGCCCCACTCGCGTAGCGCAACGTCCGTTCCACCGGCCAATTTCGCGCGAGGCCAACGCTCAAAGCTGCGCTGAAGGCATCACCGGCCGCGGTCGCATCTACCGCAGCGACGGGGAGAGCCGGCAGATTGATGATCTGCCCCTCGCAAACCGCGATCGCCCCCTGCTCGCCGCGCGTGACCACCACCCACGTCGGTCCACGAGCCAGCAGTTGGCGCGCGGCCTGGATGGCCGAACTCGGATCGACAACTGGGAACCCGACGAGCGCAGTCGCTTCGCTTTCGTTGGGAGTCAGCCAATCGACCAGAGCCAAGACATCGTCGGGAACGACGGCGGCCGGGGCAGGATTCAGGACGGTTGTCAGACCATGCTCCTTGCCGAGGGTAAGCGCCGTGCGAACCGTGGTGATCGGAATCTCTAACTGGGTCAAGAGGACCCGGGCCGAAGCAATCTTTTGCCTGGCCAGATCGACGTCCACCGCAGATAAACGCCGATTCGCTCCGGGGGCCACGCTGATCATATTTTGCCCTGATCGATCCACCAAGATGAGGGCTACGCCGGTTGGCGTCTCAGGATCAATGGCGATCCAAGAAACGTCAAGACCTTCCCGGACGAAATTATCGAGTGTTTGCTTTCCCGGCCCATCGTCGCCTACCCGCGCCACGAAGGTGACCTGAGCACCAAGACGGTGGGCGGCGATCGCCTGATTCGCCCCTTTTCCGCCGCCCGCCGAGACGAACTCACCACCGGTCACCGTCTCACCGGGTCGCGGCAGACGCTCCGACTGGATAATCATATCAATGTTCGCCGAGCCAACGATCGCGACTCGGGGCCGGACCTCGATCATTAAAGCTACACCTGAAAAAGCACAAGCGACTCCCTGAGCAATGGCCATCAGGTCAAAAGCGGGGACTTTACTCTGCCAACGCGGTGTCAAAGACTATTCTACATCGCACCGGTCCGTCGCGGCAACGCCTTTCAGCCCCCAATTTCGTCACGGCATGCCGACTCCAAACGCTCGGGCCAGGCGTAAACGACAAAACGGTTTGGCCGAAGCAGGCCAATCAGAGTCATCTGCGCGGCCTGCGCGAGCTCGATCGCAAGTGACGACGGTGCGCCAACTGCAACGAATAGGGAAATCCCGGCCATTGTCGCCTTTTGCACAAGCTCGAAGGATGCCCGTCCGCTCACCAAGAGAATGTGCTCGCCTAACGGGATCTGTCGCCCGAGCAGCATTCCGCCGATCAGCTTGTCGACGGCGTTGTGCCGGCCAACGTCCTCGTGAATCAGCATAAGCTGGCCTTGGCGATCGAAGAGACCGGCCGCGTGGACGCCACCCGTGCGGCTGAACGCTGCTTGTGCTCCGCGTAGCTTCGCTTCCAGACCGAGCAGCAGCGCGGGAGCGATCGTATTGCTAAGCGGAATTGGCTGGACCCGACGCATGACTATCTCCACGCTCGTCGCCCCACAGAGGCCACAGCTCGACGAGACCGGAAAGCTGCGGGGCGACACCCGGTCAGTAATCGCTGCCGAATCTGACAAACGCACGTCGAGGAGATTGGGCTGAGGAAAGCCATCACGATCAAGCCCGAAGGCAAAATCGGAAACGTCCTCGGCCGAGCCGATGATACCTTCCGAGAAGAGGAATCCGGCCGCGAGAAAGCGATCCTGACCAGGCGTCCGCATGATCACCGCGACATCGCGACCATTGACTTGAATTTGCAGTGGCTCTTCAGCGGCGACGTCGTCGACGACAGTCTGCCAGTGACCATCTTCGTAGCGGTGAACGACCGTCGCGCGAATCCGCGCGGGATCATCGCCGGCCAGCCATGGTCGCTGGTCACGCTCAGCACTCATCTCGGCCACGCTTCGTCTGATCAGCAGGCCAAAGGATCAGATCACTCATCACCCACTCCCGCGACCAGTATAGGTACCTACCGATTGAGGCGTCAACCAATCACGAAACACAGGCCATCGGAGAATCGTGAAGGCACTTCTGCGTTATACCCGAAACATCCGGGCGACATGAACGTATAATTCATGGGAGGTCCAATACCCATGCTACCTTTGAGCGATAGTGTCCGAACGCGCCGGCCTCCGGTTGTCAACCTAACATTAATTGCGTTGAATGTGCTCGTTTTCCTGTACGAGCTGTCGCTCGGGCCGCGACTCGATCTATTATTGGACCGTTATGGGATTATTCCAGCCCGGATCATGGCCGCGCTGGCCGACGCTCCGGGGGCCAATCGCTGGGTGCTCGTCACCCTGATCACCGCGACCTTTCTCCACGCAGGATGGCTGCATCTGGGCGGGAACATGTTATTCCTCTGGATCTTTGGCGATAATGTCGAGGACCGGCTCGGTCACGCCACCTACCTCTTCTTTTATCTCACTTGCGGTATCCTGGCGAACCTTGCCGAAGCCTACGCACTACCAGGCTCGACGGTGCCGGGCATCGGCGCGAGTGGGGCAATCGCCGGCGTGCTGGGCGCCTACTTCATTACCTATCCGGGTGCCACCATCTCGGTCGCTCTACCAGTCTTCTTCCTCTTCTCAGTCGTCGACGTCCCCGCGTTGATCATGATCGGCATGTGGTTTATCAGCCAATTCTTTAGTGGCGTTGCTTCCTTGGGAGCCCCTCAGCAGTCTGGAGGAATTGCCTGGTGGGCGCACGTCGGCGGCTTTCTCGCAGGAATGGCTCTGATGACGATTCTGCCCAAGTCACACCCCACAGTCCAGGATGACCCGACGCTTGGTGCAATCGAGCGAGCGCGCCGCGACACTGGCTTAGTTGGGCTCTTTGTTGGCACGACCTCACTCGTCAGTCAACTCCTTGAGATCGTTATCTTGATCCGCCTGGTCATCGTCTTCATTGGCCGGCCGGCAGTCCATTTGCTTCGCGTATTACTCCCAGCTACCTTGCATTTGATCGCTTTGACCGATCCATTGGTCCGACCGTTCGCGTTCTTTGCCCCGCCGCTCCGAGTAGCTGGCCACGTGCTCGAGCTCTACGATCTGCTCGCGGTTCTCGCCTATTACCTGATTGGCTCCGCAATCATCTGGTTTATCGCCTGGCTTGCCTTCGGTGGACGAGATAACCGCCGCGATTATCGACGTTCGCATGGTTTTTTGTCCTGAGCGATAGGAACGAGCAGCCGGGTCGTCTCAGGCGACCCGGCCAAGTAGCTGGGTCGAAACTTCTTCGTAGATTGT
Organism: Chloroflexota bacterium; assembly: GCA_021324795.1. GTDB lineage: Bacteria > Chloroflexota > UBA6077 > FW602-bin22 > CADDYW01 > JAJPIK01. The sequence continues at coordinate 65,154 of JAJPIK010000054.1, forward strand.
CAGACAATCATCGATCAAGCGAGGCAAGAGAAATCGCTCGGCCACCGTCTGGTGAGCCCGCTGCCCCAAACGCTCTGCCAGCGCGCGGTCGCGAACCAAACGGACGAGACATTCCGCGCACTGCTCGATGTTACCTACCAGGAAGCCGTTTTCCCCATCGGTAATCTGTTCGCGCAGCCCTCCGGTGTCTCGAGCCACTACTGCGTTGCCTTTCCACATTGCTTCGGTCGCGTCGAGACCAAAACCCGCATGGCGTGAGAACACAATCACGGCGTCAGAAGCGGTTTGGAACGCAGCGATCGCGAGTGGTCTAGCCTCTTCTGGCCCGGAGTACAGGTGAATGTCTGCCTCACCCGCCACTGCGGTGCGGACCGCCCGGGCAGTTGTGTCGGCAGTTGGATCATCGTATGGAGCGGCCATCACCAGCAGGGCAAGCTGGAGCCCTGGTACTGCTTCGCGTGCTAAAAAGAACGCCTGAATGATACTGAGCACGTCGCTATTTGCGACCAAGCTCCCGATGAAACTGACGACTGGTCGGGACGGATCGATGCCCAACCGACCCATAGCTTCGCGCGCCGTCTCACGGTGAATAAGCTGGTTTCGCAAGGCAAGTGGATCAATCGCGTCGGCAACGAAGCGTTGACGGGAGCGCGCTAACCCCGAGACAGTGTATTCGGGAAACTGAAGGACAATCGCCGTATATGCTCGCCAAAATGGCTGTAAAAAGGAAAGTACCGAGAAATTAGGATGGCAAAGATCGAGGTGGCTACGCCAGAGCAGCCCCGCCTTTGGCCGTGGTGATATTCGATTCGCGACGCCGATAGCAGGGATATCGTGGACGACGAGCAGATCCGCGTCAAGCTCGCCAACTTCCGCCGTCAAATCGACGCTGACCCGGCGAAACTGGTCGATCTCATGGGCTATTAGATGGCCCTCATCGCCCTGTAATAGATTCTCGATCTTCTTGGCAACCGTGAAGAAGTCCAGGCAATCGAGCATCGTGTACCAACGGACATCCAAGCCAAGGCCAACCAGGATCGGGGCGAAACTGTGCAGTTGCCGGGCTGCTTCGCCAGCGTGTGGGGACGAGCTAATTTCGACGAGCCGCAAGCCACGCAAGCGATGCGCTCGGGTGCGGATCGCTTGATACTGCCCGGGACGGCAATAGTCCCGGTAGCGATCAAACGCCCGTGGCAAGGTAAAAACGCGGCTCAGCAAACCGCTCGTGCGACTTCGGATCATGGCCCGTCCCCTCGGTCAGAGCCCAGAAACATCGCAGAGCGCGTGCCGCCCGAAGTTTAGCGATAATGAGCGACAGTGGTGGACCGGTCGATCCATGTCGCCCATTCCGACCATGGACTGGATCAATCCGCCCCACCCTTTTAAGATACTGAAGGTGAGTCAGTAATTTCGCCCGATAACTGTCAGCTCTCTTGAAAGGTTCCGCCTTCTCTACCCGGTGCGGATTCGTCCCGATATACTGACTATTGGCAGCACCTACGAAAGAAGCAAAGCCTTGATTCGGGAGCGATGGCTCAGGATTGGATCGGAACGCGGCAACGATAGCGTTAGTACAGAATCATTTGGGGGACATGAGAAAAACCACGCTAGACTGCTTCGACCAGGAAGGTCGATCAAGCGTGGCTCCCTGGTCGGGGTGGGGCGATTCGAACGCCCGACCACCTGCACC
>JAJPIK010000056.1 GCA_021324795.1 Chloroflexota bacterium
CGCCCAAAGCCCCGCGCCCGTTTCTTCCGCTCTTTGGCAGGAGGTTTGGGTTTGCTCACCGGCGGTTTGTTGCCGGGCATCCCGGACCTCCCCCCCGCGGTCAGCCGCTGCTCCAGCGCGGCGATCCGTTTCTGGAGATCCGCAATCGTGGCGTCCCGTTGCGCCAGGGTTGCCGGCAAATCGGCGATGAGCGCCAGCAACGCCTCACGGCTCGCCGCAGCCAGATCCAGTTCATTCACGACGCCCAGGATACACAAATCGTCGCCCTCTCGCTCGGTGAACTCGTCCCCTCACCAGTGAACGTTTACTCGAGTCTGGTACCTTTACTTACCAAACGATCGCGTGCTAAGCTGGGACGCAAAATGAGGCGAGGCCGAGACTGGAGATCAAAGGAAACCCATGGCGAAGCCGCAGGTCGTCTTTCTTGATGCCTATGCACCCGAGGTGCGATCCGTTATCCAGGCCGAGGCGCCGGACGACGTTACGCTGGTGATGGCGACGTCCAATGATCCGGCCGAGCGAGCGACGCTGGCGGGTGACGCCGATTTCTTCGTCGGCGGGATCAATCCGATTACCGCCGCCTTGATCAATGCTGCCCCTCGTCTTCGATTGATCCACAAGTGGGGAATCGGCGTCGACAAGATCGACCTCGAAGCGGCCCGGCGGCGCGGAATCCCGGTCGCGATTACCGCCGGGGCCAATGCGGTGCCGGTCGCCGAGCATACGCTGCTCCTGATGCTAGCGACGCTTCGCCAGCTTCCGTACCGACAGAGTCAGCTCCGCGCGGGAAAGTGGGAGCAAGCCCGAGCCGAGGTCCGTGCGCAATGCTTTGGCCTGCGCGGGAAGACGGTCGGGATTGTGGGGATGGGAGCCATCGGCCGCGAGGTAGCAAAGCGAGTCCGCGCCTTCGACGTGACCATCCGCTATTACGACGTGCGTCGCCTGGCTGCGGACGAAGAGCAGGCGCTTGGAGTCGTCTACAGCGAGCTCGACGACCTTTTGCCTATGGCCGACGTCATTACCCTCCACGTTCCGCTCCTGGATTCGACCCGCCAGCTCCTGTCGCGTGAGCGGATCGCCCGGCTCAAGCCGACGGCGATCGTGATCAACGCCGGTCGGGGCGAGGTGGTGGACGAGGCCGCCCTGGCCGAGGCGTTGCGGGAAAGGCGAATTCTTGGCGCCGGCCTCGACGTGTTCAGCCAGGAGCCGCCTCCGTTCGACCACCCACTGCTCGCTACCAACGTGCCGGGGCTCATCTTGACGCCACATCAGGCCGGCTCGGTCTTCGACAACGTGGCGAACGTCTCGCGCCACGTCTTCGGCAACGTCCGCCGCGTGCTGAACGGCGAGCCTTTGCCCCCGCGCGATCTCGTGATCCATGGTAAACTTTAGCAGCCTCACAAGAATTGAGAAAACACCGGTGAATTGGGTCTACATTTCCGACATTGGCGCCCATCAAGGCGAGGAAGTTATCCTCAAAGGTTGGCTCTATAACAAACGATCGAGCGGTAAGCTGCACTTCCTGCTGGTGCGCGACGGTACGGGTATTATTCAGGGAGTCATGTTCCGGGGCGACGTTAGCCCCGAGGCGTTCGAAGAGGCGGGACGTCTGACTCAGGAATCGTCGATCATCGTCACCGGCAAGGTTCGCGCGGATGCCCGGGCTCCGGGGGGCTACGAGCTCGCGATCTCGTCGGTCGAGCCGGTCCAGGTGGCGGTCAATTACCCGATCTCGCTGAAAGAGCACGGTGTCGACTTCCTGATGGACCATCGCCATCTTTGGTTGCGCTCCAGTCGGCAGCAGGCCATTCTGCGGATCCGTTCGACGATTATCAGCACGATTCGCAATTTTTTGGACGAGCAGGGCTTCACCTTGGTAGACACGCCCCTGCTGACACCGTCGGCGTGCGAAGGAACGACGACTCTTTTTGAGACAACCTACTTTGATGAGAAAGCCTATCTGAGCCAGAGTGGCCAACTGTACGCGGAAGCCGCGGCGATGGCGCTGGGCAAAGTCTACTGCTTCGGTCCGGCTTTCCGTGCCGAGAAGTCGAAGACGCGTCGTCACCTCATCGAGTTCTGGATCGTCGAGCCCGAAGTGGCCTACTACGAGCACGAGGATAACTTGCGTCTCCAGGAAAACCTGGTCAGTCACGTCGTCCAGACGGTTTTGGAAAAGCGCCGGCCGGAGCTCGCGGTGCTGGAACGTGACGTCTCGAAGCTCGCAAACGTCACGCCGCCTTTCCCGCGCATCACCTACGATCAAGCGCTGGCAGTTTTGCGCGAGCAAGGCGTTGAAAAAGTCTGGGGTGACGACTTCGGCGCTCCTGATGAGACCAAGCTCGCCAGCATGTACGATCGACCTTTGATCGTCGAGCGCTATCCGACCAGCGCCAAGGCATTCTACATGCAGCCGGATCCGAACCGACCGGAGGTCGTTCTCTGCGACGACATGCTTGCACCGGAAGGTTATGGCGAGATCATCGGCGGCAGCCAGCGCATTCACGATCTCGCGTTGCTGGAGCAGCGTCTGGAGCAGCATAACTTACCGCGCGAAGCATACGAATGGTACCTTGATCTGCGTCGCTATGGCTCGGTGCCCCACAGCGGGTTCGGGCTAGGCATCGAACGCACAGTCGCCTGGATTTGCGGGCTCGAGCACGTGCGTGAAACGATCCCGTTCCCCCGGATGCTTTATCGGCTGTACCCATGAGACAAGAGGCATTAACGCATGGAGATTAGTCTCGCCGAGGTCGACCACGTCGCCGAGCTAGCGCGGCTTGGTCTAACCGAGCAAGAGCGCGAGCAGTTTCGCGCTCAGCTTAGCACGATCTTAGGTTACGTCAATCAGCTCAGTGAGTTGGATACGTCGCAGGTGCCACCCTCGGCGCAGGTCATTCAGGTGGAAAACGTCACCCGACCGGACATCATTCGCCCCGGCTTGACGGTCGAGCAGGTGCTGACCAATGCACCGGCCCGTGAAGACGATTACTTCCGCGTGCCACCGGTATTTGAAGAATGAACCTTGCCGAATTGACCGCTCACGAGGCATCTGAGCTGCTCGCCCGACGCGAGATCAGCGCCTTGGAATTGACCAACGCTGTGCTCGATCAGATTGACCGCCGCGAGTCGACGATCCGAGCATACATCACTGTGCTCCCGGAGCAAGCGCGCGAGCAGGCACGGGAGATCGACCGACGCCGCGCGGCGGGCGAATCTCTCCACCCCCTGGCCGGTATCCCGACGGCCCTGAAAGATAACCTGTCCACTCAAGGTATTTGCACGACCTGCGCCTCTCGGATGCTCGAAAACTACATTCCGCAATACAACGCGACTGTCGTCGAGCGACTCCGCGCGGCAGGAACAGTGATCCTCGGTAAGACCAATCTCGACGAATTCGCGATGGGTTCGTCGACTGAATTCTCGGCGTTTTACCCGACCGCGAATCCCTGGGATCCCTCGTTGGTACCCGGGGGAAGCAGCGGTGGATCGGCTGCGGCCGTCGCCGCGGGCGAAGCTATTGTCGCGCTTGGCAGCGATACCGGCGGTTCAATCCGTCTGCCAGCTAGCTTTTGCGGCCTGGTTGGTTTGAAGCCAACCTATGGTCGCGTCTCGCGCTATGGGCTAGTCGCCTTTGGCTCATCACTCGACCAAATCGGCCCTCTCACCCGTGATGTCACCGACGCCGCGCTCGTTTTGTCGGCCATCGCCGGTCACGACCTGAACGACTCGACGTCGCTTGCCTGGCCAGTTCCCGACTATCGTCGGGCCTTGATTCCAGACGTGAAAGGCTTGCGCATCGGCGTACCCCAAGAGTATTTTGTCGAGGGGATGGATCCAGACGTCGCCAGGGCAATTCGTCAAGGCGTCGACCAGCTTGCCGCGCTTGGCGCGGCGGTCGAAGAAACGTCTTTGCCCAATACGAAATACGCGTTGGCGGCTTATTACATCGTCGCGCCGGCCGAGGCAAGCGCGAACCTCGCTCGTTATGATGGAGTGAAGTATGGCCTGCGGGTCGACGGCCATGACGTGATGGACATGATGGACAAGACCCGGGAGGCTGGCTTCGGGCCGGAAGTCAAGCGGCGCATCATGATCGGCACATATACACTCTCGGCTGGCTATTACGATGCCTACTACCTGCGCGCCCAGAAAGTCCGGACCTTGATCAAGCAAGACTTTGATCAGGCTTTCAAGAATTTTGACGTGCTTGCCGTGCCAACTGCGCCTACCGTTGCCTTCCCGCTCGGCTCCCGCATCGAAGACCCGGTGGCGATGTATCTTACCGACGTATGTACGGTGACCGTCAACGCAGCGGGCCTGCCCGGTTTGGTCGTGCCGTGCGCGCTGATACGAGGATTACCAGTTGGCTTACAGCTTCTCGGCGCCCCGGGTAGCGAGGAGATTCTACTGCGCACCGGCTTCGCTTTCGAGCAAAGTCAGGACTGGCGAACTCGCCGATTCGGAGAATAGTCAGCATGGACGAAATATCGATCAAGCTACTGAAACTCCTTGAACGTGATGCGTCACTGACTACTAGCGAACTGGCAATTATGCTCGACCGGCCAAGTGATGAGATTGCCCAGCGCGTAGCCGAGCTGGAACGCTCGCGCATCGTCGTCCGTCGTAAAGCGTTGGTCAATTGGGAGCGAGTGGGCGAGGAAACGGTGACGGCGCTGATCGAGGTCAAAGTGAGTCCGCAGCGCGAGGTTGGTTTCGGAGCGATCGCCGCGCGGATCGCTCGCTTTTCCGAGGCACGCTCAGTGCATTTGATGTCCGGGACGTACGACCTCGCCGTCGAAGTGACCGGCCGCACGATGAAAGAAGTTGCCAATTTCGTGTCGGAAAAGCTCGCTCCACTCGACGGCGTGCAGGGGACGACCACCCACTTTCTCTTGAAGCGCTACAAGGAAGACGGAGAGCTACTCGACGAGCCCGAACCACCGCCGCGTCTTCCTTTCACGCCTTAGAATTCGGGAGCCTAGCATGCAGACAATCTCGGAACCAACCGCCGAACCAAGAGGCCGCAAGGAGCGAATCGCGGCCCGCGTGCGCGACGTGCCGCCCAGCGGCATCCGCCGCTTCTTCGACCTGATCCAAACGATGGAGGGTGTGATCTCACTCGGCGTTGGCGAGCCGGATTTCACAACACCCTGGCATATCCGGGAAGCCGCGATCTATTCGCTCGAACGCGGCTATACGATGTATACGTCGAACTATGGGCTAATCGAGCTGCGTCAAGCCATCGCGGAGCACCTGGCGCGTCGCTACGGCGTTGCCTACGATCCCCAAGACGAGATCTTGATCACCTTCGGCGTTTCCGAGGGCCTCGACCTCGCCATGCGGGCAATTCTCGACCCGGGCGATGAAGTACTCGTTCCCGATCCTGGCTACGTGTCTTACGCTCCCTGTGTCGTCTTCGCGGGCGGCGAAGTTTGCCCGGTGCCAACCTCGGCTGAACATGGCTTCCACCCGCGTCCTGCCGACTTCGGTGAACGGGTCAGTGAACGCACCCGAGCGATCTTGCTCGGCTACCCGAATAATCCGACCGGCATCGCGCCCGGACGGAAAACCTTGGCTGAGATTGCCAAGGTCGCTGAAGAAAACGATCTCCTCGTCGTCTCCGACGAGATTTATGATCGCCTGGTCTACGGGCGTGACCACGTTTGCTTCGCGAGCCTGCCCGGGATGCGTGATCGAACGATCCTTTTGGGTGGCTTTTCCAAGGCTTACGCAATGACCGGCTGGCGCGTCGGCTACGTGGCAGCGCCGCGCGACATTATTGCCGGATTAGTGAAGATTCATCAGTACACCGCGCTCTGTGCGCCGATCACCGGCCAGATGGCAGCGATCGAAGCGATCAAAAATGGCGAGCCTGACGTCGCGAGTATGGTCGAGGAATACGACCGGCGCCGCCGGGTCATGGTTCGTGGCTTCAACGACCTCGGCCTCACCTGTCCCGAGCCAGAGGGCGCTTTCTACGCGTTCCCTTCGATCAGGTCGCTCGATCAATCCGATGAGGAATTTGCCGAACAGCTTCTGCGCGAAGAAAAAGTCGCGGTCGTGCCGGGCTCAGCGTTCGGCGCCTGTGGTCGGGGGCACGTCCGCTGCTGCTATGCAACGTCGCTGTCTCAGATCGAAGAGGCCCTCCGACGCATTGGCGCCTATGTGAAACGGAAAAGAAAAGCATGAAAGTACTGGCCCCCGAGATGTACGAAGTCGTCATCGGTCTCGAAGTCCACGCCGAGCTACTAACCCAAAGCAAGATGTTCTGCGGCTGCGCTAACCAGCCGAACGCCACGCCCAATAGTAACGTCTGCCCAGTCTGTCTTGGCCTACCTGGCGCGCTGCCGGTGATCAACCAGCGGGCGGTCGAGCTCACCGCGTTGACCGGTCTTGCCTTGAACTGCTCGATCAGCGAGTTCACCCGCTTTGACCGAAAGAACTACTTCTACCCGGATCTGATGAAGGGTTACCAGATCTCCCAGTATCAGCATCCTATTGCTCACGACGGCTGGATCGAGATCGAGTACGACGGTCGGATTCAGCGCATTGGCATTCGCCGCGTCCACCTCGAAGAGGACACGGCCAAGCTTTTCCACCGCGTCGACCCGACGACCGGTCGTCCCTATAGTCTGGTCGACGTGAACCGCGGCGGGGTACCGCTAATCGAGATCGTTAGCGAGCCCGACATCCACTCTGCCGAGCAAGCGCGCCTGTATCTCCAGGCGCTACGGACTATCGTCCAGTACCTCGGCGTGAGCACTGGCAACATGGAGGAAGGCTCCTTCCGCTGCGACGCGAACGTCTCGGTGCGGCCGGTCGGCTCGACTGAGCTCGGCACAAAAGTCGAAGTCAAGAACATGAACTCGTTCCGAGCGGTGTTCCGCGCCCTCGAATACGAAGCCGAGCGTCAGATCAAGGCAATTGCCAACGGCGAGCCGCTCACCCAGGAAACCCGGGGCTGGGATGAAAGCAGAGGCATCACCGTGGGCCAACGATCGAAAGAATCGGCTCACGATTACCGTTACTTCCCAGAGCCAGACCTGCCGCCTTTGTCCCTGGCACCAAGCTGGGTTGCTTCGATCCGTCAGCAGATGCCAGAACTACCAGCCGCGCGCCGCCAGCGTTTCGAGACGCAATACGGCCTATCCCCTTACGATGCCGAGGTGCTTACCACGACGCGAGCGACGGCCGATTATTATGAAGCCACGGTGAAGCTTTTTGATCGGCCGAAGCAGGTCGCTAATTGGCTCACCGGCGAGCTTTTCCGATTGCTCAACGCGAGCAACCTCGAGATCGGCCAGTCGAAAGTATCACCGGCTGGCGTCGCCGACTTGCTCCAGCTCATCGAGAAAGGCGTGATCAGTGGCCGAGCGGCGAAGGACGTCTTCGAAGAGATGTTCCGAACCGGTGAGTCGGCCAATCGCATCATCGAGGCCAAGGGCCTCACCCAGATTAGCGACGCTGCCGCCCTCGATCGCCTGGTAGACGAAGCAATTGCCGCCAATCCGAAAAGTGTTGCTGACTACAAGTCTGGCAAGGCCCAAGCCATCGGCTTCCTCGTCGGTCAAGTGATGAAGGCCTCACGCGGCAAAGCCAACCCAGGCGTAGTGAACGATCTGCTCAGGGCCAAGCTGGATCAGACCGGGTAGAAGGTTTCTGTCGGCAAATGCTCGACGACGTTCCAGCGAACCACCGTGACCTCACTTCCGTTGGCCTCCACTTCGGCGTAGGCACAGTTGTCGAGGAGGTAGTTGCGCCAGCGGCTGGGGCGGCGGTCAATCAAGTGAGCGATGTACGAGCTCAGCACACCACCGTGGCTTACCACCGCGACGTTCTCATCGGAATGGCGTCGGATGAGGTCATCAAAAGCGCTGAGCACGCGATCGAAGAATGCCCGACGTTCTTCCCCACCTGGCCAGCCAAAATCCATGTCGTCTTCGTCCTGGGAGCGCGCCCATTCGACTGGAAAACGTTGCTGAATCTCGGCCAGCGTGAGTCCCTCAAAATGGCCAAAGAATAGCTCTCTCAAATCTTCTCGATATGACACCGGAAGCTCAGCGCGCTGCGCCAGGTACTCGGCAGTCTTGGCAGTTCGGATCAATGGGCTTGCATAGAGAGCGGTCGGGTGAAATCGCTCGACGACGTGCTCGGCCATGTAGCGGGCCTGGCGCTCACCCAACGGCGTAAGATCAGAATCGAGCCAACCGGACAGCCTACCGGCGACATTGTCAACCGACTGACCATGTCGAATCAGGATAAGGCAGGTAGACACGCTTAATACCGGAAGGCACGAGTGAATCGGGAAATCCGCTGGGCAAGACGCTGACCGATCAAGCTTCCACTGCCGACCGCCAGGCCAAGGCCGAGACCAAGTGCCCGCACGAAAAGCAGTCCCGGAGCAGCGAGGGCAGCATCGATACCGGCCCGACGTGCACGCCAGGCGAACGGTGCGGTGGTCACGGTGAACGCCGTGAGCAAAAGTCCGGAAATCCCGAAGAACTTGGGCCAACGGGTTCCCAGGAGCGCAGTCCCCAGAGCTAGACCGGCGAGCGGAATCTGCGCTTTCAGTTCAGGTGGGGTGTGGCTGTCGCCGTGGACTTTGTCCGGATGGCGAGCGTAGACGAGCGATCGCCAGAGACCGTAACGGAGCTTACGCGCGGCGTAACGGCGCAGGTTTTCGCCGTGGTAATGGAAGACGTGCGCCTTTGGTGCGAAGACGAGGCGCTGGCCGCTCTTAGCCAAACGGAATGAGAGCTCGACGTCTTCGGCCGCCGCTAGGGTCGCGTCGAAGCCACCCGCCGCCAGGAATGCCGACCGACGGTACGCCGCCGAATAACCATCGATAAAGTCGATCGAGTCGAAACGTTCCAATCGACGGTACTTCTCCTCGTACTCGATCTGGACCAGCCGTGGCAAGAGATCTTCCTGACGGGTCAGATATGCTCCTTTGACCCCAACGACTATGGGATCCTCGAACGGCGCGAGCATCTGACTAATCCAATCGAGCGTCGGTACGCAGTCGGCATCGACAAAGAGTAAGATTTCACCTCTGGCGGCGCGCGCCCCGGTATTGCGCGCCGCCGCTACCCCCAGCGGTGGCTGAGGAATGACCCGCACGTTATGCGACCGCGCGATCCGCGCGGTCGCATCGGTCGAGCCGTCATCGACCACGATGATCTCGTAAAGAGACCGTGGAACCGACTGGCTCAGTACTGCGAGCAGACACTCCCCAATCGTACGCGCAGCATTCCGAGCCGGAATGATGACCGAACACAGCATTTCTGACCTCTTCCCCACCTGACGCAGAACAAAAGGCTAATGGAACGAATCGCCCTTGTCAAATATCAAATTCGTTTGGCCGGACCAAATGGGCGTAGCGGCGATAGATCGCCCAAGGCCAAGAGATGTCTTCCATCGTGGCAAGTACTCGCCACGTCGGCACGCGCCGTTGCCGTTGAATCATCCGTCGCTTCGCCAACGCTCGGCCGATTCCCAGGATTCCAGCCAGGCGCCCCGCCAGGCTCGCCATCCCGATTGATCCTCTTCTTGCTTGTCGATCGAAAAGCGGGGCCAGCAGCACCGTCGCCCAGTCATAGACCAAGATGACTGGAAGATAGATGATAATCTCCGGCCACGGATAGTTCTTGGCAAGCATCCAGACCTTATTGCGACCGAGGTGATAGCGTTTGAATGGCGAGTTCTCCACCGACGTCGCCGAATGGTGATGGATTACCCTGGCCTTTGGTGCGTAAAGGCAACGCCAACCTGCCAGCCGCGCCCGCCACGCCAGGTCAACGTCCTCGAGATAACAAAAGAAGTCTTCGTCGAACACGCCAATATCGTCCAACATGGCTCGACGATAGAGTGCTGCTCCCCCACTCGGTCCGAAAACCTCGACTGGTGTCTCCATCAGGTCATCGGCCCAGCCACCATGGCGGTCCCAGGCGATACCAGTCCGGTCGATGGCGATGCCAGTGGTATTGACCATTTTCGGCTGGTGCCAGAATAGCATTTTGGCTGACACCATGCCAACGTCCGGTTGATCGGCCATCGCACACACCAGTTCTTCCAGCCAATTTGGCGCTACGATCGTGTCGTTGTTTAGCGTTGCGACGAATTCCCCCTGCGCCGCGGCGATTCCCGCGTTGCTTCCGCCGGCGAACCCCCGGTTTTCCGGTAAGCTGACAAGTTTGACCTCAGGAAACTGCTCGCGCAGCCATGCCACTGATCCATCAGTCGACCCGTTGTCGACCACGATCACTTCATATAATCGATAAGTTTGTCGACGGAGACTCTCCAGACACTCGGCAAGCAGCTCACGCCCGTTGTAATTGACGATGACAACGGAAACCCAAGCTCTCACGATCGCTTGTCCGGCCAGGCAAGGAGCGACCAACGAATAACGACAATGATCGATAGGAGATACAGCACCGCGAGCCCGAGATAGGTGCCCGGCCACCCCCAAATACCAGGCTTTCCGGCCGCGAGGCGATCGACAATCGTGACGATAAACTGGAAACCGGTCAACCGGTATGAGAGACGAAAGGTCAATTCGGCGTTGGTCGGAGTGGCGCCGATGTAGGCCCGACCTTGGGCAAGCAACGGTTGAGGGTCAGCCCAAACGGTGATACCATCACCCGGCACGGCGGTCGGCGCGGCAAGCCAGATGACGTATGCCTTCCCAACACTGTCGATCAGTGGATCGAACTGGACGGTCAGATAGTGGTTATCGACCAAGTGGGTGGGATCAATCGTGGCTTTTTCAAGAACGTGCTGGGTCGAAGCATCCCGTAGCTCAAACGTCAAGCGCGACGTATTGACCCGGGCATTGGTGCCGACGAGGAACGAAACCGCAGCCAACCCCGGGTAGCTTGCCCGGAAAGACTGACCAACGGTCGTCGTACCGGCGATTTCCGGGACCAACGGGCGCGCAAAGTAGGGCTGGGCATCCTCGTCGAGGGTCATCGGACGGATCAGGAAGACGGCGAAGGCAACGACGACCACGGCAATGCCCCAGCCCCAACGACAGCCATATCCCAGACGAGGCAGATTATTTACTTTGCTCATCCACCCGATACACTCGTGTCGGTCCGCTGACAAAGACCGGCTGAAATACTTGCCGACCATCGAAATCGGCGGGCGACAGGCGGCCTCCGGCCGCCCCTAAGAAGATGTAGCTCACTCGGGCCTGCCGAAGCAAACGTAAACCGGCTGGTGTGCCCCACGCATTCGGCGGAAACGCAGCCAACTGGTGCACGAGATCGCGCTGCCCGGAAGGCATCCGCTCGTCGGTGTAGTTCACCGGCGGTAACGTCGTTTGGCGCTCGGCAAGCAACGGAAGCCACCAGCCAGCATCGGAGCCAACCGCGACCGTTCCCCCCATTCCGAGGAAAGAGTTTACCAGAAATCGCGCGTTGCTCGGCGTCGAGCTACGAATCCAATTGAGCGCCAGCCGATCGCCATCCAGAACGAGCGCCTGATTTCGGTCGAGGATGCCAATCTGATAAGTCGAGCCAACACAGGCTAGGCCAAAGAGCACACCAAAGGTAACCGCCGGGAAAAATTTGTAGCGCGGGGTCTTGCGTCCCGCTGGGCCCATCCGCTTCCGAAGAAAAAACACCAGATCGTCGGCTAACCAACCAATACCAATGGAAACCGGCACAAATAGGCCAATTTCGACCGCGAAGTTATTCACAAGGCTGCCCGCCGGGCGCCCCAGTAGTGGAAGATTGGCTACTGCGAAACAACCAGCCACCCAAAGTGCTAGCATTATTGCATCTGAGCCTCGCCGCAAAAGTCGCCAACCCAGCCCGGCGGCCGCGAGCGCGAGCAGAGGCCAGGGAACGAAGAAGCCGAAGTCGCCAAAAGCGTTGTATTCCGCGGACCAGGAGACGGACGGAGACGGCAAGCCTTGGGCATTTTGGGCAAAGTCGAGCAGGCGTGGAAGCCAAGGTCCTGCAAGAAGTAGTGCACCGATGCAGACGATCCCGGCCGAGGCGAGGCATGCTGCGCCGCGGCTGAGATCGCTCTTTTTGGAAAGCCCAACCTCGGTAATCAACCACGCCACCACGAACATCCCCCAGATCAACACCTCACGATAGTGCGTCAGCCCCAAACCGGCTACCACGATCGCCAAGAGCGCAAGGAGAGCTAAGCAAAGACGGCGCCGGCCAGGAAAGATCCGGAAGCTCCGCAACCAGAGTGCTCCGACCGACCCGAGGACAACCAGGCCAGCCAGCTGGGTATCGCGTCCCCAATTGACGAAATAGCTCGGCATTGGACTAAAAAAGCTAACGACGACCATCGCGGTAAGGATACCAACCTGCCTAGCGCCCGTGGCACGGGCAAATCCTGCACTCGTTAACGCCGCGACCACGGCGAGGCTCTGGGCGGATACGATAACCGCTTCTGGCGCACTGAGACCAGCGAGAGTAGCCAGGCTCGCTGCGAAGCTATGAAAGCCAAAGTGATAGGTGAAGCTCTGGAGGTCGGCGTATGGTGCCCAGTTCGAAAACAAGCCGTGATGATCAAGGAGGAGGCGAACGATCAGAGTGTGTTGATATGAATCGCCCCAAAGCGGCACGTCGACCCGATTGACAATCGCGAGCTGGGTCGCCGTGGCCAGGACGAAAAGGATGGCTAAACCGACCATGTCCCAGCCAATCCTCAAGCTCGCTCGCCGCACGGCGAGCACGGCGAGCGGCAACGCGGCAACGAGCAATACCTCCAGGCTAACTATCGTGATCGGAATTCCCAGAGCGTTGGCCCACAGGTAGAAGAGTGCCACCACGCAAATACTAAGGCCGGGGGCAAGCGTGATCGTCGAGATTAGCTCCAGGTCGAGCGCAAACCCTAAGGCGCCAAGCAAGGCGAGTCCGGGGAGAAACAAAAGCAGAATCACGACGAGGATCGCCCCACGATCTCGGCTTACTCCTTGGACAAGTTCGTCAAGCCAGTCCCATGGCGAAAGTCGGGCGTAAGCTATAAAGGTCAGGTCACGCGACGGGACGACGTGATCATCGGTCAGCGCAGCTCCCTCAGCATACACGTCGGCTGGGGCCGACCAGGCGGTCACCGCGCGCCCAGGGGCGGCATCTGGTGACGAGAGACGAACCACGAATTCTCGGCCGACCGAGTCGATAATCGGCCCAAAGGTGAAGGCGCGATACTGGTTGTCGGCGATCGATGCAGAAGCGATACTCAGGCGCTGGCTTGGTCCGCGGCCGTCAGCGGGTGTGATCTCGACTTCGAGCTGGCCGGGATTGGTCCGGGCATAGGTCGCGAGTAAAAGGTCGAGACGGTCGAAGCCGGGACGATGAGCCACCAAGGTTTGGCCGACCGAATGGCCAGCGACGATCTCCCCCATCGGCGCGCCGGCGCGTGATTGGCGGACGTCGATAACCTGATGCGCAGCGAATAAGACAAAGATGATCAACGCAATGAAAGCGCCGCTGCTGAGGAGACCAATCTGCCAAGCGATGGATCGACTCACGCGCGTCCGAGCTTCCAGCGGAGGTACCGGTCGATCTCGTCACGCAGCATCTCCGGGCCGCCCTGAACGAAAGCACTAACCGCCTTTCCGGGCAGATGCCAGGCCGGCGTCGGCTTCACGATCAGGTCACCGGGCTGCCGATCTGGCCCGCCGACGAAGCCTTGGCGTCGGTCGCTCGCCAGACTCGGCGATCGAAGGAATTGCACGAGTGGCTCGACCACTTTCTCCCAGGTGAGCTCTTCGCGCACCCGAGCGAACGCCTCGGCCCGACGTGAGCGGGCAGCAGGGTCGCCGAGCAAGTCGCGGAGCGCAGCGACGACCTCGGCCTCAGATTCCGGTGCGACTACTCGTCCGAGGTCGTGGCGCTCGACCAGCTTGCTCAGCGTGTCCCCGCGCGAGCAAAGAATCGGTAAGCCCCCCCAGATGTAATCAAGGATGCGCGTGCGCAATGCGAAATGAGCCTCGAGGTGATCACGGTGGAGACAAGCACCGACATCTGCTTCGAGCAGGCAACCGGCTCGGTCTGCGTACGCGATCCATTCATTGAAGAAGACGTGGCGACCAGTCAGGCCAAGCTGGTTGCTGAGCCGCTCGGCCTCGGCAGCAATCGGCATCGCCTCGACGAGGCCCGGATCCTGGTGGCTTTTGC
This sequence comes from Chloroflexota bacterium, assembly GCA_021324795.1. Lineage (GTDB taxonomy): Bacteria > Chloroflexota > UBA6077 > FW602-bin22 > CADDYW01 > JAJPIK01. Next base: position 14,148 of record JAJPIK010000056.1, read on the forward strand.
CCATGAAGAACAATCGAAGGTTCGGCAGCTCAGTGCAAAGTCGGCCGACCGCGCGGATCAAGGTCAACGGATCTAGCCATTGCCAGATTCCACCGCCCCAAAGGATAACCCGATCGTCCGTGCCGATGCCCGGGTAGACGCCTTTGAGCACCGATCGAGGGGCAACAGGTGGCACAGTTGGCAAGCCAAACGGCACGACGTCAATCAAGCGGCGAAAGTTCGGATCGTCGGCATAGTTCGCGGGATTCAGCCGACCGTTGGCGGCAAGCAGACCGAGCCAATAATCTCGCTGGCGCTCGCTCGCGCAGAGATAGAAGTCGCCGCAGCGAAATTGCTGATTGAGAATACCGGTGTACAGTTCGCTCACTTCCTGACCACGGGCCGGCGGAAGGGAGCGGTAGATTTCGAGATTCTCCAGAGTAAAGGGATCGTAGACGTCGACCACCAATGGTTTATCAAGGTAGCGCAGGACCGGTAGCTCATGTAAGAGATAGCCAAAAGCGATGACCACGTCGGCGGAGTTGATTGGGGGAACGAGACTCTGGTCGTGAGACTTCTGATAGCCGACAACCTTAAACGGCGGGGATTCGGGAAGTGGCTTCAGTTTGGGCGTCGCGAGGGTGACGTCAAACTCTTTGGACAGTGCTTTGGCAATCTCCCAGGAACGAATCGCTGGACCGGCCATCTCGCGGCCGACCGCCTCGTGGCTGACGATCAAGACTCGTCGCTGCCCCGGCCCGCCGAGCAGGTCGTCGAGAGCAAAGTGGTCGATCACTCGTCGTTGTACCTCGGCATACGCCTTCCCCGGATAGTTGCGCTCGCGGAGCCCATGCGGAAACTGGGCGAAGAACTCAGCGTCCGACCGTTTCCGACGTGTCTGAACGAAGCAGCGCTTTTCCTGCAGACGCGGCAACGCTTGAGAGAAAGCCTCGACCGCGCTAAGGTAGCTAAAGGTACGCTCCGGCACACGCAAGGTGTGCCCGCTAGTGTGTCCATTCGCCAGCGCCTCTGCATCGATGCCGCTGACGAGTAACGCACGCTGCTGAGCCAGAACGAGCGCGGCCGGGAGAACCCTTGCCAGCGTCCGGTCCTCATAATTCTTAAAAAGTGTAAAGAGCGCATTACGCTCGTAGAGAAAAAAGCGCTGGGCTTCGGTCATCCGCCGGACCGTACCGTGCTGACGATGATAGACGATCGCCCTGGGCGCCGTTTCGACGACGTAGCCAAGCAGCCAGAGGCGCCAGCCTAGGTCGACGTCTTCGAAAAAGGCAAAGTAATCCTCATCGAAGCCACCGACTTCGAGAAAAGTCGCGCGCACGATCGCCATCGCGCCACCACAAGCAAAGGGCGTCGGCTGCGGCAACAGATAGAGGCTGGGGTTGTATTCCAGGCCATAATCGACCTGAAATCCGTGCCCGTAGAAGTTGAGATGGCCACCAACAAAGTCAACGTGCTGGCCAGTCCAGCTCAGCATCGTCGACGCCACGCAGACGGTACCGTCAGCCGGACGCAACCGCTCGACCAGTTCAGCAAGCCAGCGGCGCTCGGGTCGGGTATCGTTGTTGAGAAAGACAACTACCTCACCGGTCGCTTGTCGTGCCCCCCAATTGCATGCCGCGGCGAAACCGAGCACAGCACGGCTTTCGATCACCGTGACTCGAGGAAATGACTGTTTAAGGTAGTCAGTCGTCCCGTCGGTTGAGCCGTTATCGACGACCAGGATTTCAAAACGATCACGGGGATAGTCCTGAGTTTCGAGCGCCCAGAGACAGCTAGGAAGATAACGTCGCCCATTCGAAGTAGGAACCACCACCGTCACCGAGGGTGGCGGCACCGTGCCGCTTACCATTCAGGTAACGATCAATTAACGATCTTCGAGATCGGAATCTCCAGGATACCTTCTGCCCCTTGCTTCTTGAGCTCAGGAATGAGCAGATTGATACCGCTTTTCACCGCGACGGTTTCGACAGCGTAGAAGGTCGTCCCAAATAGATGAGACACGGTAGGAGCCTTCATCGCCGGGAGGATCCTGATCACATCCTGAAGGCGCTCTTCCGGCACATTCATCTTGATTAGCACCTTGCCCCGTGCCTCAAGAACGCCGACTAGCAGCGTGGTAATCTCTTCGATTTCCTGTCGCTTCTCTGGATCCGCCCACGACTGCTTGTTGGCGATCAAGCGGGTCGAGGTCTCAGCCAAGGTACCGACGATTTTGAAGCCGGCACGCCGCAGCGAGGAGCCGGTTTCAGTCAGATCAACTATGGCGTCGGCGAGCTCCGGAATCTTCGCTTCCGTCGCACCATAGGACAGCGACACACAGACCGGAATGTTCAGCCGCTCGAAGAAACGGTGTGTCAGATTGGGATACTCGGTGCTGATACGCGAGCCCGGCGGAACGTCTTCGGGGCGCTCGATCGGTGAATCGAACGGCACCGCCAGCACTACGCGAGCGATTGGCGCACCCGAGCGATTGAAGCCGAGGTCCATGACCTCATGGACGTCACTATTAGGCTCGATCACCCAATCGTGTCCGGTGATGCCGAGATCGAAGTAACCGTGCTGGACGGCCTGAGCGATCTCCTGCGGACGGAGGATTTTCACTTTGCCAATCCGGGGATCCGGAATGCTCGCGGTGTAATCACGGTCGCTGCTCCGGCGAACCGGCAAATCCGCCTCTTCGAACAGCTTCAGCGTACCGGCTTCTAGACTGCCCTTCGGGAGAACGAGGTCAATCATTGGCCGATCTCCTGGAAGAAACAGCTTGGTGCACCGGTGTGACAGGTCGGCCCAGCCGGATCTGCCTCGATGAGGAGAGTATCGTTATCGCAATCTGTCCACATCCGCTTGACCCGCAGGACGTTCCCCGAGGTCTCCCCTTTGGTCCAGAGCACCTTCCGCTCGCGGCTCCAGAAAGTGACCAAGCCCTTCTCCTGGGTCATTGCCCAAGCATCCTCATTCATGAAGCCAACCATCAAGACGTCGCGGCTCTGGTGATGCTGAACGACGACTGGCAGGAGTCCATTCAGCTTGGAGAAATTCAACGTCACCTCTTCGGCCCGGATCACGGGAGCGCTCCTTTACCAACGTAGCTTTTCTGGGAGGGATTACTCTCTGGTCGGAGATCAGGAGCAGCCACCTCCCGGCCTCGCGTTCGCGAATGTCAGACAACAGCCATCATTCAGCGCGTCCATCGTACAAAGACGCCGCTGACCTTGTCAAGAACAGGTCGTCTCCGCGTCTGTGCACTCCCGTGGAAATGACCAGCGAAGGAACGCGGAACGGCGGGGAACGCGGGCGTCTCATCCTCCTCCAAAAGGGCGTTGATTTTCGTCTCAATAACCGAATGATACGAAATGATACAATAGGGCGGAGTGTGAACTGATCTACCCCAATCGAGGGGGTTCGCTTGGCGATGCTTATGGTTCCTGACGCGGATTTCATCGTACCTGTCGACGATGTCTCTCTCTCGCCCGACGTTATGCACCTTGCTGCAACGCGGGAACCTCCTCGGAACAGAGCCACGGCCCGGGCGGCGAGTTTTGCCCGTCGCTGTTTCCTGATCTGGTCATTTAACTCGAGAAGATTTTCTCCTAATCCCAAAATGCGGAGGGCTGACAACTATGGCAGATCAAACTATTCGGATCGGCTTTATCGGCGCTGGCGGCATTGCGCGCCAGCGGCACTTGCCCGGACTCCAAAAGATTTCGGGGGTCGAGCTCGTCGTGGTGGCGAACCAGCATATGTCATCCGCTGAGAAAGTCGCTGCCGAGTACGGCTTTAGGCGGGCCACGGATAATTGGCAGGAAGTCATCGGCGCCGACGATGTCGACGCGGTATTCATCGCTGCTCCGCCCTACCTGCACCGTGAAGCAACGCTGGCTGCACTCGACGCGGGCAAGCACGTTTTCTGCCAGGCACGCCTGGCCCGTAACTACGCCGAAGCGCGCGACATGTACGAAGCAGCCCGGCGCAGCAAGCTCGTGACCATGGTTTGCCCGCCTCCGCATGCACTGCGTGGCGACTATTTTGTGAAAAAGCTCCTGGCGGACGGCTATCTCGGTCAGCTTCGTGAGGTTCACGTCCACTCGCTGCAAGATGCATACGCCAACCCGGAGACGCCGCTCCACTGGCGCCAGGACGCTTTCATCTCGGGATACAACACCCTTTACCTTGGCATGCTCGTCGAAGTGCTCCACCGTTGGGCGGGCTATTTCAATCAGGTTACTGCCCTGTCCGCGACCCACACGCCGCGACGCAAGAAGGCCGGCTCGGTGCAAGAAGTCCTGGTCGGCATCGCTGACAGTCTGGGTATCGTTGGACGGATGAACAATGGCGCCCTCGCCGTCTTCCACTTTAGCGGCGCGGTCCACTTCCCCGGCGAAAGCCGCATTGAGCTTTACGGAAGCAAGGGGACGCTCATCTACGCAGTGTCCTCGCACAAGATCCTCGCTGCCCAAGCCGGCGAAAAAGAGCTCAAGCCGGTTGAGATCCCTGCCGAGCTAGTGCGCGAGTGGACGGCCGAGGCCGACTTTATCAATGCCATTCGCACTGGTGCGCCCGTCTCGCCCGACTTCGAAGAAGGCCTCCGCTACATGGAGTTCACTGAGGCGGTGTATCGCTCTGCTCGCCAAGGGCAGGCGATCCCACTACCACTCGAACCGGAAGCATAGATCGGGATCAGAGATCTCTGATCCCGATCTATGCCGGCACACCTCCTGCACCACGGCGACGATCGACCGGGGAGGATAAGAGCATGGCAGTGAGCGCAGGACTTGCCGACGTTGTCGCCGGACCGACCGCGATTTGCGACGTCAACGGACAGTTGGGCCAACTGTTCTACCGAGGCTATGACATTCGCGACCTTGCCCGTGAATCCTCTTTCGAAGAAGTCGTCTGGCTACTCTGGCGGGGCGAACTACCATCCGCCAGTGAGCTCGCGACCTTTCGCGCCGAGCTCGCTGCTCAGCGCAGACTTCCCGATCAGGTCGCCTTGATGGTCGATCGCTTGGCGGCGATGAACGCCACCCCAATGCCAATGCTCCGGGTAGCGACGACCCTGTTGCAAGTGGAAGATCCCAACGCTGACAAGGTGGCCGAAGGTGCCGAGCGTCAGGCGTCTGTTCATCTTGTAGCGCGCTTCCCCACCATCCTGGCGCGCTATCAACGACGTCATCAGGGCCTCGAGCCGGTCGAGCCCTCGCCGAACGCGGACCAGGCAACGGCCTATTTGACCATGCTGCACGGTACGCCACCTGACGAGCTGGATCGTCAGGCTCTCGACATTTTGCTCATTCTCTTGGCCGATCACGAGTTCAACGCCTCGACCTTTACCGCGCGCGTCATCGCGGCGACGCTTGCTAACGTCTACAGCGCGATTGACGGTGCGATCGCCGCCTTGAGCGGTCCACTCCATGGTGGTGCCAATGAACAGGTGATGCACATGCTCGAGCAGATTGGCTCGGCCAGCCACGCCAGGAGCTACGTCGAGAATCTACTCGCGCAGAAGAAGCGGGTCATGGGCTTCGGCCACCGGGTCTATCGGTCCGAGGATCCTCGTGCGGGCATCCTTCGCCAGATCGCGCGTGAGCTTGGCGAGCGTAAGCAGGATACTCACTGGTTCGACATCGCGACCCAGGTCGAAGAAACGGTCTGGAACGCGAAGCACCTGTACCCGAACGTCGACTTCTATTCAGCGCCAATCATGCATCAGCTCGGGATTCCCACCGACCTGTTCACGCCAACCTTCGCGGTCAGCCGGGTGGCCGGGTGGACCGCTCACGTTCTCGAGCAGCACGCCAACAACCGCCTGATTCGCCCACGCGGCGACTACATCGGTCCGGCTCCCCGTCCCTACGTGCCACTTTCGGCCAGGTGACGAGGGTAAACTATCGAATCCTTAGCGGAGGAGCGCATCTCTGGGACGATGCGAGCCAGAGGCCCGCGCTCCCGAATAGCACCAACGACTCTCCATCGTACATACCCGGATCACGAGGGATCCTAGCTCACCCAAGCGCTTTGAGCTAGACTATTCCCAGGATCGAGGCTCTGACCATACTGGCAGAATTGACCGCAGTCGACTTACCAAACTGGCGGAGTCACGATTCAACCACCTCCTGATCGCGCCTTGGATCACAGATGAGGAGAGACGTGAATGGCTGATTTTTCTGGAACGGTCGCGGTTGTGACTGGTGGCGCCTCGGGGATCGGTCTAGCAACGGTGCGCGGCTTTGTCGCCGCTGGCGCCCACGCGATCATTGTCGACCGCGACGCCGAACGCAGCGCGGCGGTTGCCCGCGAGCTTGCGTCGGTGACGACGGTCGTCGGCGACGTACGCGACGCGGCAATCCGCCAAGCAACCGCGGACGCCGCGAAAGCGGTCGGCAAACCGGTCCGCTATCTGGTGAATTGCGCGGCGAGCTTCCTGTCTCGCGGCGAAGACGCTAGCGCGGCGGACTGGGACGTGAGTCTCGGGGTGAACGTGGCCGGCACCGCGCTGATGGCCTCGGCGATTGTTCCTCTGATTCGCGCCGCCGGGGGAGGGGCAATTGTCAACACCGCTTCGATCTCGGGCTACATCGCTCAGCCGAACCGCTGGACGTACAACGCGACCAAAGGGGCGATTCTTTCGCTGACCCGCTGTCAGGCGCTCGACCTCGCTCCGGACAAGATTCGGGTCAATAGCGTTAGCCCCGGCACGATTTGGACGCCCGAACTGGATCGCATGGCCGGCGGAGACCGCGCGAAGTGGGAACCGGTGTTTGCCCCCCACCACATGCTCAACCGAACTGGCGAGCCAGAAGAAGTCGCGGCAGCCATCCTTTTTCTGTGCAGTGAAGAAGCCAGCTTTATCACGGGAGCTGACCTGAAAGTCGACGGCGGCTACACCGCTATGGGCCACGATGGCCCCAGTGGCATCCGCTACGCGAAGTAGCTAGCTGCCGTTCGGACATCCACTATATTGCGCGTTCACCTCGGCTTCCCAGATCGTACCCGTTACCGAACGAAAATAAAGGCGGATCCGGTATGGTGCGACGGCGCCCTGCGCTGCTATCTTCCAGCGATTGAACGGGATGTACCGATCGTCAAGCACGCCGTAGCGGGCATCGCGAGTCGCGGCAGAGCTAAGCCCGCAAGGCTTGACGCCTGTCGAATCGAGGTGAAAGGTATCAAGAGCTCGGCCACTCGTCGGATCGAGCACAGTCATGGCAACCGGCTCATTGCCGGGCGGACTAGCAACCACTGCGACGAACACTTCTGGCCGTTGATCAGCGCCTGCCAGCGAGCGATAACTGTAGAACAGCGCTGGCCCGCTCGGACCGACGGCACAACTTGTCATGATCGTGGTCAGTGCGAGTAAACTACCCAGGGTAAGGAGTTTCCCCCGGGGTGACGCGTGAACGTTTCTGGACACGGAGAGAGGAATCCGTGGAGCTTACTTCGGGAAGCGCGGGATAATCTTAATCGCGACGGACGGCCAACGCCCGGTCTCGCTGGCGGCCGATTCTCCGGGACGGATCGTCGGAGAATCGGCCGCGCCGACCAGCACGGTAAGCACGGTACCAACCGCAGTCTTCTCGGTTGCCAATTCGGCCAAGCCAATCGGCTCTTCAGCGTAGAACACGCGACTGCTGACGTGACCGACACACACGTCGGCTTGATCGAGAATCGGATCGCCGTTTCCGGGTAACGCTGCAACTGGCGGCTCGACGAGGAAGCGAGCGATTTCCCGAGTCGGTGGGTACGGCTGAGCGAGAAGCGGTCGACGACCGACGAAGAACGGCTTATGCTCGCGCACTAAGGCCCCGTAGCCGGCCTGAATGGGTGAGACGTGCCACTTACCATTGAGCTCGTGCTTGATCCAGGGCAATCCGGCGGCAATTCCAGACGCTCGAAAGGCCTGCCAACCGCACGGTCGCAATCCCTGGGCGCTTCCTCGGTTCAACGCCGCTTCCCAGAGTGTCGGGGCGTGCTCCGGCGCCACGAAGATCTCGTATCCCTGGGCAACGCCGGTGTGGCTAGTCCGGCTCACCATCACCGGGATGCCGGCCAACTGTACGAAGCAGTGGGTGAAACGGCGAAGCCGACCGAGCTTACGGCGATCTTCCTGAGTATCACCAAGAGCACGGAGGACTGCCGGCGCATTCGGACCGGCCAGGCCAAGCACGACTCGCGCGGTCGGATCGCTCGCATTCCGCAGATCCACGAGCGTGAAATTCGACAGAAGCGCTCGGTTGGGCACCTCTCGGTCGATCAGACAGCGCCCTGCCTTGACTTCTTCGAGCCACTGCTTGACCTGGAGAGAATCGGACGGTGCAGTAGTCAACAAGAAGCGTTGGGCTTCGGTACGAAAGAGCAAGGCATCAGCGATAACCTGACCGTCTGGATCGAGCAGGAACGTGTATTGCGCCGCACCACGGGATAAGAACGCGACATCATTCGTCGTGGTCAGGTCCAGAAAGCACCGGGCGTCGGGGCCAGCTAGCTCAAGGATGCCCAATGCACTCTCATCGAAAAGAGCGGCCGTCTCACGCAGCGCTTTCAATTCGGCTACCGGCTCGCCGTAGTTCTGGGGCATGGTCCAGCCAACCGGCGCCTTCCCGGCCGCCGATGGAGGCGGAGCCGGCAGCGGAGAGATCGGGTGAGCGGTATCCTGGGTGAGCTGGCACACCGGTCGAGCTGCAAGGGCCTTCGCCTGGTCAACGAGTGCTTTTTGGCCGACGAAATACGGTTTGTCAAGCTTGGGAGCAACCGGTTGGGATCCAATCGCCTGCTCGAGCGCGGCGAGATATTGAGGATCGAGTGTACCGGTAAATGCTGTCACGGCAACCGGTCCATCAACCTTGGCCGCCGGATCGGCTGGATCGACCAGCACCAGACCGCTCGAGAGGGACTCCAGCCACCACTGCAGATCCACATAGCGCGCGGGCTCGACCGCGCAGACGAAATGATCCATACCGTACTGGTCGGCTGGCAAACGGAGCACGGCTCCGTCACCCAGCTTCTGCCCCGTGGCGTTGAAGAACATCGTGTGGATGGCCTGTCCGACCTCGAGTTGCCAGACCGGCCCGGAGGTTGCTTCGCTCAAGAAAGATCGAGCGCGGCGTCCGTAGACCGCCAGCAATTGCTTGCCAGCTACTTCGATCGGGGCTGGACAATAAGCGACGGGCCACCCCGTCGGCTCGGATGGACCAACTGCGCGGTGCTTAATCAGTTCGATCACCGCACCTTGCGCCTCTTTCAGGAGGGCCGGCGGGATCTTGCCCCGGGTTGACGCTTCGGTGTGATCGTAATGAGGATAAGTTTCGATCCCGTAGAGCACATCGGCAATGATCCCGCCGAGCGTTCGCATGTCGTCCGTCGTCAGTCCTCGCTGAGTTAGCCATGGCGTACCCAGGCGAATGCCACTCGGATAGTTCGCACTGACGTCGCCGGCGATTGTGTTCTTGTTACAGACAATTCCGCAGAGATCGAGAATTCGCGCCGCGACATCGCCATTCAGCGGGAAGCCGCTGGGTTTGGGGATCGTGCGCAGATTGACGAGAAGGAGATGAGTCGACGTACCGCCGTAGGCGATCGTCAGGCCCCGGCGCGCCAACGTCTCGGCAAGCGCCTGGGCATTGGCGACAATGGTTCGTTGCAGGTCGTTAAATTCCGGCCGCTGAGCAATCTTAAAGGCCACGGCAAGCGCGGCGATCGTGTTAATGTGTGGTCCACCTTGCAAGCCCGGGAAGACCGCCCGGTCGATCCGACGGGCGATCGATTCATTCGTCGTGAGGATCACCGCGGCGCGTGGCCCGATCAACGTCTTGTGGGTGGTAAACGTCGTCACGTCGGCGACACCCACTGGATTCGAGAATAAACCGGCGACGACGAGACCGGCCGGATGGGAAATGTCGGCCATCAAATAAGCGCGGTGGGGCAGACTGTCGCAGATCCGCCGTAGTCGGACAAAGTCGATGTCCCACGGATAGGCCGAAGCCCCCGAGACGATCATGCGTGGGTTGTACTCGCGCGCCAGGCGCTCGACTTCGTCGTAGTCAATGCGTCCGGTTTCTGGATTGACACCGTAGGGGACGACTTTGAAAAACTTCCCTGAGAGATTGACCGGGCTGCCGTGGGACAGATGGCCACCGTGCGAGAGGTTCAAGCCCATGATCGTATCGCCGGGCTGGAGCAGCGCGAGGTAGACTGCACTGTTCGCGTTAGCGCCAGACCACGGCTGGACGTTAGCATGAATCTGATCCGGACCGATCTGGACCGGATTGTGGGGGTAGCGGTTCGGAGCAAAAAGATGGCGGATGCGATTTTGGGCCAGTGCCTCGACGAGATCGGCAAACTCGGTACCTTTGTAGTAACGCCGATCACTGTACCGCTGGTGGTAAGCAATCTGGTAAGGGATATCTTCGATCAGCGCCTCGGGCTCGCGGGACGTATGTAAGGCCGGATAGCCCTCGGCATACAAATCAGTGAAAACGCTTCCCAAGGCGCGGCGCACCGCTGGTGGCGCGATACTCTCCGACGCGATCATGATCAGCTTGTTGACCTGGCGCGCTTCTTCGAACACAGTGATCCGCGCCGTCTCCGGATCGACGTCGTCCCACGCTTCCTCGAAGAGAAAACCGGTGCGCTCGGTTACCTGGTCTGCCATCGAACTGAACTCTCCCCCCACTCGCCAATTAGCAATTCACCTTGCCTAATTCGCAACGTGCTTGTCAAAGGCATCGTCAAAGTCAGTGTAGCACCATGATCGGCTAGGCGCCAAGCAAAGCAGAGGGATCGGATGCCCTCCGCTTATTCCAGGACAACTCCACTGATCGAGACCAATGACCCGCCCTGAGCGTCGGCCGGGCACTGATCGTAGCCCACGACCTCGCCCCGCGCATCGCCTAAGAAGCGCAACGTCAGATAAATCGGCGGCAGCCCGCAGATACGCCGAGCGTCACGCTCAGCACGAAGCTGACCGAAAAACTCGGCCGCGTTTCCGTCACAGATTGCACCGAGGAGCTGCTCATCCTTAGTTGCGAGGCGACTGCGGTCATCCTCCCGATAGGGCCGCGGGTCGCCAAAGGCCGGACCAACGTGCGCTAGATCGGCGGCCGCCACGACAAGCACGCGCCGACCATCCGTGACGGAACGCAGCGCATCTAGCATCCGCGCGAACCGTTCGTCAGTCTCCGGATCAGCCTCGCCCTCGGTAAATGCGTAGAACGACCCGCAAAGGATTGGCACCACCGAAGGCGGAGCACCGGTGCGCATCCAGTGCAACCACACCGTGACTAGCTCGATCGAGTGCTCCTTACGATGATGGATTTCTTCCGCAAAGGCATCATCGGGGCCGATCGCCTCGGCCACTGCATCGACGACCTCGACGGCGGTTGGCAAAACGCCGAATGGTGTGGCGTAGCTTTGCCGGGTCAGCGTCACCTTGCCCAAGCCGCCAGAGTGATCGGTTCCGAAAATGATCACGAGCTCAGCTTCCTGAACCGCCACGGCTGCCCGGCGCCAAGTCGCCGCGTAGATTGGTCCGCCGCGTTGATAATCGATATGTGGGCTAATCACCCCGCGGAGATTGCCATTCCTCGATTGACCATCGGCCGGCGCCGCCGCCTCGTAGCGAGCAAACTCGGCGATCAACTCCGATGGATCGCCGGGATAGACCCGGTCCACCAGGGCCGGCGGTCGTTGAGCCGCCGAACGGTACTCCTCGAGCGCCTGTTGCTTCACTGCCTCAAAGCGCGGTGAATCAAGGAATAGCGCCTCATCGAGCTGCTGGATAACGTTCCGCACCTGATCGAGGGTGATTGGCTGACCCGTTCGCAGCTCGAACGCTGCCCGGATCGCCGCGAGATCACGCTCACCGTCGCAAAAGCCGAGGAGCACCGCGACAAAAGGTGGTACTATCGCCACGCTCGGCGCAATCCCACTCGGATCGCGCATGTAAAGAACCGATCGCCCCCCATCATCCAGCCACTTCAGCTCCAAAGGCCGCAATCGCGGTCGCTCCACGGGGAAGTTGTCCATAGGGTTGACGCTCCTGATAGGATGTGAGTACGATCGCTTAATTATCGCAGATGAAACGAAAAGTTTGGGCCATCTATCACGTGAAAGCCCTGAACGTGAAAGACACGAAATCAGGAGCATGCCGTCTCGGCCGTTCCTGGATCTCAGAGGCCGATTTGCGCATTTTCGAGAGACCAGCTATAATTTAATTCGCTTGGCAGGGTAGCTCAGCGGTAGAGCAGGGGACTCATAAGCCCTTGGTCGGGAGTTCAAATCTCCCCCCTGCCACCCTTCTCCGAAAACCCGCTCCCGGAGCGGTTTTTTGGAAACTGGTGGCCGGAAATGCGTACCGTAACGATTTTTAGGTCATTGAGGACAAGGGCCCGGAAAACCCCTGACCTAAATTTTAGGCCCCTCACAGCGGACTGAACTCCGGCATCATCTTCGCTGCGGTCTCCTCCCGAAGCGATCCGGCATATCGTCGGCTCATCGCATCCGTGCGATGACCAAGCATGTCCTGTACGGCCGCTCGCTCAGCTCCCTTGAGCAGGGCAACCTGAGCGAAGGTATGTCGAAGTAAATGAGCGTGTAGCCACTCAATCTCACTCTTCTCTCACAACCTCCGAAAGATCAATGGTTGGGGTGAACCCCTGGGACCAGACCAGTGAGCATGCACGGTCTGAGAGATAGCAGACGTAGTAGTAGTCGTTTCTCTTCTTTCGTTGCTACTTTCTTCTCTTTGTGGATCCTGTGGATCTGGGGATAACTCCGTCCCTTTTCCACAGACCAGGGCCCCATGTCCCTCGCTCCTACCTTCGTCAATTGTGCCTCAAATTCGTTCGGCGGACAATGCCCCAGGGCCGAATGCAAGCGCTTGGCGTTGTAGACGTCCTCGATGCAGTGTGCAAGGTCCGCTTCGGCCTCCGCGGAGGTCTGGTCGTCTTTCAGATACACCTCCTCGATAATCTAAACGCAAGTGACAAAAGGACTGGCGTGCTCCATTCGGCGAAATCGGCATCACGTAGCGAATCTCGACCTCCTCGTTGGTGACCACAA
>JAJPIK010000033.1 GCA_021324795.1 Chloroflexota bacterium
CTTCCACCAGTGTCGTAAACTTGTGCTGGTCCATCGCAGACTCCCCTCCCGTGTAGATTGTGTAAGAGGATTATCTGCGATGGACCGACTTTGACATGACCCTATTGTTGGCCCCGACGCCGTTGACCCCCCGTCCATGCCCTTAGTAAAATATCATGACACGATCCGTTCGACTCGTGATTGTCGAGCCACTCCCGATCGGGCGCGCTTTCGGCGCGCGGTCCCAGGGACTCGACAATTTGCCGTCCAAAGCAGTTTGCCAGGCCCTGGCAGGGATAGGAAAGGAACGCTGAGATTGTTAAGAACTGGACATAATTCTTCGCTTTCACGTCGACGCTTTTTGACTGGTGTGGGAGGCATCGGCATCGCGCTCCTTGCCTCGGCATGCTCGTCGGGAGGCTCTCCCGCATCGACGACTGCCCCCGCGGCGTCTCCTGCCGCCCCGACCACCGCGCCGACCGTCGCCGCCAATCCGACGGCGGCGAATCAAGCTACCACGACGACCAAGCCAACCGCGGCGGCCGCCCCCTCCGCCGGTCGAGTCACGGTGACCTTCACCGTACCGGGCGGCCAGGCCGAAAACTCCGACTTCAAGCCGGTTTTCGACGCCTTTGCCAAGGAATACCCGAACATCGACGCCCAGTACGCGCCTTTCAACACCGGCTATACTCCCGAGTACATGCAGAAGCTGCTGACCTCGATCGCCGGCAACGTGGCTCCGGACGTCTTCAAGATCAATCCGTCGCCCTACTTTGGCACCCTGGCGAATCAAGGTACCCTGTACGAGCTCGACGCCTTCGTTAAGGCCGACTCGACGATTGATTTCGCGGACTACTTCACGCCACACGTCGAAGCCTGTCAGTACAAGGGAAAGCTTTATGCTCTGCCCAACGACGGCGCTCCCCAGGCGATGTGGTACAACGTCGACGTGTTCAAGAAAGAGGGGATCGATCTCCCAACCAAAGATTGGACCTGGGAGAACCTCCTCGACGCTGCGAAGCGCCTCACCAAGTCGTCCAACGGTCGACCGCTCCAGTTCGGTCTGGGGCGCCCAGATTGGGTCTCCTGGGTCTGGAGTGCCGGGGGCGACATTCTCAACGCGGACGGTACCCAGTGCCTCCTCGATAGTCCAGAAGCAATTTCGGCGCTGCAATGGATTCAAGATGCGGCCGTGCAAGCGAAGGTGATCCCATCCCCCGGCGATCTCGCGCAAGCCAGCATTGATAATCTGTTCACGACGGGACGACTGGCCACGACGTTCGGCGTCCGGGGCTCGCTCGGGACCTATCGCGACATCAAGTCCTTCGCGTTCGATGCGGTGCAGCTTCCCAAGGGCAAGAAGGGACGCGTCGGGCAATTGGGCATTGGCTACACTTCGCTCTGGATCAAGACGAAACAGCCCCAGGCCGCCTACACGGTCGCCGCCTTCGTCGCTGGCAAAGAAGGAGAGAGGCTACGAATCAGTCGCGGTTATGCCTTTCCATCGCGCAAGTCACTCGTCCAGGAAGACTGGTTCCAGCATTACAAGACACCGAAGTCAGCGAGCTTTGCGATCAACACGGCCTTCAGTGACGAGCTCTTTGCCGGCGAGGCCAGGGCCTGGCCAGTTCATCCGAAAGGAATGCAAATCCAGGACGCGCTCAACAAGCAGATCGACTTCCTCTGGGATGGCAAAAAGCCGGCCCCGCAGATCGCCAGGGATATGGTCGCGGCTGTCAACGACGTTCTGAAGGGGTAAAGAAGACACGTGCACGCCAAGCTAAAAGTCGATCCGGAGCGCATCATCGGCCCGGTCGATCCGAACGTCTACGGCCAGTTCATGTGCCGACGACCGGGCTGCTCGGAAGGTGGCCTGTACGCCCCGGATAGTCCAACCGCCGACGCATCCGGGCTGCGCCGCGACGTGGTCGCGGCAATTCAGGCGCTTCGTCCACCGATCATCCGTTGGCCCGGCGGCTGTACTGGCACAAGCTACCACTGGCTCGACGGGGTGGGACCAGTCGAGCAGCGTCCCCGCAAGATCGATCTCCACTTTGGCTGGCCGAGTCGGTACGAGTTCGGGACCGCCGAATTCATCGCCTTCTGCCGTCGGATTGGCGCCGAGCCGCACCTGAACCTGGCGATGGGCATCGGTACGCTCGAGGAAGCGGCTGGCTGGGTCGAATACTGTAACGGCACCCACGACACCTACTATGCGAATCTTCGCCGGCAGCATGGGCAGGAAGAGCCTTTTGGGGTCAGGTACTGGCAAATTGGCAATGAGAACTATGGCCCCTGGGAGATCGGGCACAGTACGCCAAGCGAATACGGTACCCAGGCGCGCGAATGGGCCAAGACGCTCCGGCGGTTAGATCCGACCATCAAGCTCCTGGCGGTCGGCGGCGCGGCCGATGACGACGGCCAGTGGGCCTGGGAGGTCATCCCCAAGGTGGCCCCCTACGTCGACTACATCACCTTCCACACCTACTGGCGCAGCGACGGTCCGGCGGGCTCCGATCCCTGGTATCAGCTTCTCGCCGCGCCTCACGGCGCCGAGCTGAAGATTCAGCAGATAGCCGCGATCATCCGGACGGTGCGCCGCGCGCTGCCGGCCGGTGGCCGGCTCGCGTCGCGCCCGCTCAAGGTTGCTTGCACCGAATGGAACACCATGCCGGGCTCGGCGTTCATGGAAAGCCATCCGGACATCGGCTCATTCAAGCCAAGCTATCATCTCCACGATGCCCTCGCCGTGGCGACCTTTGGCAACGTCATGCAGCGTCACTGCCGGGAGATCACCCTGGCAACGGTAGCGCAAACGATCAACGTGGTGGGACTGATCATGGTCGACGAAGAGGGCATGTGGCGTGAGCCGACCTACTGGGCGTTCCACATGCTCGCCAATCACCACGGGTCAGTTGCCCTCGATGCCTGGCTCGAATCGGAGACCTTCGATTGTCCCGAGCGTCACCTGACTGACCTGCCCTACCTCGATGCGGCGGTCACTCTGGCTCCGGATCAGAAGCGACTCTATCTTTCGCTGGTGAATCGCCATCTGACCGAGCCACTCGACCTGGACGTGCAGCTCGTCGACGCTACGATCGCGGATGGGGGATGGGTCCACCTTCTCTTTCACGATGATCCCCAGGCGATGAACGGTCTCGGCCAGCCAGACAACGTTCGGCCGCGGAGTGCGCCTGCTCCGCTGGCTGGCTCACGCTTCACCCACCCGCTGCCGCCGCACTCGTATACGATCCTGGAGCTGCCTTTGGGCTAATAACCCGAATGATTCATTACCAGTCAGCGTAGGGGCAGGCCCCCGTGCCTGCTCTCCCGAGCATTCCGCGAATCGCCGTTGCATCGTGATGGACCGCGCCGTGTCCACCAGATCGCCTTGCCCACGGGCAGCCCCGGGAGCCGCCCCTACCCATGGCCGCCTGCCGGCTACTGGCAAACGGCGTCGGCTCTTCGTGATTTATTCAGACTAAGACAGGGAAGAGACGTATGTCATCTCAAGAGACGTCAGCACCGAATCGTCCGAACGTCGTGGTCATCATGACCGATCAGCAGCGCTGGAACACGCTGGGCTGCTACGGGCACCCGGTCGTGCGAACTCCTCATCTTGACGCGCTCGCCAGGCGCGGGGTTCGCTTCGAGCACGCCTACGTCCCGATTCCTCTCTGTACCCCGTCGCGCGCCTGCCTGCATCTGTCCCAATATCCGGCCAGCCACGGCATTCGTGCGAACGAAACCTTTCCGGTCCCCGACCCGAGTCGAACGATGCCCGCGCTGTTCCGTCAGGCTGGCTACCGTTCCTTCCTAGCCGGTAAGGATCACCTTTTTGGTCCGGAAGGACGCGCGGTTGCCTTCGACCGCTGCGTCGCCTTCAGCCACGGCGGACGCGAGCCGTCTCCCGACGAGACGCCAACGGACGCGGCAGTCCGAGAAGGGCGTAAGGGCCTGATGGCTCGGAAGTATGTCGAGGTCGAGCCTTTCCCCGCCGACGCCTGCCCGACCGCTCGAATCACCGACTACGCGATCGAGATGGCCGAACAGGCTGGCGACCAGCCATTCTTTCTCTGGCTCTCCTACCCGGATCCCCACCCGCCCTTTGTCGTCTGTGAGCCGTACGCCACGCTCTATCGTGGCGCCGAGATCGACCCGCCAATCACCAAGCCGAACGAATCGGCAGAGAAGCCGCTGCGCCAGCAGGTTAGCCAGCGCTTGATGCGCATGGATTCCTACTCCGTCGCTGACCTCCGGCGCATGCGCGAGATCTACTACGGCATGATCACCTTCGTCGACGATCAGATCGGCCGCTTGCTTCGCCATCTCGACGCCCTCGGCAAACGCGAGAACACCATCTTCGTCTTTATGTCCGACCATGGCGACTACCTGGGCGATCACCAGCGCGTCCGCAAGGACGTCGCCCTCTACGATTCCCTGGTCCGCATTCCCTTCTTCGTGACCTGGGAGGCCGGACTGGCCGGCGGACGGGTCGAACGAGACGCGATGGTCGAGTCTATCGACGTTATGCCAACTCTGCTCGAATGGGCCGGCTTGCCGATCCCGCGAGGGAGCCAGGGCAAGAGCCTGGCTCCCTTTCTTTCCGGGGCAGCTCGCCAGCATCGCGACCGCGTTTTTGGCAGCTACGGGGTCGAAGGTGAGGCCTACACCGCGGGCGATGTCGAGCAGGTCGACTTCGAGCGCATGTTCGCCACGCCGTATTCCTGGGGAAACTGGGTCAGTCGACTGGTCATGCAGGGACGCTTCAGCATGGTGCGCACGCACGAATGGAAGCTTGTCTACTACGCGAACGGCGAGGGCGAGCTTTACCACTACCCGAGCGATCCCAACGAGATGACTAATCTCTACGGCCGTCCCGCTTATCGCGAGGTCGAACGTGCCTTGCTCGAATCTCTCCTCCAATGGACGATGAGCACTGCCTCGACCGAGCCCCCCTATCAGGCTCCCGAGCCGCCCTGGCTGCCAACCGCCGGCTAATCCAGCTCGCCGTCCGCCAGGCCAGGCTCGAGAGTCTTGGGCCGCGGGAAATTGCTGGTCACCTGCACGTGGCGGCCTTCCCGCGAGGCATCGTGGATCGCGTGCATCACCTCGAGCACGTGGTAGGCCAGATCACCGCTGGCCCGGTGGGGCCGACCGAGGCGAGCGGCATGGGCCAGGTCGGCGACCCCAAGGCCCCGGCTGTTGACCTGGTAGGGACGGGTGACCGGCACGTCGGTCCACTCGCGCTCGTTCGCCTTGCGCAGGCGCACCGGTCCGCCGAAGGTGTTCGGGTCGGGAACGCTCAGCGTTCCCGACTCACCATAAATTTCGATCCGTGGCAGCTCGGTCGGCCAGACGTCGATCGAGGTGATAATCGTGCTCACTGCGCCATTCTCGTGATCGAGTACGCCAGCGATGTGGGTGGGTGTATTGACCTTGAATTGGGGATTGCCGACTGGACGCTCCGGCCAGGTGATCCGCGCCGAGCCAGTTGCCCGACGAACCGGGCCAATCAGGACCGAGAGCGCGGTCAGGTAGTAGGGTCCCATGTCAAACATTGGCCCAACGCCCGGCTGGTAGTAGAAGCTGGGATCCTTCTCGGTTACGCGCTGACGGGTTGGATTAGGCGCAGTGGGCGTCGGTCGGTTCATCTCGATGCCGTGGTGCATCAGGAAAGCAACCGCGGCCACTGGCTCACCAATGACGCCGTCTTCAATCAGTTCCTTGCAGGTTTGGATGCCGGCGCCGAGGAAAGTGTCGGGGGCGCAGCCGACACGCAGCCCCTTCTTCACTGCCAGATCGAGGATCCGCCGTCCATCCGCGAGGCTGGTCGCCAGGGGCTTCTCGGTATAGACGTGCTTGCCCGCTTCGAGCGCGGCGAGCGAAACTTCCGCGTGCACCTGCGGAATGGTGAGATTCAAAACGATCTCGACCTCGGGGTCGGCAAGAAGCTGCTCGGGAGTATACCGTCGAGGAATGTCGTACATGTCGGCGCGGAATTTCACCGCCTCCAGAACGACATCGGCGCAGGCGATCACCTCGATGTCTCGCATCCGACGCGCCGTCTCGAAATAGATGCCGCTGATCTGTCCGCAGCCAATCACGCCAACCCGGGTTGGTCGATCCATCAATTCACCTCTCAAAGAAGTCCGTCGGAGTCCATCGGGGGACACGACATTCTTTGGCCAGTGCATTTATACCCTACGCCAAAGATCCCGTCTACACCTGGCCGGACTGGACTCAATCGCCGTGGTTCTCGGGCGGCCGCCCTAATCTTCGCATTCGAGGGCAATTCCCATGCTGTGCGGTCGCAGCGATATAATATAACTGGCTAGTGGAAAACAGGAGCCCTTACCGCGATGGCTGGGGAACGGATTCTCGTCGTCGATGACGAGCCAAAGATTGCGCGGATCGTCGCCGCGTATTTGGAAAAAGATGGGTATCGAGTGCAGGTGGTGGGCGATGGGCGGGCGGCCTTGTCGAACGCTCAGAATGACCTGCCCGATCTGGTCGTCCTCGATCTGATGCTGCCAGAGATTTCCGGTTGGGACGTTTGTCGAACCTTGCGCCGGGAGCCGGCGACCACGACCGTACCGATTATCATGCTCACGGCCCGTGATGAGGTCGCCGACCGGATCGTTGGTCTGGAGCTGGGCGCTGATGATTACCTGGTGAAGCCGTTCGATCCGAAAGAACTGGTGGCTCGGGTCCACGCGGTGCTCCGCCGAGCCAGCCAGGTGCGCCAGCCGGTCACGATGGCGAGCTCGCCCCGCCTCATCCAATGTGGTGACCTGGCCATTGACCTCGACCGCCACGAGGTGCGTCGGGCCGGTCAGATCCTCGATCTCACCCGGACCGAATTCGACATCCTCGCCACGCTGGCGGCTCAGCCCGGCCGCGTTTTCAGCCGCTTACAGCTTCTTGATGCGGTCCAGGGGGATGCGTTCGAGGGCTACGAGCGCACGATTGATAGCCACATCAAGAATCTGCGCCGCAAGCTCGAGCCGGAACCGCGTCGTCCTCGCTACCTGCTCACCGTTTTTGGGGTGGGTTACAAGCTGGTTGATCATGACTGAAGTGCTTGGATACTTGCGCCGAAGCCTCACCGCGAAGATCCTCGTTGCTTTCGCCGCGGTCGTCTTGATCGGGATTGGCGGCGTAGCGATCCTCGCGAACGCAAGTACCACTGCCGAATTCGAGAGCTTCCTTTCAGCGGGGCAGCCCGCGTTCAACCAGCGCCTGGCCAATCTGGCCGGCACGACCTACCAAGAGACTGGCTCGTGGAACGCGGTGAGTCAAGCGTTGGCGGCGCTCGGTCGACTGGATAGACGGCGAGTCCTCGTGGTCAATCCCGCGGGCGTGATCGTCGTTGACACCGCTGGCACGCTCGTCGGCCGTCCAGCCACCTCCCTCCCGCTAGAGGGTGGAATCCCGGTGCAGGTCAAGGGAGAGATCGTCGGCACATTGTATCCAGTGCCTCTGGCCCTACCGGGGCGAAACTTACCCGATCGCGAGCGACCGTCACCATTTTTTGGAGTTCCCCGGCCGTTTGGCGGATCGCCGGACGTGATTCTGTCCCGCGCTGAAAGCGCTTTTTTGGCGCGGGTGGACCAGTCGCTGCTGATCGCGGCGGTCGTTGCGACCGTGCTCGCTCTCCTGGTCGGCGGCTTTCTCGCCCGGCGCATTATTCACCCGCTCCGCCGCTTGACTGAAGGGGCTCGGCGGATCGCCGAGGGCCACTTTGACGAGCGCATCCCGGTGACCGGCGAGGACGAAGTGGGGCAGCTTGCCCATGCGTTCAATCAGATGGCCGAGTCACTTCAGAGAACCGAGCTGGCTCGGCGCCAGCTCGTCGCCGACGTTGCTCACGAGCTGCGTACGCCGCTCACCGTGATTGGTGGGACAGTTCAGGCCATGCGTGACGGTATCCTGGCCGTCGACGATCAGAACCTCGCGGCGATTGACGAAGAGGTCGTCGCACTCACCCGCCTGGTCTCTGACCTGCGCGATCTCTCACTTGGTGACGTCGGTCAGTTACCACTTCAGCGGGGCCCGGTCGACCTGAAGCGACTGATCGAGACAGTTGCCGCTTCGTTCGCCACTCAAGCGAGTGCGCGCGGGTTGTCGCTCAGCGTCGAGGGGACGGCCAGCCTGCCTATACTCAACGGTGACGAAGCTCGGCTCCGCCAGTGCATCGCCAACCTTCTGACGAACGCGCTACGCCATACCCCGGCTGGTGGCCAGATCACGATTCGCGCGCGAGCCCAGACCGATCTGGTCGAGATCCAAGTCGTCGACACCGGCGAAGGTATCGCTCCCGAGCACCTGCCTCGGGTCTTCGAGCGATTCTACCGGGCGGATCCCTCGCGCGCCCGGCGCAGTGGTGGCACCGGCCTTGGCCTGGCGATCGTCCAGCAAATCGTCCGCGCTCACGATGGTGAGATCTTCGCCACTAGCAAGGGCCTGGGACACGGCGCAACCTTTACGATCCGCTTGCCGGTCGCCGTCTCCGCCAAGCCCGCCTCGGTTCTAACGCGCGTCAGCTCGTAAGTCGCATTTCTCTTCCCGGGAAGAGGGTTAAGGTGAGAATTGCCAGTCAGACCGAGGCGAGAAACGCCGATTGATGCACGACGGCGACCCGATCCAGGTCGTCGCGGCTGAGAGCAGGTAAGTCCGAGACCGCGAGGTTCTCGGCGAGCTCCGTACGGTTCGAGGGGCCGGCGATGATCACCGAGACCTCCGGGAATGAGAGAATCCATTTCAGCGCAGCCTGGGCCATGGTCCGATTCTCGTTCGCGAGGAATCTGAACAAATTCGCCTGGCGCACGTGCTCCAGATGGCGCTCACGTCCCCAGGTACTCCGGTAATCATCGGCGGGTAATGTCGAATCCTCGCCGAAGCGGCCGGTGAGATAACCATTGAAGAGTGGCTCACGCACCACCACGCCGACGTTGTGCCGACGGCAGCGGGCGAGGACGTCAGTCCACTGGGGGCGCAGCAGGCTCAGCGGAATCTGCAGCACGTCAAGATGACCGGTCTCGATCAGTTCGAGCGTGTGCTGGACATCGTAGCTGGACGAGATGCCGATCCAGCGCACCTTACCGGCCTTTTTCAGTTCCAGTAGCGCCTCGAGCGATTCGCCGTTGCCGAACTCGGCGCGCGTTGGCGAATGCAGCAGGTCGATGTCGATCACGTCGACCCCTAGCCGCTGCTGGCTCTTCTCGAACTCGCGGAAGACCACATCGCGTGTAAAAACGCGGCGATACCGGCCGTCCTCGGCGTAAACGCCGAGCTTCGTCTCGACGATCACCGGCTCAGAACGCCCGGTCAGCGCTTTGGCGATCCGTCGCTCACTCACGCCATCTCCGTAGATCGGTGCGGTGTCGATGAAGTTCACCCCTTGCGTGAGAGCGCTTTGGACGATCGCAATCGCCTCGTCCTCGGCCACGTTGGTATAGCCGGCCGGATCGTTGCCAGCACTCGTCCGGTCGCGCAAGAAGTAGCTGCCACCCAGCTCCCAGGTTCCCAGACCGATCTCCGATACCTTGAGGCCAGTTCGACCAAGGGTTCGATACTGCATCTGTATCTCCTCACGCGGTTAGTGGGTAAATAAGTCCTCGGCGCGGCAGCGAAAACCGGACTGGGCCGGTTCCACTCCCCGTCCTCGATCCTTGCGTGTGCCTATTCCCCGGCACGTAGCGCGTCATACACCGCCGCCAGATTCACCGACCAGCCGACACCGAAGAGAGTTGGCACCAGGGCGTTGGGATTATCCGGATCCCAGAAAGTGGCGCGAGCGCGGGCGAAGTTCGGTAGGCGCAGATCGTAAGGAACGAAGCCCATGAGCTTGCCGTGCCAGGTCCGCTCGGACTTCGGCTTGCGCAGTTCAGTGACAATGCTCGCGATCAACAGGGCAATCGCGAGCCAATTCAGCAGGCGACGGATCTTTTTCATCGGTTTATCCTTTCACAAACACAAACCCATAGTGCGATGGCACCTCGACGCCCACCATCTGCCCGGATTGGCCCACGTTGACAATGTACGGATTCGTCCGGACGCCGTCGTCGATCATTTCTCGGTAGCTGCCTGGATCAGGGAAGGGCGCCGCGATGCCCTGGGAATGGTCAGAAAAGTTCAGGAAGACCATGGCCGTTTGCTGGTTTGGCGTCGAGGAGCGGCGGTAGACAATGACCCCATCGGCGGGCCGGGAATGGATGTTGTCATAGTAAGACTCGCGGCTGCGCAGGGCGGGATAGGCATGCCGGAGATTGCCGAGAATCCGGTAAAGACGAATCAGTGCTGAGCCCTCGTCGTCGTAGAAATACTCCCAATGGACGTTGCGCCGGAAATGGACGCGGGCATCGCCGCTATCCGGCAGCACCCAGCTCTCGGCAAACTCTTGACCTTCCCAGAGCATCGGCGTGCCTTGAGAGGTGTAGAGGGCGATCGCGAAGGGCTGAAGCTTGTAGAATGCGCTTCGGTCAGCGAAGGGGCCCGTCGGTGACTGGCCGCCGACGCCGACCCACGCCATGAGCTGAGTGTGATCGTGCGACTCGAGATATTGAAAAGGAGCGACCGGCATATCGACGGGCTGGTTTTGGACGTCGTGGACCGTCTTGGTGTCGGGATAGCCGTTGAACCGGGCATCGAGAAGCAGGGCGAAGCTGTCGTCGACGTAGCCGTAGCGCGCCATGTCCGCGACTTTGCTCAAGAGGTTATCCTGCCAGGTGCCGTTCGAATAGGTGCTCCGGAGGATCTCCTGGGGACGGTTGAGCGCCTCCGCCACCTGGATGATCCGACTGTACTCGCCCGGCTTGGTCCCCCCGGAGGGCGTGAAGCGTGGCAGCTTGAGCGAGGCGTCGTAGGTATCGTAGGCAAGCTTAGCGTATTTTACCCCGGTCGGACCATCGTAGAGGTCAGTTACCTCGTCGTAGCGGAAGCCGTCGACGTGGTACGCGGAGAGCCAATGCCGGTTGGCGGTGGCCAGGTAGTCGCGGGCGAACTCCTGATTGTAGTCGATCTCCGGACCAAAGGGGCCATTACCGCTGATCATCGGACTGGCGAGGCCAGCATTCTGATAGACCAACGCATACGGAAAGCTCGGGTCAACGTGCTGGTAGACAACATCGAGGATTACCGCGACGCCCTTGGCGTGGCAGGCGTTGACGAGCTTCTTCACTCCCCACTCGCCACCCCAGCGCTGATTCGGCGCGAAGTAGTGCAAAGGGCCATAGCCCCAGTCGAAGTCGAGCTTGAGGCTGCTGACCGGCATCAACTCGAGGCAGGTCACTCCCAGGCTCTTGAGGTAGTCGATACGGTCGACGACGCCGTCGAATGTGTCGTTGAACTCCTCCACGTGCAGCTCGTAGACGACGAGGTCTGCCAGTTCGGGGACCTTCCAGGCATCGTCGGTCCAGGCAAAATCAGGCATGCTACCCGGTGTGGTGAACGCCGAAAGTTCACCGACGTCGTCGGTCAGCCGGGCGAAAGGATCGGTGAACCAGCGGGTAACGACGCTCGGCATGGCAGCCCCACCGGTGCTTCGCAAGAGCTGAAAGCGGTAGAGATAGGTCCCTGGCTGACCAAAGTGCGTCCCCGCGGTGGTCGGAAGCGTGACCTGGGCCTGCCAGAGACCCAGGGGGTGGCCCGCCACCGGCTGGAGCGGAAAGTCGAGCGGCTTAATCTCGGGGACGAAGCGATCGTCCTGGTGAATGACCCTGGCGACGACCTGATAGCCAGCCCCCGGGGTGATGCCCGGCAAGTACAAGCCAAAACGGACACCGATACCCGCCGCGGTCGGCGCCATGCCAAAAGCGCCGACTTCATCGAGATTGATCATGCTCGAGCCTCCTTGCACCGGGGCAGTGCCTCGCGTTAGATGGGTTCGGCGACCCACCGAGCCATCGGCGGTGGGACTCGCAGCCCCCCTCTCTCGCCTCTCGCCACTGTGATTCTATCAAAAGCCGCCTCACTCTGAGTCCCAATCGGAGCTGATAAAGTACACCAAGGCAACTTGTCATGATTGCCCTGGCCGTGCACTTTTGGGGTACGGTTGAATAGGGCAGTTCGTGAACAATCCCGGCCACCCGGCTATACTGGATGCGACGTTCCGGACTGGAGGTGACTAATGCCGCCGATTCGCCTTGCCTACGTTGGCTGCGGGATGATGGCCCAGCGAGTTCATCTGCCCAACTTTGCCACGCTGCCCGATTGTCAGCTCGTCGCCCTAGCCGAGGTCCGCCGCGACCTTGGCGAGAAAGTTCAGCGGCGCTACGCCATACCGCGGCTTTATCCCGATCATCGCGCGCTTTTAGAAGACGCGGACGTGACTGCCGTCGCCGTTTCGGCGCCCTACGCCTTGCAGGGCGAGATCGCCCGTGACTGCCTCGCCGCCGGCAAGCACGTCTTCATGGAAAAGCCGATGGCGATCTCCCTCGCCCAGGCTGACGCCATCCTCGCCGCCAGTCAGTGCACCGGCGCTCGTCTGATGATTGGCTACATGAAAAGGTACGACCCCGGCAACGAGCTGGTGCACGCTACCGTCAGCCAGTGGCGTATTTCCGGCGAACTGGGGAATGTCACCTTTGCTCGCGCCCACGGCTACGGCGGCGATTGGACGGCTGGGATCAATCTGCCGCCAGTGGAAACCAGCAATGAGCCAGCACCGCCATCGCCAACCGAGGAGAATCTGCCAGCTTGGCTCCCCCCCGAACATGCTCGGGGCTACGTGAGCTACCTGCAGCAATATACCCACAACCTGAACTTACTGCGCTTTTTCCTCGACGCCGGCGAGCGCGCCCGGGTGAAGCACGCCGACCTGGATCCGGATGGCTACGCCGGCACGGTTATCCTCGAGGTCGACGGAGTGCGAGCTACTCTCGAGACTGGCCGCCTCCGCCATTACCGCTGGGACGAGCACACCCAGGTCTACTTCGAGCGCGGCTGGGTCCACACCTGGGCACCGCCGCTGCTCCTGCGCAACGCCGTCGCCGAAGTCGAGATCTACCGCAGTGACGAGTCCGGCGCCCCGGGGGCGCTGGCCGGCCAGGGAGTGCAGCATACTCTGACTCGCCCCATTCCCGAGCCACGCTGGGGCTGGGCCTACCGTCGCGAAACCGAGCATTTTCTCGACTGCCTCCAGACGAACCAGCCCTTCCGCTCCCCCGCCGAGGATGCCCGCACTGACGTGCGACTGTTCGAGGAGATTTATCGGAATTGGCTGCAGATCTGAGGGGATGGCCTCCTGTCCTACGTCAGTGTGCTCAGATTTGTTCGCCTGATTCGGGTGGCGGCCAGGCTCAAGGCCAGGCAGATGGCACCGCCGAGCAGTAATGCGAACCAGACGCCGATGAGGTTGCCGATGGCGCCGGCGATCAATGCGCCAACTGGTTGGATCCCGAGCGTCGACAGGGAATAGACGCTCGTCACTCGGCCGCGGACGTCGTCGTGGACTTCGCTTTGAATAAAGGTTTGATTCAGCGAGCTGTAGGACATGCTTGCCGCCCCGACGACGAAGACCAGCAGCAGCGACAGCGGCATCCAGCGACTCAGGCCAAACAGGGCGAGAAAGAGACCGAACAGAAAGAGCATGGAGAGCTGCATTCGCGACCGATTCGCTCCCTTTGAGAGAGAGGCGATCAGCAATGCGCCAACCAGCGCCCCGGCTCCGGCCGCGCTCTGGAGCAGCCCGAGCCCGGTCGCGCCCGAGTTCAGCATCTGTACCGCCACCGCTGGCATCATCGATTGGTAGGGCATGGCCACCAGATTCGGGACCGCGGCCATGATCAGCAGCATAAAGATCGTGGGATAGCTCCAGACGTAGCGTAACGCCTCGGAGATATTTCCCAGCATCGAGCGCTGGGGGCGGAGTGGCAGGGGTGGTACCTTGACCAGAAATAAGGCCACGATGACCGTCAGGAAGCTGACCGCGTTGATAAAAAAGCACCAGCCTGCTCCAATCGTTACCAGGGTAACGCCGGCGAGGGCTGGTCCAAGCATCTTGCTGATCTGATACTGGGCCGAATTCAGGGCAATCGCATTCTGAAAGTCGGCTTTCGGCACGAGATCAGCCACCAGTGACTGGCGCACCGGCGTGTTGAACGCGTTGACGATGCCGTTGAGGAAGGCGATGATCAAGATGTGCCAGATCGTGACAATGCCAGCCAGGGTCAAGCCCGCGAGCAAGAAGGCCAGCAGCATCATCCCGGTTTGGGTCCAGATCATCAATCGTCGCCGCTCGGTCCGGTCGGCTAACACGCCGCCGACCAATCCAAGGAGCAGAATCGGAATCGACCCGACAAAAGTCGCCAACCCGAGCAGAAACGCCGAATTGGTCAGCTCGTAGACGAGCCATCCCTGGGCGACCATCTGCATCCAGGTGCCTACGTTGGAGAGAAAGGCCCCGATCCAGTAGAGGCGGAAGTTACTATTGTTCTGGAGCGAATAGAAAGTTCCTCGACCGGCCGCGCGCCGGTCGCTCAGCCTCCGGTTCGGCCACCCCCATGGCACGCGAAAGAAAGCCCGGTCGGTGCATGCTCGCTCCCCTCGAACCAACCACTTGGGCGTCGGGGTGAAGGCCGCTCGATTCTTCACCTTCCGACGCCCCGGCAAAAACTGGATTTCTTTAATTATTCGACTTTCTAACTATAGACGAGGCTGATTGGCCAAGTCAACTCGGCGCCAAAATCGTCCTTCCCTCCGCGCTTTGCTCGATCTCAGCACGATCCATCAGCAGCGGATGATAACGACCCTGGAGCCAGTCCGCGCTCTGATCGGCATAGTGACGGCTCCCTGGATGGCCGGAGTTGCCGGTCGTATTGCAGCCGAGAGCCTGGCTAGGAGAGCTCAGGTCGACGAGGAGGCGGTACTGGGGGCCGCTGACCGTGGCCAGCCGCTCGCCCACGACGAAGCCTTGCTGGTTCAAGGCGCCGGTGGTGCCCGGGCAGGGAAAAGGTCCGACGTTCACAACGTCGGCCAGAGCCGGGAATTGCTCGGCCAGGGGGTGGCGGAAGGTCACCGGATGGAGGCGTCCCCATTCCCAGGTGGCAACGTCCGGGCCGAGGCGGTCTGCTAGCCAGCGTAGACTTGCCGCCATGGTCTGGTGGATCGCCTGCTCCAGGGCAGTCTGACTAGCGAACCAGCCGTCGTTGCCCTGGCAGATCAGCTCGTGGGCGACGAAATTCGTGCCGCTCGCGGCCAGGCCACGCAGGTGCTCCGGGAAACGCTCGGCGGCGACTCGCTTCGTCCAGTGGTCCCAGAAGATTTGATAGATCGAGGCGCCAACACTCGTCAGCTCGAAGCAGTAGTCCCAGTCCCGCAGTGCAGTGATGGCCGCGTCGAGTCGGGGCGTTTCGGCAGCGTGTGGCGCAAGCGTGCGTATCAGGGCCGGGCAGACGTCGGCGGCGCGCTGGACGAAGGTATCTGCCTGGAACCGGGCCAGATCGTCGAGGGTGAAGCGCGCCTGGCTTTCGAGCAGCGTCCGAATCCGCCGCAGGCGGTAGCCGTCGGCGTAGGCGCCGTACAAAGGAACCGGATAATCTCGGGCCGCCGGTGGGTTGTTGGCCGAGCCGATCCAGCCACGCGCCGGATCGGCCTCGCGCGGCAGGCTCTCGAAGGTGGCAAAGCCAAGCCATTGGTCGGCGGGATCGTTCGCGGCGCGATAGCCGCGGGTGATTCGCCCACGCAGCGGCACTCGCCCCCGCATCTGGTAGCCGATGTGTCCATGAGTGTCGGCAAAGCCGGCGTTGCTCGTCCAAGCGGCCCATCCAGCCATGGTCTGGCGATAGCTCTCGGTGTCTTCTGCCTTGAGCATCGCCAGTTGCGGACTCAAGATGTCGGTCGGCTCCAAACCGGTCCAGCGTAGCGAGAGAGGTGGATCGCCCGCGGGATCGACCGAGGGGATCAGATGGTTGACGACAGGTCCACGTACTGTCGAGCGGACGACCAACTCGGTCGTTCCTTCACCGCGCACCGCGATCGCTTCGACCTTTCGCGCGAAACGGCGAAACTCCTGACCGTCGCGATAGCGCTCGGGGTCTGTCGGATCGACCTCCTCGACGTAAAGATCCCGCCCCGAGGACACGTTGTTCGTCGCGCCCCAGGCCACTTGGCGGTTGCGGCCGTTGTGGAGAACCGGCATTCCCGGCAGCGCGATGCCAATGACATCGTAGCCAGCTCCGGCCAGGTGAATCTCGTAGCGGCTCGAAGGCTGATCGTAGGGAACGTGGCCGTCGCTGGCGAGGAGAGCCCCCGGACCGTTCACCGCGCGCCAGCCGGCTACCGCCCACTGATTGCTCCCCTGCGGCTGGTCGCCGTGCACGAGCGTCGCTTCGATGCTCTGCGCATCCGCGGCGTAGCCGCCCGGCACGATCGTTTCGTTCGCGAGCTCAATGGCCAGAAAGCGCTCAGCCAGATGCACCGGCAGCAGGCGCTTTGCTGCCTCGGCGAGGACGATCCCCTGAACCCGCCCACTGAACTGCCAATGCGTTGCTCGGTTGATGGCCAGGACGTCGAGTGGCGTCCAGGAAGCAGGGCGATAATCAAGCACGTCGAACTCGATCGGTAGCTCATCACCGTAGCTCTCAATCGCGGCGTTGATCCCGGCGACGAAATGCTCGAGAATGTCGCGGGTCTCGACCGGGAGAATGGCCAGCTCCTGCTCGGCAACCTGTCGGAAGCCCAGGGTACGCGCCTGGACGTCGCTGGCGAGCGCTGAGCGACCAAGGATCTCGGCGAGGGTCCCGTGAGCGCGGCGACGGTAGAAATCGATCTGCCAGAGACGGTCCTGGCCCAAAGCAAAGCCAAATCCGAAGAAGAGATCCGGCGCTGTCTCGGCGAAGACGTGAGGGATGCCGTAGTGATCGCGAACGATCTCGACCCGTCTGGCCACCGCTGCCGGCCAGGTCGCGCTGGCCGGCGGCACCTTTTTCGCGAGGTAGGCATTCAATTGCTCGGTATAAGTTGCGCGGTCGATGCCCCGGGCCTGACAGAACTCCTCGGCCGATTGCTTGCCACGCAGAACCGTGATGACGATCTGCTGGTGATTATTCGCTGCTGGTTCTGGCACGTGAGAACCCTCCATCCAGATCTAGCCCGAGCTGCCCCGGCGCCCGTAGACGGGTGCCAGTTCCTTCTCCCATGGGGAGAGGGAATTGCTGGC
>JAJPIK010000103.1 GCA_021324795.1 Chloroflexota bacterium
CTTCCACCAGTGTCGTAAACTTGTGCTGGTCCATCGCAGACTCCCCTCCCGTGTAGATTGTGTAAGAGGATTATCTGCGATGGACCGACTTTGACATGACCCTATTGACATCCCCCCGGGAACTTGATATCATAGTCATGGTTAATCGTTTAACATCTACATGAGGAGGATAAAGGAACAGGACGTGAAGGGGCGTCCTAACGAGCCGTTCTTCCTGACCAAAGGGTGAGCGGACCGACCAGCTATCTCCCGGTATCGACGGCCCTGTCGTGAGTCACGGGTTGTGCAATCTAGAGGAGGTATCTCGCGTGGACAAGTCTTTCTCTCGGAGGAAATTCCTCGGGGGTCTCTCTGCCCTCGGACTGGTCGCACTCGTGGCAGCATGTTCTTCGTCGCCGACCACCCCAACCACTGCTCCTTCCTCGTCAGCCGCAGCAACGCCGACTAGTGCGACCGGTCCCGCCGCCACACCCGCCAGTAACGTGGCAGCCCCAGAAGTGACGCCGACGACAGGCGCCTCGCCGGCAGCTCAGGCTCCACCGAGTGAAAGTGTCACCCCCGTCGCCTTCTGGGATATGGTTTGGGGACCACCGGAATACATCGACACCGGCAAGAAACTTGTCGACCAGTTCAACCAGGCAAACCCCAACATCAAGGCGACCTATCAATCAATCCCCTGGAGCAGTTGGCCCCAAGTCTTCACCACCGCGATCGGGTCTGGCACCGCACCCGACGTCAGCACCGGCGCGGCTTACCAGGCCGTCCAGTTCTTCTCCGAGGGGGCGGTTCTGGCGATCGACGACGTGATCGCCGAGATGGGGAAGGCTGGAACCCTGAGTGACTTTCTGCCCGGCACCGTCGATCGATTGAAGTACCAAGGCCACAACGTCGCCCTGCCATGGGCGATCGACATCCGACTCCCCTACTACCGCAAGGACCTGTTCGACAAAGCGGGAGTGAAGGAGCCGACCAACTGGGACGAACTGCGCGCAGCCGCGCAGAAAGTCACTTCAGGCAGTGTGCACGGCTTCGTGTTTACGGGCCAGAGCTGGCAGCCCTTCTTCCACTTCCTGTTGAACGACGATGGCGGCTTTTTCACGCCGGACGCCAAGCTCGACGTGATGAACAATCGCAACATCGAGGCCTTTACCTTCCTTTCCAATATCGTCAAGGATAAGTCGGTCGATCCCGGCAGCGCCGGGTTTACCGGCGACGACGCCCTCAAGGCGTACGGGTCGGGCCAGGCGGCGATCGTCGTGAACCAGCCCGGTCTGGAGAAACGGTTCCCCGACCAAGCGCAGAATATCGTGCTTTTCGCGCCGCTCGCGGCTCCGCACGGTGACAAGGGCACGATGTCCTGGGTGAACAACATCATGCTGTACAAGCAGACCAAGTCCCCGGACGCGTCTAGGACGTTCCTGACCTGGTGGTCGGCGAACCAGAAGCCGCTCTGGACCGAAGGGCATAACTCTCAGATTCCCACTCGCACTTCCATCGCCAACGACCCCTATTTCCAGACGAACCCGTACACCAAGCAGACTCTGGAGCAATGGGTTCCTATTGGGAAGAGTAGCGGCGCCAAGATCGCCGGGATCATCCCCGCGCTGAATGACTTCGAAGGCAGCGGGGATCTCAACACCCTGACCACCGACATCCTCCAGGGGATGGATCCGAGGGCAGCTCTCCAGAAGTGCGAGACGGGACTCAAGAACCACCTCAAGAAGTACAATGTCTGAGCCGGCGCGTGGCGGCCGGTGTACTATGCGGCCGCTACGCGCTCTGCTCTCAGCGTCTGGAGGGAGAGAGCCATGGGAACCGGCACCGTGCGGGCGAGCGAAAAGCTAGCAGCACTCGAAGCACGGCGCGAACCTCAGCGTCGCTGGCAGTTTGACGCCTTCCCGTACCTGTTGCTCCTGCCCTCGGTTGCCCTGATCGCGTTGATCAACATCTACCCGTTTGTCACCGGATTCCTCTATAGTCTGCAGGATGGGACCCTCATCCAGGCGGGGAATTTTGTTGGTATCGACAACTACGCCGGGCTGTTGACTGATCCGGAATTCCAGCACGCGTTGTGGTTTAGCGCGCTCTTCGCGCTCTTCGGCGTGTCCGGCAGCTACGTGATCGGCCTTGGCCTGGCACTGCTCCTGAACCAGGACATCCCGGGGCGCGGCTTCTTCCGCGTTGCGCTGCTGATGCCATGGATCATCCCGTCAATTGTCTCCATCGTGAGCTGGCGCTGGTTGATCGCCGATCAGAGCGGTCTCATCAACGAGATGCTGAAGCTGGTCGGCATTGGGCCGGTCTATTTTCTGAGCACTGGTGGGTGGGCGGTATTTTCGGTGATCGTCGTGAAGATCTGGCGTAGCTTCCCATTCATGATGCTCTCGCTGCTGGCCGCATTGCAGGCGATCAATCGGGAGATGTACGAAGCCACAGCGGTCGACGGAGCCGGTCCCTGGCAATCGTTCCGCTTCATCACATTTCCGTTGCTGTTGCCTGTCTCGATCGTGCTCTGGATTCTGATGACCATCTGGAGCGTGAACGACTTCGAGACCCCTTATCTACTCACCATGGGGGGCCCTTCCAACGCGACTGAAAATCTGAGCGTGCTCGCGTATTTGGAAACGTTCAATCGCAGTCAGATTGGTGTCGGCGCGGCCATCGCGTTCACGACGATGCTCATCCTAATGGTCTTCGCGATCATCATGCTCGGTACCCAGCGCGACCAAGAAACGGCGTAACGGTTAGGGTAGGAGGAGAGAGAATGATCGTGGCGCCAAAGTCACGAGCACGCGTGGGTCTATTTGGACTGATGTGTGTGATCGTGGTCATCTGCGATCTGCCGATCATTACCCTGATCTTGAACTCCTTCCGCAGCACCGAGCAGATCCTGTCGGCGACGACGATCATTCCGACCCAGCCATCGCTGGTGAACTATACTTACGTGGTGCGGCGGACTTCGTTCTTTCTGTACCTGCGCAATAGTGGGATCATGGCTGGGGGCGGGATGGTGGCCAGCATCGTGGCAGCCACGCTGGCCGGTTACGCGCTCTCCCGCTTTCGCTCCGCCATCCTCAGCGGTTACACGCGCCTGTTGATCCTCCTTCAGATGTTTCCGATCCTCCTGGCGCTTATTCCTTTGTTCATCCTGTTCCGCAACCTGCATCTAGTAAACACGTACTTCTCGGTGCTGATTCTCTACACTGTCGGGCAGTTGCCGTTCGCAACCCTGATGTTTCGCGCTTTCTTCAACGGTATCCCACGTGACTTGGAAGAGGCAGCGTTGATCGACGGTGCTTCCCGGTTGCGTTCCTTCGGTTTAGTCGTGCTGCCACTTGCCGGCCCGGCAATCGCTGCGGTCGCGATCTTCGCCTTTCTCTTCTCCTACAACGAGTATCTGATCGCTTCGATCTTCCTTCGCAGCCAGACTCTGTACACCGTCCCGGTCGGCATCCAGCAATTCATGCAGCAGTACGCCACCGACTGGGGCAGTCTGATGGCCTCGGCAACCATCGCGATGCTGCCTACCTTCGTGCTCTTCTTGCTCATCCAGAAGTACATGACGTACGGGGCTATTGGGAGCGGGCTCAAGGGCTAGCCGTAAGCTGAGTGAGTAGGAAGGTGCGATCGTCCGACGAATAGGGACTAATTCGGTTGCGATGCCGCCAAGAGGTGGTTCGCTGGCCTGGACTCGGCAATTATCCTCGCCACAATACAAAACAAATAAGTACCTACCAATGGAGTGAACCCACGTGAGTGTACGCATCCCTAGGCGCGTTGCCCAGATCGTCAAACCGCACAAAATCGAGATCGTCGAAGACAGCCTCGAACTAGGGCCTCACGAAGTTGCGGTGAAGATCGCCGCCTGCGGCATCTGTTCCTGGGAGTCCGGTTTCTATTCCGGCCAGCGCCCCACGGAGCTGCCCCGTCCCATCGGCCATGAGCCAGCGGGAGTCGTCGAGGCCGTCGGGTCGGAGGTCACCACCTGGAAGCCTGGGGACCGCGTGGCGGGCCTTTTCTACCCGGCCTTCGCCACCCATGCCAAGGCCAAGGATACCATGCTCGTGCGGGTTCCGGATCACCTGCCGCTTGAGCACGCCATTGTCGAGCCGGTCAAGTGCATCGTGACCGGCCTGCGCGCCGCGCGTCCGGACTTCGGCGATCACGCGCTGGTCGTAGGCTGCGGGTTTATGGGACTGCTCTGCGTCGCCGGCCTGCGCTCCTTCGGTGTCGCCAGCCTCACAGCGGTCGACATGCTCGACGAGCGTCTAGAACGGGCGCGGCGTCTCGGTGCAACCAACGTGCTCAACCCAACGCGGGACAATGTGGTGGCCGCAGTAGGCGACATCACCAGCGGCCACGGCATCGACGTAGCGATGGAAGCCTCGACCGTTCCCGCCGGCTTTGCGCTCGCCGCGCAAACCCTCCGGCGGGGGCAGGCGAACCTCGTCGTCGTGACCACGGCTTATCCGGGGACAACCTACGATGTGACCGCGCTTCTCAGCGCTGGGGCGATCGTCCACTTCGCCGAACCTGGCCACTGTCTCGATCCAATCGACGAACTACGACGGACCATCGAGGCATTGGGGCGCGGCGTCTTCCCGATGGCGGAGCTGATCACGCACCGCTTCAGCCTTGACGAGATCGGCAAGGGTATGGATGCTGGTCTCTCGCGCGAGCCAGGCTACATCAAGGGTATTGTAGTACCAAATTAGTACTGGTACTGCGGATTTTTGGTGAAGTCATGGGCTGCGGTAGCACTCCAGTGAACCGTGGTCATGGGGCCTCCGCTGCGAGCAACCACGTCGGTCTGCGGCCGCGCATGGGGCGAGCCGGGACCGGCACCGGGAGGGCGAGGAGTTCGTGGACCGTCCAGCAGTAATCGGTCAAACCGGCGGCCATCGCGGGGGTGGCTCGCGCCAGCAGCGCCGCCGTGCCCCCGGGCCATCCAGACGCTGGCGGAGGCTGCGGTGTGGGGTGCAAAAGTTGTAGCAACTACCGGCCAGCCATAGCGCCACCTCCAAGGTGGCCAGGTCATGCACCGCCCGGCGGGTGCGGCGGGCGAGCGGCACCAGGCTCGCCCGGAAGGTGGCGTTCAGCCGCTCGGCGTCGGCGGTGGTGATCACCGCATCCGCCTTGCCTGGGATGGCGCGGAGCACCGCCTGAACCTGCTCCGTTGTCCCCTGGACGACGTGACGCGTGACGGCGACGACCCGCCGCTTCGCATACTGCTTGATCGCCCGCGCGATCAGCAGGTCGTCCGTCGGGATCAAGCGCGGCCGCCCGACGCGGCCGGTCCGCACCGCCTGCCGAAACGCGCGGATCGCTTCGGTGGCGTCGGCGGCCAGCCCATCGGTGCACAGCAGGAAGCCGGCCCCCGCGGCGCAGCGCCGGACGTGGACGAGGAGCGCCCGCAGCAGGAGATGGTCGCGGTGCGCGCTCACCACCCCACCCAGCCACAGGCGGGTCGGGACGGCGAGCGCTGTCGCCAGCCAGACCACACCCCTCACTACCCGCACCCGCAGCTCGTCGGCCTGGACCTGGCCCAGATCCACGCGCCCAGTCTCGATCAGGTGTGCGTGGACCCGGCGCCCTTGCGCCCCGGCCCGCGCTTGCCAAGCCGCAGGGGCGCCCCCTGGGCCCCGCTCGTCCACTCCGAAGGCCGCGACGATGGCTTGGACAGGACAGCCGTGGGCGAGCACGGTCACCACCGTGACCACCACCGCGATCGGGTGGTGGAGGCGGTCGAGGGCAGTGTCGCGGGTGGCGCTGAAGGTCTGCCCGCAGCACTTGCACCGATACCGCTGCTCTCTGACAATGGAGACCTACTATGGAATGTCAAATCCTGGGGTGTGTGCGCCTGGCGGGA
This sequence comes from Chloroflexota bacterium, assembly GCA_021324795.1. Classification (GTDB taxonomy): domain Bacteria; phylum Chloroflexota; class UBA6077; order FW602-bin22; family CADDYW01; genus JAJPIK01. Next base: position 5,870 of record JAJPIK010000103.1, read on the forward strand.
GTCCACCGGCGGACACACCCCAGGGGGGATTATCATGGGTGGTCTCCTTAGGTGTGGAGTGAACCCCTAATTCCAGACCAACGAAGAAGCCCTGGAGAAGTCGTACGATGGCTTCGCCAGAGGATCGTTGGAGGGAATGCGATGGCAACACCACGCTACAGCGCCGAGTTTAAGCGTGCGACGGTGAACGACGTTCTGGCAGGAGAGAAGCGGATCAGCCAGATCTGTCGGGAGCGGGGGATCGACGAGAAAACGCTGCGGCGGTGGCGCCAAGAGTACGAGCAGAAAGGGCTCGACGCCTGGACGGCGCCAACGAATGGGTCGGGGAGCACCGAAGAAAAGATCGCCCAGTTGGAACGGCTCATCGGCCAACTCACGGTGGAGAACACCGTGCTAAAAAAAGCTTTACGGCATGCATACGCTCAGCCGCTCAACGGTACGCGCTCGTCGAAATCCTGAAGGGGGAACTGTCGGTGCGACGCTTGTGTGCGATTCTGGGGGTGAACCGGGGCTGGTTCTACACGGCAGCGAAACGACCGAACGAAGAAGAGACCGCCTTGCGGGATCGGATTGAGGAGATCGTGTTGGAGTTTCCCGGCTATGGGTACCGGCGGGTCACCAAAGCCTTGCAGCGCGAGGAGTGGCGGGTGAACCACAAGCGCGTCCTGCGGATCATGCGGGCGGAATCGCTTCTCTGTCAGCTCCAACGCCACTGGGTGAGTTTGATACTCTGGTCTGAGGCTCTTGCTCAAACTCGCTGACGGGATCGAGGAGATTGTGGCAGAATTTGTGATACAACGGCTCATCACGCCGATTCGTCTCTGGAGTCCCTCCCGTGCGCCTTTC
>JAJPIK010000120.1 GCA_021324795.1 Chloroflexota bacterium
AAGCGATCGCCCGGATAATCGCCGGTTACGATCATTCCCCGCGCGATGGTGACCGCCCATACTTTGTGACGGGCGTGCGGAGTGATCGTTTCGAGCGCGTCTGGGCCGAGACAATGCTGCGCTGGATGGGGCGCTCTGACCGCTACCAGTTGCCGATCGAATTGCAGGCAATGCGGATCGGCCCCCTTGGCCTGATCGGGGTGCCTGCAGAAGTCTTCAGCGTTTTCGGCTTCGCGATCAAGCTGCGCAGCCCTTTTCGTCAAACCATGGTCGTGGGCTACGCCAACGATCTGATTGGGTACGTCGCCCGGCCGCAAGACTTCGCCGATCCTGGTTTTGGCGGCTACGCTGCGGTAACGGCGCCCAAGATTTTGGGACTCCCCCCGTTCGAGCCGAACGCCGGAGAGATTCTGGTCAGGGCGTGCGTTCGGGCGCTGGAGATGGTCGCTCATTGATTTAAAGACGAACGACGGAGGATTACCGTGACGCTTTCGCGGGAGAAGCTGGCGATCGAAGGGGGAGTTCCTGTCCGATCCAAGCCGTTGCCGCCGATGTTTCCGGGTGGCATGATGATCGGCGAGGAAGAGAAGCAAGCCGTGATGGCTGTCCTCGACGACAAGAATTTGTTCCGCTTCTACGGCCCGTCTCCGACCCCGTCGCGCGTTGCCGCCCTGGAGCGGCGGTTCGCCGAGTATATGGGGGCGAAATATGCCCTGGCGGTGAGCTCGGGGACGGCGGCTCTGCACTGCGGGTTGATCGGGCTGGGCATCGGGCCGGGTGATGAGGTGATCGTTCCGGCGTACACCTTCATCGCCTCAGCAACCGCGGTGATCGCCGCCAAGGCCGTGCCGATCATCGCGGAGGTCGACGACTCGCTGACGCTGGATCCTTTTGACATCGAGCGTCATGTGACTCGCCGCACCAAGGCGATCATGGCTGTCCACATGCGTGGAGCCCCCTGTGATCTGGATTCCATCATGGAGATTGCCCGACGGCGCGGCCTGATGGTAATCGAAGACGTCGCCCAGGCGGATGGGGCCTCCTATCACGGGAAGCGGCTCGGGACGTTCGGGGAGGTCGGGGCGTTCAGCCTTCAGTATCACAAGGTGATCACCACCGGCGAAGGGGGAATGCTGCTCACCAATGAGCAGACGATCTACGACCGGGCCCGTATCTTCCACGATGGGGCAAGCGCGTTTCGGGGGGGAAAGGAGCGGCTCTCGGTGCCCCTGTTCCCCGGGGTCAATTATCGGATGGGGGAGATCTGCGGCGCGCTCGGGTTGGTCCAGCTGAATCGCCTCGAGGGCTTGCTGCAGATGATGCGGGCGCGGAAGGCGCGGATCCGCGCGGCGATCGCCGAGACGGCGCGGGCGAAGGGGGTGAGCTTCCGTCGCCTCAATGATCCGGCGGGCGAGGCGGCGGTCGCGTTGATCCTGTATATGCCGACTGCCGACAAAGCGCGCGAAGTGGCGCGGGCGCTCACCGCCGAGAACGTGAACGCCGGGTCGATGTTCAACGAGGGTGTCCCGGACTGGCACGTCGCCTTCCACTGGAAACACATCATCAATCAAGCAATGCCCACCGAGCGGGGCTGTCCCTTCCGGTGCCCGCTCTATGACGGCGAGCCCAACTACAGCGAGGACATGGCGCCGAAGACGCTCGATTTGCTCGCCCGTTCGGTACATATCAATGTGAGTCCCCTTTTGACTGAAGAAGACGCCGACCAGATCGCCGAGGGAATCGTCAAAGTTCTCCGTGCCTTGCTGTGAAGCATCAGGACCCGGATTGGAGTCTCGGAAGGAGTTGGGATGGGATAACCGGCACGGCTACCCTTTGACCGATTGCGCGTAGAAAGCGATGGTGTGGTTGAGATAGACGGAACATTCTCCTACTGCCAGCACGACTGGTCAAGCATCCGTGAGGATCCGAGGATCCCGCCGAGATGACCCTGACCCAACGCGTTCTGACGTACGCCCCGGAGAAGGGCATGCATATCGTCAACGATGCGACTCACTAGCCGAAGATAGTGAGAGAACCCGTGGTCTGATCAGGCCGTCTTGCTGCTGCTACGTGCATCCACGTCAACGCCAATGGAGGTTACCTGGTGCAAACGCGTTTCATTCCCGCGTATGATACGGAGAAGGCCGGTGACTGCCTGCGCGCCTGTCGAAGGATCGTTGAGGCTCACCAGCGATTCAACGTGCCGGCGACCTTCTTCATTGTGGGAAAGCGTCTGGAGGATGAAGGATCCGAATATCGCTCGCTCCTCGGAGACTGCCCCCTCTTCGAGATTGCATCACACACCTACTCCCACCGTATCCTCCGGGAGCACCCATGGGGTCCGCCGGCCGTTGGAGGCGCCGAGCGCATTCGGGAGGTGACCCTGGGTAAAGATACCGTCGAGCAAGTATTTGGTCGTCCGTGCTTCGGTATTCGCCCCGGGTATAGCTTCGTCGATGGCCTGCACGGCGATCCAGAACTGGTGGATGCAGTCGCATCGGCCGGTCTACGCTATGTTAGCTCGACCGCGTGGGGACCGGACTATTCGCTCCCTGCTCCTCTTGCCGGACCAACGACCTACGAGGCGGAGGGTCATCCGGACCTCTGGGAGCTACCAGCGCACGGCTGGCACGACAATGTGCTCAAGGGGTACACCTTCGCAGATGGACCTCGTCGGTTGATCCTATGGCCGATGTCGTTTCCCGGGGCGATTCCTATCGGGCCGATTCAGACGCCCGACGAGGAGTTTGCAATCAATCGACAATTTATCGACGGCGCGGTGACTCTCGGATTGTCGTATGTCTCGCTCATCTGGCACCCATGGTCGCTCGGGCGGTTCGATTCCTCCATGCGCATGCTTGCATTGACGTTCCAGTATGTGCGTGATATCGGGATGGATTTCGCCACGTACGCTGACGAATGGTCCCGTCGTGTCGGGGCCGGAGGGTAATTTCGTGTTAGCTGGAGAGCCAGCCGGGTTAAAGATTTCGGTCTGCGTCGAGATGCTCTACCGCGAGTTGCCGTTCGTGGAACGGCTCGCGGCCGTAGCTCGAGCTGGCTTTCCGGCCTTCGAGTTCTGGCGGCTGGCGGGGAAGGAACTCGACGCGATCGTCGCCGCGCAGCAGAAAGTCGGGCTCACCTGCGCGGGCTTTGTGGGCGGTGAGGACGGGACACTTGCCAATCCGTTCACGCGTGATCGCTACCTGGCCAGTCTGGAGCGTGCAGTCGTTGCCGCCCGACGACTTGGGGCTAGGACGCTGATTGTGACGTCGGGGGATCGGATACCCGAGCTGAGCCGGGAGGCCCAGTACACCTCGATGGTCGAGAGCTTGAAGACAAGCCGGGAGATCGTCGAGCCGCAGGAGATCACTCTGGTGCTCGAGCCCCTGAACAGTCTCGTCGATCACCGCGACATCTTTCTCGACCGGTCCGCCGATGGATTTCGGATCGTCGACGCGGTAGGAAGCCCTTACGTGAAGGTCCTGTACGACATCTACCATATGCAGGTCATGGAGGGTAATCTCATCCACTGAGTTTGTCAACCCGGAACGGGGTCTTGCTCACTCTCGCTGACGGTCTTTAGGCTGCTCGCAGCATCCGTTTCTTGAGGAGCGAGAAACCCGCCCTGCCGTACATTTGCCTTTTCAGATACTTCAGCCTGTTGATTTGCCCTTCACTTTGCCCATTGCTCCACTCGTCGGTGAGAGCAGCCTCCACCGCCGCTTGATCCCGTCGCATCATCCGGGCGAACTCCCGAAACTCCGCGATGCCGCTCTCGCTCGCTCGCCTCAGCCAGGGGTCGAGCCCCTCTCGCTGCCGTTGGCGAAGCAATTTGCCGAAGTCGATCGTCAA
>JAJPIK010000036.1 GCA_021324795.1 Chloroflexota bacterium
AAGAAAAAGGGTGAAGTCGGTGTCAAAGCCCTAGCGTTGAACAGTGTTACTATTGCGCTTGGTGAGCTTCTGAGCATAGCTCAGCACACGAGAGGGAAGAAACCCTGGTGAGGCGCAAAGCCGTGTCGGAATCCTGTGCGAGCAGCCTGTCGTTGGTCGAGCACTTTGCCATGGTGGAGGATCCGCGGGTCGAGTGGACCCAATTGCATCCGTTGGTCTCGATTCTCGTCACTGCCTTGTGTGCGGTGATGTGCGGGGCCGAAAGCTGGGATGAGATTGCGTTGTTCGGGGAGGCGAAGGAAGCATGGTTGAAGAACTTTCTCGACCTGCCTAACGGCATTCCCTCCCACGCCACCTTCAAGCGGGTCTTCGCGGCCTTCGCCCCGAAACAATCCCCGGCGTGTTTTGTCGCGTGGATGCAAAAGGTTAGCTAGGATCACGCCTTCCTTCTCCAGATTGTCAAAGCCGTTTAGATGCGTCGGCCCTGGACCAGACGCCGCTCAGCCTATCCGCCTGTTGACACGTGATGTATAATACCTTCCAGTTTTTAAGGCACTCAGTCAAGCCAGAGAAAGCGGTTTATCGCCCAGAGTTGGGTTCTATCTCTACAGTATAGGAGATATGGTCATGAAGGTTCCCGCGCGTTTACCTCGTCGACGATTCCTCGCTTTCACGGTGACGACCAGCACGGCAGCCGTTCTCGCGGCATGTAGCTCAACCCAACCGGCTGCTTCACCGACCACGGTGCCGTCGACGAGCAGTGCGCCATCGGCCGCGCCAACGTCCGCGCCCAGCGCAGCGCCAACCGCCGCTCAGTCCGCACCGGCCCTCGTGCCAACTCCTGCCGTCGCGGCGCCCGCGCCCCAGGCCGCTGCGCCAACGGTGGCGCCGACTACAACGAAGCTGACGTTCAAAGAGGCTCCCGCGCTGACCGATCTGGTCAAAGCTGGCAAGCTGCCGCCAGTTGAGCAGCGCTTGCCCGATCCAGAAGACGTCCTGATCGTCAAGCCATTGAACAGCATTGGCCAGTATGGTGGCACTTGGAACATGGCGTTTACGGGACCGGCGGACTTCCATGCTTTCGATCGTAATACCTACGAGGCGATGCTTGCTTGGCCCGCGGATTTAAAGAATCCGATTCAGCCTAATCTTGCCAAGAAATGGGAATGGAGCGACGACAACAAGACGCTGACCTTGTACCTTCGGAAGGGGTTGAAGTGGTCCGATGGTCAGCCGTTCACCGTCGACGACATTCTCTTTTGGTGGAACGACATCGAGCTCGACACGAATCTCACTCCCGCTCCCCACGCCGAGTACGTCGTCAACGGTAAGCCAATGCAGGTCGAAAAAGTTGACGATTACACGGTAAAGCTCCATTACGATGGACCAAATGGCTTGGCGCTGCGGATGCTTGCCTTCCATGGGGGTCAATGGCCGACCGCCTTTGAGAAGTTTGGATTCTACGCTCCCCAGCATTACTTGAAACAGTTCCACCCCAAGTACAACAAGACCTCAGATTACAAGACTTTCGCCGCCAAGGCAGATGACCTGAATCCAGACCGCCCATCACTTTGGCCATGGAAGATCACGACCTGGGCGCCTAGCGAGAACAAGCTGATCGCCGATCGCAATCCGTACTATTGGAAGGTCGACACCGAAGGTAATCAGTATCCCTACATCGACCAGATTTACATGCACCTGGTGAACAACACCGAGGTCATCAACCTGATGGCCGCCAATGGTCAGCTCGACTTCCAATTCCGTAGCATTGACATCGCGAAGTACTCGGTTTTGTCGGATAACGCGCAGAAAGGAAACTATCATCTGCTCAAATGGCCAGCCGCCGACGGCAGCGAGATCGCTTTCTTCCCGAATCAGACGATTGACGATAAGGACCTGCAGACCGTCTTCCGCGACAAGCGTTTCCGCCAAGCCTTGTCGCTCGCGATCAACCGCGACAAGGTCAATCAGGTCAGCTACCTTGGGCTAGCCACGCCACGCGCTGCGACCGTTTTGCCGCAATCGCCCTATTACTCGCCAGGGATCGATCAAGCGTCAGTTGCCTACGATCCCAGGCAGGCAAATCAGCTCCTCGACGAAATAGGGCTCAAGAAGGGAAGCGACGGCATCCGCACTTACGCTAATGGCAAACCCGTCCAATTCCTGATCGAAACCTCGACCACGGCCGGTCCTGGCCTCGACGGGATCCAGCTCGTCGTCAAAGACTGGCAAGCGCTGGGGTTGAAGGTCGATCTGAAAACGATGGATCGCTCGCTCTATTGGCCGCGAGCGACCGGTAATCAGGTCCAGATGGCGGTTTGGGGCATCGACCGCGGCCTCGAACCGATGGTCGATCCGATCTACCAGATTCCGTTCGACAATCGGAGCTTCTCGTTCCCACAGTGGGGCGTGTATTACAACACCGCGGGTAAGCAGGGTGAGAAGCCGATCGGCTCAGCGGCAACGGTCCAGCAGCTCTACGACCAGTTCAAGGCCACCATCGATTCCACCAAGCAAATCGAGCTCGGCCAGCAGATTTGTAAGACAGCAGCCGAGGACGTTTTCGCGATTGGCACGGTCGGCATGGTACCGTCGATCGTCGTAATCAAGAACAACATGATGAACGTGCCGGAATCTGCGGTTACTGACTGGATTATGTTCAGTCCGGATAACCTGAACCCGTTCCAGTTTTTCTTCAAGAAGTAGCTAGCACGAACGATGCTTACCTACGTTCTCCGCCGTCTCCTGGTCATGATTCCAACGCTGTTCGTCGCATCGATGCTGATCTTCGCGATCATTCGCATGCCGCCGGCCGACTTCGTCACGACTTTAGTGGCTCAAGCGGCACAGTCTGGTAGCTCGTCCGACCAGGCAAGCATGCAAGCACTACGACATCAATATGGTCTCGATCAGCCGCTCTACGTCCAGTACGGTCGTTGGATGATCGGGTTGCTTCACGGCGATCTCGGTTATTCCTTCGAATGGCAACGGCCGGTTGGCCCGCTGATTGGTGCCCAGCTCATCTATACCGTTCTCTTGTCGTTGATGTCGATGATCTTCATGTGGGTAGTCGCCTTACCGATCGGCATTTACTCAGCGACCCACCAGTATTCGGTGCTCGATCACATTCTGACTTTCCTCGGCTTCTTGGGTCTTTCGGTGCCCGATTTCATGCTCGGGCTGATTTACCTTTTCGTGACCGCGTTCTACTTCCATCAACCGATCGGTGGCCTCTTTTCGCCAGGCATGGAATCAGCGCCCTGGAGCCTCGCGAAAGCGGTGGATCTCTTCAATCATTTGATCTGGCCGACAATTATTCTCGGATTGGGGGGCACGGCTCAGCTTATCCGAATCATGCGGGGCAATCTGCTCGACATTCTCGGACAGCAGTTCATTACAACCGCTCGGGCGAAGGGGCTACACGAAGCGGTTGTCATCAACAAGTACGCGGTGCGGGTAGCGATCAACCCGCTGATTTCGGTAATGGGCATGCAGATTCCTAATCTTATCTCTGGTGCGACGATTCTTGGGATTGTGCTGTCGATCCCGACGGTTGGACCACTTCTCCTGCGCGCGTTAGTGGACGTTGATATGTATCTGGCCGGGTCGATTCTCTTGTTTGCGGTCGCCATGCTTATGCTGGGCAACCTTGCCGCGGACATCTGCCTCGCCTGGGTCGATCCGAGGATCCGTTACCAATGAGCCTCTCGGATAGTCGGCCGCTGATCCTGCGATCACCCGAGCTAAACGTACCAGCCGAGGTTGATCTGGCTGACGAAGTCCTCACGACGACGGCCGATAAGCGCTACATGGTTTCCCAGTGGCGCTTGATCGGCCGGCGATTCGTCCGCAACAAGGCTGCGCTGATTGGCGGCACGGTAATCTTCCTTTTCTACTTGATGGCGCTGTTTGCTAATTTTCTCGCTCCTTACTCGGCTGATGATGGCACCCAATTTCTCTTCGCACCTCCCCAGGGAATTCACCTGCTCCACGACGGCACGGTTCAGCCTTACGTCTACGGCATCAAGGTGACTATCCGGCCGAGCGATCTGCGTAAGATCTACACGGTCGATACAAGCAAGGTCGTGCCGATACACTTCTTCGTCCATGGGGATAGTTATCAACTCTTGGGGATCATCCCCACCGACGTCCATTTGTTCGGAACTGACGCCCCGAACACGCCGGTGCTATTGCTTGGCTCCGATCGCCAAGGGCGCGATATGCTCTCGCGGATTGTGATCGGCAGCCAGATCTCGCTGACCGTCGGATTGCTTGGCGTGTTTCTCAGTCTCGTCTTCGGTACGATCATCGGCGTGGCCTCGGGCTACTACGGTGGTTTGTTTGACGACGTCGTCCAGCGGGTAATCGAGCTGATTCGTTCGTTCCCGACCATTCCGCTCTGGATGGGTCTTTCAGCCGCCCTACCGCCGCATTGGCCTCCTTTGCTCACCTATTTCGGCATTACAATCATCCTCTCTTTCATCGGCTGGACTTGGCTCGCCCGGCAGCTACGCGGGAAGGTGCTGGCCTTGCGCCAAGAGGAATACATCGTCGCGAGTGAGCTGGCGGGGGCAAACAGCCTTTGGATTATCTTTCGTCATCTGATCCCGGCAACGCTGTCGCACATCATCGTGATTGCGACACTCGCCCTGCCGAATATGATTCTCGCCGAAACGGCGCTCAGCTTCCTTGGACTGGGGATTCGTCCACCACTGACGAGCTGGGGGGTACTCCTGCAGGAAGCCCAAAACGTCGAGACCCTCGCTAACTATCCTTGGCTTCTTTCGCCGCTTTTCTTCATCGCGGTTGCCGTGCTCGCCTTCAACTTTCTGGGTGATGGCTTGCGCGATGCCTCCGATCCCTACTCAGTTTCGTGAAAGTGTAGCAACGCAGTGACCTCGCCCTTACTGCAAATTAAGCATCTCCGAACGCACTTCTTCACGCCGGATGGTGTCGTTCGCGCGGTCGACGACGTTTCGCTTGAGATCCAGGCCCAGCGAACCTTAGGCGTGGTTGGCGAGTCGGGGTGCGGAAAAAGTGTGACCGCGCATTCAATTCTTCGTCTTCTGCCGAAAAGTAGTCGAATTGTCGACGGACAGATCCTCTTTCGTCGCCGTGGCCAGGACGCGCAAGTCGACCTAGCGAAAGTCGACCCGTCCGGCGACCTGATCCGCGAGATCCGCGGCAACGAGATCGCGATGGTATTCCAGGAGCCAATGACCTCGCTCTCGCCGGTCCACACGATTGGCGACCAGATCGGCGAAGCGGTCATGCTCCACCAGAAAGTCTCGAAAGAAGAGGCTCGCGGCCGCGCTGCCGCGGTGCTCGAAAAGGTTGGCTTCGCCGGCGCCAAGGACCGCCTCGACCAGTATCCACATCAGCTATCCGGCGGCTTGCGCCAACGAGCGATGATTGCTATGGCGCTGAGTTGCAATCCGTCACTGCTGATCGCGGATGAGCCAACGACCGCGCTTGACGTGACGATCCAAGCCCAGATCTTAGAGCTGATGAAAGCTCTGCAGCGCCAGTTCCAGATGGCGATTCTCTTGATTACCCATAATCTCGGCGTGATCGCTGAGATGGCGGACCAGGTCGCGGTCATGTACATGGGCAAAGTCGTCGAGACCAGCGACACGCGGACGATCTTTCACCGACCGCTGCATCCATACACCGTCGGCTTGCTTCGCTCGACCCCGCGTTTAGCAAGGGGCACGCGGGAAGCGCTCACGCCAATCCCGGGCAGCGTGCCGGACCCCTTCTCGATTCCGACCGGCTGTGCTTTCTATCCACGCTGCCGCGCGCCAAAGCGGGAAGCCTGCCGCGCTCCCGAAGGTGTGGCGCTGCAGGAAGTCGAGCCTGGCCACTGGGTACGCTGCACGCTATATGGGGACGTGGTATGATGAACCAGCGTCCGATCCTCCTCGAGGCGGTCGGTCTCAAAAAGTACTTTCCGATTCAGCGCGGCTTCTTCCGGAAAACCGTTGGCCATGTGCGTGCCGTCGACAGCGTGGACCTGCAGATTCACGCGGGCGAGACGCTTGGCCTGGTTGGCGAATCCGAATCGGGGAAGACGACGGTAGGCCGATTGATCTTACGTGCGCTGGATCTCACCGAAGGAACAATCCGCTTCCGACGCGATGGTCAGGTCGTCGACATCACCCACATTCCGCGCTCCGAGCTGAAGTGGTACCGGCGCGACGCTTCAATCATTTTTCAGGATCCTTTCTCGTCGCTGGATCCCCGGATGACTGTGCTGGACATCGTCGGCGAGCCGTTGCGGATTCATGGCCTGGCCGAAGGCGACAAGCTACGCGAACAAGTGCGGGAGCTACTTCAGCTCGTCGGGCTGCGGGTCCAGCACATGAACCGCTACCCCTATGCCTTTAGCGGTGGTCAGCGCCAGCGCATTGGCATCGCCCGGGCGCTTGCCTTGAAGCCCAAGCTCATCGTCGCCGACGAGCCCGTCTCGGCACTCGACGTCTCGATTCAAGCCCAGGTCTTGAACCTGATGCGCTCGCTCCAGCAGCAATTCGGCCTTGCGTACCTCTTTATCTCCCATGACCTGGCGGTCGTCTCCTACATTAGCGATCGGGTCGCGGTGATGTACCTCGGGAGCCTCGTCGAAACCGCGCCGGTCGACTCTCTCTACGCGACGCCGCGCCATCCCTACACCGAGGCCCTGCTTTCGGCAATTCCGAAGTCTGATCCCGATGATACCAAGACGCGAATCATCCTCCCCGGCGACGTGCCCAATCCGGCCAATCCCCCGTCCGGCTGCCGGTTCCATCCGCGCTGCCGCTACGCTCGGATGGTCTGCCAAACCGAACGGCCAGCCCTGCGCGAGATCACGCCGGGCCACCACGTTGCCTGCCATCTGGCCGAGGAGCTGAAGCTGGCCGGGGTGGCGCCACCAGAGGGTATCCGAGAAAGCCCTTCAGGAGGAAAGTGAATTCCAAAGGAGACATTACCACTCGCAAAGATCAGCGCGAGATATTCGACACATGAGAATCGCAGGTGATGAAAGAGGGAGATCGATGGAATACCGGACGCTTGGGAAAACAGGAGAGCGGGTGAGCGCAATTGGGATCGGCGGGGCGCACGTTGGACGTGCAAGCACTGCCGAGGAAGGGATCCGCATCGTGCGCACCGCGATTGACAACGGTATTACCTTCATGGACAACTGCTGGGACTACGCTGGCGGCGAGGCCGAAATCAGGATGGGCAAGGCCCTTCGTGATGGTTACCGTCAGCGTGTCTTTCTCATGACAAAGATCGACGCCCACTACGCGCCAGTTGCCAGCCAGCAGATCGATCAATGCCTCAGCCGTCTGCAAACTGACGTGATTGACTTGATGCAGATCCACGAGGTCATCCGGCCCGACGACCCCGAACGAGCATTCGCCCCGGGTGGGACAATGGAGGCGCTCCTGGCGGCAAGGAAAGCCGGCAAGATCCGCTACATCGGCTTCACTGGCCACAAGGACCCGGACATTCACCTGAAGATGTTGAATATGGGCTTCTCCTGGGATACTGTGCAGATGCCATTGAACTGCCTCGACGCGTCGCACAAGAGCTTTCAGGCGAAGGTGCTACCCGTCCTCGTTGAGCGGGGAATCGGGGTACTCGGGATGAAGCCCCTGGCGGCAGGGGCAGCAGTGCGCGATGGCGTAGCGACAGCCGAGGAATGCCTGCGCTATGCACTCAGCCTGCCGACCTCGGTGGTCATCACCGGCTGTGACTCCCTGGCGATCGTCGAGCAAGCCATCCGGGTTTGGCAGAACTTCACGCCAATGACTCCGGATGAGATGGCGGCTCTACGTGCCCGTGCCGCCGCTCGTAACCAGGACGGCGTGCTCGAAGGCTACAAGACCACCCATCGTTTCGATGGCACGATCAATAACCCGCATTGGCTCACGACGGCGTCGGTGACGGTATAGGCGCGGCAGCCCCTCGGAAACACCATGGCCTTGGTCATCTGAAGCCGATGCGGCTTATCCGGGCATAGCCCTGAAAAATGTCTGATCTGGTCAGAGAAGAATGCCGTCGGACTCAGGGAGCCATGGCGGGAAATACTGCCTCTTTCGCCTGCTCGCTGAGAAGGATAACGATGTCGCGATTTTCCTCATTGGAATAATCGACCGCTTATTCACCCTCGAAGACCGCCAAGACGGCCGACGAACGCCGTCACGATGGCGCCATGGAGCTCGGGCAACCGTATCTATACCTTCCAAACCACGATCTTTCACTGCACAATTCCTCTCGTCCAGGCAACTGGCTAAGTGCATTGATTGCCAAAAGTGGTATAGTTAATTCGATAAAGTGCATGCGAATTTGAGATGAGTGCTGAACTGTTCCTGGGATACCTCACTCAGCTCCTCTTTCTCTTGATCTTTCTGAGTGTTTTGCGGATAACGATTCGGCACCCCTCGCGCGCTCGGATCGATACAACCCTCTTCTTCGGCGCAGCCGTGGTCATCGTCCTGTTGGGATTCGTGGAAAGGGCCGTTAGCGTCTCCCTGAGACCGATCTTGGTCGCAGTGAGCCAATCAGTAGTCTTGGCGCTTCCTTATCTCTTCCTGAGACTTGTCGCCGACGCCTCGGCAGTTCCGATATGGCTGATGCGGGCAGCCGTCATGGGATTGATCCTCCAGATCATTGCCTTTTTTATGTTGCTGGGGCAGCCACTCCCACTCTGGCTCGTCGGATTCGCCGTCGTCTACTTCGTACTGATCCTGATCTACGGTGCGGCTGTCGTTATCAGGGAAGCGTACGAGTCTCGAGGCGTGACCCGTCGACGCATGCAAGCCGTTGCCGCCGGCTCACTCTTGCTGGGGGTCGTCATTTTATCCGCTGGTCTCCAAATGGTGCTTCCCGGCGTCACGGCGTTCGTGGTGATCGGTGAGCTCGCTTCGCTGGGTGCAGCCGTTAGCTACTATCTGGGCTTTGCCCCGCCGACCTGGCTGCGTCGCGCCTGGCAGGAGCCGGAGCTACGGCTATTCCTCGAACAGGTAGGCACGCTCTCCCGATTGCACAGTCGAGACGTGATCATCCAAGAACTGGAGAATGGTGCCGCGCAAACGTTAGGGGCGCCGATCGCGGTGATCGGGATCTGGGATCCACACGCGGGTGTTTTGCGAGCACGGTGGGACGGACAGGAAATTGAGAGGCACCCCGGCCAGGGGCTCATGGGAAAAGTTTTCGTTACCCAGCAGCCGACCTTTTCGACCGACGTGCGTCGGGAGTATCCGCAGCTCGCCGAGTTCTATCAGCGCTACGGGACCCACGCGGCACTCGCAGCTCCCATGACCCTGGGGAGCTACAAGCTTGGCGTGCTGGCTGTGTATGACCGTCGCTCCTCGCTTTTCGTCGAAGACGACCTAGCGCTCGCCCAAGTACTAGCCACCCAGTCCGCGTTGATCTTGGAGATCCGCAATTTGATCGACGAAACAGCCGGTCTGGTCGCTCAGCAAGAATCACTGCGGTTCAAAGAGGATTTTATCTCGGCCGCGGCTCACGAGTTGAAGACACCCCTCACCGTCGTCCTTGGCCAAGCGCAGTTGCTTGCGCGCCAAGCGTCGCTGCACCCGGAATCGCCCGTCGATCAAAACCGAGTCAAGCAGTTGGTCGAGGAAGCGAAACGGCTGAGTGGGCTGATCTCTGAGATCCTCGACACCACACGCAAAGAGCCACGCGGAATCACGACCTCACGCGAGCCTATTGATCTTGCCCAGATAGCGAGCGAAGTTTGCCACGAAGAGGCCGCGCCGCGCCACCAGTGCGTCGTCGAATCGCCCCAGCCAGTGATCGGGATGTACGACCCCGTGACAATCCGCGAACTCTTCGAGCACTTGATCGAGAACGCGATCGGCTACTCACCGGCAGGCGGAGAAGTTCGGATCCGGATCTGGGTCGAAGGAACGGAGGCGTACATCGCGGTGACCGATCAAGGAATCGGCATTCCTGAGGCTGACCTTACCCACCTGTTTGAACGCTTCTACCGGGGAGCCAACGTCGACGCTCGCCGCTTCCCCGGCATGGGACTGGGACTATACATCGCGCACCGGATCGTCACCGAGTACCACGGGCGGATCTGGGCCACCTCGCCGGGACCGGGCCGAGGAAGCACCTTTCACGTGGTATTACCATTGGCCCCAGCGGCTAAGGTGGCGCCAGCGCATGAGACGAGCGCCTAGCGTTATTCCCCTCTCGCCGGGAACTCATCGTTAGACACATCTGCTCTGACGGGAAGTCTGGTAGGAGGCAAGCTTCCCCCCCACTCCCCGTCCATCCCCATGCCCTCCGATCCTGCCGACGGCGCGCCCAACCCGGCTTACGGGTAACGACGAGCCCACAGGGAGAGGGAATATCCGAAACGATAATCCTACGCCGGTCTCGTCAGTGGCCGGTACTCCCCGCGGCTCTTGAATGGCTGGGTCTGGGTATTCTCGTTGATCCGAGTGAGCAGCTTCGCTTGCATCGTCTGTAAGAGCGAGCGCGCGGCCGGATCGCTGGCGAGGTTGTTCAGCTCATGGGGATCTTCCCGGAGATCGTACAGCCCGGGCGGACTCGGTGGAATGTTCACCGGCTTGTCGAGGTGAAGGCGGCCCAGGCGCCGAGTGTCGAAGGTCGGCTCACCCCAGCAGAGCTTGTAGCGTTCGTCGCGCAGCATCCGGTCGCAGCCCATCTCGCAATAGATGGTCTCGCGATGAGTCGTTTGAGTGCCGGTCAGGAGCGGAGCCAGGCTGCGTCCCTGGTCGAGCGCGTGGGGCTCGACGCCGGTGAGCTCGCAGATCGTCTTGCCGACGTCGATCACCTCGACGAGCGCGTCGCTCTGCTGGCCAGGTCGAATCCCCGGCCCCGACCAGAGCATCGGCACACGGGCGCTGCCTTCGAAAAACGTCGTCTTCGCGAAAAGCTGGTGATCGCCGGCCATCTCGCCGTGGTCGGCGGTATAGACGAGGATAGTGTTCTCCAGCATGCCGAGCTCGGCCAGGCAGTCGCGAATGCGGCCGACGTACTCGTCGATATGGGTGATCATCGCCCGGTAGCCCCGACGCCCGTCCGCCAGCCAGTCCGGCGGCGCAGCATTCCCCCAGGCGTCGGTCTCCGGTCGGTCGCGGTAGAGGTCGAAGTGGGCCGGCAGCGGCGAGATCGGCGAGTGGGGCGCGGAGATACCAACCTGCAAGAAGAACGGCTGAGCCCGATCGTAGCACCGCAGCCAGTCGAGGACGCGATCGCCGACGAACGCGGTCGGGTGCAGCGCTTCGGCCAAGGTCCAGGGATGGCAGACAAAAGCCGGATCACCCTGGCCCGGGGGCGACATGAAATAGTGCCATTGACTGTAGTAGTCGACGGCGTCGTCGAGCGCGCCCCGCTCGAGCAGGAAATCGCTGTAGCTGCAACGGATCCCGTGGCGAAACATGTCGTCGCCGGAGGTTTCGCAGATTTCATCCCAGCCGAGCGAGTTCATGTAGCGACGGTGCGCCTCCGAGGTATAGTCCGCATTGTAGGCGTGGATCTGCATGTGGGTCTTGCCGATCGCACAGGTTCGGTAGCCGCTCCGGCGAAGCTGCGACACGAAGCTCGGCGTGCCCGGGGGAAGCTCGTGGAGATTGGTGAAGCAGCCAGAGCTCATCCCATAGCGACCGGAGGCGATCGCCGCGCGCGAGGGACAGCACAACGGCGCGGTGCAGTAGGCCGAATGGAAGATCGTTCCGGTCCGGGCGAGCGCATCGAGATGCGGCGTGAAGGTGACGCCGTTGCTCTCGTAGCCGATGAAATCCCAGCGCTGCTGATCGACGAGAATGAAGACGACGTTCGGGCGTTGAGTGGTCATGAGCTGGTTCTCCACGCTTCCACGAACTCCTCGGAGGTCGTCGTCCAGGCGACATCCATCAGCTCGAAGTCGCGGATGGCGAGCCTGGTGATCAGCAGATCTTCGACGGTATCGTGGGTCTCGATCGCGGTGGTGCAATCGCGAAGCAAGATGAGGTTGTAGCCCCGCTTGCGAAAGGCGCGTAGGCCATAATCGCGAAATGGAATGCAGACGTTGGTCGCGAAGCCGACGTAGAAGAGGTGCAGGATTTGGCGATCCTTGCACAAGCGGTGGAGCTGCGCCCCGGTTGCGACGACAAAATCGTCCGCGATCGGCTCAACCGGAGCGGCGATCCGGCGCTCCTTCAGCCGCTCTTCCCACTGCTCCTGGAGGCGTTCGGGGGGACGAGCAAAGCGCGCGTACGGCCCTTCGCGCCGGACGAACTCCGCCGGTGGCCAGTCGGGCTCGCTCGATTCCGGCCAGAGATCGTCGTCGCTCGCGTAGCGCGTCCACTGGGGATACTTGCGGGCGACCGGCGGCGAGGGGGCGTGAACGATCGTCAAGCCGGCTGCCCGGGCGGCTTCGAGCGTCGGCTTGATCTTCATCGCGGTGATCGCGTCGGTACGCTCCAAATGGCTGATGATCGGGTGAATGTCCCAAACGTCGACCAGAACGAGCGCCGCTTGCTCGCTCGGAATCCGCAACGTCGTCTCGCGGTGCTCAAAGTTCTCCTCGCGGCAAGGCACGGCGGGGTCGGTGCGATTGCGGTAGTAGCGGACCGGGATGGTGAGATGGACCACTCCCTTACCCTTTCAGTATCTTGTCAATCTGACTGGCGACCTGATCGGCTGCCGCCTTTGGCTCGAGCTCGCCGCGGGCGACGCTCGAGATGATCTTGCCGTACGCCTGGGCGGCTTCGTTCGAATGCGGGGCGAGATAGCGAATGCCCGGGTCGTGGGTCGAGGTATATTGGAGCGCGGCGTAGTCGGGACGGCTGGTCATGTACGGGTCCTGCCAGCTCGACTTCCAGGCGGGGATCGTCCCGGTCGTCTTGGCGACCTCGAGATCGACCTTGGCGGTCGCCATATCGCTCATGAAGTCAAAGGTCTCGGCAAGACCCTTGCTCGCCGGGTTCGCGATCAGCGCCCAGTTGAGGGTGAAGTTACCGCAGCCTTCTTCCTTTTCCTTGGGCACGTAAGAGATCTTCAGGTTTAGCTTCGGGGCGTGGGTCTGAAAGTAGCCAACGAACGACGATTCGCGGAAGATGATGCTGGCTTGCCCCCGGGCCATCTGCTCCTCGGTCAGGCCGAGGATATTGCTCGAGACCTTCTTGGGACCGATGCTCATGTCTTTCAAGACTTGGAGCGCTTGCACACCACCGGGACTGTTGACGAAGCCGGTCGCCACGACGGTCTTGGGGTCATACAGGCGGCCGCCGTAGGAGTGGAGGAACGGATAGAACTTCCCGGTCATCGCCCCAAGGTCAGATTGGAAATTGTGGGCGAAGCCGGAGCGGGTAACGTTGCCGCTGCTGTCGACTTTGACCAGCTTCAAGGCGTCGTCCCAAAGCTCGGTCATCGTCGTCGGCGGCTTGGCGGGATCGAGGCCAACCTCCTTGAATTGATCGGCGTTGTAGAACATGACCAAGCCGAGCGAGCCGATCGGAATAAAGGGGATGCCACGCCACTTGCCTTCGTACTGGTAATTGGGGATGCTCGCGGGAATCAGATTCTCGGCAAGCCTCTGGCCAAGCTCACTCGGCAGCTCGGCGGCGATGCCGCGCTGGGTGTAGATGTCGACCATGTCGGAAAAGAGATCCGGACCTTGTCCGGCCGCGAACGCGGCGGTATATTTTGCTTCGCGGTCATTTTCCGGAATCTTGACGATCTTAAGCGACGAGCCCGGGTGCTTTGGGGCCCAGGTCTGGTCGGCGAGCTGCTGGTAATACTTCAATGGCACATCGGAAACCGACCAGCTATACCAGAACAGCAGGTTCACGGGCTGGCCGCTCGGCTTCGCGGCGGTCGTCGACGTGGCCGCGGCCGTCGGGGACGCCGGCGAAGCCGCAGCTTGGCCGGTGGCCGGGCTCGGCGCAGCAGTCGCCGCCCCGGACGATGCTCCCGGCGAAGGCGCCAGAGTTGGCGAAGCCGAGGACGAACACGCGGCGACGAGCCCAACGGCGCCACTCAAAATAACGCTGGTCACGAACGTCCGTCGACTGAAACGAGTGCGTGATCGCATCGATCTCTACCTTACTCTGGAATATTTTGCCGTCCGAACAAAAGCTAATGTAGCACTGCGGATGATGCGGAGTCAAGTGCGGGAAAGAGGCCCTTCACCTCCTGTCCCCCCTCTCCCGCGCGCGGGAGAGGGGACTCTGAGTGCTGGAAGATCTTCCCGTGGGATAGAAGTTGGTAGAGACGGGTCGGTGACCCGTCTCTGCACACCTCTCGACCCCGGCCCCTTGACGCGCTTGGGCGGCTCACCTATAGTTGGCTTTGGTCCGACAGGCGAACAAATGGCGTGGAGGGAACGTGAGACGCTTGCGCGTTGATGCTCGGGTCGCGGCGGAGCTGAACCGAGCGATGGTTTTCGACCTCTTACGATCGCGTCAGGTTGTCTCACGGATCGGGCTTGCCCGTGAGACAAGCTTGAGTAAGGCGACAATCTCGCAAATTGTCGACGAGTTCATCCGGGCTGGCTTCGTCGAAACTTTGGGACCCGGCCAGTCGGAGAAAGGACGCCGACCGACCTTGCTCCGCTTCGATCCGCGTTCCCGGGTCGTCGTCGGCGTCGAGATCAGCGATAGCTCGTGTGCTGCGGTGCTGACCGATTTGAGTGGCGACAAGCTGCGCTCAGCCTCGTCACCGGTCCGCGCCGCGGCTCCGGACGATGCTCTGCACGTCGCCAGTATGCTCGTCACCGAGCTAACGGCCGAGATACCTTCCGAGCAGATCCTCGGGATCGGCATCGGCACGCCAGGGCTGGTCGACTCCCAGTCGGGTATCATCCAGATGGCCCCCGATTTAGGCTGGCAGAATGTGTCGGTGGGTCCCTACTTTGCCGAGCGATTTTCGTTTCCGGTGGCGGTAGTCAATCGCGCAAAAGCAGCAGCCCTAGGCGAGGCGTGGAGCGGCGCGGGACGGCAAGTGAGCGATCTGGTCTACGTATCGGTGAGCACTGGCATCTCGGCGGGCATCGTGATCGGCGGACAGCTTTACCGGGGGGTCTCGATGAGTGAAGGCGAGCTTGGCCACATCACCATCGTTCCCGATGGACCGCTCTGCCAATGCGGAAATCGCGGTTGTCTCCAGGCCCTTGCCGCCGGACCAGCGATTCTGGCGCGGGTTCGCGAGCGGCTCCGCGCCAATCCGTCACCAGTGGCCCAGACCATTGATCGTCCACTTGATCTCTTGGATCTGGGAACCCTCGCCGAGTTGACTAACAGCGAAGAGACAGTCACCGCCGTCGTCGATGAGGCAGCCTGCTACCTCGGGATCGCTGGCGCGAATCTGGTGAACGTGCTCAATCCGGGTATGCTCGTCTTCGGAGGAGCGGTTGTCCGGGCCTTGCCAACACTCGTGCCACGCATCGAGCGAGAGATCCGCCGTCGGGCTTTGTCGGTGCCAGCCGCGGCAGTCGAGGTGGTATCCTCTCAGCTCGGGCGTGACGCGGTCTCGATCGGCGCCGCGGCGCTCGTCCTACGCCGGGTCTCGGTCGTCGGAGCAGCCCATGCGAGCCGGTTGGCGGGTACCATGCTATCTTGAAGAAGCGAGGAGAAACGTCATGAGTCAGGCAACTTCCACCGGCCGACCTCGTGTTGCCTTGATCGTCCCAAGCAATCGACTGAGGGAAACCTATACTCCGGAAGCGCTCTGCGAACTCGACCAGTTTGCCGACGTCCGACGCGCCGAGGGCGATAGCACGGAGATCGCCGCCCAGCTCCCGAAATTACTGGCCGAGGCCGACGCCTGCCTGACGAGCTGGGGCACACCGCCATTGACCGAGGAAGTGCTCTCTCAGGCGAAGTGCCTGCGGCTCGTTGCTCACGCGGCAGGTAGCGTCAAGCGGTTGATTCCTGAGAACACCTTCGAACGCGGCATCACCGTCTGCCATGCCGCGAACGTCATCGCCGATGCGGTAGTCGAGATGACGATCTTGACGATCCTGCTTGGTCTGCGCCGGGTCCACGACATGGACCGCGCACTCAAGGCGGGCCGGACCTGGCAAGACGCCGCGGCAATCAGCGAGGGGCGCCTCCTTTCCGCGCAGACGGTCGGCCTGGTTGGTCTCGGTTACGTCGGACGGAAGGTCACCCGCTTGCTCAGCGCTTTTGGGCCGCGCATCCTCGCGTACGATCCCTATCTCAACGAAGCCGACGCGGGAGCGCTTGGGGTCGAGCGAGCCACGTTGACTAACCTCTTCGACCTGAGCACGGTTGTCTCGATTCATGCACCGATCACGCCCGAAACTCACCACCTCGTCGGCGCGGCTGAGCTTAGTCGGCTGCGCGATGGCGCGATCTTCATCAACTGCGCGCGCTCCTGGATCGTCGACCAGGACGCACTGCTTGGCGAGCTTCGGACCGGTCGCTTCTGGGCGGCGCTCGACGTCTTCGATCAGGAGCCCTTGCCAGTCGATAGCCCATTCCGAACGCTCGACAACGTTCTGATCACGCCGCACCGAGCTGGCCACTCCGCCGATACGCACCGACGGCAGGGCCTGGCGATGATTGAGGAGGTTCGCCGCTTCTTCAAAGGTGAACCACTGCAGTACCAGATCTCGCCGGAAGCGTTCGCGCGCATGGCCTAATACTACCGCCGCAGTTGGGCGAATCTGCCATTCTGAACGACCGAAGGGAGCGAAGAATCTCCCCGGTACCTGAGAGATTCTTCGTCGCTTCGCTCCTCGGAATGACAAAATGCGATGGTAGGACTAAGCGCCCTTATTCCCTCTCCTTCTGGAAGAGGATCAGGATGAGGGTGTCGCATACGCTTGCTCGTGGGCAACGTCCGCCGACGGAACCGGATATGCCTGTATCCTCGCCCTCTTTCAGAGAGAGGGGTTAGACGGTGCGCTCGATCGGTAATTTTGCATTCGCTAGACAAGAGGCAAGACAATGAATGTATCCTCCTCATCTGGAAACTCGACCTCGAACGCTTCATTGGCCGGCAAGGTCGTTCTCGTCACCGGCGCCAGCAGCGGAATTGGCCAGGCAACCGCGCGAGCATGCGTCGAGGCCGGGGCCAGAGTTGGCTTGATCGCCCGGCGCCAACCGGAGATCAAGGAGCTGGCTGCCGCGCTCGGCGGACCGAATGGCCAAGCGGTGGCGCTGGCGGCGGACCTCACCGAGCGCGCATCAGTGGAGAAAGCGATTGATCAGGCAATTCGGAACCTTGGCTCAATCGACGTGGTAATTCACGCCGCGGGTACGAATATTCGCGAGCGCGCTTTGAACGTCCTGACCGCGGAAGCCTGGGAGCACATGCTGCGTACGAACCTAACCGCGGCCTTCCATCTCACCCAGGTCATCGTACCTCGCCTACGCGGTCGTGGTGGTCGCATTATTTACATCTCCTCCTATGCCGTCCAACGACCGGATGCCTCGGGTGTTGCCTATCAAGCGTCGAAGCACGGCCTGGTCGGTTTAGCCCACGGCACAATGATCGAGGAGAAAGCCAACGGTATTCGTACCACGGTGATCTTCCCCGGCCTCACCGACACTCCACTGATTCTCAAGCGCCCGGTGCCCACCCCGCCGGAGGTTCTCGCCAAGGCGCTGCAGCCAAGTGACGTCGCCGCTGCCTGTCTTTTCGTCGCCGCGCTCCCCTTGCGCGCCCACGTGCCAGAGCTGCAGATCGTGCCGGCGGAGGTGTAGGTGACTGCCACCGGCTAATCCGCCAATGGCCCACGGACAGGGCGGTCATTCTAAGCGATCCGCGGGAGCGAAGAATCTCCTGGACAGGGGAGAGATTCTTCGTCGCTTCGCTCCCCGACATGGCAAAAGGCCGCGGGCGGATTAGGCACGCAACAATGGCGCGGACGGCGAGGCATGCCTGCATCCCCAACCAGAGGCGCAGGTTATTCCTTCTTGTCAGCTTCTTCGTGCTTTTGCTAAAATACGCGCAACTTCCGCACAGTGTGTGTGAATAATGCAACAAAAGTGCGCTTCTGACGCCGAGCGACTGTCCGGCTCACTGGAACGCGGTTTGGCGATTCTGGTGGCCCTCGCTGATCACGACGAAATGTCGGTGAGCGAACTGGCGGCAGCCCAGGGGGTTCATCGCAGCACGATTACCCGACTGTTGCAGACACTTGAAGAGATGAGCTTCGTGATTCGCGGCGACGGCAATCACTGGCGAATCGGACCACGTTTCGTCGAGATCGGTGCGCGTGCTTTGGGCCAAGCAAGCTTACGCGATCTGGCTCGGCCGATCATGCGCCAGCTTGCCGAGGCGACGAACGAGTCGGTGCAACTGACGATTCGCTCGGGCGACGAGATGTTCGTGATCGACGTCGTCGAAAGCTCGCAGGCGGTGCGGGTTGGCCTTCCCCTCGGCCATCGTGCTCCGCTGTATTGCACTGCTACCGGAAAGGCGCTTCTCGCCCACGTGCCAGAGTCAGAGCTCGAGGCATACCTGGACCGGATCGAGAACAACAACCACCAAAATCCACCATTTCCGGGTCGGGTGGCCTTCCTGGCCGACCTGGCTAGCGTCCGGTCTCGGGGCTATGCGATCAATGACGAAGAGCATTTGGCCGGGGTGCGGTTTGTCGGCGCCCCAATCTTCGATCTGGGCCAACACGCTGTCGCCGCTTTGCTGATTGGCGCACCGGCATTGCGCCTGAAGCGCGAGGATTTGCCGAGCCACGGCGAGCTCGTCCGTCAAGGGGCACGCCAGATCTCCGAGGCGCTGCGTTTTCAGACCAGAAACTCGTCATCTGCACGCAACGGCATGAGCTAGATGAGCTTGAAAGCGGTCTACCGGCCGAATTCTGATGGTTGGCGTCAATCGCTGCTTTATGCCGGCGTACAACGCGGCAAAGCAGGCTTTTACTGATCGACCGAGCGAGGCGTTCACGATTGAGAAGAACAGAGCGGGGCGGTCGCCACATTAAAAAAGGATTCGGGAGGGTTTGATGTTTCCGTCTTCGCGGACGACGCGTCGTCAGGTTCTCATGATCGGAGTACTCTCCACTTTTGGTGGGTTGCTCGCCGCGTGCAGCTCATCGCCGGCCAGCGCGCCGTCGGCTCAACCGGCCAGCCAGCCAACGAGTGCGCCAGCCACATCTGCGGCGCCGCCGACCACAACCGCAGCTCAGCCAACCACCGTGGCTCAGGCGACGGCTGCGCCCCAGGCCCAGGTCGCGAGCACTGGCAGATCCGTCAAGCTTATCTTCTGGCGCTACACGGCGGCCCTACAGGACTCAGTTATCGCCGATTTTATCAAGCGTTACGGCGAAGCTCATCCGGGCGTCTCGATCGATCAGGCCAATTTCCCGGGCCTGGATACCTATCGCCAGAAGGTGCTCGCCGCCGTCGCCGCCAAGTCCGCTCCCGACTTTCTCTATTCGGATGGCCCCTGGCTGCCTGAGTTCGCATCTCGCAACATTCTCGATCCGGCCCCGCCCGAAATCGTCGATGACCTCAAGGCCCATTGGACTAAGGGGGGCGCGAATTACGTCACCTACAAGGGCGTAACCTACGGCTATCCCTGGGAGACGTCAATCCACCAACTCTACGTCAACAACGATCTCTTCACCGCGGCCGGACTCGACCCGACCAAGCCGCCCAATAATTCTTTCCAGGAGTTTCGAACTGGCGCGAAGAAGCTAGCCAAGCTAACCAATGGCACGGTTACCAAGGCAGGATGGATTGCCAATCCGCGTCTGTTCTATTTTGGAAATTGGGTCTACAACAACGGCGGCAGCTTGATTGGCGAAGACGAAAATGGCAACGTCCCGGACCAACCTCACGTGACGCTGGGCGATCCGAAGACACTCGAGTGCTGGCAGCTCTGGTACGACATCTATAATACTGACAAGTCGTCCAGCGGCAAGCTCCCGACCGGGACCGATGCCTTCGTCCAAGGTAACTGCGCGATGGTCGTGAGCGGTAACTTCTTCATCGATACCTTGCGGACGAATGCTCCGAAGCTGAACTACTCGATCACTCACCTTGTCACCAACATTAGTAACCCGGTCGGCCAGCTTGGCGGTTGGACGTCCGTGGTCATGCGGGGGAGCAGCGTTGACAAGAAGGCAGTGGCCTGGGACTACCTGAAGTGGATCAATACCAAGGATAATCAACTCGAGTCGCTGACGAAATTCAATTGGCTCTCGACTCGTACCGATGTAATCAACGATCCGAAGGCCGTCATCCTTGCCCCGGATAAGCTGCCAAAGTTCTACGAGGTGATGCCGAACATCTCACACGTGCGCCCACGCACCACGGTTTACCAGCAGCTCGAATCTGATCTTCAGCCAATCTTCCAACAAATGCTGCTCGGTCAAACCAACGTCAAGCAAGCGGTCGATGCCGCGGTCAAGAAGGCAAACGATTTGCTGAGTCAGACGAATCAGTAAGGGGACCGGAGGCCACGTGCTTGGACAACCGACAGCTCACCGGCGCTGGATCAGCTTGCCACGTGGTCAGCGCCGACAGCAGTTGATTTCGGCCTATCTGTTCGTTCTGCCGGCGATCATCTTTTTCATTGGCGTACGGATCATTCCGATCGGCTTCGCCCTCTACCTGAGCTTCACAAACTGGGACATCCTCAGTCCGGTTGAGCACCTCGTCGGTATCGCGAACTATACCCAGGCACTGGCCGATCCCATCTTTTTGATCAGCCTCAAGAATACCGCGTATTACAGCTTGTTGATCGTGGCGGTTGGGATTCCCTTCGCGCTCGCCATGGCAATCGCCGTCGATCGATTGCTCAAGCCAATTCAACTCGGAGTGCGCTTTGCCTTCTTTCTCCCGCTGGTGACCTCGACCATCGCTGTTACAGTGGTCTGGGCTTGGCTTTACCAGCCAACCTATGGCTTGCTGAACACCTATCTGCGCATGCTTGGCATTCCCGACCAGACCTGGCTGCTCGATCCGGTCGAGGTGATCCCGTCGCTCGCGATCATGAGCATCTGGAAGGGCTTTGGCTACAATCTGATCATCTTCCTAGCCGGCCTCCAGGCGATTGATCAGAGCTACTACGAGGCGGCAAAGATCGACGGTGCGAACCGCTGGCAGCAATTCCTGAATGTCACCTTGCCACTTTTGAAGCCAACGACCTTACTCGTCTTCATCACCACGGTGATCAGCGCCTTCCAGGTGTTTACTCAGGTTTACGTAATGACCGACGGCGGCCCCGGCTACGCGAGCCGAGTGATTAGCCTGCACATCTACCAGCAGGCCTTTCAAAACTTGAAGATGGGCAGCGCCTCGGCCATGGCGATGGTGCTGTTCGTGATCATCTTCGTTTTGACCATGCTCCAGTTCCGGCTGGGACGGTCGAATGTAGAGTATTAGGTAAGGGGACACATGAAACCGGTTGAAGTCGCTCCCATTCGGGAGCAGGCGATTCGCCACCCCTCGCTGCATTTGAGCATCGATTCGGCCGCTCTCCACCTCCTGATGATCATCCTGGCCGTCCTCACTTTGCTTCCTTTCGCCTGGATGATCTCAACGTCCCTGAAGCCACCGGACGAAGTCGTCTCGGTCACGCCCAACTGGCTGCCGCGTCACCTGGTACCGCAGAACTTTGCCGACGTCTGGCAAGAAGTCCCTTTCGGCCAGTTCTACCTGAACAGCATAATCGCGGCAACCGTCGTCACCTTGAGCACGGTTATTCTTAGCTCGCTGACTGGCTACGCCTTGGCGAAGTTCGACTTTCCGGGGCGAGACGTGCTCTTCGTCAGCATCCTCGCGACGATGATGGTCCCATGGGAAGTGACGTTCATCCCGCTCTACATTGTTATGTCCAATCTTGGCTGGGTGAATACCTACCAAGGGCTGGTCGCCCCGGGCCTAATGAGTGGCTTTGGCGTCTTCCTGATGCGACAGTTTTGTCAGACGTTGCCGAGTGAATTGCTCGAGGCGGCACGGATGGATGGCGCCTCCGAATTCACGATTTATCTCCGGCTAATCCTGCCGCTGACCACACCGGCCCTGGCTACCCTGGCGATCTTTACTTTCATGGGCAACTGGGATCAGTTCCTCTGGCCGGTGATCATCACGAATGCGAATGAGATGAAGACGATTCCCTTGGGCATCGCCTCGTTCTTCCAAGAAGACCAGGGCTATCCAGCGCGCTATAACCTGATCATGGCCGCTAACCTGATCGGGCTGGTACCGGTTATGGTCGTCTTCATGGCCCTTCAGCGCTACTTTGTTAAGGGAATTGTCGCGGGAAGTATTAAGGGATGAAAATCAGTCTTGCTTCAAAGGTTCTCCAGGATCGGTCGCCGGAAGAAGTGATCGAGTGCGCCGGGGCGCTGGGATTTGGTGGCATTGAGTGGTTTTGCCTGCCGCAGCACTTGCCGGCCGGGATTTCCGCGGATCGTTTGGCCGATCTGGCACGGCGGACGCGTGATGCTGGTCTGACGACGGTCTGTTTATCGACTTACGTCGGCGGCTTCGCCGAGGCCGATGACGCCGAGGCGACCACCCAGCTCGCGGCGCTCGATCGCTACCTGGCGATAAGCGAGACGCTGGATTGTTCGGTACTGCGGATCTGGCCGGATCTGCTCGGGCGGAAGATCCGCGAGCCGGTGAGCGATGCCCTACTGAAGCGCACCGCCGATTGGCTTCGGCGCGGCGCCGATCGCGCCGCGGCGGCCGGTCGAACGCTGGGGATTGAAATGCATTTGACGATCGGCGCCGACGTCGAGCTACTCACCCGCTTGTTGGCCCTGATCGATCGCCCGAACATCGGGGCAATTTACGATGCTGGCAATCTCCACCTGGCTCGGCTTCCCTACGGTCCGGAGACGATCCACCGGCTCGGCGAGCGGATTATCCACGTGCAGGTGAAGGATGCGAGCCGAAGCCGTCCCACACCGCCACACTTGCGAAACGAGCCAACCTTGCGCTTTGGCGGTGACTTCGAGGTACTCCTCG
Source organism: Chloroflexota bacterium (assembly GCA_021324795.1). Classification (GTDB taxonomy): domain Bacteria; phylum Chloroflexota; class UBA6077; order FW602-bin22; family CADDYW01; genus JAJPIK01. The sequence continues at coordinate 22,932 of JAJPIK010000036.1, forward strand.
GCGAAGGCGAGATCGACTTCCCGCGATTGTTCAGTGCCCTCCGCAACGTTGGGTATCAGGGATGGTACTCGGTTGAATGTCACGCCCCACCCCGTCCGGGTCTCGACAGCGTCGGAATCGCCGCGGCCGAGCTCACGACCCTGCGTCGATTGCTTCGGGGTAAGGGGTAATTTGACACCCCCTTTGGCGGGTGGTAGGCTGTCCCCTAATCGCCTGAACAATGTCAGACAATTTTGGCCGACTGCCGAACAGTTGGAAGCTCGGTAGTAAGGAGGAACCATGGCGAGCGGGGAAACCGGCACAGTCGTCGCGGCACATTCTCCATCCGGCCTTAGCCGCATGTTCGGAGCACTGTACCAGAACCCGTACTATCGGACTTTCTGGTTCGGTAATCAGGCCAGCACGCTCATGTTTCAAATGCAAATGGTTGCCCAGGGCTATCTGGCTTATACCTTGACCGGGTCGGCGGAAGCACTGGGAATCGTCGGCCTGGTCCAGGGACTCCCCCAGCTTGTCTTTTCTCCGCTCACCGGGGTGATCGCCGATCGCTACCCCAAGCGAACCTTGCTGATACTCAATCAGACGGCGCTCTGTATTACCTCACTCGTCGTCGGCGTGCTCATCGGACTGGGGCTGATTCAGTACTGGCACCTCCTGGTAACCGGGTTTATCCAAGGGCTATGCACCGCGATCAACATGCCGGCGCGCCAGTCTTGGATCCCCAGTCTCGTCGCTCAGGACGACCTTCCTAACGCAATTGCCCTGAACAACGCCGGACTCAACGCGAGCCGCATCGTCGGACCGTCGGTGGCCGGCATTCTCATCGCGATCCCTTGGTTTAACGTGAACGGCGTCTACTACCTGCGGGTCGCCGCGTTCGCCTGGGTGCTGTGGTCACTACTCCAAATTCCAATCATCGGTGAGCCGGACGCTGAATCGCACCGAGGCAAGGTCTACGAAGAGATGACCGCCGGTCTTCGCTACATTTGGAAGCATGAAACGCTCGCCCCGCTTTTCACCTTCGCGATCGTCACTTTGCTGCTTGGCTCGGCCTATCAAACCCTCTTGCCGGCCTTTGCCCTGAGCACCCTCAACGTTGGCTCAGAGGGGCTCGGCTTGATGATGACCGCGGTCGGGGTGGGTGCACTCGCCGGCTCGTTGTCGATGGCTTATTTCAGTCGGAGTCGTCGGAAAGGACGGATTCAGGCAATCGCCGGAACCTCGCTGGGGATTGGCTTGCTCTGCTTCGGTATCTTTAGTAGATTCCAGATCTTTCCGCTCGTGCTGCTTGCCTTATTGGTGGTTGGAATCTCGAACGACTTTAATTCCACTGTGAATAATACGCTGATGTTACTCAACACCGATCGGGCCCTGTATGGCCGGGTCACCGCGATCTATATGATGACCTGGTCGCTTGCTCCGCTCGCCTCGGCACCGTTCGGTGCGATGATGGACCGCATCGGCGGCCCTTCGACAATGATCCTGATCGGTGGTGCCTTGGCCCTCTTTGTCGTTAGCATGGCGGTATTCCATCCGGGATACCGTCGATTGACCTGAGAAATCACAATATCTTGACCTCCGGCGGCCGGTCCGTCGATAATGGCGACACACCGGATTCCATACCCGCGAGAGCGATAGTCTCGAGAAACTGACGAGGGAGGGACAATCATGGATACGACTGCGATTCAGCCGGCGACCCGCGTCACTGTCGAAAGCCTACGGGCTTATGGGCGCGAGGCGTTTACCCAGGCCGGACTTCCGGAAGACGGCGCCGCGATCATCACCGAAGTGCAGCTCGAATCGTCGTTGCGGGGCCAACCAACCCACAACATGGGCGACGTACCTGGCTACTGTCGCCGGATCAAAGCCGGACACATGAACTCTCGGCCAAATATCCGAACGATCAAGGGAACCGGCATCAGCGCGCGCATCGACGGCGACAACGGCCCCGGCCAGTGGGTCAGCGTCGTCGCGACTCGCGAGGCAATCGGGCGAGCAAAGGAACAAGGGGTCGGTATCGTCACCGTTCAGCATTCGAATCACTTTGGCGCGGCTGGCCACTATGCCTGGCTGATGCTCCGTGAAGACCTGATCGGCCTCAGCACGACCAACGGTGGTCTCGTCCTCGCGCCCTGGGGAGGGGTGAGCCCGACTTTCGGCAACAACCCCCTTGGTGTTGGCATTCCGGCCGGCCGACACCTCCCCATCCTCCTCGACATCGCAATGAGCGTAGTTGCCCAAGGTAAGATTGGTTTGGCGATTGCCGAGGGGAAGCCAATTCCGCTTGGCTGGATGATGGACAAGCGCGGACGCCTCTCGACCGATCCCAAGGATGCGAGCGAAGGCATGGGCGTGCCGATCGCCCAGCACAAAGGCTACGGCTTGACCCTGGTCATGGAGACGCTCGCCGGAATTTTGAGCGGAGCGAAGTTCTGCCTCGACCACAACCGGGAAACGTTCCGCAGCGGCGCCGAGGAGCACGACCTGGGTCACTTCTTCCTGGCGATCAATCCGGAGCTGTTCATGCCAATCGCCGAGTTCAAGGACCGCGTTGACCGAATGATCGACGACGTCAAAAAGTCGGAGCTGGCCGAAGGGTTCAGCGAGATACTTTTGCCCGGAGAGCCAGAAATGCGTAGCCGGCTGCGCAATCTCGTCGAGGGAATTCCATTGCTACCGTCGACGCTCAAGCGGCTGCTGGATTACAAGAAGGAGGCTGGACTGAAGACCGAGTTGGTCGAAGTTGGGAAGTAAAATAGGTAAGTTTGACCTTCTGGCCATTCGCGCAGAGAGCAAGTGTACCCGGTCAGCTCGAGCGGCGCTCGAGCTGACCGGGTACACTCAGGATGATTATTTCTGATCTTCTCCACGGGCATAAAGCATACAACCGGTCAACCTCCACTTGGATGCAATGGCAAGCGGACGGTGAAGACCGAGCCGTGGCCCTCTCTGCTTTCGACCTCGATGGTGCCACCGTGCTGCTCAACAATCTGGCGGCTGCTGGCAAGGCCGAGGCCCGTCCCTTGAAATTGGCCGCGCACGTTGTTGGCGCGGTGGAACGGATCGAAAATGTGGGGGAGATCAGCAGACGGGATGCCAACGCCCTGGTCGCGGATCGAGACAACACCAAAGGTTGCCTCGGGGTGAACCTCTTCACCGACGGTAATGAAGATCGCGCTGTCGCCTGGACTGAACTTGAGCGCATTCGAAACCAGATTAACCAAGACACGTTCAAGGCGCACATCGTCCCATTCACCGACAATGCTCGCCACCGTGGACTCGAATCGGATGCGCGGAGTCGTCGGTTGAAGCTGCTCGACGACCTGTTGCGTGAGGATCACCAGGTCGGTGGGCCGGCGGTGAAGATTAAGGGTGCTTCCCATCCGCAGGCGAGCAACGTCGAGCAGCTCGTCGACCATCCCCACCGCGCGGCTCGCGTTCCGTTCGATACGAGCGGCCAATTTGGCCAGCTCTTCAGGATCGAGGAGCGTAGCGCTCGTGAGCCGTCGACGAAGAAGCTCGGCGTAACCCTTGGCGTTGCTGAGGGGCCCTTTCAAATCGTGGGAGATACTCGAGACGAACATGTTATGCGAGCGAATCGCGTTCTGGGCTTGCGCGTAGAGGAGGGCATTATCGATCGCCAGAGCGGCGCGGTCGGCGAGCTGCCCAACCAGGTCAAGATCGATGAGCGGATCCCGTCCCTCGGTTTCGGTAATGACGACCCAGAGAAAGCCAAGCGGCCGATCGCGCGCGACCAGCGGCACGATGGCTGATGCGGCCAGGCCGATCTGCTGAAAGGTTGGCAGGAGCGCACCGGCGATCCCCATTTCCTCGAGGGTCGCCGCGTCGAGAGGAGGGAGGAGAGTTGCGCGGTGATCCGGTTGAACAAACGAGAGAATCGCCTCGGGGCCGAGGGAAGAAACCGCCTTGGCCAGGTGCTCCCGGAGCTGGGACTCGATGGTGGGATCGCGGTGAGCAATTGCGATTCGATTGACCGCACGGTCCTGATCGTACAGACGGGCGATGCACCAATCGGCGAGGGTCGGCACAGAGAGATGGACAAGGTCGTTGAGAATCGTCTCGTCGTCGAGTGAACTAGAAAGGAGTGGGCTCACGCTGGCAAGAAACGCGAACCGCTGGTTCGCTTGTTGGGTTCGGCTGATGAGCTCATCCTTTTGGCGATTCGCCCGCTCGAGCTCGGCGGTGCGCTCGGCGACGCGACGCTCCAGATTGAGATTAAGGGTGCGGATCTGGTCCTCGGTTTCCCGGAGGGCGGTCACGTCACGGAACGACCAGAGCCAGTCCACGATCTTACCAGAAAGGTCATGGTTCGGCGTAATGATGACCGAGGCAACAATCGGCTTGCCATCGGGATGCGCGAAATGGAGGTCCCAGGCAACTGTTCGCTCAATCGTCGGATCCAATTCGGTCGCGATCTGCAGGCGGCGGCGCGCCTCCCGTCGCTCCCCGATCGGCACAAAGCTCATGATCGGTTTGCCAATCAGCACACGTCTACCGAGGAGACGATAGGCAGCCCGATTTGCCTCGCGGACGATCCCATAGCGATCGGTAACCAGGAAACCGTCCGGGGCAGATTCGAAGAGATCCCGATAGCGCAGGCGCTCGGCTTCGAGGTCATGTCGCGTGGCTAATAGCTCGTCGTTCTGCTGCTGCAGCTCCTCGACCGCCACTTCGAGCTCTTCGAGGGTAGCGCTCAATTGATCAAGCCCTTCGTGGACTAAGCTTTCATCGAGCGTCGTCAGCGGGCCAAGCGTGCGCACCTGCTCGGCGAACGCGAGAGCGCGGATGCGCGCGTTGACTAGTTGGACCTCGAGGGTTGTCTCATCGCTCATGCCACGAACTCTCCTTCGGTGAGTTCTTCCATCAAGAGAATTATCCCGCGAGTCTTCTCTCCCCTTGACCCCAGCAAGGGCGAGATACCTATGCGAATCTCAACTTTTCTTCCATGCCGATTGACCGCCGGAAGAACTGTTTCGTAATAGCCGCTCTCCTCGCTGAGAATCGCCCGAATTGCTGGCCGAAGCTGCTGGATTGGCAGGCCGAGCTCGAGATTGAAGAGATGCTGGCCAACTGCTCCCTCCGGGCGAAGTCCCCAGAGATCCTCGGCGCGCCGATTCCAGAGAGTAATGTGCAAATCTCGATCGGTGACCACGACCCCAAACCGAATGCTTGTTAAAATCGACTCGAGCACCGAGTTAAGCTGGTTCAGCTCGTCGGTACGCTCACGCAGCTCCTCATTCGTCGCTTG
>JAJPIK010000037.1 GCA_021324795.1 Chloroflexota bacterium
CCTTTTGTGCCCCCATCCCCCCCCCCCCCCCCCCAAATGCGCGATGAGCCCAAGTACTCGTGTTGGCGCCTGCTGACGAAGTCCTGACCGTGTCACTTTTCGACACGCTCATACTAGGTCTACGGCCCTTTCTCATCGATAGTTTCACCCTATCCTTTCCGTGTGGTCCAAGCCGAGGAAATACGTTAGCCCATCGAGAGAGGCAGAATCCACCACTTGTCGATCTTCCACGTTAGCCAGCGCTATCCATAGTGTTGAACTGGCACCGCACCTTGAAGGATCTCGACGATCTGGAACATGTGCCAGCCCAGTCGTGCCGCATCGCCAAGCAATGTAGGGAGCGAAGTCGACTCTGTCGGATCCACGTGATTGAAGATTTGGAACTCGTCGTACTCGCCTTGCCCCGGCTGGAGGTGCGCGATCAGGAGGCGTGATTGAATGTAAGGGACGGTCGAATCATCGCGATCGTGCATGGCGAAGACCTTCGCGTGCAGGTCTGCGATCCTTGTGCTCGGCGAAAGACGCGCCAGTGCTTGCTGCCCAGCCGGCGGGAGCTGGTTGAGCAGACGGGTTGCCACGACTGGGTCTCGTGTATTGATCAGGGTCCAGATCGTTCTTCCAGTAGAACTGAGTCTCGAGACATCCGGTCGCGGCCTGGCCGAATTGTGCACTGCGAGGGCAAGTTCTTGTCGCTCGCGGGAATCCGGATCCAGACTAATCAAGTGATCATTGAGAACTTCAGTCGCATTCGGCGCCGGCTCCCATGGGACGCGACCTTGATCATTCGACGGATAGGGCACGATCGAGTGGCTGAGAATACTGATGATGTACGACGAAAGATCGTAGTAACCGGTAAAGCTATTCACCAATGCAACCTGGTGGTTGATGCGTGGATCTTCCGCAGCGTCCAGGGCGAGACTTGCGCCAATACAGAAACCGCCGAATCCAATTCGCTTCGCATCGACGTTGGGACGGTGCGCTAGATAATCGAATCCAGCGACGAGTTCGTCAATCTCGCTCGGATCTACCTTGCTGTTCACTAGATCCTGCGACTGGGGAATCAGGGTGACGATGCCAATACGTGCTAGGCTCTCGCCAAGTCGGATGACACGTGGATCGTCAAGGCCAGCCGGCGCTACTCCCAAGAAAATGATCACCCCGCCGTGTTGTCTTCCGCTCCCCGGATCATAGAGGTCAGCAACCGACGTCTGGCCATCGTACCGAAGCTCGACAGTGGACCGGACTGGATTGGGTGTGAGCCACTCGAGTGGTCGTGCAGGAGCATTCGGAAAAAACTCTGGTAATAGCAGAACTGCGCTGATCGCGGCGTGCCCAACTGGCCAGACTATCGCACCAACGGCGATCAAAACGGCAAGACTGGTGATAATCCCACTGATGATCCAACGCACGAATCTCACTCCGTCCTGATGGCTGCTGTCGGAGTTCGAAAAATCTCGTTTGATCATATCAGGTGTGTCCCTGCTATCGGTCCTTGGCCGGCGCGTCGATCCTGGATAGAATAGGCGGCGATAACAGTCGGTAATCACCAAGCAGTAGGTGTCATGCAAAATCGGCAGCAGAGCTCCGAACCTAAATCGGTCGATGATATCGCGGCCCCAGCCGAGCCAGAATTACTACCCGCCTCCGACAAAGCTACCAATCCGCCCTGGGTTACCCGGGTCGACCACGAGTTTGCCCTGCTGGCGCTCCTCTTCTTTTGCCTTCGCCTCGCAGCGGTTCTATTCTTCCGGTCTGGTGGCAACGTCTATCAGGGCGACCACGACGTGCAATTTTACCGCAGCATCGGCGAGCTCTCGATCGCCGGCTACTACCCTTACCTCAACTTCTGGATGGAATATCCGCCTATCTTTGCTTGGGCCATCGTCGCCATTTACCAACTTTCGCTGCTGCTACCGTCCTGGCCTAACAATTTGCTCTGGTTCCAGGTTTTCCTTTCCACGGTCCTCGTTGTCTTCGACGTTGGGAATCTCATCCTGATCTACCGATTGGCATCGATCCTTCACAGCCGTCAAGTCGCCCTCCGCGCGGCCTGGATCTATAGCCTCCTCTTCTTTCCCCTCTACGTGGTCTTGAGCTGGTTTGACACGGTTGCGTTGTTCTTCCTCCTCTGCACGCTCTGGCTAGCGCTGAGGGAACAGACGAGCAGCGCGGGGGTGAGCGCAGCCTTGGGTCTCATGGTCAAAGTGATTCCGGTCGTCGCTGTTCCCGCGTCTTTCCTGGCCTTACGCCGCCGCTCCGGGCGCCTGCAGTATGTGGTTACCTTCTTGCTCGCCTCGATGGCAATCATCGCGCCCTTTTACTTTGCTAATCCGACGATGCTGGTTGCGAGTCTACGCATGATCCTTGGACGATCATCGTGGGAATCGATCTGGTCATTTTTTGAGGGGTACTACAACATTGCAATCGTGCCCCTTCTGAGCGCACGGTTTGATCCCAAGATGGCCGAGTGGTCTCCCCATCCAGCAACTTTGCCTTGGGCGGCAATCACCGGGACTTTCTTTGTGCTCTGCTTGCTGCTTTACACCCGCCCGCTCGATTGGCATCAGCCCACGGTAGCCGTCACTGCCGCTGCACTCACGCTCAACCTCTTCTTGATCTTCTCCAAAGGGTTCAGCCCTCAGTTTCTGGTTTATCCGCTGGCATTGCTGGTCGTGGTCTTGCCAAACACCTGGGGAGCGCTCTATGCTCTGGTTCTTACTGCCGACGATTTACTCGAGTATCCCTTCGCCCTCGGGTTCTTCGGCGACGATCATCGCCTGGCATGGCTGGTCGTGATTATCCGGACCTCGCTATTCATCTGGCTGAGCGTGGAGTACACCGGCTTGTTGTTCGCCTATCCTCACGGCTGGTGGGCTCAGTGGCGATCTCGCTTCGGAGCACTGGTCATCAGTGCGACGGTGCTCGGCGTGATTGTCAGTGGAGGACTATCAATCAGCCACTACTTCATGCCGACTCGCCCGGACGATGCGGTTCCCATGGCGAGCTATCTCACCGCCTTCGCCGGACCAGGTCAGGCCGCGGTTGCCTCGACCCGAGATGCTTTCTACGAAATGCGTCCCCGGATCAGTATTCCGAATTGGATGCTTGTCCAAGGGGACGATGGCCAGTGGCCAAGCTCGGTCGAAGACCGCGTAGCCACGCTGCGCCAGGGGAAAGCACGCGTTTGGGTCATCATCGACCAGGCCGGTCAGAACAGTAGTGACGTCGACAAAGTAGTTCGGTCGATGGACGCTTGGGGATCGCGCGCCAGCGATGTCTGGTTCGGTCATTACCACCTTCTTGGCTACCTGCCCTACCGCGCACCAGCCTCCGACCCAAGCGAGCCTCGCCACGAGGATTTTGCCGGCGTTCTCGCGCTTCAGGGGTTCGACGTTTCAAGCCAGGAATTGAAACCAGGAGAAGGCCTCGCTGTGATCCTGTATTTTGATAGCGAGGCATCCGTCCAGAAGGATTACAAAGTGTTCATCCACCTTGTCGATGCCCAGGGACGGATCATCGCCCAGAACGACCGCCTCCTGTCCTACGCGGGTCAAGGCAGTGCTCAATGGAAGATAGGAACGTCAGACCGTGAGGGCTACGATCTCCTCGTGCCTGGCACTACGGCCTGTGGTACATATACCCTGCTCGCCGGCCTCTACGATCCAGCCAACGGCCAACGCGTGAAAATCAAGGCCGGCCCAAGCACCGGAGTCGACAACGTCGAACTTACCAAAGTGCGGGTTTGCTGATTTAACTGGTGATTAGTCGTGGTGGATCTCGGTAGCGTTCAACCATGTCAAGGTAGCTGGAGCCAATCGAACAGCTTGGCTAACTATCCGATGGCGCCGATGTCGCTCGCCCGCGCCTTCGCGTCACACGCAGCCGTTATGACCGCGATGGGAACCTGGATGCCCTTTTACCTCAGCCCGGCCGCGAACTCCCACCCATTCAAGACCGGCATGCACATGTCGAGGAATATATCCTGTGATCACTCAATTTGCGGCCGGGCGCGAGAGCTATTGCAGAGTCAACAGTTTTTCACGCTCGGAGCGAGCGATCGGATCTCGGGTCTGAATCAACTCGATCAGCCTAGGGAATCCCTTTCGCTGGCCAATGATCACGCCGCCAAGCAGATGCTCACCATGAAAGAATAGGCGTCGATAGCTCTCGGTTGCCTCATCAAGCCAGAGTACCGATTCAAGTTCGGGATTCGACTCGGGGGTCGCGCCGAAGGCCATAATACGCGAGTGAAAAAGGGTGGTCGAATAGGTCGGCACCTCGTCGTAGGCGACCGAACCGCCAACCATATTTTGACCAACGACCTTGCCATGGTTCGTCGCGTTATCCCACGTCCCCATCACGGTATGGCCACCTACATAGCGATCGTAGTATTCTGCCGCGTCGCCAGCCGCGTAGACGTCCGGCACGTTCGATCGGAGAAATTCGTCCGTTTTTACTGCCTGGCTGGTCTCAATACCACTGCCAGCCAAAAAGTCGACGTTACGGGTGATACCCACACCAACGCCGACCATGTCAGCAGGAAACACCCGGTCGTCCGAGGTTACGACTTCACAGACTTCACCGTTGCGACCGCGGATCTCTTTGATCCCGACACCGTGAACCACCTGCACGCCGTGCTTCTCGGCGATCCGGTCCACGAGCGCTCCACCTTCCTCTTCCAGCACTCTTCGCAGGAAGTAAGGACCGCGCATGAGCCAGGTCGTATTCAAGCCGCGCGAGCGGAACGCTTCAGTGAGCTCATACGAAATGTAGCTTCCACCAATCACGACCGCATTCTGTGAACGCTCAATCTGTGCGCTGATCGCCAAGGCATCGTCAAGGGTTTGAAAATTGAAGACGTTCTTTAGCTCCCCACAGCCCGGCATGGGGTTAGCCCGACCGCCCGTGGCGATGAGCAGCCGATCGTACGGTAGCACTCGGCCGGTGTGCAGATGAACTTCCTTGCTCTGGGTGTCTACCCGCATCGCCGTCGTTTCCAACATCAGCTCGATTGAGCGCTCCTCGTGCCAGGCAATGTTGTGAATCGTGACTTTCTGCCGACTAATCTTCTGCTTGAGAAAGGGCGGAAGAGCGATTCGGTTGTAAAGCGAGTACGGCTCATTTGTAATTAAGATAACCGAGGCGTGCGGCTCGGCTTTGCGGATCTGTTCCGCGGCGGTTGTGCCGGCGATTCCATTGCCGATGATCACATATCGACGGTCTGCACCGTTCCTTACCACGACGCTGGATCCTCCGCGCTGAACCGGCTATCCTCTCCCCCACGACTAGCGACGGAAACGGCCTTGAGACGCACGCCATCATCCGCCGGAGTGCACATCAGGCCCCAAACGTTCGTTGACATCTCTCTCCTCAAATTTCAGTGGCTACAGGGATTATAGCGAAATCGCGGCGCTTCGAGTTTGCCCCACTTATAGCGCGGGCTAGGTGCGTTAAGCGGGCGGCGGGAATTAGTTAATTGACTAAAATTACCACCGGTTTATACTAGGAACGGTGAACGCGATCAATGAAGCTTACGGAGTGTACCCGATGGATCCTGTAAGGAACCTTCCGAAGACCAGCCGCCGTAACCTGATGTGCTGGGGAATCACCGGTGCGACGATTGGCCTCATCGGCCCGCTCCTGGCTGGCTGTGCTTCGAGCGCGCCGCCTCCTCCCACCACTGTGCCTGCTGCGACCAGCGCTCCCACCTCCGTACCAGCAGCGACGTCAACCGCCGCCGCGCCCCAAGCCTCACGGCCTACCCCGGCTGCGGCCCAGCCGACCACGGTTAGCCAAGCCAGCGCCGCGGCGCCGTCCGGTCCACAGGAGATTATTGTTGCCGATGCATTCTTCAGTACCGGTAACACGGCGGGCGACCTGGCCGAGCTGGATCCGGCCCGACGCGGAACCTGGGGCTTCGAGTCACTCCTCTGGGCGCCCTTGGTCGCCTCCGATGCGGAAACGAATCCGTTGCCGGCCAAGAGTCTGGCCACGAGCTGGGAGACCAGTGAAGATGGCAAGACGTACACCTTTCATCTCCGTCCCGAGGCAAAGTTCTCCGACGGCAAACCCATCACCGCCCAGGACGTCGTCGACAGCATTGGCTACTTAGCAATGATGAACCATAACGAGGCACGCGGCTACCGCGATAACTTCGCCTCGGCCGCCCAGCGGTTCTTTTACGACGTGGAAGGGTTTCTCGACGTCGCCAACAAGGTGCCATATGATCCCTTTGGCACGCCGGCGGTGCCGGGCGTCAAGGCCACGGACGATCACACCGTTCAGATCACGATCATGGCGCCGTCAGCCACTTTCATCAAGCGCGTGATGTTCGCCGTCGGCGTCTTTCGAAAATCGGATTTGGAAGCCGCGCGGAACATGAAGCTCGACCAGCTTGACTTCTGGTCTGCGCACGCTGCGAACTCGGGCCAGTACAAGCTTAGCAAGGCGGTCCCCGGCGATCATTACGAAATGGTCCCGAATGAGAACTATTTCGGGCCGCCGGGAAAGTTGACCAAAATCACCGTCAAAGCCGTGGGCTCGGACCCGAATACTCTACTCACCGCGTATGGCAGCAAGCAGCTCAATCTGGTCGCTTTGCCGCTCACTGGAGCAACCGTGAAGCAGGCCCTGGCCGACGCGAACTTGACCAAGGACCTGAAAGAGATCCCGAATTGGCAAGTTTATCAGTATTGGATCACCCCCAACGCACCGCTCGACGACGAGCATGCGCGTCGCGCTTTCACCATGGCGATTGATCGGCAGGCGCTGATCAACATCCTGAACGCGGGATCGAGCAAGCCACTCTACGCGCCGGTGAACATGCATCGCAACCCGGCCCTGCCAAGCTGCCAGCAGCAAACTGCGCAGGTCAAGCCACTTCCCTTTGATCCGGCCTCGGCGAAGAAAGAACTGGCCCAGTCGAAATACGCCGCGAACGCGACGTCGATGGAGATCAATCTGCTTTCGATGAATTCATCCGATCTGATTGGTCTCCAAGCTGTTCAAAAAATGCTTCAAGACAACCTGGGCCTGCAGAACGTCAAGATCCACACCGAAAAAGTGGCCAATCTCATGAACCCGCCGTTCAAGCTCCACCTCTGGCCGAACAGTCAAATGCCCTGGGTGCCCGATGTCACCGATACGTTATGGAACATGGCGTTCTACATTCGCGATAAAGATTGGGAACCCCAGGAACCACGACCATACATCGCGGTGGCGTATGAGCCTCAGCTCAAGACGCTGGTGAGCCAGGCCCGCAGCGAAACGGACGAGGCAAAGCACTGTCAGTTGGTGCAGCAGGCCAGCCAAATGTGGAACGATACTGCGTTTTCACTCGACTACGCCGTCCCGATCAGTTACTACCTGATCAGTCCATCGATCAAGAACGCATCGTTTTACGTCAACGGCGGCCAAGGCGTGCCAGAGGCCGTGGAGAATTGGGAAATTGTGAAGAGCTAAATGGTTGTTCGCTATCTGATTCGCCGCCTCGTCGGCATGATTCCGCTTCTGCTGCTGATCACCGCGCTGGTTTTCTTCCTGGGGCAGTATGGTGCCGGCGACGAGGCTCTGAACCTTACGATGCAGATGAACGACGGTAGCTTCGACCCGAAGCTCTATCAGGATCTCCGGCATAAGCTCGGGGAAGACGAGCCAGCACCGATTCGCTTCGAGCAATTCGTCGTCGGCGCGGCTCACGGCAACTTCGGAGTCTCCTACGTCCTCCCCGGCACGCCCGACATCGGCCAGATGATCGCGACCTCACTGCCAATCTCTCTTCAGCTCGGCCTGGCGGCAATGGTGATCGTCGTAATCGTCGGGATTCCGCTCGGAACGCTCGCGGCGGTCTGGCGAAACTCCTTCTTAGACTACCTGATCGTTTTCGTGGGCACAGTGCTCTCGGCCACGCCGGCTTTCGTCCTCGCGCCGATTGCCATGGTTCTGCTAGTGATCCAGTTTCATCTCTTGCCTACCGTCGCGATTGGCTGGCAAGGACTCACCAATCCGAATACACTCTTTCCGGCCGCCTGCCTTGCCGCCGGACCGCTTCTCCAAGTTGTCCGCTTCACCCGCAGCTCGGTGATCAACGCCCTCTCCCAGGAGTACGTGCGCGCCGCTCGGGCGCGGGGGCTTTCCGAGTTCCGAGTCGTCACCGGCCACGTGATCAAGAATGCGATGACCCCGGTGCTGACGGTGCTTGGCCTGGCCACCGCGCACGTCGTCAGCGGCTCAATCTTCATCGAAACAATCTTCAACATTCACGGCTTCGGCTTTGTCGCGGTGTCCGCTTTTCAAGGTGGCGACGTCCAGACCGTGGCGGCGACGACGTTGGTCAGCGCTCTCATCATCGTCACCGCCAATCTCCTGGTTGACTTGACTTACGGCGCACTCGATCCGCGCGTTCGCTTGAGCTGATTTTCAACATGGGAAAGGGACATGGCCGAAACGGTTTCCGAAACGCTCGCCAGTGAAGCCATGTTCTCCCGACGATCGGCCAAGCCGCGCAGCCTCTGGGTCGACGCCGTCCGGACGTTTCGCCAGAATCGGGTGGGAATGGCTGGCTTTGTGATCGCGGTCCTAGTCATTCTCATCGCGATCTTCGCGCCCTTGATCGCACCTTATGGCTACACTGCGCAAGATTGGCAGCACATTGGCCAGCCGCCCAGCCTCCAGCACATCATGGGGACCGACGCTCTCGGCCGTGATCTCTTCAGTCGGGTGCTGATGGGAATCCGCACCGCAGTCATGGTCGCCGTGTTGGTCACCTTCAGCACGGCCGCGATTGGGACGTTGGTCGGTGCTTCTGCCGCGCTGGCCGGCGGTTGGCTCGACGCCATGGTCGTCTGGTTGATGGACACCTTGCTGGCGTTTCCGTCGCTCTGGCTCGCCGCCTTCATCAGCGTCGTTGCCCGGCCGACCACCGCGCGTCTCGCGGCCTCGATCTACAAATCGACCGGCTGGGCGGCGATGCAGGATCCGGTCGTCTTCGATTACCTCGTCGTCTTCGGCAGCCTCTCGCTCGTCTGGTGGGCGGGCCTCGGTCGGTTGGTACGCGGCCAGGTCTTATCGCTCCGCGAAAAAGAGTTTATCGAAGCCCAGAAGGCGATCGGCGCGTCCGGTTGGTGGATCACGACCCGCCACCTGGTGCCCAACGTGCTCGGCGAGGTCATCGTCCAGATGTCCAACGGCTTTGGCGGCGCGATGCTCGCCGAATCGTCGCTGAGCTTCCTGGGCATTGGCATCCGGCCCCCCGGCGCTAGTCTCGGCGCGATGATTTTTGATGGGATGGCGACCTGGCGCTCGCAGCCGTATCTGGTCGCGATGCCCGGCCTTACCCTCGCCCTGATCGTCGCCGCCTTCGTCTTCATGGGCGACGGCCTCAACGACGCCCTCAATCCCCGGATTCGTGAGCGATAGTCACATGGCAGTACCGACAACTGGTTCAACCGAACCCGTGCTGTCCGTTCGCGGACTGAAAACTCACTTTTACACCCACGACGGCGTCGTCAGCGCGGTCGATGGCTTATCTTTCAAGGTTGGTGGTAAAGAGATCGTCGGCTTGGTCGGCGAATCCGGTTGCGGCAAGTCGACCGTCGCCCTTTCGATCATGCGCCTGATCCCGAAACCTGGACGGATTGCCGCGGGCGAGATTATCGTCGACGGTCAGGATCTGGTTCCCCTGAGCAACCAGCAGATGCGCCGATTGCGCGGCTCGAAAGTCGCGATGGTCTTTCAAGATGCCTTGACCGCGCTGGACCCGACGATGAAGGTCGGCAAGCAGATCATGGAGCCGTTGCAGATTCATCTTGGCCTATCAGCGCGCGCCGCCCGCGAGCGTGCGGCCGAGCTTTTCGCTCAGGTCGGCATCTCATCACCGGTCGCCCGCCTTGAGCAGTATCCGCATCAATTTTCCGGTGGCATGCGCCAACGGGTGATGATCGCTATCGCTTTGTCGTGCAACCCCAAGCTGCTCTTAGCCGACGAGCCGACCACTGCGCTGGACGTCAGCGTCCAACGTCAGATCCTCGATCTGATGCTGCGGCTGCGCGAGGAGACCGGGGCGGGCATCGTCCTGATCACCCACGACGTAGATGTCGTCGCGCAGGTCTGCGATCGAGTCGTCGTGATGTACGCCGGCAAGGTCATGGAAACCGGCCCAACCGAGCGGATATTCCGGGAGCCACGGCACCCTTACACTATTGGTTTGCTCGACTCGACTCTCGGTCTTGGGCGAGAGCACGGTAAGCGCCTCCGCGCAATCCCCGGACTTCCCCCTGACTTGATCAACTTGCCGCCTGGCTGTCCATTTTGGCCGCGCTGCTCATGGCGGACCGAGCAATGTCAGCAGGCAATGCCCAGTCTCGAAGTCGTCGCTCCCCACCATCAGGTTGCTTGCTGGCATCAAGGAATGGCCGGATGAATCAAACGATGACAAGCTCCGAGAATCCGGTGTCGACCGATGTTCTGCTCAGCGTGCGTGATCTCCGCATGCACTTTCCGGGGCCGCGGAAAGGATTCTGGCCTGGGTCGGGACGCTACCTCGTCAAAGCAGTGAACGGCGTGAGCTTTGACATTCGCAAGGGAGAAACGCTCGGGTTGGTCGGGGAATCCGGCTGCGGCAAGTCAACTGTCGCACGGAGCGTTCTCCAGCTTTACCGCCCGACCGGGGGTGAAGTCTATTTCGAGGGCCGCGACCTGTGCCGGCTCAGCTCAACCGAGCTACGCGACGTACGCCGTCGGGCTCAGATCATCTTTCAGGATCCCTACGCCTCGCTCGACCCGCGGGCGACGATTGGCTTCACCATCGGCGAGCCGCTGATACTGAGCGGTATCAAAGATACCCGTGAGCGGCGCGAGCGCGTCCAGCGCTTGCTCAAGCTCGTCGGGCTCGATCCAAGCTTTGAAAACCGCTACCCCCACGAGTTCAGTGGCGGCCAGCGCCAGCGGGTCGGCATCGCCCGCGCCCTGGCGACCGAGCCCACCTTCATCGTCGCCGACGAACCGATCTCGGCCCTTGACGTCTCGATCCAAGCCCAGGTCATCAACCTGCTCGTGGATCTACGGGATCGCTTAGGTCTGACCATGCTTTTCATCTCCCACGATCTACGGGTCGTACGTCACATGAGTCACCAGATCGCGGTGATGTACCTCGGACAGATCGTCGAGATCGCCGCTACCGAAGATCTCTTCGAGGCGCCTTCCCATCCTTACACCCAAGCACTACTCTTAGCGGTACCCCGCGCTCGGTGGGAGACGACCGGGACCCAGCCAATCGAGCTCGAAGGCGAGGTACCGAGCCCAATCAATCCGCCTCCCGGTTGCCCTTTTGCACCGCGTTGTCCGCTTGCCTCCGACGTCTGCCGCGAGGTCAATCCGCCCTTGGAAACTGTCGCCGCTAATCACCGCGTCGCCTGCCATCACTGGCGGCAAGCGGCCGTCCGTGCGTAGAGGAAGGAACTTTAATTAGAGGAACTTCAAAAAAATATGGGTTCCCACGCCAACTATCTCACCGTGTTGATTCGTGCAGGTGACCTCAGCCTAGACCTTTGCCTCCACTTCGTCCTTGCGAGCGACGTGGTAGCTCACCGTTACCGTGTCGCCTAACCGCACGCCCCGGGTAAATCGAATGTGATCGTATCCGTTGGTGAAGGCCGCTTACCCATGGCCGCGATCATGGCTGAATTCGACAAGCTACCTCAGCCCATCCTCCATTGCTTTGAGTTCGCTGGTGATGGAGACGCCGAGGGACGAATCCGCCGAAGCCTGGCAGTTCTACGGGCGCTCTAAGATCTCGTCGATGGCCAGGCATAACTTGATGTCGGCATAATCCGGATGACTGGTTGGTGCTCGATCGCCATCTGCTGATATTGCGGATATTTAGCCCGGAGCAGAGCAATCGCTCGCGCATGTGGCTCAGAAGCCACCGCCAGCAAGTCGGCGACACCGTGGATCATCAGATAGCTCAGTTTACTCCAATCCTCCGAATAGTCATCGACCAATAGAGCGACGTCAGGATGGCTCAGCAGGTTCCTCACTCGGCTCAACTCGCCAGGACGAACGCGTTTCGGCTTCTCGTCCAGTGCCGAATAAATCGCGACACCGTCCACCGCGAAACAGATTGGAACGATCTGCGGTCGTCCGCGCGGATTAACCGTCGCCAGTCGCGCGACCCGGTAGCTCGCGAGCTTCCGCCATTGCTCATCCGAAAGCGCTGGCTTTGGTGAGGTGCTCATCTTCGAAGAAGTGGAGCCCGCACTGCTCCCACGAGATACAGCGAGCCGGTGACGCAAACGAGGTCATCCGGCTCGGACTCGTCGATCGCCCGCTCGACCGCGGCTAGAGGATTCGGCTCGACGAGCCACGGCAAGGTTGGCGAGAGACGCCTGCAAACGGCCGCGATTTCATTTGGGTCAACAGCCTGACCGCGTCCAAAATCTGTGCTTGCCTCGAAGGTCGTCAGGATCGCGCGCTGTAACCGTCCTAAGATCGGGCTGATCGTAGCTTCGAGGTGGTGACCCTGCTTGAAGGCGAGAACTCCGATTACCCTTCGCCCAGGATAGAGCGTTGTAAGGGCATTGACAAGAGCCGCCATCTTATCGGGATTGTGAGCGCCGTCGAGGACAACGAGCGGCCCGCGTCGGATAACTTCGAGCCGTCCGGGCACCCGAGCGGTCTTGAGCGCCGAGCGCAGCACCTCTTCCGACACCTGAATTCCGGCTGCCGCCAAAGCAGCAATGCTGGCAACGGCAACTGTCGCATTCTGAACCTGATGGCCACCGAGTAGCCTGAGCTCGAGGCCAGCACATTGACGATCTGGTAGCCACAGGTCGAATCGCGCACCTTCTGGTCCAAGTTCTTGGATGCGCGAATCGAAGTCACGGCCAATCAGCCACAACGGCGCCGAGACTTCCTGACAGCGGGCACGAACGATCTCGCGGACACTTGGTTGGGTCACTCCGCTGACGAATGGTATCCCCGGCTTGGCAATGCCGACCTTGTCTCGTGCGATCGCCTCCACCGTATCCCCAAGGATTTCGGTATGATCCAAGCCAACGTTGGTAAGCACGGCAGCTAATGGCTCGACAACGTTTGTCCCATCGTAGGTACCGCCAAGCCCGACTTCGATGACCGCGAGGTCGACCTTTTCCTCGCGAAAGTATTGAAAGGCAGCGGCAACGGTCAGCTCGTACCAGGTAGGAGACACTGCCTCGGCAGCGGGCGCCAGATCAATCAAAATTCCCAACAAGCGCTCGGGCGCGATTTGCTTTCCGTCGACGACAAAACGCTCTTCGACTCTTTCCAGGTGGGGCTTGACATGCAGGCCAACGCGGTAACCGGCTGCTTGGAGAATGTGCGCAGCAATCGTCGCGGTCGAACCCTTGCCAGCCGTGCCACCCACGTGCAGAACCGGCAAGCCATGGTGGGGATTGCCAATCCTCCCGAGTAACCGCCGTATTGGCTCTAAGCTCGGGCGCTCGGTCAATCGACTTGGCTTACTCAAACGGTCCAGGAGTGTATCTGGCGAGGTCTCGGTCATCCCACCGGCGAGCTGCCCTCCATCCCATTCTGCCACGATCGCCTCTTGCCAGCCGTTTATTACGTCGGACTCGGTCATATCTTCTGGCCAGCGTGCCCGGATTATACTGCCCCTTGGAGAAAGCGTCCACACGGACGGGACAAGGGACAGACGTAGAAAGCCACGCCCCAGTTCGTTTGACGGATCGACGTTGAAGCCGCTAAGCTGTTCCCAATGAATGGCTTGCCTGAGAGCAGGATCTAGCTCGTCGAGGAAGAGGAAGTTGCCCAACGACATGTTCGAAGCGCCGCATAGCGACGCCCGCTGTCTTGAGCCAGCGTCAATCGAGGAAGCAGTCGCGCTGCTTGCGCAAGAATGGCAGAATAAGCGCGCGATACTCGTGGGCGACATACCTCCGAACGACCGACTGCTTGGCGAGTCTACTAGCCTTGTCTCATTACGTCACTTGAATCGAATTACCGAGATCGATCGGGTCAATGCTCTGATCGTGGCGGAGGCTGGAGTGACAGTTGGTGAGCTTTGTGAGGCCACCGAGTCTCTCGGCTGGTGGTGCCCAGCCCTTCGCTGGCTTCCCGCGGATACCCGAGTTGGCGCCGCTGTCGCCGGCGGGCACGGCATGCGGACTCGCCACTACGGAGCAGTTCCTGATTATCTGCTCGGCATGGCCTTCGTTGCACCATCCGTGGGACTCGTTCGCCACGGCGGTAAGGCGATCAAGAACGCCACCGGCTACAACCTCACTGCTATGGTCGCGGGCTCGCGGGGTGAGCTTGGTGTGATCCTTCAGGTGATCATCCGATTGGTTCCCAAGCCTACTGGTCGAAGGATTCAGCAACTCGAATTTGTTGATTCGAACCGTGCCTGGGACGCAGCGCGGACGCTCGCTGACGTCTCTCTCGGTGCCGAAGCGATCACCCTGGCTTCACCGTTGAATGCTGGTCCATCCTGTCTTCTCCTGGAAGTCGATGCATATTCTGCCGAATCGAGCCAGAAAATAATGACCGCGTTGAGCAAACGAGCGGTCGACTTAGGCGGATCTACTCTGGATCAGTTCCCCTGGTCACGCACCGCTGCCAAGTCGGTTATGGTAAGCCGAGGAGGTGTCGACCCGGCTGAGCTCAAAGCCTCAGCACTACGCTGCCTCCGCGTAGGACACGAGCGACAGCTTACCGGCTGGCTGCGTGGCGAAGCGACGACTGGCGCCCTGGAGTTGGCTGCGCTGTCTGGTCCTCGCAACACTGTACAAGATATCTTGTCCGAGTCGCAAGTCGTGTCGCGCGCACCCGTCTCGCCATTACGGGCCTCTCTGCGCGCTGCCTTCGACCCAGATTGTCTATTACGGACAGAGGAAGCGCCCTTACTCTTTCCCTCCTTCCCGGACAGGCCCTCGCCCTTTTTCAAAGGGTAAGAGAATCGGTAGCATGTCTTCCAGCTCCGTGCTCAGCGAGGTTACTTCGGCGAGTCCAACCGACTTCCAATGCTCTTTGCCTTGACTTCGCCCTGGTACGGAATAGAATTTGGAAAGAGAAGGAGTCAGGCGTGCCATCCTCTGTACACGTTCCGGTGCTGTTGCAGGAAACCCTCGACATCCTTCAACCAAGGTCGGGCGGCAGTTACGTTGATGGAACGCTCGGAGGAGGAGGACATGCCGAGGCGATCCTGGAGCGTTCTTCACCGGAGGGACGTCTTTTAGGTTTCGATTTGGATCCGGAGGCGATCGAGCGCGTCCGGGAGCGTTTGAAGCGTTTTGGTGACCGCTTTGTCGAAGTCCACGCTAGCTTTGCTGAGATCGAGCGCTGGGTACGTTGGTACGGCTTCGCTCCGGCCGACGGCATCTTGCTCGACCTTGGGTTATCGTCAGACCAGTTAGCTAACCTGGAGCGTGGCTTCGGGTTTCAAGCGTCCGCCCCTCTCGATATGCGGTTCAATCCGCTTCAGTCCATGCCCAGCGCTCGGGAGCTCGTGAATCGTCTCGAGCTCGCCGAGTTGATTGACCTACTACGTCGTTATGGCGAGGAGCCACGTGCCAAGACGATCGCCCGGGCGATCGTCCGGCAGCGAGAGCACGCGCCAATCGAAACGACCGCTGAGCTGGCGGCTATTGTCGAACGATCTGTTGGCCACAAACGCGGCAAGACTCACCCAGCCACGCGCACATTCCAAGCATTACGCATCGCGGTGAACCAGGAACTGGCCGCGCTCGAGAGTGCATTGCCGCAGGCGATCGAGGTTCTAGCACCAGGCGGACGATTAGTGGTGATCTCGTTCCACTCCTTGGAAGATCGCATCGTCAAGCGGTTTTTCGTCGATCAGGCCGCAACCTGTGTCTGTCCTCCCGGTCTGCCGATCTGCGTTTGCGGACGCAAGCCCCGGGTGAAAATCTTGACCAAACACGGGGTTAGAGCCAGCCCGGAGGAAATCGCTCGCAATCCCCGCAGCCGAAGTGCGATTCTGCGAGCCGTGGAAAAACTACCAGAACATGAGAACTGAAGTCCCATTAACTGAACGATTGCTCGTTCGTCGCCGACTCGTATCGACGCTGCCCCGACGCGCATTGTTCGTACTCGCCTTGCTTTTGATGGCATTAGTCAGCTTACTCTATTTAAGTCAGACCAGCGACGTCGCTACGACCGGCTACGACATCGCTGATCTCCAGGCGCAGCAGCAGCAGCTTCAAATGCAGAACGAGCAGTTGCAGCTCCAAATCGCTCAGCTCGAGTCCCTCGACCGCATCGACCAAGCTGCCTCGACTCGTCTCCACATGGGACCGCCGGATCACGTCGTTTACGTGACCGCTCCTCCAGCGGTCATCCCGACCCCGGTCGCCTCGGATCAGAGCACCGCTAATGCTCGCTCGAGTACGCCGTTGGGTTGGCTTGGGCATGTGATCAATTCGTTGAGTCGACCGGGCCACTAGCGTGCTTTCGACGATCAATCGTTCGACGGACGAAAGGGAAACGATCGAGCTAGAGATCCGGCGTTGGCGGGTCTACACAGTCGGCTTGGTGATTGCCGCTTGCATCCTTGTTCTCATCGCCCGATTGGTCTACCTGCAGGTGATCGAGCATGCGCACTTTGGCACAATGGCCACGGCCGAGCACTGGCGCCAATCGACGATTCCTCCCCGACGTGGGGAAATCCTCGACACGTCTGGGAACGACCTGGCGAGCAGCGTAACTTACGAGTCGCTGTACGCGAGCACGACCGAGATTTCCGATCCGGCCCACGTGGCCGCCATTCTCGCACCGGTCATTGGCAGCTCTGCCGCTGACATTCAAGCGCGCCTGGCGCAGAAGCGCGCTGCTCCCACCTTGATCAAAGCGTGGCTTCCTGACGACGTCGCGACCGCGGTAGACAAACTTAACCTTAACGGCCTGTTTCTTCAACCAGAGCCCAAGCGCGCTTATCCACAAGGAAACCTTGCCGCTCAGGTGCTTGGGGTCGTTGGCGTTGACAACAACGGACTGAGTGGTCTCGAGCTTGAATATAACTCCGACCTGGCCGGCAAGCCTGGCAAGCTCGTTGCAGAACGCGATACTGCCGGTGATGCCCTCGCGCTCGGACCACACCAATATACAGCCCCGATCAACGGATCGACGCTTACCCTGACGATCGACCGCTACGTCCAATGGGTCGCCGAGCGCGAACTCACCGCAGCGATCGACAAACATCACGCGAAAGGTGGCAGCGTCGTCGTGCTGGATCCGAAAACTGGCGCCGTCCTCGCGATCGCCGGACGACCGACTTTTCAAAACGACGCTCCAGATCTGTACTCTCAGAAAAATGTCGACATGTACGGGATTCCGGCCGTGTCCAGTGCATACGAGCCGGGATCGGTTTTTAAGATCATCACTATGGCCGCCGCCCTTGACACGGGCACGGTTACACCGGACACCTCGTTCTTCAATCCCGGGTACTTCGATTATTATGGTGGCACGATTCACAATGCCTTCTGGCGATCTCCGGGCCCGGAGACGATGACCCAAACCTTGATCTACTCGTCAAACATTGGCGCGGCCTGGGCAGCCACCCACCTCGGCGCGGTGAAGTTTTACGATTACGCCCAGCGATTCGGCATTGGCCGCCCCACCGACATCGACTTACCGGGTGAATCGGACGGCCTACTACGCTTACCAACCGCCAACGATTGGCACCCTTTCGACCTCGCGACGAATTCCTTTGGTCAAGGGTTATCAGTGACGCCAATCCAAATGGCCGCTGCGGTCGCCGCGGTCGCGAATGGTGGCACCCTAATGAAGCCTTACGTGGTCAAGCGCATCGACGGTCCACAGGGTACGCGCCTCTTCTATCCAACGGTCGAAGATCAGGTCATCCAGCCTCGCACCGCGGCGATGCTGACCAACATGCTCGTCCAGGTCGTTGACGACAACACGTTGGGCGAGTCACGATTGGCCCGCGTGCCCGGTTACGTTGTCGCCGGGAAGACCGGCACCGCTCAAGTCCCAATTTCGGGTGGTTACAGCAACTCCCAAACAATTGCCTCCTTCGTCGGCTACGCGCCGGCCGACAATCCCCGCTTTGTGATTCTCGTTCGGATCGACGAGCCTCAAGATTCGCCATGGGGCGAAACGGTTGCCGCCCCGGTCTTTAGCGCAATTGCTCGACAGTTGATAAATTACTATCAGATACCGCCGACGCGTGACGTGAAGGAAAATGGTACGTAAGTTGCGCCCGCTCCTTTGCGATTTCCGCTTCCGTGTGAAGAGGATTAGGATGAAGACGGCCTGCCACCTTCATCTAGGCACGGTCCTCGCCGGTGACGCCAGCTTGCGACCAGGAGACCTCGAATGACGACGGCCGCCATCGTTGCCCTCATTCCATTAAATTATCTAATCGGATTGCTCTGGGCGCCGGCGCTCATCGCCTGGCTGCGGCGCGTGAAGTTTGGCAAGCAAATTCGCCTGGAAGGGCCGAGCAGCCATCTGGTAAAGGCGGGCACGCCAACCATGGGGGGATGGTTGTTTATTCTGACCCCGCTGGTGCCCACCATTTTGCTCGTCCCGGATCGCGCCACCCTCGCCATACCCCTGGTCGCAATGCTTCTCTTCGGTGGCTCGGGAGCACTCGACGATTACGCCAATATGAAGAGCAAGGAAGGACTTGGGTTTCGGGTTCGCTACAAGTTTGTCTGGCACAGCCTTCTGGCGCTTGCCCTGGCCTGGTGGCTCTACCAAACTCCAGCCCTTCGGATGCAACGCATTCCGTTCCTGGGCGCGCTGGATCTGGGGGCCTGGTTCATTCCTTTCGCGGCGTTCACGATTTTTAGCTGCGCGGCCGGGGTGAACGAGATCGATGGACTCGACGGGTTGGCCGGTGGCACGTCGCTGGCGGCGTTCGGCAGCTATCTCGTCCTCGCCCTGGCTGCGAATCTGGCTGCCCAGGCTGCTTTCGCGGCGGCAATCAGCGGCGCCTTGCTCGCCTTTTTGTGGTACAACGTCAATCCGGCCAAGGTGTTCATGGGGGACACGGGTGCTCTCGCTCTGGGCAGTGCGCTCGCTGTGTTAGCCCTGCAGACGCGCTGGATTGCCCTTCTCCCAATCATCGGCGCGATGTTTGTTTTCGAGCTAGTGACAGTTATCATGCAGGTGGGGTACTTCAAGCTCACTCATGGTAAGCGACTATTCAAGATGACCCCGATTCACCACCACTTCGAGCTCAGCGGCTGGCCAGAACCCCAGATCGTGCAGCGATTCTGGATCATTGGTATGATCGCTGGCTCGGTTGGTCTCGCCTTGGGACTGACCTGATGGAAACAGTGCAGATCGGCGAGTTGCGCGGTCGGCGTTTTACACTGATCGGACTTGGCCGTCGAACGCACGTTGCCCTGGCACGATTCTTGATTCGACACGGTGCCGTCGTCCGGATCAGCGAACGCAAGCCGCTCGACGAGCTCCGCGAAGAGTTAGCACTGATCAGTGACCTGCCAGTCGAAGTCCAGGCCGGCGGACATCGCGATGAGCACGTCGCCGATGCCGACGCGGTCTTTGTCACGCCCGGTGCGCCCCGTGATCTGCCGATCCTGGAAGCGGCGCGACGCCGCGGCATCCCGATCACCAATGAAATTGAGTTGGTCTTTGAACGCTGTCGGGCACCGATCGTCGGCATTACCGGGTCAGTCGGAAAGACGACGACGACCAGCCTGATCGGCAGAATCCTGGCTGCCGCTGGACGTCAGGTCATTGTCGGCGGCAACATTGGCGTCCCGGTCATCGAGGTGGTGGACGACCTTGGTCCGGATGCCTGGGTCGTGCTCGAACTGAGCAGCTTTCAGCTCGAAACCCTCCGCCGACGGCCATTAGTCGGCGCCATCCTTAACGTGACGCCGAATCACCTCGATCGTCACCCAACGTTCGAGCACTATCGTGAAAGCAAATTCAATCTCTTGCGGCACCAGCTCCCGACCGATTGGGCAATTCTCGGCGCGGATGACCCGGTCGCGGCGAGCTTCGCCGAGCGCTGCCCTGGCCAGGTTCGCTGGTTCTCGATCCAGCACACTGTTGCAGCGGGAGCTTTCTTGGCCGGCGACGAGCTCCGAGTTCGTGATTCAGGCTCTGAGACCAGCTTCGCCCGGGTTGGCGACCTCATCCTACCAGGACGCCACAACCTGCTCAACGTCCTGGCTGCCGCGGCGATCGCCCGATCCATCGGCATCGGCGTGTCCGCCATCGCCGAGGTGGCCAAATCTTTCCCCGGAGTTGAGCACCGGCTCGAGTTCGTCCGAGAGCTCGACGGTGTCTTGTACTTCAACGATTCGATTGCCACCGCGCCGGAGCGAACCGCTGCCGCGCTGAGAGCTTTCGATCGCCCGGTCGTCTTGATTGCTGGTGGACGGAGCAAACATTTGCCGCTCGGCGAAGTAGCCATGCTGGTTCGCCAAAAAGCACGGGCCGTGGTAACGTTTGGAGAAATGGCCGACGAGATTATGACCGCCTTGCGCGAACCGAACCGGGAAGCGCATCCACCGATCGAGCAGGTAGGCAACCTGGTCGACGCCGTTGACTGTGCACGACGGTTAGCTCAACCGGGAGACGTCGTGGTCTTATCTCCTGCCGGCACGAGTTTCGACCAGTTTCGTGATTTCGAAGAGCGCGGGCAGCGATTCAAGGAAGCAGTGCGAGCGCTCGCCGAAGGAAGACGATGATTGACCAAGTGCCAGATCACATGGCTGCTCGCCACGAATGGCATCGCCCTGATTACGCCCTACTCGCCGCGGTGGCCGTGCTGCTGGTCATCGGCCTCGACATGGTCTACAGCGCCAGTTATGTCATTGCTCACAACAACCCCGCGTACGGCAGCGATACGTACTTCCTGGTTCGTCAGCTCATCTGGGCAGGCATGGGAGCGATCGGACTGCTGATTTTTCAGATCATCGATTAT
This sequence comes from Chloroflexota bacterium, assembly GCA_021324795.1. Taxonomy (GTDB): domain Bacteria; phylum Chloroflexota; class UBA6077; order FW602-bin22; family CADDYW01; genus JAJPIK01. Next base: position 20,936 of record JAJPIK010000037.1, read on the forward strand.
CACCGCTGGCAGCGGCTGACCGTCCCACTGATGGCAGTGATCGTGATCTTGCTATTCATCGTTTTAGTCTCGCGACTTGGTCACTCCGCCTACGGAGCTCAGCGCTGGTTACAGATTGGTCCTCTACCTCCGCTCCAGCCCAGTGAATTCGCGAAGTTCGCCCTCGTCCTCTATTACGCCGAGTGGCTCAGTCGGCGACGCGATCGAATCACGAGCTTCTCGGAGGTCACCTTGCCATTTGGCGTAACCGTCGCTGTCGTCTGCGGTCTGGTCGTCATGCAGCCAGACCTGGGCAGCGCCTTTGTCATCGCCACGACCGCGGTATGCCTCTTTTTCGTGGCCGGGGCAGACGTGCGACACCTCATCGGTGGCCTTGTCGTCGGCACCGGGGCAATGGTGCTCCTGATCCTTGACGCCAGCTATCGTTCTCAGCGAATCACCGCTTTTCTGAATCCGGCGAGCGATCCATTGGGCGTGGGGTGGAACATCACCCAAGCCGAGATCGCCCTTGGCTCCGGTGGGATCTTCGGACTCGGGTTGGGTGCGAGTCGGCAGAAGTTTTATTACCTGCCCAATGCGCATACCGACGCCATCTTCGCGGTCATCGGCGAGGAACTTGGTTTGCTCGGAACCGCTGCTATTTTGATCCTCTTCGCAGTCATCGCCTATCGTGGCTACCGGATCGCAATCCAGGCTCCCGATTCTTACGGTGCCTTGCTCGCGTCTGGGATTACCTCCTGGCTCGTGGTTCAAGCCCTGATCAACGTCGCGGTGATTACCGCGGTCATTCCATTTACGGGGATTCCCTTGCCCTTTGTCAGCTTCGGCGGCTCGTCGCTGATCGTCTCCCTGGTGGCCGTGGGCGTTCTCTTGAATGTGTCTCGTCAGCCCGCGGGATTCCGACCAGACCGTCGTCGCAATCACGGTGCCGAGCCTTTCGTGTGGGGGGCCGAATGAAACCGGGATTGCGCATTCTCCTAACCGGCGGGGGCACTGGAGGCCACGTCTATCCCGCGCTTTCGGTAGTTGCTGCGAGCACTCGGGCCGGCGAGGTTGCGGATTATCTCTGGATTGGCACCGTGGAAGGCATGGAACGCGGTATTGTCGAAAGGGCCGGCTTGCCTTTTGAGCCAGTTACTGCTGGTGCAATTCGCGGACGATCAGTCACGGCGGCCGTGATCAGCCTATTGAGCACCCTGCGGGGCACGCACCAGGCGTTGTCAATCATTCGCCGTTGGCAAGCCGACGTCGTCCTCGCTACCGGCGGCTTCGTCTGCGTGCCGGTCGTGCTCGCCGCGAAGCTGGCGCATATCCCAAGAGTCATTTACCTACCGGACCTCCGACCCGGTTGGGCGGTTCGCTTTCTTGCCCGGATCGCCTCGGCGGTTGCAGTCTCGTTCGACGAGGTATGTCCCTTCATTCCCACGCGCAAGACATACGTCACCGGCTATCCGGTTCGGCCGGAAATCTTTGACTGGACACCGGAGCAGGGACGACTGGTGTTGGGAGTAACCGACGGCGCTCCGGTGACCCTGGTTCTTGGTGGCAGTCGTGGCGCGCAGTCGATCAATGACGCGATCTTTCAGAACCTCGAGTCATTGCTCGAAAAAACGTGGATCGTCCACGCAGCGGGAGTGAACAACGTCGCCGGGATCGAGAAGCGGCGAGCGGCTTTGCCTCCCCTCCTCCAGCAACGTTATCGTCTGTATCCCTATCTAAACGAAGAACTGGTACCGGCCCTCGTGAGCGCGACCGTCGTCGTCGCCCGCTCCGGCGCTTCGGTCCTTGGCGAGTTGCCGGCCGTCGGAGCGCCGGGTATTCTCGTTCCTTACCCACACGCCGGCGGGCATCAACGCTTGAACGCAAGCTTTCTCGCGGAGCGTGGCGCGGCCATTGTCGTCGACGACGCTGCCGCCCGGAACGGTGCCCTGGCTACCGCGATTCTCGACCTCTTGGCAGATAATGTGCGGCGGGATCGAATGGCAACTGCGGCGCGCCGCTTGGCTCGGCCCGCCGCAGCGCTGGATCTCTTCCACTTAATCGGCGAAGTGGCATCGCCGGCGGGTCGACAAGCCATCAGGAGGTGGGCGTGAGCGTAGTCGATGTCATGGTCTTGGCTATTCTCTTTTTTGGCATCGTTGGTTTCTGGCGAGGTTGGCTGCGGGAAGTCGGCGCGCTGGCCGGCTTGCTGCTGAGCTGGTTGACCGTAACCGCGCTAAAGGGTGCGCTGGTGCGCTTGGTGAATCGCCTCGCATTGATCGTCGTCTTCACCGCGAAGGATGGATTTGACGTCGCCCAGCCGGGGACACTGATCGCTCAGCTCAAGGGCGAGCCGTTGATTGATCCAGCACACACCCTGGCCTTCGCCGGTGTGGTCGTGGCCGTTCTCGCCTTGATTTCCTATTTTGCTTCCCAACGGTTGGTCGCCAGGCCGGCAAATGCGTCGGCTCAGGTGCTCGGTGCGCTGGTCGGTTTGGTGAATGGCTACCTGCTCGCTTATCTGGGATTTCGTTATCTCGCTCCCGGCGCTGCGCTACCCGGGCCGACCGTCTTGGGGAACACGACGGTGTCTGGTGTGCTTGGCCATTATTTGACTACGCTATTGGTGGTTGGGGTCGTGCTCGTGATCGCGATCTCGCTGCTAAGCTCCCAAAGACTTTCGGGACGCGGCGCATCCAGGCCGGCGGTTGACCGTGGCAAGAACTGATTGGTAAGGTTTGTATGACCGAAGCGATGACTCTTCCTTGGCCAGCGGGGACAACTATCCATCTCGTCGGCGTCGGTGGCGCTGGGATGAGTTCGCTCGCGATCATCCTGCGCGACGCGGGCTACCTCGTTACAGGCTCGGATCTCGCCGCCTCTTCCACGGTCGAGGACCTTCGAAGGCGCGGCATTCCGGTTCAGGTCGGACACCACGCCGAAAACGTCGGCTCGGCGACCTTCGTAATCCGCTCGTCGGCCGTCCCACGCAGCAATCCAGAAGTCAGCTTTGCCGCGAGTCACGGTATTCCCGTGCTCAAGCACTCCGAAGCGCTGGGTGCGCTTACGCGGGTGCGCCGTACCGTGGCGGTGGCCGGTACCCACGGGAAAACGACGACGACAGCCATGCTCGCGACTATTCTCTTCGCCGCCGGGTTTGATCCGACAGTACTGATTGGTGGGGTTGTGCCTACCCTTGGCTCCGGCGCTCACTGGGGCACTGGCGACCTCCTCGTTGCCGAAGCCGATGAGTTTGACCGCCGATTTCTCGATCTTTACCCGGAAATTGCGATTGTGAACAACGTCGAGGCCGATCACCTGGACTACTACGAGTCACTCGACGCCATTGTCAGAGCCTTCAAGCAATTTCTCGAGCGCGTTCCGGAGGATGGGTGGCGTTTGCTTTGTTCCGATAGCCCGTTGGCCAGTCAGCTCGCGGACCTTGATCCCGAGCGCTCGGTCACCTACGGCCTTGGCGACAGCGCAGAATGGCAGGCAATTGGCATCTCTCCGAACGAAGGAGGGGGAAACGATTTTTACGTGATGGCCAACGGTACGTTAGTGGGGCACTTTCACCTGCGTGTTCCGGGGCGACACAACGTGACCAACGCCCTGGCGGCCGCTCTCGCGGCCGGTCGCATCGGTGTCGACTTCACGACGGCGGCGGCAGCGCTGGAAGGCTTCTCCGGCGTGCAGCGCCGACTGGAGCACAAAGGAGAAGCCGCCGGTGTCAGTGTGTACGACGACTACGGCCACCACCCTACCGAGATTCGGGCGACACTCGCAGCCGCCCGGGAGGGACAACCGGGGCGGTTGATCTGCCTCTTTCAGCCACACACCCACCACCGATTGAATGCGCTCTTCGACGACTTCACCGATGCTTTTGGCGACGCCGACCTCGTCATCGTTTCCGACGTCTACGCGCCGGCTGGGCGTGGACCGGCTAGCGGTGACCGAGGGTCTGCCGAGCTGGCGAATGCGATTGTCGACACAGAAGCACGCTATGGAGGAGACCTCACGACCTCGATCTCGCGCGTGGCCGAGCTTGCCCGTCCCGGCGACGTTATCGTGACAATGGGCGCCGGGGACGTCACCACGGCAGGTCCACGCATACTCAGCTTACTGTCCAAACGCGAAGCTGCGCAAACCGGAGGAAGTCATGCTCACTAAGGTCCCCGATGCGCTGCGCGATCACTTTGGTCATCGTCTACGGGTCGAAGAGCCCCTAGCAATGCATACGAGCTTCCGCATCGGCGGACCGTCCGATCTCTTCATCTCGGCGAGAACGCGCGAAGACCTGCTCAACGCGGTGGTCCTCGCGAGATCCGCTGGGATTCCGTGGCTCGTCCTTGGCCGCGGTAGCAACGTCTTGGTCGACGATCGCGGCATCCGGGGATTGGTTATCCGCAATGACACGCCCCAGCTCACGATCGACGCCGAGACCGGCCGCGTCCAAGCGGCCAGTGGGGTCCGCATGCCGACGCTGGGGGTACAAACCGCTCGAATGGGGTTGACCGGTCTTGAATGGTGTGTCGGCATTCCCGGCAGTGTCGGCGGTGGCGTGGTCATGAATGCTGGCGCCCACGGCGGCTGCATCGCCGACGCCCTAATCTCCGCCGAGGTGCTCGCGGACGGCACCCCGATGATCTGGCCTGCCGAGACATTTCAGCATTCGTACCGGATGAGCCGGTTACAATCAGAACGTGAGATCGTCGTGCTCGGAGCCGAATTCCGAACGCAGCACGGCATCGCCGGGGAGGCGCTTGGTCGCATCCGGACGTTCCGCCAACATCGCCAGGATACCCAGCCGACCGATCCCGGCGCCGGCTCGATCTTCCGCAACCCGCCCGGTGAATCGGCCGGAGCGTTGATCGATCAGGCCGGGCTGAAAGGCACCCGACGCGGCGACGCCTTGATTTCGCCGAAGCATGGGAACTTTATTGTCAACGTTGGCCATGCGTCCTCCTCGGATGTCCTCGCCCTGATCGAACTGGCCCGCGAAGCTGTCTTTCAACAGTTCGGGATTATTCTCCATCCGGAAGTTGAGTTGATCGGCCCGATTGGACGGCGTAAACTTGCTGAGGGCAACGAGTGATCGAGTGGCAGCGTGCTCATCGACGACCCACCCGACAAAAGCCAACTCGGCTTACCGGGCTCGCGAAGATTGCCGAGGTCATTTGGTGGCTCAGTCGCCGACTCTGGCAGTATGGTCCCCAGCGCTTACCATTCGCAGTATTAACTGCTCTTATCGTATTTGCGCTCGCCAATCTTCTACTAGGTAGCAAGCTCCGTGTCGAGCACGTCGAAGTGTCTGGGACACACTTGACCGATCCGGCTTCGGTCATCCAGGTTGCCGACGTCGAAGGCCGTAACCCATTTACCATCAATACCGCCATGGTCGCCAAACAAATTAAGAAGTTAGGAGTCTATGAAAGTGTGCAAGTCGCGGTGCGCCTTCCCAACCTCACAACGATCCATGTGACCGAGCAGCAGCCCGCCTACATTTGGAAAGTTGATCCAACGCTTTACTTGGTTGCTCACGACGGTACGATCCTTGGACCAACCCCGGACGAAAACGAGCGTGTGATCGTCGTCGACGCCGATCACCAGGCGGTTCGGATTGGTCAGAAAATCGACCCGCGCATTCTTGAAGAGGCAGCTTACTTGCTTGCGGTATTACCGCTCACGACCTCCCTTTCTCCACATTACCTACTGTATTCGCGTGCTTCCGGTCTGATGATCCCCACGAACGACGGTTTCACCGTCACGATTGGCGACGATACCAACATCAAGGAAAAGATCGAGATGCTTGGTCCGACATTGCGCGCCGCCGAAGCAGCCTCGCCTCGCCCCTCGGTCGTCGACGTGAGGTTCATACGACGTCCGTACTTTCACTAGAACATCGGCCCATTAGTCGCTGTCTGGCTGGTTGTTGACCGGGGGAAAGGCGCATGGGTAGCTCTGGGCGACTTCACGTTGGGCAGATTCGCCCTAGAAAGCTGATGACCATGCGTCCACCCTCCTGGCATCCACCCGTCGAGCTGTCCGCTCTCGAAGGGTCGATTGTCAAGCGAATCAAGCGAGCCAAGCTCTTCGCGTTCTTGCGGCGAGTCCGCCACGAGCTGTTCTCCGACGCCTTCCAAGAGGAACTCGCTACCCTCTACGCGGCCAGCCCCTTGGGCCAGCCCCCGGTCCCTCCGGCCAAGCTCGCCCTGGCGACCATCGTCCAGGCGTACGTCGGCGCCTCCGACGACGAGGTCATCGAAGCGCTCACGATGGACCGCCGCTGGCAGCTTGTCCTGGACTGCCTCGGCTGCGAGCAGGCCCCCTTCGGCAAGGCTACTCTCCAACGCTTCCGCGACAACCTCCGCGCGGCGAACCTCGACCGCAGACTCATCGAGCGCACGGTCGAGATGGCCGAGAACGACCGAGGGGTGAGCCCGCGCCAGTTGCGAGCCGCTCTCGATTCGAGCCCGCTCTGGGGAGCCGGCCGGGTCGAGGACACCGACAACCTCCTGGGCCACGCCCTGCGCAAGGCTAGCGGCGTGATCGCCCGCCAGCAGGGGCGGGGGCTGGCGGAAGTCGCAACCGAGCGCGGAGCGCCAATCCTCGGAGGGCCGAGCCTGAAGGCCGCACTCGACCTCGATTGGGATGCTCCCGATCAGCGCCAGCGGGCCTTGGGGCTCGTCCTTGGGGCACTTCAGGCGGTCGAGACGAGCCTTGCCGAGCACCCCGAGGTTGCTTCCGCGCCCGAGGTCCACGAGCCGGGGCAGGCGAGCCTGGCGGTAGCCCATCGGGTGCAGGCCCAGGACGTCGAGGTGGGGGCCTCTGGCCAGCCTACGCTGCGCAAGGGGGGCGCCAAGGACCGACTCGTCTCGGTCGAGGACCCCGCGATGCGTCAGGGCCGCAAGAGCCGGAGCCAGCGCTTCGCCGGCTTCAAGCGCCACGTGCTCCGTGACCTCGACCGGGGCCTGATCCGAGCGGTGGCTCGCACTGGCGCCAATGTGCCCGATGCCCGGGCCGCCGAGGAGATCAAGACTGACCTCGAGCCGCAGAAGGTCGTCCTCCGGGAGCTTCACATCGATCGAGCCTACCTGACGAGCACGCTCGTTCGGGATCGGTTGTCCGAGACTGCGATCTACTGCAAGCCCTGGCCGGTGCGTAACGGCGGGCAGTTCCCGAAGACCGCCTTCGCTCTCGACTGGCAGAAGCAGACGATCTCTTGTCCCAACGAGATCACGGTGCCTTTCGAGGTCGGTGGAGTAGTTCACTTTCCACCCGAGACCTGCGCCACCTGCTCGCTCCGCGAGCGCTGTACCCGCAGCAAGGGGCAGGGCCGCAGCGTCTCGATCCATCCCGACGCGCAACTCCTGGCGGAGCTGCGCGAGCGTCAGTTGCCTCCTCTGGGGCGAGCCAAGCTGCGCGAGCGGGTCAAGGTCGAGCACGCCCTGGCGCACGTCGGCCATTGGCAAGGCAAGCGTGCCCGCTACCGTGGCCAGCCCAAGAATCTCTTCGATCTGCGCCGGATGGCGGTCGTCCACAACCTGCACGTGCTCCAACATACCGACCTTGCCTCTCATCAGAAGGCTGCATGACCACTAATGGGCCGATGTTCTAGCTGATTGACGATAGCTAGAGCTGTCTTACGGTATCCGCGAACGTCGCCCTTGGTATTCTTGGCATACCACTTCGTGACGGAGCTCATGGCCGACGAGGGGAGACACTTGACGGCGACCAAGCAGATTGGTACGAGTCGGGAGCACCTGCTGGCGGAGGCGCGAAGGTACTTTCAGACGCTGCCGCCCGACGAGTATCCCAACCTGACCAAGTTCGTCGACTACGTCGCCGAGGGCGACGCCGATGGCCTTTTCCATTTTGGGCTAGAGCTGTGGATCCACGGTCTCGAGCGACTCCCAGAGCCTCGCACCTGATCCGGGTCAGTCCTTATTGCAACCCCACTTCGCCTCGTCAGCGCAGCGAATCGATCCGCTCGACCCGTTCGTTCAGCCGCTGCTCGGCATCGCTGCCGCGCATCTGGCGCGTATATACCGACATCCGGCGGGCAACTGGTCCACCGCGCTGTTCATTTGCCGTCGTCGAGGCCTGCAAGTCTTGAACGTCGAGCAGGTCTGCTCGCCAGGTCAGTAGCGCGTGCCGCAAGGCATCGCGGACCTCGCGATAATCCGGAACGGCGTAGAGGTCCGTCTGCTCACGGGGATCGGTCTCGCGGTCGAAGAGTCGTCCGGTCCCTTCTTCAAAATAGTACTCCAGCTTCCAGCGTTTCGTCGCCAAGGCGCAGGACTTGTAGAGCGTCGCCACGGCGGCACGGCGTGGCGATTCCCGACCGTCGCGCAGGGGAGTAAAGAGGTCGAAGCCCTGGACGGTCGGGCACGACGTTCCGGCCGCGGCGAGGATCGTGGCGGTGAGATCGTTCCAGATCGCGAAGTCGCGTCGCTCACCGCGAGGGAGGGTGCCTGGCAAACTCATGATCAGCGGCACGCGCCAGGTCTCATCGTAGAAATTATGCTTGTCGGCGAAACCGTGATCGAAGAGCGCGGTGCCGTGGTCCGAGGTATAGATCACCAGAGTGTTTTCGCGCAAGCCCCGCTCGTCCAGGTAGCTGAGCAAGCGGCCAATCTGGGCATCGCAGTAAGCCGCTAAGCCGTAGTACAGCCGGCGGCAGGCGTCGATTCGCGCGTGGTCCGGCTCACCATCCGGGAAGGCCGGCGAAGCATCCTCTTGTCCCAGGTAGCCAAGCAGCCGCCGGAGGTGCACGGGCTGACATGCCAGATCGCCGGGCGAGTAATTGAGCGGTGGCAATGACCGGTTGTCATAGAGATTTGCCCAGCGCCCCGGAGGATCGAACGGCTCGTGGGGACTCAGCATGGAGCAAAAGGCGAAAAAGGGTTCGCGTTTTTCGTTCACCGCCCGCTCGATTTCCTGAATCGTCGTATCGACGAGAAAGGCCTCGGAAAAGAGGTCCTCCGGCACCGGGTTGGGATGATTGGTCGCTCGACTGTACCCATGCGCGCGCAAGTGGTGCGCGTAAAAGTCATGCGAGTCCGAGTTCTTTTCGCCCTGGAGGACACGCTGAACGTCGAAGGATGCTGGCACTGGCCCAAAGTGTGCCTTTCCCACCAGGATATTCGTGTACCCTTGGGCCTTGAGCAGGTCCGGGAACACCGTCAGGTGAGTGCGGCGCTCAATCCCGTTCTCGATCGCTCCATGGACTGGCGTGTGAACACCGGTCAGGAGGCTGACCCGGGCCGGCATACACACCGGCGAGCTCGTATGGGCGTTCTCAAACGTGACGCCTTCGGCCGCCAGTCGGTCGAGATTCGGCGAGATTGGCCCCTCCGGCCAGCGTGGGTTGCCATAGCAGGCTAACGTGTCGCAGCGCGAGGTGTCAGTCGTGATCAGTAGGATGTTCGGCTTGTCCAACCTGCCTCCCGTTTCAGCTTATCCTGAGTATTATGATTGGTTGATCTCAGCGATTGCAACGACACTGGCCTTGCAAACGCACGAAGCAGGAGGTATCCCATGACATCGTTAAGTCGCTGACTCGCCTGGGCCGGGCAAAGCCTTTGGAGGCTTGACGCTGGCAGTGTAGCGGTACTGGTGTGTCTGGCCAAACGACGGCAACGACCGATCATCACCTCTGTGGGGGAGGAAGCCACATCGTTCAGCCCGGCCACCCGCGAGGGACGTCTCATCGCCCGACGACCGAATTCTCCCGGTCAGTTGCAGTCAGCGGATCGTCACGCTTCTTCAGAACAGTGGCTACGACGTAACCTACCGCGAGTTCGTCGGCCCCCACATCGTGCTGACCTGGATCGCGCGAAGTGCAGTCGCCTGGTTTACTAGGTAAGTGGCAGGTCTATTGAGTTCCGCGAAGCGGTCATGAGAATTTTCCCTCTTGCAAGCCACGATACAATTCACATTAGGAGTTTCATCTGGCCCATGGGCTACCAAAAACTGGTGACATTGGCAGGCAGCCCTCAGCCCTAACCCTCTCTCTTGGGGAGAAGGAATTTCCGCGGAGGCAGATGACAGATTGGTCTTCCCGCGATGGGTTGGACGATTCGTCGCCGGTACTCGCGCCTTCCGTGGGATTGGGATGGTGCCACATCCGGCTGCACTGGCCAAGCTGCCTATCACCGGCCCCCCATCGCCATCCCAAACGATGCCAGCTTCGTCCAGTGAGCCCGCTCTATCGCCCGCCGTGGACTCCGAGCGCCTGCGCGCGCATCGCGAGCTATTACTCGAAGCCGGCCGGATCGCATCCTGGCACCGGCCCGCCGAGGAGCAAGCGCGCTCAATCCTCGATCACATCTTGAAATTGCTCGGCGCCGAGCGCGCCTTCCTGACTCTGGAGCCAGAGGTGACCGGCCAGAGAATCTGGACAGTCGGGCGAAGCGCCGATAGCCAGGATCTGGCCGAACCAGGCTCCAGCGTTTTAGCTTTGATTGATCAGGTGCGCGAAAGTCGACAGCTACGGACCAGAAGCCCGGTCCTGTCGCAACCCGACGAGGACAAGAATCATCAGTCCACTCGCGATGAGCACCGTATCATCGTTATCCCCCTCCTATGGGACGATCGTCTTACCGGGGTCTTATCGATCGCCGGCTTTTCCTCTTGGCCGACCGAGGGCGATTTAGCTGTCGCGATCGCCGTTGCCCGCCAAGTCGCGGTCGCGATCGAGTCGGCGCAGGGCATTGCCGAGCAGAAGTCTTTGCGGGAGGAAAATGCGCGCCTGATCACCCAGCTCCAGATCAAGGTTGACGAGATCGGTCGTTCCCGACAACAGATTACCACTGCCGAAGAACGTCTCCGTCGGGAGATTGCCGAGTTGCTCCATAGTCGCGTCCAGACGCGGCTTCTCCTCGTCTGGCATAAATTGGGAATCTGTTCGGACTTACTAGCGACCGAGCCGGAACAAGCCAGCACGTTGCTCAATGAGGTGCGCGATGAGGTTGATCAGATTCGCGAGCAGGAGATCCGCGAGGCAAGTCATCTCCTTCACCCCTCGATTATCCGGGTAGGGTTGGTCCCTGCCGTCCGTTCACTGACCAATCGCTTCGAGGATTACTTCCGGGTTTCTCTGCAGATCGATCCACGATTAGTCCAGCTCGACGCCCCAACCAACAACCAGATCGATGACACCTTGCGGCTGACTGCCTATCGAGTACTCGAAGAGGCGTTTTCCAACATCTATCGTCACGCTCGGGCGAATCTGGTGGAAATCTCTTTACAGGTCAGCGACGAAAACCTTCTGCTTATTACCGTCCGCGACAACGGCCAGGGCTTCGATCCTTCTCAGATCAAGCTCGGCCTGGGACTGAGCAGCATCGCCGGTCGCGTCGATCAGGTAGGTGGGACCTGGGAGATTGAAGGCGCCGTCGATCAGGGAACAACCCTAAGGGTACGTCTGCCGCTCTAGACGTGGACAGGCCGAGCGGGAGTCGCTTCCGGCACGCTGAACCGGCTCTCCTGGAGATACGTCAAGACTGCTTTGACCCGCGGGTGGAGAGCGTTCCGTCCGCGATCGATGCCCAACTGCTGGTACAAGAGATTGATCTGATTCTCCACGGATTTCTCGGCAAGAGTGAGCTGCTCGGCAATCGCGGCGTTCGAAAAGCCTTGGGCGATCAGAGCCAGGATCTCTTGCTGTCGCGGAGTCAAGCGTGAAAGTGCTCCGCCCGGTCGCGGGCGCATGCTCCCCGCTAATTGAGGATCCAGAACGACCAGCCCAACCGTTGCGCCCTCGATGGCCCGTTGCAGCGCATGCACGTCACTCACTGATTTCTTGAGTAGATACGACCAGCCAGTGAGCACTTCACTTGGCAGAGACGATAAGAATTGAGGGTCGCCATGATTTGAAAGTAGGACGATTCCAAGGGTCGGCCAGCGTTGGCGAAGCAGCAGGCCCAACTGGACGCCATTCAAAGCGGATCTGAGATCAATGTCGAGAATTGCCACGTCCGTGTCGAGGTGTCTCATTGCTTCGAGGGCCGCTACCCCATCGCCGTACGCCCCTACTACGTGAAAATTTGGATGCTGGGAAAGCGCGACTCGGAGCAGATCCCGATAGAGACTCTCATCCTCGACGATGACGAGCTTGATCTTGTCAGTTGCGGTCGTGACAAGCATGACCATCCCTCTTCGCGCATTGCTTCCCTCATTATGTATTATCGACAGACAGACGGCAGACGGTATGCCCTGAAAGTCCCAACGCAAGCAGTACTTCTCAGCCATCGTTGATGATATTTCTTGGGTGCTAGCCACTAATTGGCTAGTGCTACCCCTGTGACCAGACTCCGGAACTCCCCACCGGACATGTGCGTCTACCCCCTACTAGTACTTTTGCGCTACCTCTAGACTGAGTTCAGTTAGGAAATCTTAGCTACTCGACGAGAAATCTCGTCGGACGGGGAGCGCCGACAGTGTCTCTGATCCGTACAACGAACCAGATCGACCGTCTGATGCCACTCGCGGAAGCCGAAGCAATCGCCGAAGCTTCACCCCCGGGTAGCGTCCAGAGTCAGTTTCTGCAGGCTCTACCCCGCGCCGAGTATGCCCAGATCTTCTCTCTCGCCGAGCAGGTCGCCGATGCGCTCGGCTGCTGGGCAGCTCGATATCCGCTGATTCGCCGCGTCCGTGTTCGCCCGTTATCGCTCTCGGTGGTCGCGGCAGCTCCCTTTGATACTCTGGATGCACTGATTACCACGGCCAAAGTTAGCCTCTGGGTCTTTACCCTTGACGATCTGTTCGACGAAGAGGGGCTATCGGCAGGTGAATTAGTCCGACGCGCTCGCCACTACCGACAGATCACTCGAGGTGAGTTCTCTGGCCCGTGGGACGATAGCTTAGCCGTCGCCCTCGCCGACGTGCGACGCGACCTGGTCCGCTTTCCGTTATTCGCCTTGCTGAAAGACGAATGGAGCAAGGCGCTCATTGGGACAATCGACGGGATGATTCGCGAGCAGTACTGGCGACGCCAGCTTCGTCGCCACGGTAACAAGGCGCTCCCGTCCTACGAAGCCTACGTCGCCAACGGGCGATACAGTATTGGCGGCCCACCGCACATCTGGTCAGCATTGATCACCACCAACGACCCGTCCACTCTCGACCATCTCGATCTGCTCCGCTCAATGGAGGAAATCGCCTCTCGGTGCGTGCGTCTCGCCAATGATCTACGCAGTTATGGCAAAGAGATCAACGAAGAGAAGATCAATAGTCTCTTGCTGGTCGGTCGCAATTTGGCCGAGCGGGGACTCCCCGAATACGCCCGGCACGACCGCGCTGAGACTTTCATCCGCGGCGAGATCGCCCGGGGTCTTGCCGATCTGAGCGAACTCCACGCTCGCGCCCATACCCAGACCAAGCATCCGGAGACGGCAATCGCGCGGATCGCTCATTTTGTTTGCGAGTTCTACACCTATTATGACTACCATACCTTCCAATCATGGCGATGAATGCTCCAGCAGGAGCGCTCTCGCGGAAACGAGGACGATAATGACAATCGACATCGTGGATGACACCTTGACCGATACCCTGCGTGTTTTCGTTGGGGGACGGGGCCAGACCGGCTATGGCCAACGTCAAACGAAGTCGATCCGGCGCACTAATCGTAAGCAAATAACAGTCGTTTCCAATCCCGTTGAGAAGGCTGCCAATCGTCCGAGCATCTTAGGGACAGCATACGATACCGCTTGGTTGGCGGGTGTTCCGAGCGAGCAGAGCCCCCACTCTTCTCGCTATCCCCAATGCCTCGAGTGGATAGTCGACCAGCAGCATGCCGACGGAAGCTGGGGTGGCAGCATACGCTACGAACACGATCGGGTCATCTCGACCCTGGCCGCGCTGGCGTCTCTCGCGACGTTCGGTCGCCATCCAATGGATCCGGTACGCATCGCCGCCGGTACCCGTTATCTGTGGCAACACGGTCATCTCTTAGTACACGAGCCAATGGAGCTTGTCGGTTTCGAGCTCCTTTTACCGACGCTTGTCCGGCGCGCCCAAAAGGCCGGCATCGCGGTTCCTCCGAACCTCGATTTCTACCAGCACGAGCGCGTGGAAAAGCTGCGGCTGATTCCGCCCGAATTTCTCTACTCAACTCAGACGACTATCACCCATTCCCTGGAATTCCTGGGCGATGACGCCCAGGCCGAGCGACTCCGAGCCGCCCAAGGGAACAACGGCGCGATCGGCAATTCACCCGCCACTACCGCCTTTTACCTGTCCTTGACAAACGACGCGGAGGCACAGGCATACTTACAGGATTGCCTTGGTCAAGCCGATGGGAGCGCACCGGTCCTCTATCCTTGCGAGACGTTCGATCTGCTCTGGAGCGTCTATCCATTCTTTCTCGTCGGCATGCCGACGGACCGGTTGCTCTCCACGACTGAGCAGGCCGCTCTGCGGAAGACCCTGGCGACGGGCGGAGTCAGCCTTTCACCGACGTTCCCGATCGCCGACGCCGACGATACCGCCGTTGCCCTGGTGCTACTACACGAGCTTGGAGAACCCCTGGATTCAGCCATTTTGCAAGCATTCGCTTCGGCTAACGGTTACTTTGTCAGCTTTCCCCATGAGCGCCACTCGTCGGTTGGGGTCAACCTCCACGTCCTCCACGCACTGCTCCGCGTTCCGGGTTATCCCGATCGCGCGCAGGTCATCGATCGCCTCCTGGATTATCTCGAAGCCCAACAGATCGGGGGATCCTATTGGTTGGACAAGTGGCACATCTCTCCTTACTACGCGACCGCGCATGCCCTCCGGGTTTTCGCCGAGCTCCCGCCAGCTCAAGCGTGCCGCGTCGCGCCGCTCGCCCGGCGAGCCCGCGAATGGCTCCGCCAAACTCAGACGAGTGACGGCCGGTGGGGCTTTTACGGAGAGCCAACCATCGAGGAAACCGCCTACGCTGTCCTGGCGCTTACCGCTGATGGTCCGGAGCATCATGAAGATCAGGACCGCCGTCGCTGCGTTGCCGCCTTACGGCACCTCACCGCGGCGCTCTGCACCACCCAGGCTGATGAGGCGCAGGCATTCCCGCCATTGTGGATCGACAAGTGTCTCTACACTCCACCGCGGATCGTGCGTGCCACGATTGAGGCCGCCTGCATCTCCTGTCTGCAAGGCTGGCCGATGCTGAATGATCCCGATCGCAGAGAGTCTATTGCTTAAAAATGCTTAAGTCCTTTGCTTGATGAACGGAGGAGATCGACAATGCAATCTCAACCATGCATGAAAGGCGGCCCCATCCTTCTGATTGATGATGAGCCCTATATCCTGCGAGCTCTCAGCTTCCTTCTCACCCGCGAGGGCTACACCGTGCTGACCGCCGACAATGGTGAGGAGGGTCTGGAACGCATTCGGGATTTTCACCCGCCGCTTGTCTTCTTGGACATTATGCTACCCCGCTTGAACGGCTACGAGGTTTGCAAGCAGATCCGCAAGGATCCCTCGCTGTCCAATATCTACGTCATCATGCTGAGCGCCAAGGGTCAACGCGACGATCGTGAAGGTGGGATGCTCAGTGGAGCTGACGAGTATGTCACCAAGCCATTCAGCCCCCGAGAGATCGCGCAGAAAGTGCGGGCCCTCATGGCGGAAAGTGCCGAGACAGAACTCGCGAAGACGGGGCAGTAACCGATGCGTCACCTTGGAATGATCAAACAAGCCCTCGCATACCAGTGGGCTGGGCCACCCCACCTTCCGCGATCTCTGAAGCTCGAATGGCGCTTCGTCGGGATCCGCTGGCTTGGTATCGCTTTCGTCGTGCCCGGTCTGTACATGGCTAACTTTCCGCAGGAGCGCCTGTTGGGGGCCTACATCGTCATTATTGTTGCCGCCATCTACAACCTCGGCGTCCATTGGGCCATTCGGCGTTACCCAACGCTCATCGCTGGCGGCTACGTGACCACTTTGTTGGACGGCCTTCTCAACATTGCTTTAATCACTGTCGGAGGCGGCTTCAACTCACCACTCTACTACATCCTCTACACGGTCACGATCTCGGCAGCCATGCGCTACGGCTACGGACCAGCCGTGGCGATGGTACTCTTTTACGTGATACCCGACGCGGCCGAAAGCCTGTGGTCACGCCAATTATTGGAAGCACCTTTCTTCTTTCGATCCGGTTTCCTCCTGATCACTGCGCTGCTCGCTGGCTACCTTCGTGAGCAAGCCTACCGTGCCGAATCGGCCCTCCACGAACGGCTGCGTCAGGCGAATCTCCTCGATGAGGTGACGGCGAGTCTGACCGCGAGCCTTGATCTGGACGTTGTTCTCGGAGCAGTGCTCACTGCCGCGGCGCGCGTGTTCGGCAGCTCGATTGCCGCGCTCATGCTCTCTCCCGAGCTCGACGACGCGACGTCGGAAGAGCGCGAGGTCATCTGCTATCCCAGCTCCTTCAACGCCCCGGGCCGCAAAGAGCTTGCCTTCGTCTGCCAGAAGTACCTGACCGCCAAGACCGAGCGCGCCAGCAATCGGGGTCCTCTCCCGGAGGAAAGGCTCAGCTCGGGCGAACGTGCGCGTGTTCTCTGTCTTTCGTTACCAACCCATCAAAGTCTGTTGGCGGTTGTGGTCTTAGTCACGCCATTCGACCAGACGGTTCCATCACTTGACACGGACATCGTCGAGGCATTCACAGAACGTCTTACCCTGGCGATTGAAAACGCTACCCTCTACCAGGCACTTACCAAACGCAGTACGGACCTGCAGCGAGCGTTCGCCGACTTGGCCCGGGCCCACCAGGAGTTGTTGCGAGTGGACGAGATGAAGACGAACTTCCTCGCCAACGTCTCACACGAATTCCGAACGCCTTTGACGTCCATCCGCTCGTTCTCGGAACTGTTGCTCTCTTACGGGGCCGACGATACTGCACTCCATCGTGAGTTTCTCGAAATTATCAATACCGAAAGTGAGCGTCTGACCCGAATGGTCAACGACGTCCTCGACATTACCAAGATCGAGTCTGGACACCTGGATTGGCAGATGACGACCGTCGATGTCGCTAGTCTGCTCCGTGAAACGGCTCGTGCGCACGTTACCCTCATTGAGAAACAGAATCTAGCCTTTCAGGTCGACATTGCCGACGACTTACCATTTGTCCATGCGGACCGTGATCGGCTGCAGCAAGTCGTCGGCAACTTGCTGAACAACGCGCTGAAGTTCACTCGAAGCGGAACGATCACGCTCCGAGCCTCCTGTTTCGATCGTGACGTGTTGATCTCAGTGACCGATACCGGCATCGGCATCTCCGCCAAGGACCACGAGCGCATTTTCGAGAAGTTCCAACAGGTCGGCGCCGTCTTGACCGATAAGCCGCGCGGCGCCGGCCTTGGCCTCTCGATCTGCCGCGAGATCGTCGAGCATCACAAAGGGCGAATCTGGGTCGAGTCGGAGCCGGGCGTGGGTAGCACATTCTCTTTCACCATACCGGCCAGCTTCGCGGTACCCCTTTCCCCCATGTTGCAGCCGGCGAAAGAGTTCGTCCAAGCTACTGTCGGCTGATAAGCATAGACGCATTCGAGCGGGTGATTTGTGTGGAAAGATCGATTGCTCCTCCTACATTCTCGTGCTGGAATTCTTCAGCCGCGATCACGCAAGCGCGGCGTATTCTCGAAAGTGCTTGCAGAGCAGGGGCGCATCACGTGATGCTCGTCGATCCGCGGGGCACGGTTCGTCTTCAAGTGAAGCGGGACGAAGCGCTTACGGCCGGGGAGGACGTGTCGCCGAGTGACGTCGTCCAGGTCAGCTTTCCGGTACTAGTGCGAGGACAGCTCGCGGCGATCATCCAGGCGACCGTATTCTCCGAGCGGCGCCAAGATTTCGAGTCTATTCTTCGCACGACAGCGATCGGTCTGGAAGAAAGCTGGTCTGCCGCTGAAGAGATCGAGAACCTGGCCGGCGAGATCTTGCACGCATACGAAGAGCTTAACCTTCTCTATGGCCTGGGCGAAATCCTCACCGGCAAGCTTAACGTCGCGACGGGTGCTGAGGTTATCGATCTGGTTTTGGAGCGGATTCTGAGCACGATAGCAGCCAGTTGGGCAGAGATCAACCTACCTCGTTTTGGTTTGATCCATCGCAAGAATAGTAACCCGGCCCCCTGGCAGGTCACCGACGCCTCTCGGACCCTTCAAGCGTCTCTCCAGAGCGGCGGAGAATCGCTCGGCATGATCATTCTGGGACGTCCACGAGAAGCCGACCCCTTTTCGTCGGTCGACGAGAAATTGCTTAATGCCGTTGCCACCCTCATTGCAAACACGATTCGGAGTGCAGAACTCTACGAGGAGCTTCGCCTCAAGAGTGAAGCATTGGGCCTGCGCGAGAGCCACCTGCGTGCTGTCTTAGATAACGTGGCCGAGGGAATCATCACGGTCGACGAGAACGGCCTCGTCCAATCGTTCAATCCCGCTGCGGAGCAGATCTTCGGCTTCTCGGCGAGCGAGGTCATCGGGCGAAGATTCCGGACGCTGATCGCCGAACCGATCAGTCACCTATTTGCCCAAACACCGGTGGGTCCGGCCAATTGCGAGGCGGCATTGGTTCCGCGGCGCGAGACGGTCGGATATCGGCGAGATGGCAAGCGGGTTGCACTCGATCTGGCGATGAGCAAAGTATCCATCGATGCCCAGCGCCTTTCGATCGTCAGCGTGCGTGACATCACCGAGCGCAAGCGGTGGGAAGATATCCTTCGTTATCAGGCCCTTCACGACTCCCTGACCAATCTGCCTAACCGACTTCTCCTCCATGATCGCTTACAAGTGAGCATCACCATGGGCTCACAGGTAAACAAGCCGTTCGCGCTGCTACTTCTTGACCTCGATCATTTCAAAGAGGTCAATGATACCTTCGGGCATCAGAACGGCGACAGTCTTCTCCAAGAAGCCGCTTCGCGTTTAGTGGGAGTCCTGCGACCGACGGATACAATTGCTCGGCTTGGCGGTGACGAGTTCGGAGTGATTCTCCCGAATACCGACGAGGTCACGGCAGTAGCGGTGGCCAGCCGGATCCTGCGCGCCCAAGAGAAACCGTTCACCATCGAAAGGCTCCGACTTCATCTCGGAGCGAGCATCGGCATCGCCCTCTTCCCAGAGCACGGGACCACCGCGGATACGCTATTGCGCTATGCGGACGTCGCGATGTACGAAGCGAAACGCTCACGCGCCGGCTACCGGGTCTATTCGCCCGAACAGGACCGCCACGCCTCGAACCGGTTGGCCCTGCTGGCTGAGCTACGGGCGGCGATCGACGGGAACCAGTTGACCCTCCATTTCCAGCCGCTCGCCGATTTCAAGAGTGAACGTATCATCCGAGTCGAAGCGCTAGTCCGTTGGCAGCATCCCGAGCGCGGGCTCGTGCCGCCGGGAGATTTCATTGCCCTCGCTGAGCAGACCGGATTGATCGGCGAGCTCAGCCGGTGGGTGATCGATGCGGCGCTCCGCGAGTGCGGAACGTGGCACCATCGCGGATACGACGTCGCCGTCTCGGTGAACCTGTCGGCACAAAATCTCCACGATCCCCAGCTTCCGAACACCATTGCCGAGTCACTCCGGACGTGGGGGGTCTCTCCTTCTTGGCTGCGGGTCGAGATCACCGAGAGTTGCCTGATGGCGGATCCTACGCGCGCCCTCGATACCCTCAGCCGTCTCAGCACGCTGGGGGTCCAGATTAGCGTTGACGACTTCGGAACCGGATACTCGTCGCTGGCCCATCTCAAGCGGCTGCCGGCGGATGAGATCAAGATCGACAAATCCTTTGTCTTGCACATGGGGAACAGTGCAGAGGACGCGGCGATTGTCCGTTCGACGATCGGGCTGGGGCACGACCTGGGGCTGACTGTCGTCGCCGAAGGCGTTGAATCGCCCGCTACTTTGGAGCTCCTGAGCTCACTCGGCTGCGACCTTGCACAAGGCTACTACATTGGGCGCCCGATGCCGATCCCAGAACTGATTGGCTGGCTCGACCAGAAAAAAGGCGCGGTCGGATCGGCGGCTGTCGTCACCTCGCGTCGGACACGGCACGCCGGAAAGCTGCCAGTCGCGTTACCCATTCAATCCGAGAGCCAGCGTGATTGCAGCGTGGCCTAGGTCTTTCTTTCCCTTTCTTCCTACTGAGGCACCCACACCGCGACCGGCCGGGCCGAGGGCGACATCCCCGGGAGCTTCTCCAAAGAGGAACACGCCTAACCCGGCGTCGATCACGATTGCCGACCACCGGCTACGCGACAACCGATTTCCGCACGTTCGTCATCACGATTACGTTCGACCGACCGCGCTCAGGCGCACCACTGCACCACTATGGAAGGAAACCAGAATCGAGCATACACCATTGCTTCTTGACAGATTCGAACCTTTGTACTATTCTTCTCGTCAGCGGGCGCTCGGACGCCTGATATTGTCGGTGCGAGAGAGGCGATGACAAGGAAAGCGATAGCTCGCCTGCGCAACCTACAAAACGATGATGACGAGAGGTAATGGTCATGAGCAGCCACGCGACGGGCACGTTCGAAGGGAAGACCTGGGATGAGAAGCCTTATAGTGAGCTAGAGGGAGTACCCAAGCTTGCCCGCGCCAGCGTGACCAATTCCTTCCATGGAGACATCGAAGGCGAAGGGACACTGGAGTACCTGCTGATCTACCGCGATGACGGCTCCTGCGGCTTTATCGGGGTGGAACGCGTAGTGGGTCAGGTGGGCAACCGGTCCGGCAGCTTTGTGCTCCAGCACAACGGCAACTTCGAGGCCGGCATGGCGATGGCTAACTGGTTTGTCGTGACCGGCTCTGGCACCGGCGAGCTCCGCGGCCTGCGGGGCGAAGGTGGCTTCGTCGCCAAGCACGGTCAGCCCCTCGCGACCTTCACCCTCGACTACGACTTCGCCTAACGATCCGAGAACCATCAATTGGGGATGGAGGGAGAAGTAGACCTTCCGGCTCGCCCACTCCTGGAGGAGATGATCACAAATGGTCAGCTATGGCCTTTATCTTGAATCCGGCCCGCGCCATCGCAAGACCATGGTCCACGCCCTCGACCTACTCGGCTGCGTGGCGGTCGGTCCCACCACTGAAGAGGCGATCGCGTCCGCTCCGGCCGCGATTCGTGCCTACCTTCACTTCCTGCAGCGCCACGGTGAGCCGGTCGATCCAGACGCGCCCTTCGAGACCCACGTCGTCGAGCATGTGACCCAGGGTGATTGGTTAGGCAACGGCTCGCCCTACCTGGTGTTCGGTCCAGACCTTAAGCCAGTCAGCGACGAGGAGATCGAGATCTTCCTGCACCGTTTTCAATGGCTGCGCGAAGAACTGGCGGGCTGGGCCGCCACTCGGACTGACGAGCAGCTTGACGCAACCCCCACGACCAGCGGACGAACGGCGAGAGCGATACTCTTGCACGTGCTCGGCCACCCGGTAGGCGGCTACCTGTCCGCGGCCCTGGGCGGAGCACTTGGCTTCTCGAAGGTCGCGGGTGCCGCCGAACGCGGTGAGCTCGGGCTGGTCGAAGGTCTCCTTCGAATCCAGGAAATGGCGGCCGAGCGCGTCCGCTCGACCACTCTGGCCGAGCGGGCCGCCGTGCGTGAGCACAACGGCGAACGTCGAACCCTCCGCAAGGCCCTTCGCCGCATGCTCGAGCACGACTGGGAGCACCTGGCCGAGCTCTCTCGACGGCCGGGCGGCCCGCTGCTAGCTGGGTGAAGATTGGTCGAATTCCCTGTCACGTCACTTTAACGTATGCCACGAAGTAGTGCCCCTACTTACGCATCTACCTGCTCCACCGGATACGGGAGTCAGCCCTCCTACCCTTTGACCGCCCCCGCCGCCAGTCCACGAACGATGTAGCGGTTCACGAGCACGAAGAAGACGAGACAAGGAATGATCACCATGACTCCTGCTGCCATGCGACCACCCCACTGGATCGTGTCTCCTGGTCCTCCTTGAAGGAAGAGGGCAAGCCCAACCGGGAGAGTTTTCAGCTCGTTCTGCTGGATCAGGACAAGCGCGAGCAAGAACTCATTCCAGGCTCCTAAAAACGCGAAAATGGCCGCGGTAACCAGGCCCGGCATGGACAGCGGAAGAATGATCCGCCAGTAGACCCCAAAGTGACTCGCTCCATCGACGCGCGCCGCTTCGTCAATCTCACGGGGAATTGTCTCGAAGTAGGCAATCAATAGCCAGAGGGCAAATGGCAGGCCGAAGGTCACGTAGGCTAGAATCAAGCCAAAATGCGTATTGATCAGCCCGATGCGGGCATAGAGAATTGTCAGCGGGACGGCAAGTAGGATACCGGGAAACATGTATGCTGCCAGGACGCTATTCGCGATTATCGACCGCCCGGGGTATTGGAAGCGGGTCAGGGAATAGGCTGCGAGGCTAGCAATCGTGACGAGGCAAACCGTCGTGATGACCGCGATTTTGATGCTATTGACGAAGTAGTCGACGATCAGACCGGTACTGAGCACTTGCAGGTAATTGAGTAGCGACGGATGCAGCGGCACGAGGGTTGGTGTCGGCGAAACGAGCTCCAATCCGGTCTTGAAGGAACTCGTCACCAGCCAGTACAGTGGAAAGATCGCGAGAGCTGCGTAGAAGGTGAGCGCACCGTAAATGATCACGCCGCTGCTCACGCGGCGCCGCGACGCCAGTCTAGCCATTCTGCCCTTCCTTTCGGGCCCAGCCGCTGACACGGAAGTAGATCACGCCAGCGATCGCCAGGACCAGTAGCATCAGCATCGACATCGCTGCCGCTTTGCCCGGAAGATACTGCTGCCAGCCCAGATTGTAGGCGAGAATCGGGAGGGTCAGTGTCTGACCATCGGGTCCTCCATTGGTCAACAAATAGATCAGATCGAAGGCGTTGAACGTCCAGATCGTGCGCAAGACCAGAACAATCACGATAATCGGACGGAGGAGGGGAAGGGTGACAGAAAAGAGCTCCTGGAAGACCGACGCGCCCTCGATTTGCGCCACCTCGTGATATTCTACCGGGATGGACTGGAGGCCGGCTAGCATCGCTGCCAGCATGAAGGGGTAGCCAGCCCAAACCGCCACACTGACGACCGCGGGAAGTGCGGTGTTAGCCTCCGCTAGCCAGGCAACCGGCTGCTGGATGATCCCCGACGTCATGGCAAGCCAGGTGACAAACCCGCCCTGATCGTTGAGTAGCCAGCGCCAGACGTACGCCGTGACAATAACTGGGAACGCCCACGGAACGAGGAGCAACACCCGGTAGACGCTGCGCCCAAAGATCGCCTGATCGAGCAGCAATGCACCAATCAGTCCGACCAGAAATTGGAGGGAAACTACCGCGACGGTCCAGATCACGCTGATATCGAGTGCCGACCAAAACCCGAATGTACTATTAGTCAAAATATCAGCGTAGTTGCGCAGTCCAATGAAGCTTGTATCTGGGTAAATGAAGGACAGGTTGGTGAAGGAATAGGCGATGTTGGCGACCACTGGATAAACCAGGATTACTGCCAGGCAGACGACGGCCGGCGCCAATCCAATAACGAAGAAGTAACGGTCGACGAGCTGGGCCAGGCTCAAGCGCACGCGAGCCCGTGGAGCTAGGGTAGCATCGGAGCGAAGATCCGCCATCACATGCCTCGATCAACGCCGAAACTGAGCGATCGCGACATTCATCCGCTTCACTTCGTCGTCGACGGCCTGTTTGACCGGAGTGTTTTTGAGAACGATCGCCTGCATCATGTCAGTAAGCCCGGGATTGGTGCCAAGGGCGACGGAATTGCTGGGATTGTAGCCGTTGAGATACCCGGCTTCGACCCCATTACTGCTGGCGTCGAGGCTGATCTTGTTGACTTCGGGGAATTGCTTCATGATCGGGTCGTCGAGAAACTGTGGGGACGCTGCGACTTCCTTGGTGACCGGGAAGACTCCCGCGATGCTGTGCAGAAACTCGAGCTCGGGCTGGAATTGGATGATGAACTTCAGGAACAGCTTGGCACCGTCGAGGTTTTTGGAGTCCTTTCCCATCGCGTAACCAATGTTGGTGGCGACTGGCTTAGGCTGGGACGTCTTGCCCGGTGGGATCATCGCTCCCAGATCCTTGACGTGCTGTGGCATCTGCTGCACCATAAACCCAAGCAGCGAAGGCCAGGTCAAGTCGTATCCGGTATCCCGGGAGAGGAACAGCTTATCCTGATCATCTTCAGTATAATTTGTCATTCCCGTGGGTCCGCCCTGCTTAATGAGCTTGGCATACATGTCGATGGCGGCATATCCCGCGTCGGTTCCAAGCTGAGGATTGCCATCTTTATCAAAGATTTCTGATCCCTGACCTCGCATCAGATAAGAAATCGGTTCGGGCGAGAGACCGTTGACTGCAAACGTGAAACCCCATTTGTTGTTCTTAGCGTCAGTTAGCGCTACGACGTTACTGAGCCATTCGTCCCAGCTTGTCGGGTTCTTCAACCCTTTGGCTTGGAGGAGATCGTTTCGATAATAAAGCATGCGAGGAAACACGTACTGGGGGAATCCGAAATATTTCCCCTGGTATTGCCACGACGAGAGTGGGGATTCGATGAAAAAGTTCGTTCCGCCCAGGTCTTTGACCACGTCATCGATAGCCTCGGTCGCGCCGGCAACATATGCCGTGCCGAGCTCGTCAAAGGTGGTGTCGATCACTTCGGGCATCTGCTTTGCAGCGTGCGCCGCGATCCAACGCTGGTGCATGTTGCCGAATCCAACGAACTCCATCTTGAAGCCCTGGGTAGGATACTTCTCGTGGAACGCCCCTCCCCACTTCTGGGTCCAATTCTGGCGCTCCGGTTGGCCCCAGGGGATCCAGAACGTCACCGGATTCCCGGCGCTAGCCACCGGCTGGCTGGCTGCAGCCGGAGTCCCCGCCGCGGCTTGTGGCGGTGCCGATGGTTTCGTGGCGGCGGACGAACCCGCCGACGACTGGGCCGGCGCGGTAGCGCTGGCTGGGGTAGCCGCCGGAGCGCCGGTTCCACAGGCTGTCACCAGGACTATGCCGCCAAGGCCAAGCCCGGCCAGCAGCCTCCGACGACTCATGACTTTTGCTGACAGTACCATCCTATTCCCTCCCTGTACATCCTCGTTTCCCACCAGGCCGCATCCTGATGGTTCTCCGGATCATCGATCAGGCAATGAACACAGTAAGGTTACACGCTAGAGACTGTATGCAACAAGCACTGAGTAGTCACCGAGCAATCGCGGACTATCCATCATGTAATCGTCGGCTGCGCATGGATCAGCGAACGAGGAGGCTCAGGTGGAACAAGCCGAGGTAATGCGGACGCAGCCCCCGGCCGACCTACGCGAGAACTTCGCCTGGGTCCGCGAGGACACTTTCACCGGGCTTCTGGTGAGCGTAGGCGCCCTGCTCTGGTTCTGGATTCTGCTGTACCTGGGGGATCCCTTTCACGTCTGGCCCGGCTGGGGAACACTGCTGGCAGCTTTCACGCTCGACGTCGTCTGCTTCGCGATGCGCAGATCACACTACTACCGCTCCGCCTGGCTATTCGTTTTCGGTCTCTTCATTGGAGCAGTTAGCTTCAGCCTTGCGCCGAGTCCACTGCCGATCGCACCTTTCCTTTTCGTGCCCATCGTTCTGATTGCCGGTACATTGCTTGGCTCGCGGCCTGGCTTTCTCTTCGGAACTCTGGCCAGCGTACCGCTCTTCTTCGATGCCTTTCGTGGCCAGGGGCCGGCAACGGTGGACATCACAGCAAGCGCATTCGCGATTATGTGGCTGACACTCTTCGCCTCCTGGGCAACCACGCGGAACCTCTACACGACCCTCGATTGGTCGTGGAGCGCGAGCATGCGTGCTGAAGAGAACCTTCGCGAGGCACGTATCTACCAAGGCCGGCTCGCGGCGGTCGTGCACCAGGTCGAAGACGCGAACTACCGCCTCGAGCAGGCGAATCAAGCCCTCGATTGGGCGCGGGCAGAGGCCGAGCGCGCCCGTCAGTTGAAGGCACAGTTTGCCGCCCATGTCAGCCACGAGCTACGCACGCCGATTAACCTCGTCGTCGGATTCGCCGAACTCATGCTCAACACTCCCGAAGCCTACGGCGGGGTCGCGCTTCCCGATACCTACCTGGCGGATCTCAGCGCCTTGAGCCGGAGTGCCCGCCATCTCCGGGCGCTGGTGGACGACATTCTGGACCTCTCACAGATCGACGCCGGCGAGATGCCTCTGATCCGAGACATCACCGAGATCAACGCCGTGGTTCAGGAAGCCGTGGCGACTGCGCGTTCCCTGCTGGATCGCAAGGGCCTGCGGCTCGACGTCCAGCTTTGCCCGGACTTGCCGATGCTCAACGTCGATCGGTTGCGGATCCGTCAGGTACTGCTGAACCTGCTCAATAACGCGGCACGATATACGGACGCGGGATCTGTCACCGTTCGCACCTTTCGCGATCGGGATAACGTTCGGATCGAGGTGACCGATACTGGCACCGGTATCCGCCCAGCCGATCTCCAGCGCCTCTTCGAAGCGTACCACCAGGCCGACTCGTCGATCACGCGAGGGCGCGGGGGAACTGGCCTTGGGCTAGCGATCGCAAAACGGTTCGTCGAGCTACACGGCGGCCGAATCTGGGCCACAAGTGATGGTCTCGGTCGTGGCAGTACATTCACCATCTCCCTGCCCCTCCACGCCGCCGACACTCTCCTTCCTGACCAGGACGGTCCGTCCACGATACTGGAACGGGTGCGTACCTCCGCCCACTCTGCGCCGACCATTGTAGTGGTCGACGACGATCCCGCGGTCGCGGGGTTGCTCCGTCGCTATTTGAGCGGGTATCAGGTCACCGGAACGGCATCCGAGTCCGAGGCGTTACGCCTGAGCGAAAGTATTCCAGTCCACGCGGTTGTGACCGATCTGCCCGGCCCGGAGAATCTGGACGATTGGTATCAACACTGGCTGGAGATAACTCGCGATCACGCGATCCGGGTGATCGGCTGTCCCATGCCCAGCGGCCGGCGCCTCGCGCGGGTGATGGGCCTTGCCGACTATCTGGTGAAGCCAGTGACTCGCGAGACACTCCTGGAAACGATCACCCAGTTGGGGAAGCCTGTCCGTACGGTGCTGGTAGTGGATGATCAGCCGCCGATGGTCAAATTGTTATGTCGCATGCTGCGGGCAGCGCCGGGCAGGTATCGCCTACTTCGGGCGCATTCGGGCGCCGAAGCCCTGGCGATGGCGCGTCGCTGGCGGCCGGATCTGGTGCTGCTCGATCTGCTGATGCCCGAGGTCGACGGCCTCACTGTGCTCGAGAGGCTGAAGGACGACCCGGCGCTTCGGACGATTCCGGTGATCGCGGTCAGTGCACGTGGCGCGTTCGAGGCGATCTCTCCATCGACCTCCCGGGCGATCGCCTTAATCAACGACCAGCCGTTCACGATCAGTCGTCTCCTGCGGACCGTGCAACAGACACTCGACACCCTTCAGCCAGCCATCCCACTCACCTCGTGCAGTCCTGAAGCGACGCCAGCAGCCGTGGACGAGTAATCGGCTTGCGAAGGAAGCCCTGAGCGCCCAGCGCCAGGGCTAGCTCGGAGTCCGCCAGGATGGTACAGACGAGGACGGGCACGCTCTGGGTCACGGGATGGTTTTTGAGTACCTGCAGGGCATCCCAGCCATCCCGACCGGGCATCATGACGTCGAGGATGATCACACTTGGCGCCTGGCTCTGCGCGAGAGCAATTCCCTCGTCGACGCTCCCCGCGCCGGCTACGGTATACCCCTGACCGCTCACAAAGCGAGTGATCATCTGAACCATATCCGGGTTATCGTCGATGACTAGTAACGGGTGGGTCTGCCTGGTCAAGCCGATCGACAGGTGCGCTCCGGCCGTCGCCTCGTCCAATGCCCAGGCACCTCTAAGAACGCGCAGAAGGCGCTCCCCTTCAGCCCAAAGCTCGCGCGCTGGTGCCTCGCGTAGATGCTCAGTCAGGAGAACTCCTCGGTACGACACGTCGAAGCGCACCTGCGTCTCGGCTACCGAACCAGCGACCTCAATACTGCCCCCTTGCGCTCCATGGAGGACGAAGCTGGTGGCGACGATCAGCAACTGTCGGAGCATGGTGCGATTGCCCTCGACGAAAAGTCCTGATCCGGTGACGCCGCCACGGAGAGTCACTCCATTCATGCGTGCCACGCCTTCGAGAAGGCTCACGACGCCACGGACTAGCTCGGTCAGGTCAACGGCGGTCTCCGGCCCCCGCGCGACCGCCTGAAGGTCGTCGTCCCACGAGTCGCCGCGCGTCGGACGGGCGGAGTACCGCGGGTAAACCTCGCCCCGGGAAGATTTCTCCCAGAGCACTGTCGCCAGCGCTTCGACGGCGCGACGCTGTTCCCGGTGGTATTGCGGTTGACTGAGTCCCAGCTCGCTCATCACCTGGCGGTAGGGAAGCGATTCGACGTAGCGCAGTTCGAGAATCTGATACACTCGCCCCGAGCGGTTCACCACTCGCCGGGGAAGCTCTCGATGCAATTCGTCGATCGTATCCAGAATAGTCTGACGAAGGGCATGCGCTCGACTGACGCCGGCTGGCAAACGCGTGGGCAGTAGCTCTATCGCCAGCGGGTGCTCGCTAAGGTAGGAGAGATCGTATAAGTGATCAAGCGCGTCTTTCACCTGGTCGACGAACATCGTCGGCGTTGCCATGCTTCCCTCGTCGACGTTCTAGCTCGGTGCGTACCGTGGCCAGAATTGGCCACTCGATGCTGATTATATCTAATGATGGATCCACCACTGGGTCGTCTGAGCCCATCCGTCAAACTCTCCAGCCATCACTCCAGGTTCAGAGCAAGAAGCAATTTTTTCAATCACGTGCTCTCTGTTTGTTGAGGTTGGCGAGATCGGGGATCAGCTTCGCTACGCCTTCGTTCCCCGAGTAATGATCGTCAGGGTCGCAGTAGGATCTTTCCCGCTTCTCCACTCAAACCAAGCTCGATGGCCTCCTTAGCTTGGGAAAGCGGAAAGGTGTGCGTGATCACCGGGCTAACGTCGAGGGTGGCGAGCCAGCGGATCGCTCGCTCGACCGCGAAGGTAGGGCCTTTAGTGCCCCGAATCGTCAGTTCCCGGAAAAACATGTCTTGGGGTTGGAAAGCCGCCTGGGACGCCGCGTCAGCGACGCCGATGATCACAACGGTCGCGCCCGGCGCGGCCATTGAGATCGCTTGCTCGATCGTCCTTGGCGTGCCTACCGCTTCGAAAACGACGTCGGCGCCGCTGCCGTCGGTGAGGTCACGGACTACCTCGGCGAGATTCCCCTCGGTCGGATCGATCACCCGATCCGCGCCAAGCTGTTCTGCCAACTTGCGCCGGTAGGCCCGAGGCTCTGACACGATTACCCGGCTGGCGCCGGACACCTTCGCCACGGCCAAAGTGAACAAGCCGATCGGACCACCACCAATCACGCAGACGCGATCGCCCGACCGCAGTTCAGAGCGATCGATCGCGCGAACTGCGCAAGCAAAGGGCTCGGTCAGCGCGCCTAGACGATCGGAGACAGTGTCGGGCAGGCGATAGACGTTCTGGGCCGGTGCGACGATCGAGGGTGCCCAGGCACCACTACGAAAGGTCACCCGGTTTTGACAGACCGGCGCCCGGCCGGAGCGGCAGAGCGCGCACTTCCCGCAGGGAGAGTTGGGGATAGCGGTAACCCGATCTCCAACCGCGAGGGTAGTAACGTTGACGCCGACTTCGCTCACCCGCCCGGCGAACTCGTGACCGAACGGACGCGGCTCATGGACCGAATTCCCGAAAATCATCCCGCTATAAACGTGCAGGTCGGTTCCACAAATGCCACTGCAGGCAATCTCGATCCGGACGTCATCTGGTCCAAGCACCAGTGGCTCGCGCTCAACAAATCGCAGATCACGCGGGCCGAAAAGATAGGCGCACTGCATCAATCTCAGCCTCGAGAATCACCTATTGGGGCCGATAATGGGAGTCCGAAGAACGCCAATCGATTGAATCTCTGCCTCGACCACGTCGCCGGGATGAAGGTATTCCGGTGGCTTCCGGGCGTTCCCCACGCCGCTAGGAGTGCCGGTAATGACGATGTCGCCGGGATCCAACATAAGGTAGCGCGAGAGATCGGCGATAACCTGAGCGACTGGGAAGATCTGTTCGCGTGTATTTGAGTGTTGCTTGACAACGCCATTGACCCGCAATGAAATATCGAGCAATTGTGGATCGGGGATCTCATCCACCGAGACGAGCCAGGGCCCCATCGGGCAACTGCCTTGAAGATTCTTGCCAAGAAACCATTGTCCGCCACGACCTTGCTGGACATCTCGGGCCGAGAGATCGTTGGCGATGGTATAGCCAAACACGTGACGCAGAGCATCATCGCGATTAATCCGTCGCCCGCCAATCCCAATGACGAAAGCGAGCTCAACTTCCCAATCGAGTCGGGTCGTCAGATCCGGATCGTCGACGACTGGCTGATCCGGTCCGACCACATTGGTCGATACTTTCGTAAAGTAGATCGGCCTCTCCGGCAACGGACGGGACTGGCCACCTTCCGCTACGTGCTCGGCATAATTCAACCCCAGAGCAAACACATTCTTGGCTGGACGTGGGATTGGGGCCAGCAAACGCACGTCCGAGAGTCCGTAGCTGCTTGAGATGACGCGACCGGACCGGCATGCCTCGGCAATCGTCGAGGCTTGTCCCCAGAGCGACGGGCCGGCCTGAATGAAGTCAAGCAGAGTCGGTGGGAATGCAAGACCGAGAGCAGTACCGGCGCTCGGGAAATCCACGACCGAGCCCTCGACTAAAGCACCCCAGGAAGCTCGTCCATTGCGCTCGAAACTCAGATAACGCATGCTCGTCACTCCTCAGACGCACGCCGCTTCCTGTTTTCGCAAGCGGCAAACTGGCTGGAAGTATACCATCGGCCAGCGTCAAGTCAAGAGCGGATAGCCGATCGGCACGGGCTAATCTGCTAAGATAGCCTCACGCGGTTCCTGGTCGCCTCGTTAGGCGAAAATCCGATCGGAGGAATGACCGTGAAGGTTGGCATTGCAAGCTCCATGTGGCGCGGCCTGGCTGACATGCCGTTTCCGGAGTACGTCGCCTACTGTCAGCAAGCCGGTGCCGAGGTCATCGAGCTCTCGGGTTGGCCACAGTCATATGGTGGGGGACTACGTCTCGATGCTGAAGGTCTCGAGCAGATTCGGAAGCTAACCAGGCAGGCTGGCATCGAGGTCATCGCCATCGGCAGTCCCGACGATTTTGTCCAGCCCACTGCCGATGGGATGGCCGAGCAGGTCAAGCTCGTCAAAGGGTTCAGCTACTCACCGGTCTTGCTGTTCGTTCTGCCAACAGGTCAGGAGCTGCACGTCCACCTGCACGGACCGTCTCAGCACATGCACATGGCAATCGAGGTCGCGGATTTCGAAGCGACGGTGAAGCGGCTGCGCGAAACCGGCGTGAAGATTAACGGTCCAGACCGCCGAGGCGATGGCTCGGAGTTCCTCTTCTGTCAGGACCCGGACGGCAACCGGATCGAGATTACTCATCATTACACCTGGCAGCCGGCTAAATTAGTCGGCAACGGCTAAGGAAGAGTTCCCGCCCTGATCGCGCAAGGCAGGATCAGATGGGGGCACCCGCCCTTGCGCTTGCTGCTGCACAAAACCGGCAAAGGCGGTCACGACTGGCGGCAGCGTCTGACGCTTCAGATAGACCAGAGACAGTGCACGCCGCACGTCAAGGCCGACGAGGCGAAGCCCGACGACCTCGGAAGGGTCGGTATCGGCGAGCGCAAGGGTCGAGACGAAGCCAACGCCCATCCCTTGACGAACGGCCGCGACGATCGCCTGGCAGCTACTTAGTACCATGACAACGTTGCGACGTGGCAAAGTCAACCGCCGCGCGGCAAGCGCGGCGCGCAGGCTTTGCAGCGTGCCCGATCCTTCCTCACGGTCGAGAAACGGAACGTCGGTAAGATCGGCTAGAGAAACTTGCTTCCGCTTGGCCAATGGATAGTGAACTGGGACCGCGAGCACGATTTCGTCCTCGGCGACGACGGTCGCTTGGAGCGAGGGATCTCTCACCGGTCCGCCCGTAAATCCGATATCCCATTGTCTCTCGTGGAGAGCCGCGACCACCGCCGCCGAATCGGCAATGGCAATTTCCGGACGTACCCGGGGGTATCGTTCGCGGAAGCGAGCAACGAGCCGCGGTACGAGGAAAGCACCGGGAGTTGTGCTGGCGATGATGCGGAGATCACCCTCCAACGACGACGGCACCGCGCGAATTTCGAGCAGCAACCGCGCGTGCGCATCGACGAATTCTTCCGCGAAACAGAGAAAACGCTCGCCGGCCGGGGTCAGCCGCAGCTCAGTGGCCTGCCGGTCGAAAAGGGTTACCCCCAGCTCGCGCTCGAGCTTCTGTACCTGGCGGCTCAGGCCGGGCTGAGTTAGACCACGCTCCCGGGCAGCATAGGTGAAGCTGCCGAGGCGAGCCGCCAGGATAAAGCTCCGAACTTGCTCAAGGTCCATCGTATCCTACTCGCGCTATGACAAAAAGGTATACCAGTTGCCTCTTATCATATCAAATGCGTATGATAGGAGCATCAGACCAGATGAGTGGAGTTACGCTTGGCCCACTGGCCAACCATGGCACGTGAAATTAGGAGACCGCCCTCACCCTAGCCCTCTTCCAGGGGAAGAGGGAATTTCGGTAGACAGAAAGAGGCGAAGTGGTGTCAGATTCAAGACTTGGCGAGCCAGCTCGGACGGCGAATTCGCAGTACATCGTCGGGCTCGGGATATTGCTCCTGATTGCCGTCGTCGGTCTTTTCATCGTCAAGTGGAATCCTTACTATCACAAAGCACTTACCGTCGCGGCGAGCCACACCCTCGGCGCTTCGATCATCTCCGGCCAGACTAAGGCCGCGCCTTCGCCGTCTCTCGCCGCAGCGATCGGCTACGCTCTCGCCTACTTCAACTCCATTTGGCAGGCGCTCGTACTTGGTTTGCTGCTTTCAACGACGATCGAGACGCTCCTGCCTCGGGCCTGGCTGACCAGGTTGCTCGGGAGCAAAGAGTTTCGCACCACCGCGCTGGGCGGCGTGATTGCCCTGCCAGGAATGATGTGCACCTGCTGCGTCTCACCGGTCGTGGTAGGCATGCGCCGGAACGGCGTCTCGGTTGGCGCTGGACTTGCCTTCTGGTTGGGCAACCCGACGCTAAACCCGGCGACGCTGGTCTTCATCCTCTTCGCCCTCTCTTGGAAGTGGGCGCTACTGCGCTTCGTCGTCGGTCTCGTGCTCGTCTTTGGTGTATCTACCCTCGTCAGCCATCTCTTCGCCTCAGAGGATACCAGCATCGACGTTTTCGAGTTCATGCCGGACGAGCCAGAATCGACGGCACCAATCATCGCCCGGTGGTTCCAGGCACTCGGAAAACTAATGATCGGACTTCTTCCCGAATATCTGGTGATCGTCCTCGTCTTGGGCGCCGCGCGCGCCTGGCTCTTCCCGACCGCTAGTCTCACGGCAGGCAACAGTCTCCTGGCTATCGTCGGCCTAGCCCTCGCGGGAACGCTCTTTGTGATCCCAACGGCTGGCGAGATTCCAATCGTCCAAACGATGCTGCACTACGGCCTCGGGATCGGCCCGGCCGGAGCATTGCTGATGACCCTCGCCCCGATCAGCGTGCCGTCGATCTCGATGGTCTGGACGGTCTTTCCGAAGCGCGTTCTGGCCGCGGTCGCCACGTCGGTCGTCGTCCTGGGCATCATCAGTGGGCTGATTGCACTCGCACTCGGATTTTAGAGCGGAGAGCCCTCACCCCACTGGCTGCTGGATAATTCCCGCGGCGACGGTTTCGTTCGTCCCTTCATCGATCAGGATGAACCCTCCGGTTGCTCGATTGCGGTCGTACGGATCATACATCAGCGGGGAAGCAGTGCGGAGAGAAACGCGACCAATCTCGTTGAGACCGAGCATCTCCGCGCTCTCGTCTCGCCCAAGCGAGTTGATGTCGATCCGGTGCTGGAGATTCGTCACGACCGCCCGGACGCTTCGCGTCGTGTGCTTGACAATATACTTCTTGCCAACCTTGAGCGGACTGGTCGTCAGCCAACAGAGAGTGGCCTCGATATTCTGGCCAACGATCGGTCGGTTCTGCAAGCCAGTGATCATGTCGCCGCGCGAGATGTCGATCTCATCTGCCAGTGTTAAGGTGACGCTCATCGGCGGAAACGCCCACGAGATCGGCCCATCGAAAGTATCGATTGATCTGACGCGGGTCTGGTATCCGCCGGGCAGCGCAACCACCGCGTCACCGGGTTTGATCACCCCCCCGGCCACCTGGCCAGCATAGCCCCGGTAATCGTAGTGCTCGCTGCGATGCGGGCGAATCACCCATTGCACCGGAAAGCGCACGTCGACCAGATCCTGGTCGGAAGCGACCTCCACGTTCTCCAGATGGTGGAGCAACGAAGGCCCTTCGTACCAGGGCATGTTGAGCGAAGGTTCAACCACGTTATCGCCATGCAGCGCCGAGACGGGAATGAACAGGACATCCGAGAGCCCCAAACGAGTGAGAAAGGGCTGGAAAGCGCTGCAAATACGCGCGAAAACTTCCTCGGAGTAGTCGACCAGGTCCATCTTGTTGATACAAATCACAAAGTGGCGAATCCGCAATAACGAAGCGATGAAGATGTGCCGGCGGGATTGTTCCATAATGCCTCGGCTCGCATCGACCAGGATGATGGCCAGATCGGACGTGGAGGCACCAGTCACCATATTCCGGGTGTACTGGACATGGCCCGGTGTATCGGCCAAGATGAAGGTACGCTTGGGAGTCGAGAAATAGCGATAGGCAACGTCAATCGTAATACCTTGCTCGCGCTCGGCACGCAAGCCATCGGTTAGGAGCGCCAGATTCACGTAGTCGGCGCCCTGGTCGCGGCTGGTACGCTCGATTGCCTCGAGTTGGTCCTCGAAAATCGACTTCGTTTCGTATAACAGGCGCCCGATGAGTGTGCTCTTGCCATCGTCGACCGATCCGGCCGTCGAGAGGCGGAGCAGGTCAGATTTGGCGGCGACAGTGGATAAGCGTCTGACCATCAGAAGTATCCCTCGCGCTTGCGATCTTCCATGGCCGCGCTGGAGAAGCGATCGTCCGCGCGAGTCGCTCCGCGTTCGGAAATGCGGGTCGCGGCGGTTTCTTCGATGATCTCCGCGACCGTGCGGGCGGATGAACGCACGGCAGCGGTACAGGTCATATCACCAACTGTTCGGTAGCGTACCTCGGCTTCGAAGGGAATCTCCCCATCGACCGGTTGCATGTATTCGCCAACGGCCAGGAGCATTCCGCCTCGTTCGAACACCAGACGGCGGTGGGCATAGTAGATTGACGGCAGATCGAGCTGCTCCTGAGCGATATACTCCCAAACGTCAAGCTCGGTCCAGTTCGAAAGCGGGAAGACGCGCACGTGCTCCCCCGGGTGGATGCGCGCGTTGTAAAGATTCCAGAGCTCCGGTCGCTGGTTTTTAGGGTCCCATTGCCCAAACTCATCGCGGAAGGAGAAGACGCGCTCCTTCGCCCGTGCTTTCTCCTCGTCACGCCGAGCGCCGCCCATTGCCACGTCAAAACCGAACTCGCTGATCGCGTCAAGCAAGGTTGTCGTCTGCAAACGGTTCCGGGATGCTCCGAGTCCCTTGAGCTCGGTAACCCGCCCTTGATCGATACTATCCTGCACATAGCGTACGATCAAGCGTTCACCAAGCTCGGCAACACGACGGTCGCGGAAAGCGAGCGTTTCCGGGAAGTTGTGGCCAGTATCGATGTGCATGATCGGAAACGGAAATCGGCCGGGCCGAAATGCCTTCTCGGCCAGACGCAAAAGAACAGCCGAATCCTTACCACCAGAGAACAGGAGCACGGGACGCTCGAATTCGGCCGCGGCTTCACGCATGATGAAGATCGCCTCGGCTTCTAGCGCCTGGAGGTGCGTCAGGTTATACCGGCACTCGGCCAATCCGTCCACCACTCCTTTCCAAGGGGCACATTCCTGAATCGTCAGGGTCGGGCTGTTCAAAGCCATCAGTCCTCCACGAAATTAACCGAGCCAGGTATGTCTCTGAAGTCAAGGATCCACTCAGACATGAAAAACGGGGAGTTGATGGCCAGACAAGGGACTCATCCAGCCCATTCTCCTGCCCCGTTACCGTTTTCTGTCCAACGTACAGCACGCTAGAGAGGAGCCGCAAATCACGAGTAAGTCGATCTAGAATATCAATCACTTTGTAGCATCCATGGGCGTCGCCTGTCAAGACTTTTTGCTTGTTCTCAATGAATACAATCGCCAGAAACGACTTGAGCCTACCAGCGACGACGCCCGAAGCCCAACTGATAGCCACGGTCGATCGGTTTTACAACAGGCGGGATTGCCAGGTGCGCCCAGGGAGCGAGAATGGTTCGTGAAGACCTACCCCCTCCTCTTCGATGAGACATGCGGGCTCAGCCACGCGTACCCGACCTTCGGCAGCATTGGGCCGCTCAATCCGGTAGCGGGGGGCGCACGCCTCCCCGCTACCGGATTTGGTATGCCGTATTGGGGATGAATAGGCGGGGCTACCACGCCAGTGCCCCCATGGGATCCCAGGCCGGCAGGACGATCGGCTTTTGGTCGAGCGCTGCCTGAAGCTCCGGTGAAAGATAGCTTTTCCGAGCGGCGATCTCGAAGGTGTACTCGTCGAACCAGGTATCGTTCATCGTGTAGAAGCCCTTTTGGCCACCTTCCTCGCCCCAGCTATTCTCGACCCGCCAGCGCCGCGCCTTCCCATCCACGATGTCGACGCCGGTGAAGAGCATCGCGTGGGTCATCTGGGTCTCACCATACATGAGGCGATCCGCCTTGTTCAAGGAGAACGTCGTCTGGTAAAGCGACTCGTAATCGTAGAGATCTTTGTCCCAGATGCCGAGGTCACGACGCATCATCTTGCCGACGTCACAGCCGAACCAGACTGGCTCACCATCCTCGATCGTCTGCTGCGCAATCCGCTTGATCAATGCCATGTCGACGTTGAGATAGATCACCATCCCGCCGCTGACGACGTTGCCGAGATACTGAACAGTATACGTCTGACCATAAGAGCTGGTCGGACGAGGATCGTTGACCAGACAAACGTACTCGTCGATGGGCAGATCGACGTACTTCGCCGCGAACGCGCGCGGCGTCAGCTCAACCTCACGATGGAACTCCTTTTCCTGGTCGGTCCACTGCCAGGTGAATCGCTCCGGTGGCGTTCCCAGGTGAATGCTGAGAATTCGGTAAATGACCGCTAAGATCTCCTCCTTTATTGCGCGCAACGCCTCCAAGCTCGCACCGGCCGCGTGCTGATCACGCAAAGTCTTTGCCCCTTCACGAAGCTTCCGACGCAAAATACTGTTCATGCGCGTCGTATTCGAGGAGCTTTCGGTCTCGGGCATGAGACTCTTGGGAACCAGGCCGTGCTTCTTGACCAGATTCACGAACATATTCCATTGGCCGCCATCCTCGGCAGGTCGATTCAGCAGATAGCTGACCGTGCGATCGCCAACGTCGCGCTCGGCCGTTTCAATGATCGCCTCGAGAAAATAGTTGGCCCGCTCGATTTTATCCCAGAACATCAAGTAATTCGGGCTGAACTCGAATGACTTCAGCCCGAGCTTTTTCATTGCACCGACGCGCAAGAGATTCAACCCGGCGAACATCCAGCAGCGCCCGGAGCGTTTCTGGTTCGTCACCGACCATTCATCGAGCCGATGCGAGAAGGTATGGTCGGTCGCCGTGACAATCGCCCGGTTCAAGGCCACGTCATCGACAGTAACCTGCGTCACGGCATTCTGAGCAACGCGGTGTGTGGGATTCGCCGCGAAGGCCTCCCGGAAGCGAGCCAACAATTCTGGTGTCAGCGCCGGTCCTCGTTCAGTGGATCCGTTCAGTGTCGTCGCTGACTCGATCTGCGTCACTGCCATCTCTCCGACCCTTTCGATTACTTGTGATTTCGAAGTATTCTAACGGTAACAGATCCGGCGCTTGTCTGAAATATCTTCCTTCGTGGGTCTCATAGCCCTAAGGCCAACCCCCTTAATCGGGCTCTGCTAAAGTAAAGCCAAGGTGAAACCCACAGGGTGGGGATGATAGGCTGTTCGATCATCAGGCAAAGGGTGAGGTCTGCGGATGGACAGCAGTGGAGCACTCCTCGAGAAGTGGCAGTCGGACGAACGCGCAGTGCGCGAGCGGGAGCGCTGGCACGCGTTGTGGCTGCTGGCGCAGGGCTGGTCCGAGGCCCAAGTTGCCTGGGCGCTGGAACGGGACGCCCACACCATCGGCGCCTGGGTGAATGCGTTTGGCGCGGCGGGGCCGCGAAGCCTCGCCTTCGAGCAGACCGGCGGCCCCCCCCCGCCCTCGACGTGGCAGCCCAAGCCGCGTTGAAGGCGGCGGTGCAGCAGCCACCGCGGGAGGCGGGGATCGACCTGGCGAACTGGAATTGGAAAGTGGTGCGCGAGTTCATCAAACGGCGCTTCGCCCAGGAGCTGTGTCGAAGCACTTGCCTGAATGACCTGCATCGGCTCGGCTTCGTCCTGCGTCGTCCCAAGAAACGGCTGACCAAAGCCGACGTGGCCAAGCGGGAGGAGTTCGTTCGTCTCTACGCCGAGGTGCGCCAGGAAGCGGCGCGAACGGGCGCGTCGATCTGGTTCGTAGACGAGGCGTTCTTTCGCGCCGACGCCGACCTGCACGGGCTCTGGGTGCTCAAGGGGAGGCCGGCCCTGGTCGATTCGAGCAGTCCGAGCTTGAAAGAGAAGGTCGTCTCCTACTCGGCGGTCTGCCTCGAGACCGGGGAGGTTGAGAAGATGGAAGTCGAGGGCACGTGCACCGCCGAGACCTCGGTGGCGTTCCTGCGCCAGTTGCGGGCAAACCATCCCGAGGCCTTGATCGTCATCTGGGACAACGGCCCCGCCCATCGGGGAGACGCGCTGCGCACCTACC
>JAJPIK010000104.1 GCA_021324795.1 Chloroflexota bacterium
AGAAAGCCATATTTCTCCTCGATTTGCTGGTAGGAAAGGCCTTCGGAAACGTCGCCCATCGAGTTCGCAATCGCGGTCGCCGCTTCGATCCCATAGATCTTGTCGAACAGTTCCGGCACCATGCGCCTCTGTGCGATCTGTATGCAATTTCGTATGTTGCGAGCATTATGCCGGGAGCACGGTTGGATGTCAATCCTCCGGAGCGCGGTGATCTGCACTTGCCCGGTACGGTGCGATCATTAACAGATTTCAAATGTTCGATCTCGGCTGAAATCAGAAGCTTTCGTTCCCTAAGCCCCCCGTTTGGTGTAGGATAAACGTACACCTCAGGTCGTCAGCACTCCAGATGCTCCGTGCCGGCCTGACCGAGCACCAGGGAGAGCGATTGAGATGCAACCGCAAATTCATTCACCCTTGTCTTCGAGGGTTGCCGCCCAAGCCACTCACCACAGCCGTCGCAAAATCCTTCAGATCGCCCTGCTTGGAGGGATAAGCTTACTCACTGCCGCCTGCGGCAGTCCGCAAGCCGCGACTCCGCCTAATTCACTCTCGAAGAACTCTGTCGTCAACAGTCCGAGGAGATCGCTTCCTGCTGCGTCCGCGCTGACGGCGAGCCAATCATCCGATGTGGTCGCCCCCAAGCTCAATAATAGTCCGGCGAGCAGGTCGCTGGGCCAGCAATTGCCGATCGCGGTCGTGACGGCGATGCCCATTGCCATCCGGACTCCTGAGCCAACCTCGACCCCACCGCCGTCGCCCAGTCCGGCAGCCACCACGATTCCCTACGACCCGGCTCGGCTCACCGATCTGCTCGGGCAGTCGGTCACTTCCTATGCCGGCTCAATCGCGCCGCGTGTCCATAACGTTCGGCGTGCAACTGATCTCATCAACGGCGCGACAGTCGCGCCGGGAGATCTTTTCTCGTTCGACGCGAGGGTCGGCTCGCAGTCCGTGGCCAACGGCTTCACGGTTGCCTATGGCATCGTGAATAACAACGGCGTGCCCGAAACTGTGCCAGCGATTGCCGGTGGCATCTGCCAGGTCGCGACAACCCTTTTCCAGGCAGTCTACTGGGCCGGCCTGCCAATCATTCGTCACTACCACCATTTGTACTGGATTGCCCACTATGGCCAGCCACCCTACGGGCAGGTTGGGCTGGATGCGACCGTCGATTTCCCACCGGTCGACTTCCAGTTTCGCAATACAACGGCAGATTGGCTTCGCATCGAAGGGACCTACAATAACACTAACGTTCGCTTCCGAGTGTTCGGGGTGAGCCCAGGCTGGAAGGTAACGTCGAGCCCCACGAAGATTACAAATTTGATCAAGACCGATCGCGCAACGATTCGCCGCGAGGATCCCACGCAGCCGGCCGGCTACGAGCTCTGGATCGAATCAGCCGAGGATGGCTTCGACGCGACGATTGAACGCCTCGTCACCAAGAACGGGCTGACTGTTGACCGTTACGTCTTCACCAACCATTACGATCCGGCCCATAACGTCTTGGTCGTTGGCACGAAAGGCGTCAAGCCCATTTCTGCGCCAACGCACACGTTACCACCCACCTCGCCCGCGCTGGTCGCAACCTCAATCCCTACTGTCATACCGACTGCGACATCTACCCCCCAGCCCGCCCCGAGTTCGTACCTGCAGAGCGATGGCCGCGTCCGTGTCCCAGCTCTCGTCGGGTTGCCCGAAGCTCAGGCAAGGGCCCTCATCGACAACGTCAGCTTGCAGAACACCTATACGAACTATCAGGGACACGACGATCTCCCAGATCAAACGCTTAATCAAGTGTCAGTCGGAGCGGTATTGAGCCAATCCCCGGCTCCGGGGTCGATCGTTCCTAAGGGGACGATTGTACACATTGCAGTGCGAAAGAACTGATCTCAGACACCTCATATCCGAATAGGGTATACTGAGAACGGGCGGCGCCGGAAGAATGGGAATCGCTGGCGCCGTTCTTCGCCCGCGATTTCGCGTGATCACCGTCAAAGGGCAGACCAGCCAGGACGGTGGGCCACGATTCACTTAACTCACGTGGAGGAGAGACTATGGATGGAATACGCTCCTGGGAAGCAGCACGGAACCGAATTGGGCGGCGGGGATTCTTGGGTGGCCTCACCGTCCTGAGCGCAACGGTGCTCGCGGCCTGCAGTGGTGGAACAGCGTCAAGCTCGAATGCGAGCGCGGCCACGGCAGTTTCAAACGTAAATACGGCGCTGAACTCGGAAGCGAAGGCAGCCCAATCCATCGGGAACTCGGCAACGGTGAAAATGACTGACGCAAACGTCTACGACCCAGCAACTATCACCATTGCCAAGGGAGGCACCGTCACCTGGCAGAACGCGTCACAGACAGTGCACTCGGCAACCTTCGATCCATCGAAGGCAGCGAAGGCCGGCGACTGCTCGCTCCCCCAAGGGGTCCAGCCGTTTGATTCCGGCTTGCTTCAGCCGGGCCAAACCTTTTCTCACACCTTTGACACGGCCGGCACCTACAAGTATTTCTGCGTTCCTCACGAAACTCTCGGTATGCTCGGCACGGTCATCGTCCAGTAGCCCTCTCGACTTTGACCCCGTCATTCTGAGCTATCCAAGGCGAGGGAAATCTGTCAACCGCGGCTTGGCGCGGATTTCCCCCGCTCCCCCGGATCAGAGATTATGGCGTATTGCAGAGAACGACGCGGCGTCCCGAATCTGAATGGTACTCGTAGGTGCGCCCCGCCGCTTCGAGGATGATCTGGTAGCCCGGGGTGACGACTTGCGCATAGAAGCGCCCGGGCTGGGGGCAGCCGAGTGCACTCGTCGGCCATTGCACGCTGGTGACGCTGACGACCCGGATCTGGTCCGACGAGACGCCAGTCTGGCTCGTTAATTGCTGGCGAGCGAGCTCTACCGCCGAGGCTGCCCCGGGGGGAATCGCTGGCTCAGGCGCACTCCCAGCGGGAATGGGCCGCGTCAATTGAGCCACCGGCGACGCCCCGGCCCCCGGCGTTGGCGAGCCAACGTCGGTCGGTATCAGCGTAGGCTCCGGCACCGGTGGAGACCCTTTCGAGCTCGCGGACGTCCCAGTCCCGGTCGTGGCACAGCCGACTACCAGGATCATGATGGCGAGCAAAGCGATCGGCAAGATGCTCATCCGTCTCACCCCTGATCGGCCTCGCGGCCTCCGATGTCGCGACGATAGTGAGCGCCGGCGAAGTAGATCTTCTCGACGTTCTGGTAAGCATGCTGGCGCGCTGCCGCGAGTGTCTCTCCATGGCCAACGACAGTGAGGACGCGGCCGCCCGCAGTCAGCAGCAGGCCATCCACTAGCTTGGTGCCCGCGTGGAAGACAAGCGTTTCATCATCAACCTGGTCGAGTCCGGAAATCGGTAGCCCGGTCGGATAAGCGCCAGGATAGCCGTCCGAGGCAAGCACGACGCCACAGCGGTAGCCAGCCCGCGCCCGCACAGGACCAGGGGTTAACTGGCCGGTGGCGGTCGCTTCGATCAGATCGACCAGATCCTCGTCCAGCAGGGGCAAGAGAACCTGGGTCTCCGGATCGCCGAGACGGCAGTTGAATTCGAGCACCCGCGGACCATCTGCTGTGAGCATAAGGCCAGCGTAAAGTACCCCATGATAGGGAATCCCACGATCGGCCAGTGCGGAGGCGATCGGCTGGAGAATCGTCGAGGTCAGATGCTCGACGCCGTAGCGATCAGCAAGCCGGGACGGGGCGATCGCCCCCATACCACCGGTATTCGGGCCGGTATCGTCGTCGTCAACCCGCTTGTGATCGCGAGCGGGGACGAGTGGCGCGACCGTCCGCCCGTCGACGAAGGCGAGGAGCGACATCTCCTCGCCGGCCAAGAATTCTTCGATCACCAGGGTACGTCCGGCCTCACCGAAAGTCCGCTCTTCCAGAGCCATGCGGATCGCTGCCTTCGCTTCCTCGGGAGTCATTGCGATGATCACACCCTTGCCCGCGGCCAAGCCATCGGCCTTCAGAACGAGCGGGTATCGCTGTATCCGAGCGTATTCCCAAGCTGCAACGGCATCATCAAAGATCGCATAGGCTGCCGTCGGAACGTTGGCTTCGACCATCAGCGACTTGGCCCAGCTCTTGCTGGACTCGATACGCGCCGCCACGGCCGTTGGCCCAAAGGCACGCACGCCTCGCCGCGTCAATCGGTCGACAAGCCCAAGCGCGAGCGGCTCCTCCGGCCCGACAACGACGAGATCGATCTGATTGTCAGCACTCCAAGCAGCGAGGGCTTCCACCTGATTCGCAGCAATGGGGACATTTTCAGCTATCACCGCCGTTCCGCCGTTCCCCGGGGCACAAAAGAGATGATCCACGCGTGGGCTCTGGCGTAGCTTCCAGACCAGAGCGTGCTCACGCGCACCATTTCCCACCACTAGCACGTTCCAACGTGACATGGTTCTCCTCCAACACAGGAAGAAGGGGGCCGAGCTGAACATTGCTCGGCCCCCTTCTTCCTTTTAGCACTGATGCGGGAGTCCTATTCTTCGCTCTTTGGTTCGCTCGGTGCCACTCGGGTCGTGGTACCGCTGATCTCCAAGCGAACAGCGCCAGCGCGCTCAGCAGCGAGAAGATAATCTTTGAACTTGCTAAAGCCAAAGGTGTGCTCGTCGAAGCTGCCAAGCCGGCGCACGAGACGGTTCTTGACCGCAGCCGGACCAGTTGTTGGGCGATTGGCATCGGTTGCCTCGCGGACCACCTGTCGCAGGATCTCAAAACTGTCAGCCAAGGATAATACCTGGCCACCAGGCTCGGCTGGTTCACCCACTGGACTCGGCAATTCGGCTTCGGGCATCGACGCGGCGCTTTTCGCCATCGCTTCGACCTGCTCACTCGTGGTAACCTCAACCGACGCCTCACTTGGCACCTCGGCAACCGGCGCGGCCGGCTCCGCCTCGTTTGCAACCATCGTCGCAGCCTCGGCGACTGGCACTTCCAGAATCGGTGCGTCCGCCTTTGACTCGATCGGCACACTCGCGGATGCCGTTTCGCTCATGGGAGGAGTCATCTTAATCGATGCCGGAGCAATCGTGTCCTGGACCGACTCCGTACTCTCGGGAGATACGGGCTCGATTGCCGAAACCATTTCCGTCGTCGCATCCGCGGTCATGGCTGGTACGGCCGACTCAGCGGGCGCAGCAGTGGCTTCTGCCTCGAGTTCGGCGAGCACTTCCCGGACCAGAGGATGCTCGTCGACGATGTGACACAATCGCACGCGGTGACGGGTTCCACTCACGTCGATCTCACGTGGCTCGCGGTCGACAACGAGCACTCCTTCTTGAACTAAGCGATTCAACGTAGCACGCGCTTCGGCGTCCGAGGCCGCGTCAGCCACGCCATTCCCTAGATGATTCAGGAGATTAGTCAGCACGTAAGTATAAGTCAGCCAGCGGCTGCGGCTCCGCAGCCCCAGGATGAAACGGACTACCTCCCGATCCACCGAACCTGCTTCT
This sequence comes from Chloroflexota bacterium, assembly GCA_021324795.1. Taxonomy (GTDB): domain Bacteria; phylum Chloroflexota; class UBA6077; order FW602-bin22; family CADDYW01; genus JAJPIK01. Next base: position 5,481 of record JAJPIK010000104.1, read on the forward strand.
ATCGGCAATTTCCCCTGCTCGGTCATCTCGGCTAGTGGAGCGGTCACCGGCACGGATGACAGCGGCAGCGACGATGCTTGGAGAGATGGTACTGTCTCGCTCACCCCATTCGTCTCACTCGATGAAGCAGCGACCGGTGTGACAACGGGCGGGACTTGACTCGTGCTGGTAACCCATTGGACCGGACCGGTCCGGGAAACGGTCAGCACCCCTGCTTTTTCCGCCGCGTTCAGCAGATCCTTGAAACGTGGAAAGCCATACTTTTTTTCGTTGAAATCTTTGATTCGTGCCAGCAATTGATCCTTCAAGTTGGTCGCACGCAGGCGAGGCTTTCCAGCCTCTTCGCGCTCTCGCAAAATATTGGCGATCGTCGCAAAGAGCGGTGCCGAGTCAAGAAGCTCTTCAGCAGGCGGCGGCTTGACCGGAGCTTCACTCGGAACGATCAGCTCGGAACGATCGACGCCGTTAGACTCCGCCACGGTCGCACTTGCCACGGCGGGACCTGGCACCGGGGCAGAAGACGAGGCCACTGCGTCAATGGCACGGAACGGCGCTGCATTGGGCGTGCGTTGGGGCACGCCCGCGGGCGATGGGGCCAATCGCGCGCTACTCAGCCGTCGGTGACCACGTACTCCATGAACACTCACTTCCGTCGGCGGGTTTTCGGACGTCTCGGCAAGCAAACGGTACGGGATATAGTCGTCGGCCATCTCGCGAAGAATCGCGGCAACAAAGTCTGGGCCAATCACCACCACCTTCTTGCCTCGAAGCTGGACCAGACGGACAATTGGGATCAAGTCCTTGTCGCCGGAAACCAGCACAAAAACGTTGATCGTAGGCATAAGGTGGAGCGTATCGATGCAATCGGCGACCAGGCATGGATCGGCGAGACTCTTTCCCCGTGGTGCACCGGCGCCCGGATCAGATTCGAAGCGGAAGGTGGGAGCAAAGATCGGCTCGATTCCCGCGCGGTAAACCGAAAGACGGTCGCTGCTGACGTTCCATTCGGCGTAAGCGCGGGCAATTAAGATGGTTCCAAAGCGTTGCGCTGCCCGAACAATCGCCCGAACGTCCGGAACAGCTCCGGCAAAGTCTACAGCAGTGCTAATCGCGAGGTTATCCCAATCAATAAAAAGGCCAACATAATTTTCTTCGTCGCGGGGCATATCAACCTTCGTCCAAAAAATTGCGCCGCTCACTCACCGTTCAGCACCACAAAAAAAAGAAACTATTGCTGCCGAATCGGCCGAGCCGCGCTAACGGTAAGAAATCCTGGGCCGCACAATTGTACGGACGCACCAGGTCGCCTGAGCCCCGACGCTTTCATTCCAGAAATCGCGTCAAGTAAATATACTCGAAATCTCGTCGGGAAAAGGTCAAACATCTCACCAAGCACGATCATAACAAGGCTCTATCGTGGTGTCAAGGTAAAGTACCCCAAACCAAGCGACCGTTCTGGTAAAGATCGATCCGGGACGAGGACAGGTCGGTATTACTATTGAGGTAGCTGAAGTCATGGCTCGGATCCACCGCTGCCCAATCGACGCGATGATAGCGTACGAGGATCGGTCCAGTTGTACCGAATGCCGCCAGGTCGCCGGCTCCGGAATCGAACTGAATCTCGACATATCCGCCTTGCTGAGCGCGCGGCTCGGCTTTGACGACCACGTGAACGTGTCCATTCCCAAGAGCAGCCCAGTCGACGACGGCGGCAAGGACGTGAGGATTACCGGCAAACCAGTAGCGTAGCGTGAGCTGGGACAGCGGCACGGGTTGGCTCGTGTCATTGAAGACAGTCACGATAAAACTGGCGTTCACCGAACCGGGATTCGAAGCGATCGAGTGATAGATCACCCGCAGTGGCTGGAGTCGTTGGCTGGCCTGGGCAGATGCCGGGCTGATCCTGGGAGCAAGCGATTCGGAATAGAGATCCTGCTTTGCCGAGACCACCGTCATCCAATTGTCATCGAGCAGGCCACCCGTGTCACCCGAGTCGGGATTGAGCGCCCAGCTAATGAAGCCCAGATGATGGTCGGCGAGATAGCTAACCAAAGCCCGCTGCCATTGTCCTTCCTTGTCAGACCCCACCGAGCGCCCACCAAACTCGCCGAGCACGACCGGCGCAATTCCCTGCGCGGCAATGTAGCCCCAGTGCTTATCCCAGACCAACGGCATGTTATTGGGGAAGCTGGAATCATGGAACCACCCCTGCGGATAGACGTCCGGGCCGTAATCGTGCGGGCTGTAGACGACCCGATTCGGCAGGTTTAGAATGACCGGTGCTTTGGCGACGCCTTCCAGGTCTCCACCCCACCAGTACCAATCGTTGCCAGTGTGTTCGATTCCTTCGACGAAGATCAGCCAGTACGGGTTCACCGAAAGTATCGCGTTGCCGGCCCGCTCAGCCGCGAGTCGCCAATCGGTGGCTGGATCGTTAGTTCCCCAGGTGGCCGGGCCACGGGGCTCGTTGTCGAGATCTGCTCCGATCACCGTGTCATCCCCGCGGTAGCGCCCGGCAAGCATCTTCCATTCGGCAATCCATTGCGCTTCGCTCCGCTGTGGAGTGTACCAAAGATCGCTCTGCCCGGCACTCGAAGGTCGGTGCCGATCAAGGATCACTCGCAGACCATACTGGCGAGCTCCAGCGATGATCTTGTCCATCACCTGCAGGCTAGTCAGCCCCTGTAAGTCAGGATTCAGCAAGTAATCGATTCCCGACGGCCGGGCGTTGGGCTGAAGAATATCGTCGCTGAAGGGCAAACGCAAGGTATTGTACCCGAGAGCGCTCAACTGGGCCAGGATCGTTTGCCAATTGCGCGCCCAGAGTCCATCCGGCGCCATGGTCGCGGTTTCCAACCCGAACCAGCTCACGCCGGTGATGCGGACGAGCCGTCCTTGAGCATCATAGATCTGACTACCGCAGGTATGGAGGTAGTTGGCGGCGTTCTTCGGCGGAGGCGGCAGGTGGATCGGGTCAAGATGACAGTTGGCCGGCCCGGCGGCTACCACCGCCGAAGTGCCAGCGCCGTTCTGCCAGTGATTCGCCGCGACAAATATCCCCACCAAGAAGACAACGAGCAGCATCGCGGCGATGAGACGGCGCTGGCGATTGAGCAACAGAGGTATGCGATTGAGAACGCCCAATTCATCATGCATTGAGCAAGGTTCTCCTGCAGGTCGCGTGCCCCTCGCAAGCTCACGCCGTCCGCTTCTTCTTAAGATAGGTTGTGAACCAGTCCACCGCGAGCTCGGCGACTTCTTCGAGCTTGCCCGGCTCCTCGAACAGGTGAGTCGCGCGCGGCACGATCACCAGCTTCTTCGGAGCGTGAAGCTCATTGTAGGCCTGCTCGTTGAGGGCGATGACGGGTTGGTCCCAACCACCGACAATCAGGAGAGTCGGTGCGGTGACATTAGCCAAAGCGCCATTTGCCAGATCGGGACGACCACCGCGAGAAACCACCGCGCTAATCCGGTTTCCTTCCTGGGCGGCGGCAACGAGGGCCGCGCCAGCGCCAGTGCTTGCTCCAAAGTAGCCAATTGGCAGGTCCTTCAGCACGGGCTGCTGACGCACCCAATCAGTCGCCGCGAGCAGCCGCCGGGCCAGCAGTGCGATGTCGAAGACATATTGGCGATTCCCCGACTCGCTCTCGGTCAGCAGATCCAAGAGCAGAGTCGCGAAGCCCGCTTCTTGTAGCACTCGCGCCACGAACTGGTTACGTGGACTGAAGCGGCCACTGCCACTGCCGTGAGCAAAGATAACCACGCCAACGGCGTGGGTCGGCATGCCGAGAATACCCGGAAGCGTCACCGAATCGGCGGGAATTTCAACTTCGTGTTGGTTCCAGCCATACGGAACGTTTTGCTCCATCCTGCTACCTCCGGTCAGAACGTGAGGAACGGTGACGGCACAACCTGTGCCCGGGGATCGGTGAACTTTTACTGATCCCGGGAGAAATTGTGCGAGTCATTCACGTCGTTGGTCATTTCACTCCCGCTTGCTGTGGCGTTGCGCACTATACATCACGGCTCGTCGCCGCCCTTATCGACACCGGACTCGACGTTACCATCGTGAGTCGCTCGGGCAACTTGGCGAGTTCAGTACCATTCTACTCGCTGCCGACGTCAGCCTGGTCGATCTCGGCGTTGCTCAGCTTACTGCGCCTGGCTCGGGGTTGGCATGTCGACTGGCTGCATCTTCAGTATGCTCCTGGCTCATTCGACCACCGCCGACGAGTTTGTCTCTTACCTTTCCTGGCCAAGCTGATCCCCGGTGCCCCACAGATCGCGGTGACCATTCACGAGTTTGGCGGTTGGCCCTGGTCACCCCCCGCTCCACTTGCCCCGCTTGCCGAGCGTGCCCTTGCTGCTGGCGAACAAACTGGCCGGTTCGACCGCGAAACGCTCGGCTTACTTGGTGCCAGCGATCTGACCATCGTCACCAATCCAGACCATTTCGCTCAGGTGCGTGCTCGCTCGCCGCGCCTGGCTTCACGTCTTCAGATCATCCCCATCGGACCCAATGTGTCGCCGGAGCTTGGGCTGCCCACAACCCGTGAGCAAGCGCGAGCGGCGCTTGGCATCTCGGCTGACCGTTTTGTCGCCATCTTCTTCGGATTTGTCCATCCTGTCAAAGGGATCGAGACACTGCTCCTGGCAATGCACAGTCTCCGGAAAGCTCGGCCGGACGCGCTTCTCTGGCTAGTCGGTGGGACCGAGAGCCTGGCCTTACGGGGAAGCGAAGCACAAGCCTACGAGGAGAAGATCTGCCGCATGATCGGCGAGCTCGGGCTGGCCGACGCGGTCGATCTGACCGGTTTCTTGGCCGACCACGAAGTGGCAATGCGGCTGCGCGCTGCGGATCTCGCGGTCCTTCCGTTTAACCGGGGTGCGACACTGAAAAGCGGCACCCTGATCACCTGCCTCGGTTTTGGCCTGCCGGTATTGACGACAGCGGGGGGGGACCTCGGCGACCTGCGCCACGCCGAGAGTACCTGGCTGGTACCGCCCCGGGATTCAAATGCACTCGCCAAGGCCATGTACCAACTCGCCAGCGTTGAGGAGGTCCGGCAGCGAATCGCGGCCGCTGGTCAGACAATCGGCGCTCGCTACCGCTGGCCAATGATTGCCCAGCAGCACCGAGAGCTGTACGAAGCCACCAATCGCCCGGTAGCTGTCGTTACTGACGGATGAACTTGGTCAGCTTGTTCTCGACGATCACTTCGCCCACGTATATATCGCCGCGCGAATCGACCCAGATACTATGCGGCGAGTTGGTGAATTGGTCGGGCGCTGGCCCTTGCGAGCCCCAGCGGGCGAGCACCTCGGCGTCGAGCGTCATGATCGTGATCTGCTGGCGTCCTTCACAGAGATAAATGATGTCGTCTTTAATGTAGACCTGCTGCGGTGACTTGAGATCGCTCCACTCGCCCAGGTAGTTTCCGTCGCGGTCGAAGTGCTGAATTCGCTTGTTCTCCCGGTCACAGACGAGGACACGGTTACGTGGATCGACCCAGACGTCGTGCGGTAGGGCAAATTGGCCCGGGCCAGTGCCTTTGCTGCCCCAGGAGTTCTTGAGCTGACCGTCGGCGCCGAAGCGATGCACACGGAACTGGCCATAGCCATCGGAGACGAACATCTCGCCGTCGGAGGTGACGAAAGCGTGGGTTGGCTGGTTGAAAGGCTGATCTGGCGCACCCGGCTCGTTAGCCGTCCCCCAGCCTTGAAGGAAGCGCCCATCGCATGTCCAACGGGTCACCATCTGAGTATCGCGGTCAGTCAGGTACAACTCGTCGCTTGGGGTGATGAAAATGCCATGCGGATGCTTGAAATAGCCCAGCCCCCACTCTCTCAGGAGGTTGCCATCGCGATCGAGGACGATCATCCGTGGGTTAGGGACGCGATTGAAGACGTAGACGTGATCCTGAGAATCACACGCAACGCCGGAGACCGTCCCGAAAGCGGGCACACCACCTGCCCGGCGTCCCCATTGCTTGTCGACAACATAACGGAATTCCCCGGCTCCAACGATCGTTCGCGTTTCCATGGTCACTCCCTTTACGGGTTACTGCCACTACCGACGACAAGCGCGACGAGGATCTCGTCATCACGAGGTGATCCGGGAACGCGCAGCTCAAAAACGCCCGCTTCCTTGCCGCTGCTTGCGCCGTCGATGCGCTGCAAGTTGATCTCGATTGTCGTGTTCGCCGGTCCCAGCCTCTTGACGCTCTGGATCGGAGCAGTACCGATGTCGAGTGTCTCACGAATGGCGGCGGCAAACTTTGGATAGAGCAGAGCTTGACCGTGCTCGGGCTCGCCATCGCGTCCCACGATGACCCCTTTACCAATACTGACTAGGCGCCCGCGATCGAGATACTCGAGGGCCCGCTTCGCCAAGAATCGCCCCAGGTCTTCGCCGTCGTGGACAAGTTCGTCAAGATTCTCGTCGTCGCGGCCGACCAATGGATTACGGATCACCGCGACGAGCGCAACGCGCCGAGCCGGCTGCGGAAGCGCCTTCCCCCCTTCGATTAGCGTATCCTCGATCAGGGTAACTGTCTTTCGAATGTCCATCTGAGATGCGACTTCCCCACTTTATTTCTGATGTTGCGTGCACTGTCGTAACTATATGAACGCCCCTCTGCCGTGTCAAGGTCCACAAAACCTCGGGGCTCGTGTAGAATTAGCGTTGACTTGTATAGTCTCCACGTAGAATAAAGAGGGCAACCGTGAGCTCCCGCAAGAAGCCAAAGCGCTCGGCCTCGGTCAACGGCAAGGCATCGCTGCCGACGAATGGTATCATCCTGACCGCGCCGGTCAAGGCGCGATCAGTTTCATCGTCTTCGCCCCGTCAGCAGCGGAAAGCATTTCTGTTGACACTCGCCGCGGTCTTGTTCGCCTTGAGCGGTATCATCATGGTAACAGCCGTGCGGACGGATATCGGTTCGCTGTTACCGTGGGCTACCCCCCCGCCAGCCCCCTACGTCGACGGGATACCTTGCCAGACCGACGGGGTGCGCCCGTTTCACATCCAAGCCCATCTGACGATTCTCGATAACGGCCAGCCGGTGACCATACCGGCCAACGTTGGAATTGTCACCAGACCAGCGAAAGGCGGAAACGGCTCAGCGGTTATGACCGTCTGTCAATACTGGCTCAACACGCGGGACGACACTGGCGTCATCAACGCCGAAGCACCAATCGAGCGTACTTTCAATCTCGGTCAATTCTTTGACATTTGGCATCAGCCCCTTACCTCGACGAACGTCGCCGGCCATCTCGGGACGGTGACCACGTTCGTCGACCAGAAGCCCTATATCGGCGACCCACGAGCGATTGACTTGACCGACCACCTGAACGTCACGTTGGAAGTCGGTCAGGCAGTTCCACCACCAGCGAATTATAACTTTGGGAGCTAAGTGGACTTTAGACCGTGTTGCTCGGAGCTCCACCCTTGGATATTGGAGAATTCGTAGAAGATAAGACCTTCCCTGGTCTCGGTTTGAGGACAAAGCGAACTTCGTTTATCGTCGTACCGAGCGCGTCAGCCAGACTCGCGGCAATTGCTTCGCTCGGCACGGACAGGCCATGCAGCCAGCGGTAAACAGTAAGGGTGGGAACGGCGATCTGTCGTGCCAGCGTGGGGCCGGATAAGCCACGCAAAGCGATGCGATCACGAAGCCAGGCGTCGAATGAAACCTCAGTCATCTCCATCCGGAGTCTCCTATGAGTAGTGTCCGTCGGCTTTACTTGCTCTCATAGTACCGCCCGGAGGGACGACTAAGGATTAACAGAAAATAGAATTTTCGTAAAGTTGTTTAGTGTCCTTGCGGATCGGGCATGCGTGTCGCGATGGCAGTCGCTCCGAGCAGAAAGACGAGCGCAATCCCGAGCGCGACGAAGGGCGTGACCTCATGGTTGTTCACCGAAAGCAGGATGCGGGAGATGCCGTAGATAATGATAAATGCCACGACGATCGCCGTGATCGGAATCAGCAGAGGCCAAATGTGTCGCATGAGTAGTCTTTCTCCTTCTCTGAGTTAGCGGTGACCTAACGATGATTCAGCGCCCGATCATCCGCCACTTTTTCTTCTTCGTGTTCTTCGTGGTTAAACCATTGGAAGAACCGAATCGTCACCAGGATCCACAGGAACAAGGTTCCGAGTAATTTCATCAGCAGCCCGGCCACTTGCTGATCGACAAGTGGGGTCATCCCGAAGAGTTTGGGAGTTTCGCTATAGACCGGGTAGATCACCACACTCGAGAACGTGATGAAGGCTCCGATGATCGCCGGTACCAACGACTGAATGAACAGGTAGAGCATCTGCCCCGGATACGACATGCGTGGCACTTCCTCGATTGGACTAAAGACCGGCCACCAGGCAATGATTCCAACGGCGAGAAAGCTCAAATGTTCCATCGCATGTACAGTGCTATCAATGAGCGTATAATCCCAAAATTCTGGGAGGTGCCAGAGGGTCAAAACGGCGTTGAACAGAATGATCGCGACAATCGGATTAGTCAAGAATCGCAACGCCTTAACCACGAACGGATATTGGAGCACTGGCTTCAGCGCCCACCCTGGGATGCCTAACAGAAGCAAGGGCGGAATGAGGTACAGCAAAAACATGTGCTGGAGCATGTGAACGCCGAAAGAATACAGGGAGTAGTAGTCCAAAGGGGACAGAAGGGATACGATCAGCAGCAAGGTTGCGACACTAAAGGAGATGATCTCGCGACGAGCGATGATGTGCTCATCCCAGAGCGAACGCGGCCGGAATCGCGCTAATGCAATCACATACGCCGCCACGACCATCGCCAAGGCCACGATGATGCTTGGCTCCCACGTCCAATAACCGAGTGACGACCACGTCAATGTCATCGTCGCTTCCGTCCCTTTACCGACGAATGTCGCCAAACCCCCAAACCGGAGACCGCCGGCAACCGAGATGACTCCCCCACTCGAAGACCGGCGATCCAGCCACCTATCACCTCTCGCGCAGGCCGTGACCAGCGCACCAAGAGTTCCTACTAGACCCCGAGCAAAACCCGGTGGAACAAACTGAGAACCGCCATCATGACTGCGAAGGCAAGGACGAGCGGGCCGGAAAAGAACATCGAGAACAGGCGATTATCAAACTTCAGGTGCATATAGAACATGGCAACCAGGCTGAACTTGGTGGCCGAGAGCACCAGGAGGATCGGCACGATCAACGGTCGGACCGCCTCCTGGTAGTAAACCATAACCTCGGCGCCGGTGATAATCGCCAAGACCACGGCTATCTGCACGTACTCCCAGGTTCGTGGGTGGCCGTGCTCTTTGACTTGTGCTTGCGCTCGTTGATGCCCGTGTTCGCTAACAGCATTCGTCTGCGACATCTCTCTCACCCATCCGCTTTGCGGTAACTCGCTTTGCAGTGATTTAGTAGGGGAGCAGGTACACGACAGTGAAGATCACGATCCAGACCACGTCGACGAAGTGCCAATAGAGACCGGCGATCTCGATTCCGAGAGTTTCCCCTTCTTTAATGCCACCACGCAGCGAGTTCAGGACCAGCGAGAGTAAGATAATCACCCCCACTGTCACGTGGGCGCCGTGAAAGCCGGTCAGCACGAAGAAGGTCGTGCCAAATAAGTTCTTGGAAAGCGATAATCCGTGATTAACGAAAGAGGTAAACTCGTACACCTGACCACCCAGGAACACCGTGCCGAGTAGAGCGGTCGTGGTCAGCCAAAGACGCATCTGTCCCGAATTGCGGCGTTGCCCCGCCGCGAGCGCGAGCACCATGGTCAAGCTGCTCATCAGAAGAACGAACGAGCTTACCGAGGTGTACGGGATGTCAAAGGTATCGCTCGGGAAAGGTCCCACCAGACTCCGATCCCGGTAAACCAAGTAGGTCGAGATCAAGGAGCCAAAGAACAGACACTCAGACCCGAGGAAGATCCACATGAGAACCTTCCGATGGTTGAGACCGGTTGTCGTTTCATGCTCGTGGGCCCCAAGATGACCGGCCAGGGATGCTTCGGCCACACTCTCCTCCGTAGCTTCCAATAGTCATAGCGGCGGATGAGAAGCGTGGGATTCTTTTGGTGATCCCAACGCTTCCCGTCGCAACAATTCTCTAGTAGCCGGTCACCGGCTCAAAGATCCAACCGTAGACGCCATAGAACAAGCAGAGCAGGCCGATGGCGCTGAGCCAGGATGGCGGCGGTGGCGCGTGCCCCACCAGTAAGCCGGCGAAAGTCAGCGCTAGACCAAGCGCGGCGATGAGCGGATAGTAAGATGGATCTGGCATGTGAATCCCCAGATCGTCTGCGGTCGGCTCCTCACCCTCGGCATATTCGCCATGCTCCGGAGCGCCACCGGCAATCGGCACCGGCATCGCATGGCCGTGACCGGTTTCCGGATGCTTTTCGAGCCAGAGTGGCTCGCGGCCATGCACGTAAGGAATCTGAGCAAAGTTATAATCCGGCGGCGGCGAAGGAATCGTCCATTCCAGGGTCCGGCCATCCCACGGATCGGCACCAGCTCGCTTCCCGTAGCGAATGCTTGACATCGCGTTGTAAACAAAGACGAGAACCGAGGCGCCGATTGTGAATGCCCCGATCGTGGCAACCAAATTCCAGAGATCCCAGCCCATACCGGTCGGATAGGTGTAGATACGCCGCGGCATGCCATCCATGCCGAGGATATGCATCGGTGCAAACGTCAGATTGAAGCCGATCATCATCAGCCAGAAGTGGATTTGTCCAAAGGTCTCATCGAGCATGCGACCAGTGACCTTCGGGAACCAGTAGTAGATGCCGGCGAAGAGGCCAAAGATCGTGCCACCGAAGAGCACATAGTGCAAGTGAGCGACAACAAAGTAGGTGTCGGCTTCAAGCCAGTCAGCCGGTGGCGAGGCCAGCATCACACCGCTCAGACCGCCAATTGTGAACATCGCGATAAAGCCGAGCGCGAAGTAGAGGGGCGTCTTCATATTGAGAGTGCCGCCCCAGAGCGTACCAATCCAGTTGAAGATCTTGATGCCGGTTGGCACCGCGATCAGCATCGTCGTGATCGAGAAGACCGCGTCAGCAACTGGACCAAGTCCAGTCGTGAACATATGGTGAACCCAGACCCCCCAGGCCATGAATCCAATCGCGACGCCTGAGTAAGCGACGACCGGATAGCCAAAGAGTGGCTTGCGTGAGAACGTTGGCAAAACGTCCGAAATGATACCCATGGCAGGCAAGATCAGAATGTAGACCTCGGGATGGCCGAATAGCCAGAAGAGGTGCTGCCAGAGGATTGGATCGGCACCCGCGGCGGGGTTGAAGAAGTTCGTTCCAAAGAAGCGGTCGAACATCAACTCGATCAAGCCAACTGTGAGAACCGGGAAGGCAAAGACGAGCAAAAACGAGGTAACGAGGGTCATCCACGTGAAGAGGGGCATGCGCATAAATGTCATGCCGGGAGCACGACAGTTAACGATCGTCACCAGGAAGTTGAAGGCGCCCGCCATCGAGGACACACCCAGCACCTGAAGGCCGAGCACCCAGAAGTCGATACCGTGGGTAGCATTGTTAAACGGCAGTTCAGTCAAGTTCGCGTAGCCGAACCAGCCAGCGTTCGGAGCACCACCGAAAAGATAGCTCGCATTCAGCAGCAAAGCTCCGAACAGATACACCCAGTAGCTGAAGGCATTCAAGCGAGGGAATGCCACGTCACGGGCACCAATCTGCAACGGCACGACAATGTTGAAAAATGCAACGCTCATCGGCATCAGTGCGAGGAAGATCATCGTCGTAGCGTGCATGGTGAACAGTTCATTGAATGCATCCGGCCCGACGACCGTTCCATCCGGGAAAGCAAGCTGCGAGCGCACCAGGAGCGCCTCGAGTCCGCCAACCAGGAAAAAGAAAATCGCGGTGCCTAAGTAGAGCACTCCGATTTTTTTGTGATCGACGGTGAAAATCCAGCTCCAAATGCCGCTGTAGCGGCGATGCTTCGGATAGCTCGTCGTCGTCGCGTGTTCAGCAGTTGCCATGTCTTGCCTCCTTCAACGTGAACCGCAACAGTTTATTTGAGGCTTTCCAGGTACGCGACGAGCGCGTTGACCTGATCGTCGGTCAAATGATAGTTTGGCATCAAGCTCCCCGGCTTGACTGCCGGTGGGTCGTGCAACCACGTCGCCAGGTTCTGTGGAGTGTTCTCCATAATCGCCCCGGCGATCGTCGTACGGCTCCCAAAGTGGGTCAGGTCCGGGCCAACCTTTGCCTTGGCGTCAGTTCCCTGAACCGTGTGACAGCCAACGCAAGGTCCAGTCGTGAAGACTTGATAGCCCTTCGCGACCTCGGCTGCACTCGCTGGCGGCTGGGGGGGTACCGTCTTCTGATCAGCAAGCCATTTTTGGAAGTCAGCCTGCGACTGGACGACGACCCTGAAGCGCATATTGGCGTGCGACGTTCCACACAACTGATAGCACTGGCCATCATAGGTACCGGTCTGGTCGGCTTCGAACCAGTCCTGATTCACCTGATTCGGAATTGCCTGCATCTTGCCGCCCAGCTTGGGGATCCAGAATGAGTGGATCACGTCCGCTGATTTGATCGTCACGGCGACTTTGGTACCGACGGGGACGTGGAGTTCATCAGCAGTCACCACCCCTTGACTGGGATAATCAAACTCCCACCACCATTGATGACCGACAACCGTCACCTTCAGGGTATCCGGGGTATTCGGAATGCTCGAAGCCGAGGCAATCGTCGTCAGGGTAGGAACAGCAATGCCAACGAGGATGAGACAGGGAATGATCGTCCATGTCAACTCGAGCGCCGTGTTCCCGTGGGTCTGGGCCGGCATCCCGTCGTTGCCCGGACGTCGTCGGAAGCGGATGACCGTATAAAGGAGTAAAGCTTCGACGATAACGAAAACAACGACGGCGATCCAGTAGATCGTCGTAAACAACCCCGCCTCGGCACGGCCAACCGGGCCAACCGGGGTGAGGGCGTTCTGCGGATCGTCACTGGCGCAGCCGGAGAGGAATAAGGCCAGAAGCGCGATAATGAGTACGTTGAGGAACGCAAGCCCTTTCGGCAGACGGATTCGAAAACCCATTCGCTCCTTCCCCAAGCGGCGCGACAAGCGGTGCGCCACGATTTCGACATCTGACCGCCCCCAAAAAAGGACGAACAGACCTATATCTCCCGCGCCGTCCGCGCCTGGGCGGGCCGTGGATAATATTAAACGGCCTCTTAGAGGCTGTCAAGGCCACAAAATCATGCCCAAAAATTAAGGATGAAGCTTTTCGTTGACGTGGCCCCGGCCGAGTGGCATAATCTCTTGGGCGCAGATCGCAGACGGCTTCATATTTATAATATAATTAAGGGATCTTCATGGGCTTGTTCCGGCGTCTTGCTCTAACTACCGCGCTCGCTACGTTTGTTCTGATCGTCGCCGGCGGTTTCGTCCGCTTTTCGGGCTCGGGTCTGGGATGCCCGGAGTGGCCCACCTGTGGCGGACAACTTATCCCGCCTCCCACCTTCCAGGCACTCGTCGAGTTTTCTCATCGCTTTATCGCTGCTCTCGTTGGTCTCCTCGTCGTCTTGACCCTAGTCTACGCTTGGACACAATTTCGCTCACGGCGTTGGCTGATCTGGCCGAGTGCGCTCGCCGTTGCCGTTCTTACCGTCGAGATTGGTCTAGGCGGCTTGACCGTCGACCTCGAACTCCAACCGGTCATGATAACGACGCACCTCGCCCTGGCCGTCCTCGTTTACACCCTGGCGATCATTACCGCCTCGGCCGCGCGCTGGGAATCCGACCAGGATCGCCAGCTTCGGGTGGATAACTTCGCGGCGTTGGCGCTCCTGACCGCGGCCCTCAGCTTCGCCATGATCCTGGTTGGCTCCTTCGTCAGCGTGAGCAGTGCGGCCTACGCGTGTAGTGGCTGGCCACTTTGCGGAAATGGCTTCCAGTTCCCAGTTGACTGGGCCGATGACTTGAACCTTCTCCACCGCCTCATCACCGTGCTGGTCGGGATTTGCTACATCCTGATCATTGGTCAAGTGCGGAGAGCGCGCCCGGCTGAGCGAGAACTCCACGGCCAGCTCTACTGGGGCCTTGTTTTTTACGTCGCCCAGTTCGTAGTTGGTGCCGCGCTGGTTCTTTCGCAGATTCAAGCCGGCGCACCCGTTGTTCACCTTGCCCTCGGCAGTGCATTCTATGGAACGCTCGTCGCGCTTACCTTCCTGGCATGCTTCCCCAAACGAGTCGAGGTGACCACGATCGAAACAATCGGGTCTTCGACAGATCTGACCATCACCGCTACCCTTGGCCAACGAATCACAGCCTACGTCAATCTCACCAAGCCACGGATCATCCTGCTCCTGCTCATTACGACCTTGCTCGGCATGGTGATCGCCGCGCGCTCGCTCCCCTCGTTCTGGTTGATCCTCGTGACAATGGTTGGCGGTGCTTTCGCGGCTGGCGGGGCAAACGCGATCAACTGTTACCTGGACCGTGACATCGATCAACTGATGCACCGGACGCAGAATCGCGCCCTGCCACGGGGTAAGGTTCCTCCCAAGCATGCGCTGATTGAAGGTCTGATTCTCGGTGTTCTCTCCTTTATTATTCTTACACTCTTTGCCAACCTGCTCACCGCGGTGCTGGCGCTGGGCGGTCTCCTTTTCTACGTGCTGATTTACACCGGCATTCTCAAACGCTCGACCCCCCAGAACATTGTCATCGGCGGCGCCGCAGGGGCGATTCCGCCAATGGTCGGCTGGACCGCCGTCACTGGTCATCTCGATCTGCTCGCCCTTTACATGTTCGCGGTAATCTTCTTCTGGACACCGCCCCACTTCTGGGCACTTTCGCTGTTGACGTCTCAAGACTATGCTCGGGCAAACGTCCCAATGCTGCCGTTGATCGCTGGAGAGGGGGAAACGCGCCGTCAGATATTTCTCTATTCAATTCTGCTCGTCGCCGTCACCCTTCTCCTGTTCAGCGGCCGAACAATGGGATTGATCTATCTAGTCGCAGCGCTGGCACTGGGCGCGGGCCTGCTTTACTACGCTGTCCAGCTCCTCCGCGATGGCTCCCGACAGCGCGCCAGCCAGCTCTTCCATTATTCGAACCTCTACCTGGCGCTAATTTTCCTGGCGATGGCGGTGGACCGGATTATTCCGACGTTGGGGATGCCGTAACCCGAATTATTCGCGAGTCCCCCAGCGGAGCTCCGGCCCAAGCCTCGCTTCGATCGCCTCGCGATACTCTGGATACTTCCTCGCCATTGCCCGCAACAGGCCGAAACAGCCGGCCAGCATCATGTCGCCGTGGGGAACGGCTTGGTAAGGGTGGAGCGCCGAGTCAGCCAGGAGACCGCGGCGTGGGCCGGTGACTGCTAAGAAGCGTGGAAGTTGCTCGGTGGGACGTACCACCAGCGCACCGTGTCCCATGTCGGCGAAGACCTCGGCGTTTGAGATTGTGCCCGCGGCAAGCTGGCCGAGGTATCGTTCCAGCTTTGCCAGGGAAAGCTCACCGGTGTGGTGCTCGAACAGACCAACGATCTGACCGTTGCTCAGATGAAAGGCGAGAGTGTGAAAGTTACCAAGATTCGCGATCAGGCTGCACTCTTCCCGACGGACCAAGGGATCTTCGAGCGCGCCGAGTACCGCGGCCGGCGCGGTATCCATGACCAGGGCGGCCACGCCGGTGGGCACCACGCTCGCCGCCGAGCGCATCCGAGTCAGGCGGTCCGGAATCGCCTCCCGCCGATAGGCGAAGGCGGTGAAATCATTCTGGACGACGGTCTCAGCGATGTAGTCAAACCGAAAGACTCGGTCGCTGACACCCGGCGGCGCGTTGCCGTGGTCGAAGACCGCTACCGCGACCGCCGCGGGGGTGAAGGTCACTCCAAACCGCTCGATTGCCGCGCCAATCGCCTCCAGGTCGAGGTCTCCCATGACCACGCGCACGACGTCGGAAAGACGCCCGGCCTCGTCGTCCGCCACGATCTGCACGCCCATGCGCTCAACTTTGGCCAACTCGTCGTCGAAGGTCAGCGCCGCCTCGACGGTCGCGTAAACTCGGTATCCCCGGCGAATCTGCTCCTCGGCCGCCCAGGCGCACGGTCCACCGCCCATAGTTCGTCCGGTCAGTAGCACGTCCCGGCCGGCCACCGTGGCCTGCCGAATCTGCCCCGCTACGATTTGAGTTGGCGACGGCACGATCAACTGCACGCAGTTCTCGATCTCACGCTCCGCATCGAAGAGCAGAACATCCTGGGTGCCGGTACCAACGTCAACACAGAGAATTTGCATGAGACCTCCGCATCACACCGGATGCATGGAGCCTTTCGGCGCCCAGGCGTCAAATTGATCTTGCGTGGCTTGTAGGGCCGCCATGGTCGGGCGGATCGACGCCGCGCTGACCAATGGCTCGCGACCTTCTCGAACCGCGGCGAGGAACTCGCAATCCTGGGCTCGAATCGCATCAGCATCGGTGTCGCCGGTTCTGTCCAGAAGCACCCCCTCGGGCGATTCTAGCCGCTGAAGCGTCGCCAGCAATGTCGTCTCCTCACCAATCAACATGTAATCGTTGAACTTGATCATCGTGTTGTAACTCATGTTGACCGAGATGAGCTGGTCACGGGGCGTGCGCATCAAGATGTCGAGGTCCAAAGGAATATTCAGATGCTGCGACGGCAGCGCGACCTGGCTAGTCACCGTGGTTTCAGCCGCACCTAGGAGCCAGAGCGACGTATCCACGGCATGGCAGCCGTGGTGCCAGAGCAGGTTGTCGGTCCAGCTTCGGCGTCGTCCGGCCCAGTTGACATTTTCCCGCCGCAAAAAGCCAAATCTG
This sequence comes from Chloroflexota bacterium, assembly GCA_021324795.1. Lineage (GTDB taxonomy): Bacteria > Chloroflexota > UBA6077 > FW602-bin22 > CADDYW01 > JAJPIK01. Next base: position 22,327 of record JAJPIK010000104.1, read on the forward strand.
GCCAAGACGTGATGAACGTGCAGTCGTCCCTCGGCAATCCACCGACGCGCTTCCACGATGGCTGGCTGAAAGCGCTGGGTATGGCAGACCATCAGGCAGCGCTTTTGCTCGCGCGCCAAGCTGGCCAAGGAATCGACTTCCACCAGGCTGGTCGCAAGTGGGATCTCAACGAGGGCGTGCTTTCCCGCCTGGAGTGCCTTTGCCGCTTGAGCGGCGTGAAGATCGGTTGGTGAGGTGATCAACACCACATCAACCGCGGGATCGTCGAGTGCGTCATCGAGATCTATCGTGTGCCGCTCGAAGCCATACTCCGCGGCAAAGGCCGCGGTGGGCTCAGCGAGCCGGCCCATCACCGTCCGCAGCCGAACGCCCGCGTTGGCTAGCGCTTTCATGTGTGAGCGCGCGATCGAGCCGTAGCCCAGTAACGCCAGGTTCATGGCTTCTCCTTTTTATCGCAGTCCCTGCTATCCGCTGATCTATGGTACCATGTCGGCTATGGTGAACCGACTCCGCAAAGATCCGTTCTTCTTCGGCCTGGTAGTCGTATTCCTCTGGCTGACCACCTTCAGCCTGAGTGTCACATTCTATCTCTTCCGAGATGCCGCGTCGTTGATCGGCGCGGTCATGTCCTTCCTGGTAGCGAGCTGGCTCTTTCGCTGGCGGCAGACGTAGAGACAGGTCGCATCCTGTCGGCTGCCTCACCCCCGGCACGCAACCTGCGTTACCTGAGATTTCCCGTTGGAAAGCGAGCGCCAGTATGAGCATTCCCGAGTCGAATCGCGTGGCCGCATGCCAGACTACTCGGCCCTCCGCCGCTCCACCACGCCACGCGCTCGTCTTCCTCAATCCGGTCGCCGGAACTAACCGCGTCGAGCAAGTGCGCAAGGAGCTTGACACCATTCTCTCCGCGCACGGCTGGCGCTTCCGCTTCTACCAGACAACCGGCGCGGACGATTTCACCACTTTGATCGATCAAGCATGCCAGGAAGGTGTGGATACCGTGATCGCCGCGGGCGGCGATGGTACGGTAGCAGACGTCGCTGGCGCTCTGGTTGGGAGAGAAATTCCTCTCGGCATCATCCCGATCGGTACAGGCAACGTCCTCTCGCTCGAGCTAGGCATCCCGCAGACCGTGGCAGAGGCCGCCGCGCTGCTCGTAGGTGAGCATGAAACTTGTCAGATCGACGCGATGCGCGTCGACACGCGCTATTTCTTTCTGCAGATTGGCGTTGGCCTCGACTCGTTGATGATCCGGGATACAAGTCGCCCCAGCAAAAGAAAATTTGGCCGACTTGCCTATACCTTTACCTTACTCCGCAAGCTGATCGGCTACCAGGCGAAGAGCATGGTGCTACGGATCGACGATCAAGTGCATTGCCTTCGCGCTTGGGACGTTCTGGTTGCCAACGTCGGCGTGCTGGGGTTCCCGGTCTTCCACTGGCATCCGGAGATCTGCCCCACTGATGGCAAGTTGAACCTGATTGTCTTAACGGTAAGCAGCCCGCTCGATATCATTCGCGTGACCTGGCGGCTTCTCCTCGGACTGCCAGGCAGTCATTCACCACTCACGGTCCACCGGGTTGATCGCGACGTCACCATTGCTACCCGACACCCCCACCCAGTCCAGGCCGACGGCGAGATCGTCGGCACCACGCCGGTGACCGTGACAATCGTGCCGAAGGCAATTATCGTCATGATCCCAGAAGTATGCCCCGCGCGCACCTGCGCGACCGACCAGTGGAAAGTCGAAAGTCGCGAGCGAGCGCGCCGGATTCAGCAGGTGCTCCGACAGTGCCTCGGGCCGCTCGGCATCCTCGACACTGACGCGGCGTTATTCGTTAGCGCATTGCCCCATCCGCCAATCCTGAACCTCTTGATGCTCGGCTTGGCCTGGATCATGAACCGCGGCGACGGCTGGATCGTCTGGCTCGCCGGCGTGCTGCTTACCAACCCCGGTCGAGGCTGGCGCGTTCTGCGCGGTGTCGCCCCGACCCTCTGGCTTACCAACCTCACCATCGAGGGCGCGATCAAGCGGATCTTCCGCCGGGATCGGCCATTTCACGCCCAAGTGCTCGCGCCAGTGATCGGCCCCAAACCCAGCGGCCACTCATTCCCATCCGGTCACGCTGCCGCGGCGTTTGCCGGCGCCTGGCTGCTGAGCCACTATTTTCCACGCCGGTGGGCAGAATTTTACGCCATCGCCAGCCTGGTCGGCTTCTGCCGCCTCTACCTCGGAGTTCACTTTCTGAGCGATGTCGTCGCGGGCACGGTGAGCGGAATTGCCTTGGCTGCCCTTTACCGCTGGCTCGTCCGACTGGTCATCCGATCAGTCGACCAAGAGATCCGCTTCTACCTGCACCAGCTCCAACGGATTTTGGCAATCGCATCACGGCAGAGGTTACGCTTCCCGCGCATGATAGATGGGTTGACCCAGTAATCGACGCCCCGTCTAACTGCACGTTTTCCTGCTCTAGGAGATCTCGACCGGTCTCAGACTTCGCGGTGGAGTTCCCGGATACAACGAGAAATGGCTGTGTATCGCCAGAAGGCGGCCATCGCGGCGCTCGAAGAGGATCGTCGCCCGACCGGGGCGATGGAACGGCGTACCGTCCGGATGAAAACCGGTCGACGTCCAGATCGTCACCGCCCAGCCAGCCTCGCCCGACCAACCCCAATGCAACTGGCCCAAATCGAACGTAAAATCTCGGATTGTCGGCCAGACTCCCCGCCACTGATCGGCTTCCAGATGATCGAGACCTTCGACCACCTCGGCGCGCGTGCCAAAGGCGATGACCTCCGGCGCAAAGATCTCGCGGGCCCGCGCGTAATCCATCGCTCGTACACAGCTTTCCAGGGTTCGGAACCAGACTTCAATCGTCTCGCGGTCCGGAGCTAGCTTCGCGCTTCTTTCCATTCTTGCCTCTTCATCTTCGTCATCATGGTAATATCCTCCTATCACATTCGGGAGGAAACGTCACTCCATGCTCCAACCTATGCGCGATCTCCTTCAACGAGCCAAGGCCGGCCGTTATGCAGTTGGCTCGTTTGACGTTCCTAATCTCGAAACTGCTCACGGCGTGCTCAGCGCCGCCCATGAGCTGCGCTCGCCGGTCATCCTGGCCATCCCCGAGAGCTTTTTTACTCTCACCGGCTTCGAGCCATTGGTCCAAGCGATCAGTTTCATGGCGAATCAACTGCCGATTCCGGTCGCCACGCTCCTCGACCATGGGAAGTCGCGAGATTCGGTCGTCCGGGCGATTCGAGCCGGCATGACCTCGGTGATGTTTGACGGCTCAGCTTTGCCGGAAGATGAGAATACCCGACTCACTCGCGAGATCGTCGACATCGCCCACGCCGTCGGGGTATCGGTCGAAGGGGAGATCGGGGTGGTCGGACGCGGCGCAGTGTATCACGAGCGGCCCGAGCTCGTCCAGCAGGGCCTCACCGATCCGCGGGATGCTCTCGTCTTCGTCGAGGCGACCGGGGTCGATGCACTGGCCGTCGCCGTCGGGACGATTCATGGCCACTATACCAGCGAGCCGACAATCCATTATGATCTGCTCGATCGGATCGCCAGTGCCACTGGCTTGCCCCTCGTCTTACACGGTGGCTCGTCGACTGGCGATCACCGCCTGGCCAAGTCGACTGCCCACGGTGTTTGCAAGGTGAATATCTACACCGATATGTCGACCGCGGCGATGAAGCGCCTGGAAGACATCTTTGCCACCGGGCACCACCATGAGATGCGGGCGAATGACCTGCTCGGCGAAGTCAAGCTCGCCTTCCAAAAGACGGCCGCCCACTATATACATGTCTTCGGCTCGGCCGGGCAAGCATGAGCGTACTTATCGGTCTCGACGTCGGCACGACGAACACGAAAGCGGTCGCTTTCGATCCCGAGACCAGTCGGGTCGTCGCGGTGACCGCGCAGGTAACCCGCGCGATCAGCCCGGTTCCGGGCTGGAGCGAGATCGACCCGGCTCAGCTCTGGGATGGCGTTGCTGCTTGCCTAGGTCAGATCGTTCTCCGCATTCGAGGGCCAATCCTTGGCGTCGGCATCGCGAGCATGGCCGAGGCGGGTGTCCCACTAAACGCGGCAGGCCAGCCAGTCTATCGGATCATCCATTGGTACGATCCGCGCGCCGAGCAGCAGCTCGCGCAAACGCTCGATCGTTTTGGCGCCGAGCACCTCTTTCGCGTAACCGGTCAGGCGCCGCGCAACGTTTATTCGCTCTACAAGCTGCTCTGGCTACGTGAACACGCGCCGGACGCCTTCGCCGACCTGGCACATTGGCTCTGCGTGTCCGACTACGTCGCCTGGAAGCTGACCGGCGCCGCCGCGACCGATTACAGCCTTGCCTCGCGCACTATGCTCTTCGATCAGCAGACTCGCCAGTGGTCACCCGAGATGCTTTCCTACGCCGGACTGCGCCCAGAGCAGCTTCCTAGGCCGCTGCCCGCGAGCACCGTCGTCGGCCAGGTCACTCCGAGCGCAGCGGCAGAGACCGGCCTCCCGGCTGACGTGCCGGTCGTCATTGGCGGCCATGATCACCTTTGCGGGGCGGTCGCGGCTGGCGCGGTCCGGGCTGGCCAGGTCGTCGACTCGGTTGGTACCGCCGAGGGAGTGGTGATTCCCACCGATACCTTCGTCTACGATGCGACCTTCTGGCAACATCGGATCTGCTGCTACGCCCACGTCGTCCCGAATCTCTTTGCCATCCAATGCGGCCTGGCGCTGAGCGGCGGCGCCCTCGCCTGGATTGCTGATCAGCACTTCGCCGATGCCGCCGATCCGGTCGCCGCCGCGCTCGACGCCGCGCAGAATGCACCGCCCGGTGCCCGTGGCCTGCTCTTTTTCCCGTACATGGGCGGCAACGGCTCACCCATTGGCGATGAGAACGTCAGCGGTGCCTTCATTGGCTTGCGGCCGGAGCATAGACGCAACGAACTGACCCGAGCGGTCCTCGAAGGGGTGGCTTTCGGGATCCACCACGCCATCGAGGTTTCGTCGTCGGTTGTCGGTCCAATTGCCGAGCCGATCCAGGTGATCGGTGGCGGAAGCCGCTCACCTCTCTGGCTGCAGATCCGAGCAAACGTCCTCGGCAAGCGCTACCAGGCGGAGGAAATGCCCCAAGCGACTGGCCTGGGCGCCGCGCTTCTTGCCGGCATCGGCGCCGGAATCTTTCCCGATTTCGCCACGGCCGCTAACACGGTTGCCCGCCAGCCGAGCACCTACGAGCCTCAGCCCGAGCAGGTCGAGCACTACCAGCGGATCTTCCGGGAGGCATACTTGGGAGTGTATCCGGGGTTGGCGCCGGTGTTCGCGGCGCTAAACAGATTGTCGAGCTGAGCGCAGACCTACAGGATCTTGTGAACACTGGCCCTTTCCTGATACTCTTCCACGGGAGCTTGATTCGTCCACCTCGCATGATCTAACCATAGGTTTGGAGGACATCCCAATGAAACTCGACGGTAAAGTCGCGCTGGTTACCGGCAGCGCTCGGGGACTCGGTCGAGCCTACGCCCTTCACCTGGCGAAGATTGGTGCCGACGTCGTGGTCAACGACATCGACATGGATGCGGCCAAACAGTATAGCGAAGAGCTCACCGCCCCGACAGTGATGGACGAGATCCGCGCTCTCGGTCGACGCTCACTCGGGATCGTTGCCAACGTCACCGACAAGAGCCAGGTCAATCGCATGGTCGAGCAGATTCTCGACGAGTTCGGCCACCTGGACATCCTGGTCAACAACGCCGGCGGTGCGCTGATCCCTGGCCCGAGCTACGCCTCGACGGTTCCCGAAGAGCACTTCCGAAAGACGATGGAGATCAACCTGATGGGTACGATCTTCTGCTGTCAGGCAGCGTCCGAGCCAATGAAGAAGCAGCGGAGTGGGAAGATCGTCAATGTCGGCTCGCAGGCCGGCCTGCGCTCCCAGGGCGACGGCAACGGCACTTCCTACGCGGTGGCGAAAGCGGCGATCCAGCACTACACCCGCAAGCTCGCTAGCGACCTTGGTCCGTACAACATCAACGTCAACTGCATCGCCCCCGGCTGGATTCTCTCGTCGCGGGCAATTGCCAGCGGCCGCGACCGGCCGGAGACACGCGAGCGGCTCCTTCAAGAAATCGCCCTACGTCGCCTCGGTCAGCCCGAGGATTGCGCCAAGGTCGTCGAGTTCCTCGTCACCGATCTTTCGGACTACGTGACTGGTCAGATCATTCCCGTTTGCGGTGGAGTATGCCTATTCTAGGGATTAGGGGCTGGGGATCGAGCTAGAGGCCGACAGAGCATCTGTACGGCCGGTTTCTCCAACCCTAGTCCCTAGTTGCCAATCCCCACCGGAGGTAGGTTATGAACGGTCGAATCGTCGTCTTCAACGGACCTCGGACCGATTTTACGGTCCGGGAATACCCGGTCGCGGATCCGGGACCGGATGAGATCTTGGTCAAGGTCACCCAGGCCTGTGTTTGTGGCTCGGACCTCCACATGTGGCGCGGGGAGACACCACCGTTCCAGAAGCCGCCGGGTGTACCGGGTCACGAGATGACTGGCATCATCGCCAAGCTCGGCCGCGATCGCCACACTGATACGCTCGGCCGTCCCCTCAAGGAGGGTGACCGCGTCGCCTACGCTTATTTCATCCCCTGCGGTTCGTGCTGGGCTTGTCTGAGCGGCACAACCGGCTGCCCGAACCGCTACCGGTTGCGCGCGGCGCTGACCGTCGAGGATCCGCCCCACTTTCACGGGGCTTACGCCGACTATTACTATTTGCTGCCGCGCCAGTGGGTTTACAAAGTTCCGGATGAATTGCCCGACGACCTCGTCGCTCCGGTCAACTGCGCGCTTTCACAAGTCGTTTATGGCTTACATCGCATCGGCATCTGGCTGGGCGATACCGTCGTCATCCAGGGAGCCGGCGGCCTGGGGATCAACGCCATCGCGGTTGCCCGCGACATGGGCGCCGGCCGAATCATCGCCGTCGACGCGGTCCCCGAGCGTCTCGCACTCGCGCGTGCCTTTGGTGCAGATGCGATGATCGATCTGCGCGAGATTCCCAATCGGGCCGATCGCGTTGCCCGGGTAAAAGAGTTGACTGGTGGAGTTGGCGCCGACGTTTGCGTCGAAGTGGCCGGCGTCGCCAACGTCGTCCAGGAAGGGTTGGAGATGCTGCGAGTCGGTGGTCGCTACCTGATGATGGGGAATATCGTGCCCGGCGCGGCCGCCGAGATCGTACCCCACGACGCGGTCCGCCAGCCAAAGAATCTGCTCGGCGTACTCGCCTACGACGCCTGGGTGATCCCCCGGGCCATGGACTGGCTCACCCGCGCTCGCCATCGCTTCCCTTTCGACCGTCTGGTGGCTGGTCGTTACCCCCTCGAACAGGTCAACCAAGCCTTTCAAGAAGCCGATTGGGCTGCGAAGGCCGGCCAGGTACCACGGGCGATTCTAACCTGTTAGTACAGTTTCTGAAAAGGCTTAGCGGGCAAGCAACAATGGATGCCACGATCTGCTCAAGCGACTCTTGCTGGGTAGACCTGAGCTTTTTCCTGATCTTCCCAGTCTCTCGCATCGTTCAAAACGATACCGCTTACTTCTGAAATATCATCTTGCAGTAACGATCCCCTTTGGCTTGACAATCGGGTTCACTGACCTTAAGGATTTGATCGGTGAGCGTTGAGATCGAGCCTTCAAGGAAGCCACGAAGCCAGTGGCACTTCGGACTAGGGGCCTTTCCATCCCAGGCCATTGCCTCGAAATCCTCAGATAGCAGCACATCGCCGCAGAATTCATCGTTTATTCGCAGCGCCACGATGTTTGCCCATCCAAAGACCCGCAGATCATTGAATCGTTCGCGGATCAATTCGGGAGTCAGGGCAAGGCCGAGTGACTTCAGCAGATTCGGAATGCCTGATGCAGCTCGGTGCCCCGCCTCGCGTCCAAGAAGATAGAGGATCGTCTCTCCGCTATCTCCCAATGCGTCGATGATGCCTTTGTGTGTGCCACCGATCAGCTCGCGCCCAATCGTCACGACCGGCTCGTTCACCACCCGCGGGAGGCTATTCTGCAGCGCCGCGAGGCTACAGGTCGGGTTCTGGATCTCGACTGACCGCATGCCTGGAAGCCGTTTTAGCTTCGAAGCGACTTGGCGGACGTCACATTGGGACATCGACAGGTCAACGACAAAGATCCCGAAGGCTTTGTTTCCTGTCCGGTCGGTGTAGGCATAGAGTAACCTCAGCGCGATTCCCTCGCCTTCGATCTTCTCTCGAAGATCGGTCAGCCGCGAGATGTTATCGACCTGGGCGTACCCGTAGGCCAGCGTGCACCCCGGCGCCATATACATCAGCGGAAGCTGGAGCTCGATCGGCTGCTCCCGCGGTGCCCGTTGCATCACTCGTCACCTCACCTGCGCCTGGTCCAGAATGCAGACTCCTACCAGGCAAGACTGATGCCGACAATGGGCTTCGAGGAAAGATTGGTGGGCACGCCCGTGAGCAACCCGCGGCGCATGATACAATGGCTTCTCGACGCCGCTGGGGTAGGAAGAATGGCTGTAGGTCTTCTGGGTATTCAGGGGTGCGAGGAGAGAAATATGGCTGTGGACTTTGGACTTGTGATCAGTCTCGGAGGAACGGAGAGCCTTCCGGACGATAATCGCCGCTTTCTGGGCGCACTCGCGCCCCCCTTTACCACCTTCTGGGTCGAGGACCACTTTCAGTTTGGCGAGCGGCCGCTGCTCGAATGCTGGACGGCGTTGAGCGTCTATGGTACCGAGTTCCCGTCTCTGAAAATGGGGACGATCGTCCTCAGCCAATCCTATCGGAATCCTGCTATGCTTGCCAAGATGGCGGCAGCTCTCCAATGGCTGAGCAGGGGACGACTAATCCTCGGCATCGGCGCCGGTTGGAAGGAAGACGAGTATCGCGCCTATGGCTATCCGTTTCCGAAGCCAGCCGACCGGATCCACCAGTTGGACGAGGCGGTGCAGATCATCCGAAAGATGTGGACCGAAATGCCGGCTACGTTTGAGGGCCGCTTCTACCAGATCAAAGACGCGATCTGCTCTCCGCGTCCGGATCCGATCCCGCCGATCATGATCGGCGGCGGTGGCGAGCAGCTCACCCTGCGGGTTGCCGCGAAACGGGCCGACTGGTGGAACATTGGCTTTCGCCCGTTCCAGGAATATTCTCACAAAGTCGATGTCCTGAAGTCCCACTGTGCTCACCTCGGCCGCGACTTCAATTCGATCAAGCTCACCTACTATGCGCGGGTCAGTGTCTCGAAGGACCCCAACGCCGTCCAACGTGGCGAGCGGGTTGTCGCCGGCACGCCCGATGAAGTCGCGCAAAGCTTGCAGCCGTTCATTGACCTTGGTGTGAGCCATTTCATGGTTGGCTTCAACGACTTCCCAGACCTAGCCGGCCTGGAGCTATTCCAGAACGAGGTTATTCCAAGACTCCGGTTAGGAAGCTAATCCCCAGAAGGAAAAGCTCGCGACGGAAGAATAATGAAAGCCTAAGCCGTAGGCTCGGTCTTTGGCTACACCTCTTCAAGGCCAGGGGAGCATCCCGGAGATTGCCGCGACACGCAGCTTGCTTTTTCAACCGTCGAAGGGCACCTCGCCGGCACCGATGGAAAAGCTCGGCGGCGCCCATAGCTACGGCGAGATTCGCCTCGTCCGCGCCGCGAGGAGCCGACGATACAGCAATGCTAACTGCAAAAAGGGTAGGCTCAGTCTTCGCTCATCGGCTCGAGCGCCGCGAGTCCGCGGCGCAGCCGAACTCGCTTATTGTAGGCGCACAGGTCGCTGAGCTGACAGCGCCGACAACGCGGCGTCCGCGGTGTGCAGATCGCCCGCGCGTGCTCGAGCAAGTTATCATAGAGCACGCGGTGCTCACCGGTGGCCAGTAGCGAGGCGGCAGCGTCGAGGACAGCTTCCGGCCCGAAAGATTGATCGACAATCCCTAGGCGCGTAAGCAGCCGGGTGAGCGGCCAGGCAACCGGGAGCACTGACCGTCCGAGGACGTAGAGCATGGCCTGATAGGCGGCGAACTGGCCGATCCCCGGCAGCGAGGTCAAGTAGCGCAAGATCGCTAGATCATCCCAGGTGCGGATTGCCCCGTACGAGCCATCGGGAAAGTCGTTTTCAATCCGCGCGACAAGCTTTTGGATGAGCTCCGCGCGCTGGTGCACTAACCCAGCCGGCCGAATCGCCTCCTCGATCTCGCATCGCGGCGCCAGAGTAAGCTGATGCCAGGTCGGGAACCGTCGCCTTAGCTCACGGAAGGCCGCGTCGGCGTTGAGACGAGCGCTCCGATTGCGGAGGGTGAAGTAGACGAGCTCGTCGAGTAGATCTTCGGCATCAGTCGAGGTTCGCACCACCGGCAACGGAAAGCGCTCGTTCAGCGCCACGAGTCTCCGCGCGCACTGGCCAAGAGCGTCTTCGCGGCTTTCGATCACCATGGTATCCTCGCCTCTCGGAGAATATCCTAGCGATCGCCGGGATTGAACTCTTCGTCCTCTGGTGCCGAACTTTCGCCCAAAAACTTGGGCAGTTTGCCCAAGGACGGAGGGACCGCTCACCGTGGCTCTCCTCGGCAATGCCATCTCCAGCCGGCGAGTCAGCACCCATGACTGAAAGCAACGGTAAGACGAACCATCCTCTCGGTTGCAGAATCCGCGCGACGTGGTGAATCGTCGGAGTGAAATAGGCTTATAGATGGGTGCGCCGCGCTTGGTCAAGATGAGTAAGTTCGTCAGCTCAGCTCCGGCTCCGGGCCAGGGAAAATGACTCGCCGCTGGTGTAACGCACGGCTCCAACGCTCTCGATCACGGTAACGTCGCCAACGCCGGCCACCTCCCAGCTCATTCCGTCCCCGGTCAGGCACGCCGTCGCCTCGGCAATCCCTAAGATCGTGACGTCTGGCGGCAAGCCGCCCCGAAGCTCGACGAGGTTAATTTCTTCGGTCCAATGAAAGTGCGGCCAAACCGCGACGCCTTTGACCAAACCGAGCGCGGGGATCCAGCCGGACTGGCGGAAGTCGCGCTGCCATTCGGCGAGCACCATCGCGCCGGCACTGGAGCCGGCCACCATCCCGCCGCGGGCGTCGACCTCGCGTAGCGCTTTTTCGACCACGCTGCCCCGCAGCGTCGTCAGAAGGTAACTCGGATCGCCACCGGCGAGGTAAACTAGCTTGGCCGAGGCCAGCGCCTGGGCCTGCTTTGGATCATCGGCACTCCCACGATCGACGACCATGACAGCGGCCGCCAACGTTCCCAAGCGCCCGAAATAATACACGCCGTTCGCCGCCGCCAAATCCGGGCGTTCCCTGGCCGCGGTCGGCAGAATCACGACCCGTGGCCGCGGCACACCCAAGTGCTCGAGAAGAAATCGATCCATCGGCTCGCAGTTAGCCCGAAACTCGTTGCCACCCGCGAGCGCCAGCATTCCCATAGTGACCTCAACTATCACGTTTCAAGCAACCGCCTCAGTGCGCCCGGCGTGTTCGTCGTGAACTGGTCAACGCCCGCCACGAGCAAGCGCCGAGCACTCTGCTCGACCCGGGGATCTCCGACGTCCAGAGTCCAGGCGTCGAGCCTGACACCGCGCTCGTGCAACGCATCGGCCCAGCTAAATCCGTCGTCGAGCGATTGACCGAGGAAGTGGTGATTCACGTAGAATGTGCTGACTCCAGGCACCAGCCCGAGCAGGGCGGCGCAGCGATCGGCGAGGTACTCGGTGGTCGACCAGATCCGGGTCTCGGCGAGCCGATGCTCGTCGAGATAACCATAGGCACCACGCTGGCGGGGGCCGTCCCACGGATCATCGGTGGCCTCGCTCGTCGAGTCTTTCATATAAAAGTGAATGTCGAACCCGAGATCCAGCCAAGGCGCCAGGTCGCGCAGCCGGCGAAGCTGCCAATCAGCGACACTACTGACGATGACTTGATCGCCAAGCGGTCTAATCAGCTCGACGAGCCGACGTAGCGGCTCGTCGAGCGCGAAGGGGGCAACGTTCTTGAAGTCGAGCTGAAGCCGGGTCAGACCCGGTCGCTCACGAAAATGGGCGACGACCTCGCTAAGACGTGGCACCCGAAAGGGAGTGTCCTGGCCGTTATACTTGATGAACAGCCCCGCGGCGTCCGCGGCAGAACATTTGCCAACCAGCCCGTGGCCCGTCGTTTCAGCTTCCAACCGCGACTCGTGAACGAGAAGGTAATCCGAGTCGGCAAGCGCGGTGACGTCGACTTCGACGCAAGCTGCCCCTGAATCCAGGCAAGCGTCAATCGCCTCGAGTGAGTTCGGTGGCGCATTGGCGGCATCCTGCGCAGCCATGTGGTGCACGACGATGGGCGGGCGGACCGGTAAGCTGATCAAAAAGATACCTCCTGGGTGATCACTCTCGCCAGCCATTGCTCTGCCTCCGCCGGCCGACGAAAGCCGAGCCCCTCGATCCACTCGGCGCAGCGACGCGGCAGGTACGGGAACAGATCCTTCCGGGAGTCAATCGCATGGTGAACATCGCAGCCGATCAGCGAGAGCGCCGACTTTTACTCGGCTGCCGCCCGGTCGGCAACGTTCGTCGTTACGGCTGAGCTCACTTCTGCCCTCCTGAGCACATCGGAGTCGGGGAATGATCACCAGTGATCGGAGCTAACCACACCTTAGCCACCAGCCTCGAGTGCTTTCATTCTAGTGCCACCCGGCCAGCCCGGTCAAGACGGTCACGACAATGCGTTCGCGACCAGGTCAATCCGGTAACGCATTTCCTCTAAGATGAATCCCGGCCTTTCCTCGGTCTTCGTCACTCCATCTGGACACCAGCCAGCTACTTCGTAGAACCGACGCGCGCGCCGGTTGGTCGCGAGCACCCAGAGGATTGCCCTTCGGAAGTGACGTTGGCGGAGATCGTCAACCGCGTGCGCGAACAAGGCGCGTCCGATGCCGAGGCCAACCGCCGACGGATCGAGGTAGAGCGCGCGAATTTCCGCCGTGCCCGGCCGAGCGTCGGTGTCGTGGGTCGGTCCGGTATCGACGAAGCCAACCATGCGATCACCCTGCATCGCCAGCCAGGTGCGGTCTTCGGGCAAGCGGCTGGTCAAAATTTGGCGCCACATCTCAGTACGCTCGGCCAGACGCGCGGACAGACCGTCCAGGTAATCATCTGGAATCTGTCCCCGGTACGCCCACTGCCACGACCGCACGTGCACCGCCGCGATCGCCGGGGCATCCTCGGATCGAGCAAGTCGGACCTCGAGCGCGCTCATGCTGCAAACTCTCCCAGGAAGCTGACCATTTTAGAGGATTGGCAAGCTGTGAGCGTTATAGTAGTTATAGTAAATGATGCCGTCAACCCTACCAAAGATGGTCGGATGCTCGTAAAAGCCAGCCTCGTTCTCAGCGGACGATGCGTCCTTCGATCAGACCAGCAATCGTCACGAGGATCACCGCGACCGCCAGACTCGCGAAGCTTCCGAAGATGAGCGCGATGACCGCGAGAAGCAGCGCCAATGCGAAGAGCAACGCTCCGACTCCAACGCCTCCAAAGACGGTTCGTTCCACGGAGATTCCCCCTTTCCAGTTGATCCGGAGAGAAGCCCCGGCAATCTCCGAGCCATGAGACAAGAAGGACGCTACCAATAAGATTTTCGATTTTTAAATTAAAACTATTGACTTTTACTGGTGGATCATGTAAATATCTTGATATCAAGAAGACCAATTCTTAATCCTGATCAGGGAACCATCATGGCCGACGTCTTGGGACACTGCCCGGTCTGCGGGGACCAGCTACGGGTGACCCGCCTCGCCTGTCCCACATGTCATACCGCGATCGAGGGCAACTTCACCCTCGGCCGCTTTCAGATCCTCTCACCTGAGCAACTGGCATTTCTGGAAATCTTCATCAAGAATCGAGGGATTATCCGTGAGGTTGAACGAGAGCTTGGCGTTTCCTATCCCACGGTTCGCAATCGCCTGGATGACTTGATCCGAGCCCTTGGCTTCGAAGTCCGCGAGGAGGCCGAGCCCGAGCGCGAGACGGTCGACGAAGCGGCGCGGCGGCGCACGGTGCTCGAGCAACTCAGCCGTGGCGAGCTGAACGCGGAGCAGGCGATCAAACTTCTCATGCGTTAAGACGGGTTGATTGAAATGTGGAGAAAGCCAATGTCAACTCCCTTCGAAAATGTCCCGAGTCGCTCCGAGCCGGAGGATCCGAACGAGTACAACTGGACGTTCGACACTGGCCCGTCAGCGCGTCTATTCTTGAGTAATCCTCGTGGCGAGGTGCGCATCGCCGGCTGGGAACGGCCCGAGGTTCAGATCCATGCGATCAAGCGGACGGACGATCGCGCGCGATCTCAGATGACGCGGGTCGTCGCCGAGCAGAAAGACAGCAGTATTATCGTCCGAACGATCACCGACCAGATCTCGCGGCTGGTCGAGGGCGGAGGACTGTGGGGGATTGCCCAGGACGTAATTCAGGCGCTTGCCGATCTGGTCAGCCTGGGTACGCCGGCTCCGGTCTCCTACATCGTCCAGGTGCCCTTCCACAGCGACCTGGAGGTCAATGGCGTCAGCAGCCGACTAATGGTCAGTGGAGTGGAAGGCGGTGAACGGATTCGCTCGGTCAGTGGTGGGATCGAGGCGACCAATTTGCGCGGCGATGTCGATCTGACCACGGTCAGCGGAGAGGTCGAGGGGCGTGATCTTAGCGGCCGCGTATCCGCCAACTCGGTCAGCGGCGAGATTCAGCTCGCGGGTTCGATTGCCAATCTGCGGGCAAAGACGGTCTCCGGGCGTATCGAGGTCTCCGGGCCGCTCGCGACCGACGGCCACTACCTATTCAATTCGGTGAGTGGCGACGTGACCTTACGGATTCCCATGACTGCCCACGCGACTTTCCACGCGAAGGGCGTCAGTCTGAACGTTCACTCCGAGCTGCGCGAAGGACTCACGGCCCAGACCGGGCGTGCGCCGGGTCGCAGCCAATGGATCGCCGAGCTCAACGGGGGCGGCGCCATCGTGCGCTTCCACACCGTCAGCGGCGCCTTCGCGCTGCGCGTGCTTGGCGAGCAGCCGTCGCCAACCGTGCCGAATCCGCCCATGCCGACTTCGCCGCTCGCCACTCCGGCCGAGCCACCTCCGGCTTTGATCGCCGAAAGCGAGCAGATGCGCATCCTCAAGGCATTGGAGCGTGGGGAAATGAGCGTAGACGAGGCGACGTGGCAGCTTGAAGCGCTCAAGCGAGGACCGAGCGGCGAAGGAGAAAACCATGGCTAGATCAGAAATTCCTATCGAGGGGACGCGTACGCTCGAGCTCACCGTCGAAGGCGACGTCGTCGTCGAAGGCGGTGCCGGCCCGTCACTCTGGATCGACGACGAGAGCGACGAGGATCCGGGACGCTCGATCCAGCGCACCGACGACGTCATTTCCCTGGTCGTCCACGACGACTGCCGGTTGGTCGTTCCGCCCGATCTCACGGTCCGGCTGGTTCGAGTCGACGGCGATCTGCGAGTGAGTGAGCTCCGCGGCGCGCTCGCGGTCGGAAAGGTCAACGGCGATGCCAGCTTCCAGCGCATCGACGGTACGATAAGTTGCGATACCATCAATGGCGACGCTCGAGTCCAGGCTACTCGCAGTACCGTATCGATCATCGAGGTGAGCGGCGACACGAAGCTCGTGGAATGCCGAGGCGAGGTACGGATTGATCAGGTCCAAGGCGACCTCAGCGCCAACGACCTTACCGGCGGCCTGCGAGTATTACAGGTAGGAGGAGACGTCCGGCTGAGGACCAGCTTCGCCGGCGGTACGGTCTACGACGTCGATTGTCGGGGAAGCACACGGATCATCATCGCTGGTTCGGTCGAGCAAACCTCGGCCCGCTTCGAGCTCCGGAGTCTCAGCGGGCGGATCGTGACTGATGTCACTTTAGCCGATGTCGAGCGATCAGCGGACGTTCTACGCGGACGTCTGGGCGAAGGCTCGGCAGAGGTCCGGATCAAGAGCGATGGCCCAATTACCCTGACTGGTCGCGAAGAGGGCTTCGATTGGGGCTCAATGGGTGACTTCTTCCGGAGCTTCGGGCAAGACTTCTCCGAACTCTTCTCCACCTTCACTGTTGGCAATAATGCCGAGTTCGAGCAACGTCTCCGGGAGCAGGCGGAGAAGCTGCGCTCGAAAGCCGAGAAATTCAGCCAGCGTGCCGAGAAAGCTGCCAAGCGCGTCAGTGAACGAGCCCAGCGTCATGCTGAGCGCATGGCTCGCCAGGCAGAACGTCAGGCAGCACGCTGGGAAGCCGGGAGCCCAGGGGGCTGGAGACATCCCCAGCCCCCTCCAGCACCACCAGCACGTCCCGAGACGGTTCGTCGAGCCTCACGCGAAGAACGCATGCTAGTCCTCCAGATGCTCGCCGACGGCAAAATCTCTGCCGAAGAGGCAGCCCGCTTGCTCGAGGCACTTGGCGGATAGAGACGGAAGAGTATCGGAAGAGCCCCCCTCTACCGTCCGATTGAGACAGCGACAACGGTGAGATAGGCGGCTAAACCAAGGCCAAGGACAACGGTCACGACGATCGTCGCGTAAATCAGACCGTAATGGCGCTGAAAGTGACCGATTTCAATCTCGCGCTCCGCGATCAGGAAGCGACCGAGCGCTAGCACCGCGAGCACCGGGCCGGCCAGAACCAATGCCACGCCAATCGGTACCGACCAGCCCGGCTCGATCTGGCGGATCAATTGGACCGCTAAGATCTGGGCGATAAAGATGCCAAAGCGCGCGACAACAAAGCCCAGCGCGGTGATCGCGATCGAAAGGCGGAGCCAGGAGAGGAACGTTCGCTCATTGGCGAGGTGATCGCTCACGCTGGAGTGGCGGGGCAGGAGCAATTCTCTTTCTTTTTCCTCGGGAGAGAAGGAGTTAGCGGTAGACGGATCTCTCGACATCAGTTAGGCTACTCGCCCCGCGCAGTCCGCGCCCGACCGGTCCGGCCGACTCGCGGCACTTTCGGGATCACCGGCGGTGGGGCAAATGCGATTGTCTTGATGTGCTCGACGCCATTCCGGATCATCAAGCAGAACTCGTCAATCTTGGTCCGGGTTTCTTTCCCGGGTGCCGTACCACGGACTCGCTGCCGAGCCACTTGACCAGCGATGCAACTTTCCTCCTCACTCCAAAGGCTCAAGAGAAAAGTAGGTCGCAAAATCTGGTCCTACGCCCGGGGGACCGTTTCCTCCCGATGATATAGGCCGACCACTTCGGCCTCGGTCGTCGCATCTTCCGGTCTCCGGTCGAAGCGCAATCGCCTGATCCGGGGAAAGCGCAACGCATAACCGGGCTCGCGTCCTTCCTTGCCGCAGGTATGAAGAGGGCTGCGCATGATTCCACCGGCGATCACTTCGACTAGGTAGCGTGGCGTCACCCAGACGTCGGGAGCGAACGCGGCATCGACTTGTTTCGGCTTGGTCGCCGTGCTGGCTTCGTCGAGCAACTGGTGTAGCGTCAACCACTCGGCGTCAGGTAAACCACTGCCGACTCGACTCACTGTACGGTAACGATCGTGATCCGGGTCGTAAACTGCGCAGAGCAGCGAGCCAATGCCGAATGCCGCCCGCTTTCCCCGGCCCCGCTCGTAGCCCACGATGACCAGGTCAAACGTATCCGCGACCGCCGCCTCGCTGCCTGGCTTCAGCTTCACCCAATTGTATTGACGTGCCCCGGCGTGGTAGTGAGCATCCGGGCGCTTTACGACCACCCCTTCAAGACCGCACCTGAGCATCTCCTCGAAGAAACGCTGGAGGACGTCCGCTTGGTCGGTCTCAAGCTGCGGCGTTAGCGCGATCACTCCGGAAGGCTCCTCGACGATAACTTGCCGCAGTTGCCGCGAGCGCTCGGCCTGCGGTCGGGAGGTGAGATCGACTCCATCGAGGGAGAGCACATCAAAGAGGAAGTAGCGCACCGGAAACTGCCCGGCTACCTCGGCCACGCCGTGCTTGCGACGCCGGCGAGCCGTCTGTTGGAATGGAAGAAGCTGCCCGGTTCGCGGGTCATAGCCAACGACCTCGCCGTCGAGAATTGCTTCCCTCGCCCGGAGCTGCCCTTGGATCGCCGCGACGACCTCCGGAAAGGCGTGGCTGACATCTTCGAGGCGCCGGGTGAAGAGCCAGACTCGCTCGCCAGCCTTGTGCGCCTGCAGGCGCACGCCGTCGTATTTGGGCTCGACGATGACCCTACCGAGCTTGGCGACAATCGTTGTCGCCGAGGGAAGCCGCGCCGCGAGCGCGGGCAGGACCGGTCGGCCAGGAACCGGGTGAATCTCAGCGAGTGCGGCCGGCCCCTGGGCTAACAAGGTATGCGCGACCAACCCGAGATCCGAGCAGAAGCTGTAGGCGCGCTCGATCGCCGGGCCGAGTGAGGTATCACCGACCCGAGCGATCGAGAGGGCATCGACGATCGTCGCGTCACCAATTCCCAAACGCAACCGGCCGGCGACAATCCGCACCAGGTAGCGAGCTTCGAGATTTCCGACTTTGACAAGGAGGTTCTCGAAAAGGGTGATCTTCCGCTCGTAGGCCCCCGGGCCAGCCACCCGAGCAATCTCGAGGAAACGGTCGAAGACGTCCTGAACGGATAGCAGCGACTCCAACACTGGCATGACGGCTTCGGCCACCGTCCCGAGATCGCCCTGTTGCTGGTAGAGCCGCCAGATCTCCTCGAGACCAACGCCAGCGGCCTTCGCCACCGCCTGGGCAAGACGGCGCTCGTCAAGGCCGGTCTCCGGAGCGGCATAAGGTGGTCCAAGTCGTCCTTGCAGCAGGTAGGGGAGAATCATCGCATCTGCGACGTCGAGTCTGAAAAGGTCGGCAAGCAGCGCGGTGATTCGATAATGAGCATTCGTCGCCTCAATCTGCTCAAAGGTGCGGGCCAGCATGGCAAACTGCATGTCACTCCTCGAAATAGGGCGCGGGTCCTCGGCGCGATGAGTTGCATTCGCCTTGCCCGTCGTGATATTCTTGCGCCAGCTTGGAAGCAGGAGTTGCCACCTGTTCTCTTTCAGCGACTATGTGAATCTTGACGAGATAAGCCTCGCCCTCGATCCGCCGCGCCGCTGTGACTACGCCTTCGTCTCGCACGGCCACAGTGATCACGTCGCCCGCCATCCGGCCGGGCTCGCCAGTCCCGCCACCGTCGCGCTCGTCCAGCGCCGCTACAAATCTTCTGGCTTGACGCCACTCGACTTTGGCGAGACGCGGTTGCGCGGCAACCATCGCCTATGGCTCGTTCCAGCCGGTCACGTCCTGGGAGCAGCACAGCTCGTCGTCGATCGCCCGGATGGCCGGCGGTTGATCTACACCGGTGATTTCAGCATGCGCCCTCGACTGACCGTTCCCGCGGCGACGCCGGTCCAAACCGACGTGCTGATCATGGAATGCACCTACGGCTCGCCGCGTTACGTCTTCCCTCCAGATGATGAGATTTGCGCCCGCATCCGCTTTTTTGTCGAGCGAGCACTCGACGATGGAGTCACCCCGGTCCTGCTCGGCTATTCACTTGGCAAGGCCCAAGAAGCCATGGCCTTGATCAATCGGCTAGGGTATCCAGTCATTGTTCATCCGACCATCGCCGAGCTCGCCGACGTCTACCAGCGCTTTGGCGTTGAGATCGGTAGCTACCAGGTCTTGAACGGCCCGGTGTCGCCGGGTCACGTCCTGATCGCGCCGCCGAGCGCCCGCCGCGATCGCTTACCGGCACATTGTCGGACCCTCTACCTCAGTGGCTGGGCACTCGACCACTCGACAGTTTACCGTCTGGGCGTCGATGAGGCCGTTCCGCTCAGCGACCACGCCGATTTCTCCGAGCTGATCCGCTTCGTTGAAGCAGTCCAACCATCCCACATTTACACGACGCACGGTCCCCCTAGCTTCGCCGACTATCTGCGCCGCCTCGGCTTCAACGCCCAGCCGCTCGGCGAGCATCAGTTAGCGTTACTCTAAGTGTTGGATCGCGCGAAGCATGCACTCGTCACAGCGGGGACTACGCGGGGTGCAGACGAACTTACCGTAGGGGACCAGTAATCGGTTGATCTCGATCCAGTATTTTTTGGGTAGCTTGGCTTCGAGCACGGCGAGAGTTTGCTCGGGCGTCCGAGTGTGGACGTAGCCCCAGCGGTTGAGGATCCGGTGGACGTGAGTGTCGACCCCGATTCGTGGCTGGCCGCAGGCGATTCCCAGGACCAGATTGGCACACTTCGGACCAACGCCTTTGAACGAGCGCAATACCGCCTCGTCGCACGGCAGGATCCCGCCAAACTCATCGACGATCCGTCGCGCGATCTCGTGAATGTCCTTGGCCTTCGTCTGATGAAACGTCGACGGGTAGATCAGGCGGGCGATCTCATCCGGAGACATCCGACTCACCGCCGCTGGTGTTCGAGCCTGCCGGAAGAAACGCCGGGCGATCGGCTCGGTCGCTTCGTCCCGGGTGCGAACCGAGATCATGCAGGCAACAAGCTGCTCGAACGGCGTCGTGTAGCCCTCATCAAACAGTGCAAAGAGCGCCGGCTTGGGAAGATTCTGGACCACTTCGCGGACGCACGCTAATGCCGCGTCGATGTCGAAGGAAGCTTCAGACATTTTGGGATTCACCTGGGATCCGCAGCCGTTTCGACCGATACCGTCGAGGCGGCCTGGCTCTCCAGCAGCACCTGAATCGCCTGTCGCGCTTGCAGGCGCAGGTGACGAGCGAAAGTATCCTGCTGCTGGACCAAGGCTTCGATTGCCTGACCATCAGTCGCTCCCTTGGCGTGCATCGCCCTCCCGGCTTGGACGATTTTTTCCTCTTCGGCGTCAAGCAGTGAGCGGTAGGTCTCGCCAAAGCGGCGCCGCAATACCGCCTCGCCTTCCCCTTCTTGAGCAAGCCCGGCTTTGACGAGCTGGTCCGCAAACTCACGGAAGGTAAAGGTCACGCGCGTCAGATCCCGCAAGCGTCGGATGAGATCGCGGCGGTGGCGCATCTGGACTCCTAAGCGATCGATGACCACTGCGGTCGTCGGCGGGTTGATCGTCTTCAAATAGCCGCGGAATCGCTCGATCTCTTTCTCGGGCTCGACCTCGACCGGCTCGTCAAAGATTGATCCTTCCAGTGCGAGCAAAGCGCCAGCAACCCCCGCTCCCAGGTGATAGTATCGATCGGCGGTATCGAGCTGATTGAGGCCCCGCGTTGAGCCATCGATCCTCGCGAGCTCACGGCCGGTTTTCCAGCCGGGTAGTGGTTCGAAGAAGTCGAACGGATCCACCGACGCGAAGCGCACGTCGGTCGGGCCGAGCGGATACTCCTGCTTTTTATTCTCGGTCGACGCGATAAATCGCTGATTCGCATAGGAATTCGGACAGAAGAAGTACCCGTCGCGTGTCGACCAGTGAGTCTCGGCTAACTCCGTCGGCAACCGCGCGCGCAGCTCCGCGGACAACCGAGGGACTTGCTCGAGCAAAGTATCGAGCACGCTCGCGCTAATCTGACGGTAGCTCGCCACGTCGAGCGACCACTTCAAATCGGCCGGCTGGAGGACGAGGCTTTCGTTTGCGCCGTTCCCCTCCTCGCCAAAGATGAGCACGACGTCCGGATTTTTGCTCCCCGTTGCCGCCAGGAGTGCCGAGAGCTCCGGGTCGGTGCAGACCGGAAGCAGCGCCAGGGGCGCCCGATCGGACGCCCCAGAGGATCCTCCCGCGCGAAGCTGCTCAAGGCCGACCTCTTCCCATCGTCCACCGATGTACCGGCTCGCCTCACCCCATTCGCCAATCATCCGGAGTCGATTTACGTCAAACTGCGCCGGCGGCTCCGGCCGGCCATTCCAATGCCTCATGGGATACCATCTCCTCCTTGGCCCATCCTGGTAATTCTACGCCAGATCTGGACAGCTGAGTGAGTTTGCCGCGCGCAGCGAACGTCATCGGTGGTAGGGGCATACTAAAAAAGAGTATGATCAGAGGAGAGCTAATCTTAACATGGTAAAGGAGATCCTTATGGTCGCGGAAACCCGAATCGTGGCCGCTGCCTACCCTCACCACGGCGATGCCCAGGCGGCTGTCAGAGAGTTGCGCGACGCCGGCTTTCCGGAAGATGCGATCTCGATCATTTATACCGATCCCGGTCATTTGATCAAGGCCGGCCTGGTCGATGGCGCCGTTTGGGGTGGCGTCATCGGTGGATTGGTCGGACTACTATTTCCACCGGTGGGCCTGCTCATCGTTGCCGGTCCAATTGTCGGCGCGCTTACCTCGGGGGCGACACTCGCCGCCGCGGGGGCAATGACCGTCGCAGCCCTGGAAGGGGTCATCGCTGGCCTGGTCAGCCTGGGCATGCCTCAAGACGTTGCTACACGCCTTGGCCAGCACGTCCACAAGGGTGATGCACTGGTGATTGCTCATGCCGTCGACGAGACCTCGGCCGACAAGGCGCATCGGATCCTGGAGGCACACCACCCTCGGCCAGAAGGTGCTCCGGAGACGGGCGGGATTGTCGCGGTTTCGCCGAAACAGTAGGTGGAGTAAAGCCGAGAAGCGTCGACCCCTCTAGCTCGAGGGTGGCAGTGGGATGACATTCGTGCCCTGGCGATGTAGAATCCTACAGCCAGGATCATCTCGATCTAATGGGTAAAGATATGTCTCCCCCTGTCAAGTGGCGGTCTCCGCGCTTTCCTGATCAGCTTGCGAGTTTTCGTACGCTCCTGCCCGGCATGGACCAGATGTCCTTCGCCGGTGACTGGACCGAATCGCGTGATACCGTCGTATTGGTGGTGCTCGCGGCTCTCGTTGGCGTCCTCTGCGGCTTCGCCGCCT
The DNA here is from genome assembly GCA_021324795.1 of Chloroflexota bacterium. GTDB lineage: Bacteria > Chloroflexota > UBA6077 > FW602-bin22 > CADDYW01 > JAJPIK01. The sequence continues at coordinate 45,164 of JAJPIK010000104.1, forward strand.
TCGCCTTTGCCTGGCTGATCAATGCCATCAGCCTCGTCTTCCTTCCGTTCACCTGGCTGACGGGCTTCAGCCCACTCGCGCGCGATCTCGTCATCATCGCCGCGCCAACCATTGGTGGGCTGATCGTGGGACCGCTCATCACTTTCTTCGCCAGCGAAGCGCGCGGGCACGGCGTCCCCGCAGTCATGCGAGCGCTAGCCGAGCAGCGAGGGATCATCCATCCGAAGATCGCCATCGTCAAGACCTTTGCGTCAGCAATCACCCTTGGCTCAGGAGGCTCGGCCGGACGCGAAGGCCCGATCGTCCAGGTCGGCGCTGCGCTCGGCTCGACCGTTGGCCAGATCTTGCGCGTCCGCGAGAGCCACCTGCGCACGCTCGTCATCAGCGGCGCGGCCGGTGGCATCGCCGCGATTTTCAACGCACCGTTCGCCGGCGTCTTCTACGGCACAGAGGTCCTCCTCGAAGAGTTCGAAGCGCGAGCAATCAGCGTGATCGTCCTGGCCGCAGTCACTGCCAGCGTCGTCATTCGTGCGCTCAAGGGGAACAACCCCGCCTTCGCCGTTCCTTCGTACACCTTGGTCAGCCCGGTTGAGCTTGGTCCATACGCCGTTCTGGGCATTCTCGCCGGACTGGTGAGCGTCGCGTTCATCTTGGCGCTCTACGGCGCCGAGGATAGCTTCCACCTTCTCCGACTCCCAGACCTGGTCAAGCCAGGAATCGGCAGCCTAGCCGTCGGGATCCTCGGGCTGTTCTACCCGCTGACAATCCTGCCATATCCACCGATTTTCGGGGCAACTTACGCCCCGATCGGCGCCGCAGTGGCTGGCAAGCTTAGCCTCGAACTGTTGGTCGCCCTCCTGTTCGGGAAGCTGATCGCAACTGCCTTCACTCTCGGATCGGGTGGCTCCGGCGGCGTCTTTGGTCCCTCGCTCTTCCTCGGGGCGATGCTCGGCGGCGCGTTCGGCATCATTGTCCATGCCCTTCTGCCAGGCGTGAGCGCTCCACCCGGCGCCTATGCGCTAGTGGGAATGGCTGCGGTTCTCGGCGCAGCAGGCCACGCGCCGATCACCGGCATCATGCTTGCCTTTGAGCTGGTCGACAACTACCAGATGATCCTCCCGCTGATGGTTGCCACCGTGGTGGCGTTCCTGATCACCCGCTTCCTGGTGCGCGAATCAATCGACACCCTCGCCCTGACACGCGCGGGCGTCACCTACCGCGCCCGCCAACCAACATCCTTGCCGCCGAGCCTGCTGCAAACGACGCGGGTCAGTGAAGTCATGAGCAAAGATGTCGCGACGGTTCCACCAGCCATGTCGCTCACCGAGCTCGCGCAGCGCTTTAACGAGACTGGTCACCATGGCTTCCCGGTTGTCAATGGAGAAGATCGTCTCCTCGGTATCGTCACCCTCAGTGACTTGGAGAATGCGCTTCTCAAGCAATCCACCGTACCGGCGCAGAACGATGCCGAGGCAATGCAGCCCAAGCGGGTCTCCGACATCATGTCAACAGACCTTGCGATCGCCTACCCTAACGAGACCTTGGAAGCCGCGTTGCGAACGATGGCTTTACGCAATGTGGGCAGGCTGCCGGTCGTCGAGCCCGGAAGCCCCAACCGGATGATCGGGTTGCTACGGCGCAGTGATCTGATCGAAGCATTTCGACGGGAAACGATGCCGACACAAGCCGTCGCCATGCCGTCACTGGACATTGGTGCGTGGGGTGGCACGCGCTTCATCGAGCAGATGATCGCACCGGATGCTCCCGCCGCTCACGCCGCTATCCGTGACCTGGCGCCATCACTCCCGCGTGATACCTTGATCGTGGCCATCCGGCGCGCCCACACTGGCCAGGTCCTCCTACCGCGTGGCGACACGGTCCTGCGACCAGGTGACGTAGTCATTGTCCTCACCCGCCCCCAACACGCCACGGCCGCGCGGAAGCTCTTTGAAGCGCCCCGAGAGGCGAGCGTAGTAAACCTCCGCTCGGTGAGCAGATAGACAGAGCGTTTTCCCTACCCTCGACCATCCTCACAGATCATGGTCCGTCGATCGCCACTCGCATCAGCCACCACCATCCGCGCGACTGACTGGCCAAGGTCGAGTGCATCATGTCGGGCACTGATGGGAATCTGAATCGTCGCGACGGAGCAGCTACTTACCCCGCGATCTGGTAGCGTTCAGCGTCCTGCCGCTTGAGCTCGAGACCAAGACCGGGACGGCACGGATCCGGTCGCAGGTAGCCACCGACCCGCTGCGGACCACCGTCGAAGAGTATCTGCTCGATCCGCGCGTGGTCGAAGAAATACTCGACGTTGAGTATCTCCGGCACAACGCAGCCAACCTGGGCGTGAAGCGCCGGCGCGGTATGGGCCGAGAACGGAATGGCGAAGCCGTGGGCGATCCCACCAGCTTCGAGGAAGCCGGTCACACCAAGACAGCGGGTCGCGTCAGCTTGCAGGACATCGACTGCCTCGGCCTGGAGCATCGCCCGGAAATACCACGGATCGTACCCGTATTCGCCAGCGGCGACTCGCATTGGCACGTGCTCCCGGACGAAGCGAAGCTGGTCAAGCTGGTCAGAAGAGACCGGCTCTTCGAACCACGATACGTCGTAATCGGCGAATTGCTCAGCAAGCTCGACCGCCTGTTTCACGGTGTAGCCGCCATTGGCATCGACGAAGAGCGCGGTATTCGGTCCAATCGCCCCGCGGGCGATCTTGACCCGCCTGAGGTCCTCCTCGGGCTTCGATCCCCAATCCTTGGCAATCTTCATCTTGACCTGGGTGATTCCCTCGCTCACCCAGTCAGCGAGCTGCTTTCGAAGCTGTTCCACCGAGTAGGTCGTGAAGCCGCCGCTGCCATAGATCAGCACTTCGCGGCGATGCGCCCCAAGCAGTAAAAAGAGCGGCTGATTAGCGATCCGCGCCTTCAGATCCCAGAGCGCGGTGTCGACGGCCGAGATCGCGGTCGAGGCGATCCCGGGTCGGCCAACGTTGCGGACGGTGGCAATCATGTTTCCCCATGCCAGGCGCACGTCGTCGACCGGCGTGCCGATGATGATTGGCGCGAGCACGTCGCGAATCAACGGTGCCGCCGTCGCCGAGGCATAGGTATAGCCGAGGCCATGCTCGCCGGAGCTGGCAGTTGCCTCGACCAGGACCATGGTCGTCGAATCCCAATGGATCGTCCCGTCGGCTTCCGGCATCGTGGTTGGAATTCGATAAGCGCTCACGTCAAGTCGAACGACAGTATTCTCCGATCGCCGGGGCTGACCAGGGAGTGGAGTCGAGGGTTGCAGCTTTTCGGCACCTGGCTGCCTGACTGGCCGCATGGACTTTCTCCTTGAAGCGGTATCCTCTGGCGATCAGGTGTACAACTTATGTGCCGTTGCGAAGATTCCGCCCGGGCTATTCACCAAAAGCTGGCCAAGAGAGCTCTAGCACGACCTCTCGTGGACCGCTCTGCCCATGGAGGGAAATTTCCACCCGCTCCGATCCAGCCAGGCAGAAAGTCTTGCGCTAGAGAACCGGGATGCGAAGGGAGCTCGGAAATAATTCGATTCAGCCCTGTTGGGGGGAGAGCCCCAGGAAGGAGCCAATCAATGCTCCCGCAGCGCTGCCGGCGACGGCGCCGATCGTCAAGGCAAAGAGTACCGGCTCGCCAGGGTTGATCGCCACCTGGCCAAGCAATCCCAACAAGCCACCGATCGCCAGACCGCCAACTACACCAAGCGCCATCACGTGCTCGGCGTGGGCAAGAATGCGTGCTTCTTCCGGACTTTCGACTTCGTCGAGCTCGATCAACGGCCGATCGCTTTCGGCGGGATAGAAGTGGCCGAGAGTGATGCCATAGACTGCGTGCAGCACGAGATTACCGATGATCGGCAACGGTCCCGCGCCGAGTCCAAGCCCTAGTACTCCTCCCCCAACGAGTGGCAGAAAGACGAGTAGCGAGACCGCCCCGGGCAGCGCGGCAAAATAAAGTCCGCGTTGCCAACCCGGTCCCTCGAGGCGTGGCTCGGCGATCGCGGCGTAAATTCCTGCCCAGGTAATACCGAAGGCAAAATGCAAGAGCACCACGATCGGAACGGCTGTCCCGGCATTTCCGGTGACCGTGTTGTTCGATAGGCTCCAGAGCCAGCGCGCGAGTAAGGGTGATCCTGGACTGTTCGAGCCAAGGCTCACGGCGAGCTCATACGCCGCCACGAAAGTCACCGTCATCAGGACGGTGGCCGCGAATCCGGAGATGACTGCCCGGACAAGCCAGTCTGACTTGGGATTGAGCCACATACCATTACGTCGCCCAAACATTGGTATACCTCCTCGAGGTGGAAATTGCGATGGTTGCTCATCAAATCCCCATCGAAACATGCGGCCTCACCTCCAGGTGGCCAGGTTGCCTTCATGAATACTCGATATCGTGCATATTGTCAATAAAAAATGATCCCCGGAGGTCAGATGGTCCGTCGACGAAATTGGCAGGCAACCCTCAGAACACGCACTGGACGCCAGCGGGTCGAGATGCTATAAATTGCCATAACTGCTCACAACCCTAGCGAGGGCTCCTATGGCGCATCCCACCATCGAGACTCTCCGGACTGACGGTCGAGATACACCGATCCGCCGGCAATACGAATCATTGAAGGCGCAGTATCCGTCTTGTCTTCTCCTTTTCCAGCTTGGTGACTTCTTCGAGAGCTTTGAAGACGATGCGAAGACAGTTGCCCGAGTCTGTGGCGTCACCCTGACCTCGCGCGAATTCGGCAAAGGCGATCGTGTCCCCCTGGCCGGCGTGCCGTTGACTCGGCTCGACCACTACCTCGCTATGCTGCTCGAAGCCGGCCTCCACGTCGCGGTCGCTGAGCAGGTAAGTCCGCCCGGTAGCGGCCTGGTTGAGCGCGTTGTCACCCGGGTGATCACCCCGGGCACGGTCTGCGAGCCAGGGCTGCTGCGCGAGAAAGAGAACAACTTCCTGGTTTCGGTCGTGCGTGGACGCAACGCGGCTGGCCTGGCCTACGTCGACGTGACGACGGGTGAGTTCGCGGTGACTCAGTTCGAAGGTGACGACATCGACAGCCGTCTGCGCACCGAGATCGAGCGCCTTGGCCCGGCTGAGTTGCTTATGCCCGAAGGTCAGGAGCTTCCTTACCCGCCAATCGGGCACTATACGGTCTGTCAGGCATGGCGCTTCGCCGAGTCGACCGCGCGAGAGCGGCTCTGCCACCAGTTCGGTGTTCTCTCCCTCGAAGGATTCGGTTGCGACCACCTCTCACTCGCCGTTCGCGCCGCGGGGGCGATCCTTTCCTATCTGGAAGAGAATAACCGGCGGATTCTCCCCAGCCTGGTCAGCTTGCGCACTGACACGCTCGCGTCAGGGATGCTGCTCGACAGCTACACCCGGCGCAATCTCGAGCTGCTTCGGAACAGTCGAACCGGTCGGATCGAGGGAAGTCTCCTGGCCATTCTCGACCGAACCTGCACACCAATGGGTGGACGACTGTTGCGCCGCTGGATCGGCCAGCCCCTGCTGGATCTGAATGAGATCGACGCTCGACTGAACGCGGTCGAGATGTTCGTCCAGCGCGACTCGCTTCGGGATCAAACTCGCAGCGCGCTGAAGCGGATCGGTGACCTGGAGCGTCAGGTCGGTCGGGTCGTTCAGGGGGTCGCGAGCCCGCGTGAGCTGTTTGGACTAGCGGCGGCGCTGCGGACCGTGGGCATAGTAGCAGAGCTGGTCAAGGGACTAGGGGACGAGGAGATTGATCCCTGTCCGGAAGTCATCGATCTGATTCGGGAGGGCGTCGCCGAGCCGGGGAGCGGGCGGCTGATTCGGCCGGGTTATGATGAACGGCTCGACGCGCTGGTGCTGACCGCGGGACAGGCTCGACGACGGATCGCCGAACTCGAGCAGGTCGAGCGCGAGCGGACCGGTATCAAGTCGCTCAAGGTCGGCTACAACAAGGTATTTGGCTACTACCTGGAGGTTACCCGTCCGAATCTGCCGTCAGTGCCTGCCGATTACCGTTGTAAGCAGACGCTCGTCCAGGCCGAGCGCTTCATCACGCCTATCCTCAAAGAATGGGAAGATGAGATCCTCCAAGCCGAGGAGCGACTGGAAGAGCTCGAACAGGAAGCTTTCAACAAGCTGCTTTGCCAGATCGCAGCCCACGCGCCGCGCTTGCGCCGTCTGGCGAGCGTGCTCGCCCGTCTCGATGTCTTTGCTGCGCTCGCTGACCTCGCCCGGGAACGTGGCTATTGTCGACCGGTCGTCAACCAGGGAAGTGAGCTGTATCTCGTCGACGGGCGCCACCCGGTCGTGGAAGCAAGCCTGCCGCCTGGCACCTTCATTCCCAATGACTGCTACCTCGCCGCGCCGGATTGCCAAGTGATGGTGCTAACCGGTCCGAACATGGCCGGGAAATCGACCTATCTGCGTCAGGTTGCCTTGATTGCACTCATGGCCCAGATCGGCAGCTTTGTTCCGGCTCGCGAAGCGCGAATTGGCCTGATCGACCGCATTTTCACGAGAGTGGGCGCTCAGGACGACATCGCGGCCGGCGCGAGCACATTTATGGTCGAGATGATGGAAACCGCCAACATTCTTCACCACGCCACCGCGCGCAGTCTGATCATCCTGGATGAAATCGGACGCGGCACCAGCACGTTCGACGGCCTTGCGATTGCCCGGGCTGTCCTGGAAGAAATTCACCAGCACCTCGGCGCGCGCACTCTTTTCGCAACTCATTTCCACGAGCTTGGCCGCTGGGCGAGCGAGCTCACCGGTGCCCGTGTCTTCAACGTCACGGTGGCCGAAGCCGACGGCGAGATCGTCTTTCTCCGGAGAGTCGTTCCCGGCGCTGCCGACCGCAGCTATGGCATCCAGGTCGCGCGACTGGCCGGCCTGCCGGTCCGGGTGACCGAGCGGGCGGCAGAGATTCTCCAGGATCTGGAAGCCAAAGACTCCACTGCTGTTGTCTCGGCTTCTGCGGAACGGCTTCCCCTCCAGCCGCCACTGCCCAATCTCGGCAGCGCTCTTCCTACGCCGGCCGATCTTCTCGACGAGCTTCTCGCGCTGGATCCGACGACTCTCACCCCCTTGGACGCCCTGAACAAACTCTGGGAGATCCAGCACCGGGCCGGTCGGTGGTAGGTAGGCCGAGTGTCTTAGTGGCCTCCGCAGTGATAGACTTTGGGATAATCGGACACATGACACCACGTTTCCCAATTGCCATTCTGCCAACGGAAGTCGCCGAGCGGATTGCCGCCGGGGAGGTCGTCGAGCGGCCGTCCTCGGTCGTGCGTGAGCTGCTCGACAACGCCGTCGACGCGGGCGCTTCGACGATTACCGTCGAGCTGCAAGGTAGCGGGCTCGAGCTGATCCGGGTGAGCGACGACGGAGCGGGCATCCCGCCAGACGAGGTCGAGTTGGCCTTCCAGCACCACGCGACGAGCAAGCTGCGCTCGCTGGAAGATCTGCTCACTCTCCGGACGCTCGGCTTCCGGGGCGAGGCCTTGCCGAGCATTGCCACGGTTGCCGACGTCGAACTGCTCACCCGCGAAGACAGACACGAGCACGGCACGGTGATCGCGCTCCGGGCCGGGCAGGTTGTTCGACTCCAGCCAGCCGCCCGCCAACGCGGCACGACGGTGAGCGTTCGCAATCTCTTCGCCAGCGTGCCGGCCCGCCGCAAGTTTCTGACGGACGGCCGGGCGGAGTCGCTCCTCGTCGGTCAGCTCGTTCGCCGCTACGCGCTGGCCCACCCCACGGTAGGCTTCTCGCTCTTTCTCGACGGGCGGCTGTCGTTTCGCTCCAGCGGAAGCGGCCAGCTCGCCGTCGTCATGCGGGAGGTTTATGGCTCGGCCGTCGCGGCAACCTTGCTGCCGTTGCCAACGCGACAAACTGATTTTGTTACCATGACTGGCTACCTGAGCGACCGTGGGGTCACCCGTCCAAGCCGGGACCACGTCACCTTGATCGTCAACGGTCGTTGGGTCGCTTGTCGCGCTCTGAGCACCGCGATCGAAGCCGCCTATCGTCCTTTGCTCCCCCGGGGACGCCATCCGATCGCCGCGCTCGTCGTCGAGGTGCCACCCAGTGAGCTGGATCCGAACGCTCACCCGGCCAAGACCGAAGTGCGCCTGAGCCGCGAGACGGAAGTGGCCACCCTTCTTGCCGAGGCCGTCCGCGAGACCCTGGGGTGCACGCCCGTTCGCCCAATCCCCGACGAGATCTTCCTGCTCGGCCCCGGCCAGTATCCGCTTCCCTGGCATCGCTCATCAGCTTTGCATGAATCCGAACCGGAATGGCGCCTCGACTCCGAAAGCAGTCCGCTGGCAGGAATCGACTTCGCCGAGTTGCGCGTTCTGGGACAGGTGCAGGATACGCTCATTCTCGCCGAGGGGAAGGCAGGTCTGCTCTTGATTGACCAGCACCGCGCCCACGAGCGAGTTATTTACGAAGCGCTCCTCGCGCGTAACCGTCAAGGCGCCGCCGAGGCGCAAACCCTGCTCGAACCCATCGTCCTCGAGCTTAAGCCAGCCCAGGTATCGCGCCTCGAAGGTCGGCTAACCGAGCTCGCCGAAATCGGCTTCAACTGCCAGCACATCGGCGGCCGAGACTTCCTGGTCCGCGCGGTGCCGGTGGTTCCGGGACAAGAGAGCTTCCTGCCTGATCTACCCGCGATCCTCACCGAGGCAACCGCCGACGACAAGGGCTGGCAGGATCGCCTCGTGACCTCACTCGCCTGTCGGAGCGCCTTGCGTCGCCATCAGCCGCTGAGCGTGACCGATATGACCGTTCTCCTCAGCGAGCTGGCGACGACCACCAGCCCGGCCGTCTGTCCACACGGTAGCCCACTGATCATACAGATCAGCCGTCGCTTTCTCGAGCGACAGTTCAACTGGTAATCATGTCATTGTCCCCGCGTAGCGCCATTGCTATAATATCGCCGCGCGCTTCCGTCTATAGTTCGGCCTCCGAACGTTGGATCGGCCGCACGGTGACGGACTAGACGAATTGGGCTCAGCGGGAAAGCAAACATGGTCGCTCGCGCCTCGGTTAGCCGAGGGCATCGGTCGAGTCGTCCCCTACGGCGGCATCTGGAAGGTTGGGCCTTCGCCGCGCCGTGGATCATTGGCTTCGTCGTCTTCACGGCCGGGCCGATGATCGCCTCGGCGGTGATGGCGTTTATGAGCTGGGACATGCTAACGCCTCCTCGGTTCACCGGCTTGGCGAATTTTCATACGGCCCTGTTCGGGGATCCGCTTGTCTGGCACGCTTTGAAGGTCACCACCACTTACGCCCTGATCGCAGTGCCGGTCAACATCGTCTTTGGCTTAGCGTTGGCGATGATGCTCAACAGTGGGATTTGGGGATTACGGGCCTATCGCACCGCCTACTTCTTGCCCTCGGTTCTCTCGGGGGTCGCCGTTGCCTTGTTGTGGCGCTGGATCTTCTCGAATCAGTTTGGCCTGATCAATCTCCTCCTCTCGTACTTTGGGATCAATGGCCCGAACTGGCTGGGTGACGCCAACTGGGCGCTGCCGTCGCTCATTCTGATGAATATCTGGGCAGCCGGCGGCGGCATGGTCATCTACCTGGCTGGCTTACAAGGCATTCCCACCGATTTCTACGAAGCTGCGGAGGTCGACGGCGCCGACTGGTGGGCTCGGCTTCGGCACATCACGATTCCCCTGGTCACGCCGGCTCTTTTCTTCCAGCTCGTCATCGGGATCATTCAGGCGCTCCAGGTTTTCACTCAGCCTTACGTTATGACCCAGGGTGGCCCCTACAACGCGACCCTCTTTTACGTGCTCTACCTGTACCAGAACGCGTTCCAATTTTTTCAAATGGGCTACGCTTCGATTCTGGCCTGGATTCTCTTTTTCTACATTCTCCTTTTGACCCTGCTCGTGTTCCGATCGGGCCGCTCCTGGGTCCACTACGAAGGCGAGAGCCGGGGAGGAAAGTAAAAGTAAATGGAGCACTCATCATCGTTGAGCGTCTCGAGGCTGCGGCTCAGCCTGACCTCACGTCGTTTCGCCCGCGTTTTCTCCGCCACACTCATACATGTCATCCTGCTGGCCGGGATGATCCTCGTCTTTCTCCCGGTCGGCTGGGCGCTTTCGACTTCGCTCAAGGAGCCCGGCGACCTCTTCCTTTTCCCACCGATCTGGATCCCGAATCCGCTGCATTGGCAGAACTACGTCGAAGCGATGACGACGGTGCCCTTCGGCCGGTATTTCTTGAACACCGCGCTCCTCACCGGCAGTGGGCCCAGGATTTCTCGAGCACAACGCCGAGCGTGAAAGTTCAGGTGAACTTCATCGCCGACGGCGGGCAGATGAACAACCAGCTTCTGGTTCAAACCGCAGGGGGTACGCCGCCGGACGTCTTCACCTTCTTCCAGGAGAACATTCCAATCGACGCGGCGGTCGACAAGAATCTGCTCCTCCAGATCGACGACCTCATCAAACGAGACAGCTACGATTTGTCGGATTTCCTTCCTCAAGCCGTGGAGCTGAACCGCTGGGAAGGCAAGCTCTACGCCCTACCCCGTGACTACGGGAATCAGCAGGTCTATTACAACGTCGACATGTTCAAGAAGAAAGGGGTTCCGCTGCCGGCGACCGATTGGAACGACACGACCTGGACGTTCGATAAGTACCTCCAAGCCGCCCAAGCGCTCACTGAAACCAGTGGTGGCAAGACGACCCAGTGGGGAATCCTGACCAACACCGCCTGGCGCCCTTGGGCTTCGTTCGTCTATTCAAACGGCGGCAAGGTGGTGAACGCCGATGCCAACGGCGTCGCCACCTCGATCGCCTTGACCGACGACGCTGCGGTCGGCGGCCTACAGTTCCTGCAAGATCAGATCTATAAATACAAGGTGGCCCCGGAGCCGTCCGCCTCGTCCGACCTCGGTCCGGTCGATTTCTTCGGAACGAATAAGGTAGGAATGCTGATCGGAAACCCCACCCAGGTCGAATCGTTTCGGAAGATCACCGCCTTCACCTGGGACGTGGCGCCGCTTCCGGTCGGTCAGGGAGGCAAGCGCGGCTCGGGCGGCGGCGGTACCGCCTGGAGCATCGCCAAGGCAACCAAGAACCCGGACGCGGCCTGGGCCTTTCTTCAGTTCATCACGACAGCAAAAGCCCAGCTCCAAGAGGTGGCAATTGGCGCGACGACTCCCTCGCGCAAGTCGGTCGTCAACTCGAAAGAGTTCTTGAGCCCGGAGAAGCCGCCCAGGAATGCCCAGTCCTTCGCCCAGGCGCAGGGTTACGTCATCCGCGATCCGGTCAACGTCAACTGGCTCAACATCCAGAGCAAGGTGATTACGCCGAATATCCAACTCTTGTTCGGCGGTAAAGCCGACGCCAAGACTGTCGCCAAGACGATCAAGGACCAGGCAGATCCGATGTGGGGGAAGACCTAAAGCTAGACCGGAAACCCTTTCACGCCTTGACAGCCGAGCAGCGCCGAGATCTCACCCATGTGCATGAGCTTGTGGATTACTAGCGAAAGCGTGAGGCTAACGTACATGGGGCGGTTGCCTCGGGGTGAACTGATCTCCTGCTCGAGCGCCTCTGGAGCCAGCCCATCGAGGAAGCTCTGGGTATCGGCGAAAACCTCGGCGGCGTAGGTGCGGAGAGCGACCGGATCCGGCGGAGTCGCTAAGGGCGCCCACGGATGCGTCGGATCGTAGCCAAGCCGATCTTGCCAGCTTTTCGCTTCGAAAACTGTCGGCTTGTCGCCGAGCAGGCGATGGATCGCCCGATCTTCGACGTGGTAAACGTGGAGAAAGGTCGTGCCAATCGGGTTCGTCGTTGCTCCTTTGGGCAGCCAGACGAGCTGATCGGCCGTCACCTTGGCAAAGACTTCGCTGAGGAAACTCTCTGCTCGGGTTACGTCATACCGGAGCAGAGTGAGCGCATTCAGGGCCATCAGGAAAGACCTCCTTTTTCGAACCTGTGAGGAGGGTATCACGTTCGCGCGGGATTTTGCCACGGTTTTCCTAATCGCGGCGATAGTGCTATACTTCCGCCAGGTTACCAAGCGCGCCCGACCGGATTTGGCGCGTTTGCTCGAGTGACGAAGGGAGGAAGCGATCATGGCCGAGTCTACTGTTAGCCGCGAGCAGCACGAAAAGATGCGGGCACTGCTCGACCGCATGTCCGAGGCAGCAACGAACTGGCTCGCAGCTCTGTCCCCCGATCAGCGACGAAAGGCCAACTTTCCTTTCCCAGACGACGACCAACGTACGCTCTGGTTCTACACTCCCACTGAGCAAGGTGGCTTGCCAATCGTCGAAATGGATTCGCTCCAGCAGCGATTGGCGCATCGCTTGATTGCGAGCGGGCTGAGCGGGCCCGGCTACGTCACCGCGGCGACGATCATGGGCTTGGAGAACGTGCTCGATGCTCGCGAGGATTGGCGAACGTTCTACCCTGGCCGGGCCACGACTCACCGTGGCCGCGATCCTTTGCTCTACTTCATCAGCATCTTTGGCGAGCCAGGGACGAAGCAGTGGGGATGGCGCGTCGGCGGTCACCACATCTCAATCAGCTACACGGTCGTCAACGGCCAGATCGCCTCACCAACTCCACTGTTCTTCGGCGCAAATCCGGCCGAGTCCCACTTCGTTGGCCCGGGCCTGCTCCGTCCGCTGGCGGGCGAGGAAGATCTCGGCCGCGAGTTACTCCATGCGCTCGACGCCGATCAGAAGGCGACCGCGCTGCTCACGCCGGTTGCCCCCCGGGACATCGTCCAATCCAACCGTCGCTCAGTCGAAATTGGCGCCATACCCCGACCAGCCCAGCGGCTTTTCAGTCAAACCGTACCGGATGCCGAAGTGCGCGCCTTCGTCGCGGCCGATCGTCTGCACGAGTCGTCGGAGTCAACCATCGATCCGGACGTCGAGGCTGTGCGCTATGAGCAAACGCCGAAAGGGATTCCCGCGACGCGGCTTACCACGGCCCAGCGGCAGATCCTCGTCGCCTTGCTGCGTCAATACGTCGATCGACTTCCCGAGGAGCTCGCCGAGATTCATCGCACCCGTCTTACCACTCAGATCCTCGATGCGATCCACTTTGCCTGGGCTGGCGGCAGCGAGCACGGCGAAAAGCATTACTACCGGCTGCAAGGCCCGCGTCTGCTGATCGAGTACGACAACACCCAGAATGATGCCAACCACATCCACGCCGTCTGGCGTGATCCGGAAGGCGACTTCGGCGTAGATCTCCTCGCCGAGCACTACCGGCACGCGCACTAAAGCACAGAGGGGTCCCGGTACCCTGCGTACCGGAACCCCTCACCCGCTGCCCTCTCCCACGCATGGGAGAAGGGTGGCGGCCGCAGCCGACGGGGTGAGGGTCCTCCGGCTCTGGCACTGGGCTTGCCCCTCCCAGTGCCATGAACAATCGTTGGAAGCGTTATCTTCCGATCGTCCTGGCCGTTTACACATTGGTCGTAGTGAGCATCTTTCGCCCGTCGCCTGCTCTCCTCGGTCGCTGGCTCACTCCGATCAGAGCGCTAGTACCCGGCGGCATCCAGCCTTCCACCCTCGGGGGCGTCGGCTGCGTTCACGATCCAGCCGACGTGCCTTCGGCCCCACTTGGTCCAGAAGGTCAGCCAGCCAACTATCTGCACACTTGTGGCAGCCACCTTTACGATTCGCACGGCCAGGAGGTGAAAATGACCGGCGTCAACTGGTCAGGGATGGAGAATAGTGGCTATGCTCCCGGCGGGCTAAACAACCGCAACTATCAGGACATTCTCGACCAGATTGCCGCGCTTGGGTACAACACGATTCGGATTCCTTTCAGTAACGAGGCGATCGAATCCCCCCAGCCGATCAGCAACGTCAACTTCGCCTTGAATCCGGATCTCCAGGGCTTGACCGGACTGGAGATGCTCGATCGCCTGGTCGATGCGGCCCGCGCACGTGGCCTGAAAGTGATCCTCGATTGCCACCAGCCGACATCAAGCGGTCCAACTGACCTCTGGTACGACGACCAAGTCTCGCCGGATCGCTGGGTTGCCGACTGGCAGATGCTCGCCAAGCGCTACTACGGAAACGACACGGTCATCGCCGTCGACCTGCATAACGAACCCCATGGTCCGGCCACCTGGGGGACCGGCGACCCGAACACCGATTGGGAGATGGCCGCGGAACGGGCGGGGAATGCCGTGCTCGCGGTGAACCCTTACCTACTGGTTTTCGTCGAAGGCATCGGAGATTACCAGGGCGATCACTTCTGGTGGGGTGGCAACCTCCTTGGCGTACGAACGGATCCCGTCCACCTGGACGTGCCGAACCGCCTCGTCTACAGTCCACACGATTACGGGCCGGCTATCTCCAGTCAGCCCTGGTTCTCGGCTCCAAGCTTTCCGAACAATCTGCCCGCTGTCTGGGACCGCCACTGGGGCTACATTGAGGAAGAGGGAATCGCGCCGGTCGTCGTGGGAGAATTGGGCGGATGGTCGTTCGGGAACGACGCGGACGGCCAATGGCAGCGGACCCTCCTCGCCTACCTGAAAGCGCACGACATTGGATTTCTGGTCTGGTCACTCAACCCGAACTGGGATACCGGGGGGATTCTCCAGGGTGATTGGCAAACCGTCGATCCGGTGAAGCAGCACGCCTACAAGCCATTGCTCGCGCTGCCCATGGCAACCGGTCTCACCGGCACGTTTGGGAAGGCGCCCATGGAACTGAAAGTCCTTTACCACCAGAACAACGACAACGGGCAGCCTGGCCGCGTCAGCTTCGCCTTTCGGATCTTCGATGACGGTCCCAGTCCGATCGACCTGAGCCGGCTCGCGCTGCGCTACTGGCTCAGCGCCAACTCATCGAACCTTCCGCCCGGGAGCCTATCGGTCGACTCGGGGCAGCTTGGTGGTGTGCCCCTCCCAGCCGACGTCAAGTCAACCCCCCGGGGCGACTATCTAGAAATCCGCTTCCCCCCCAGCGCCGGCACTGTCGAGCGCTACCGCGCGACGGCGCCAGTCACCGTTCGCTTCCAGGAATCAGCTACCCTTGGCGTCATTGCCCCGAGCGATTACAGCTTCAGCACGGCAACACTCCAACCCGACCAATATCAGGAATGGAATCGCGTCACCCTTTACCTCGACGGAAAGCTTGTCTGGGGCCGAGAGCCAGGAGGCAAGTGAGCATGCGACCAGAGCATGACGTCGAACGAGCCAGTGGACCTAGGCAAGCGAATCAGCCGACCGTCTTATCCGCGGTCCGTCGGCAGCAAACCCTCGTCCTGATCGTTGTGATGCTCGGTGTCTCGATGGCCGCCATCGATACGACGATTGTTGTCCTCAGCCTGCCGGTCATGATGGTCGACCTTCACTCGGATATCGTGACCATGGTCTGGGTGATCATGGCCTATCTACTAACCTTGACCATTCTCGGTACCCAGGTTGGGCGCTTGGGCGACATGTACGGCCGCGTCCGCATGTACAACCTCGGCTTTGCCATCTTCACCCTGGGATCCGTGCTCTGTGGCCTGGCGCAATCCGGCCCCGAGTTGATCGGACTACGCGTGATCCAAGGGATTGGTGGCGCACTGATCTCGGCAAACAGCGGCGCGATCATCGCTGATAACGTTCCAGTGTCCGAACGGGGTCGGGCGTATGGCTGGACAAGCATCGGTTTCAACGTTGGCGCAATTCTCGGCATCCTGCTCGGCGGCGTGCTGATTACTTTCGTCAACTGGCGCTTCATCTTTTACATCAACCTGCCGATCGGTCTGATCGCGCTCGTCCTTGCCTATTTGGTCTTACGCGAGCGCTCACCACATCGGCGGGAGACGATCGACGTCCTGGGCATGGCGCTCCTCGGCGTCGGCCTGCTGCTCGTCCTGCTCTCCCTGACCAACATCGCCGGGTTGGGTTGGTCGACATTGAATGGGATTCTTCTCGCCATCGGGGTAGTGTCAATCGGCGTTTTTCTCGTCTGGGAGAATCAGACCTCGGCCCCGCTGCTCGCCCTATCGCTCTTCCACCGGCGGGTATTGACCGCCTCGATCTTCGCCGCCTTCTTCCAAGCCCTGGGGAATTTCGCGGTACTTTTCCTGGTGACCATGTACCTCCAGGGCGTCCGGGGGCTTTCGCCGTTTGCCGCCTCCCTCCTCTTGATTCCCGGCTACGCAGTTGGCGGCGTGATTGGCCCTTGGAGCGGACGACTTGCCGACCGCCTTGGCGCACGCATTCCTGCCTCGGTCGGCCTCGGTTTTCAGATCGCCGGCGTTCTCCTTTACTCAACGCTTGGCTTGACGACCCCGTACTGGGTGGTCATCTTCGCGGCGATCCTCAGCGGCGTCGGCTCGGGCTTCTTCTTTCCAGCGAACAACAGCGCGGTCATGGCCAACGCTCCTACCGACGCCTATGGCATCGCCTCCGGGCTCCTGCGGACTCTCGCGAACGTCGGTATGGTCGGCAGCTTCGCGGTGGTGCTCCTTGCCGCCTCGGCGGCGGTCTCGCGCCAAGAGGCATTCCAGATCTTTCTTGGTACGAGCGTTCTCACTCCTGCCCTCGCCGCTGCCTTCGTCCGCGGCCTCCACCTGGCCTTACTGATCACAGTGATCCCCCTAGCAATCGCCGTGGTCCTCTCGGTGCTCCGGGGCCAAGAGGTGCGAGGAGGAGCGTAATCAAACTTCTAACCAACCTTTCTCGGCCGCCCCTTGCAACAACAAATGGAAGTACACCAGTCCAGCGTAAGGTTGCCAGCGTGCGGTCAATTCCCGCACGCCCGCTTCGCCCAGCTTATCGCTCAGACCAAGCCAGCGCTGGAGGCCGTTGCGTCCGCCGACGTCCCCGCCCGGGAAAATGCCCGCCCGTCCGAAACCCCGAAGGAGAACGTAGTCGGCGGTCCATTGACCAACTCCACGCAACTCACGTAGCCGCGCGACGGCCGATTCGTCGTCGAGCTCGGCCAGCCCTTCCAGCGCCAGCTCGCCGGTTGCCACCCGCTGGCTAGCTTCGACTAGGCTCCGGGCTTTCTGGCCGCTGAAACCAAGGCCGCGCAGCGCCTCCGGATCGAGCCGGGCCACCGCGGCTGGACCGGGCAACCCGATCAGCGGTAGGCCAGCCAGGCTTTCCGTCGGTCCAAAAGACTCGGCCAGACGGTTAAGAATGCTTAGTCCAAGAGTCAGGGTAATCTGCTGACAGGCAATGCCATTGACGAGCGCCTCGAAAGCGCTCGGATAACGCGGCGGCTTCGCGCCGCCAAATCTCCAAGCGAGCCGCTCCAAGCCCGGATCCTCTGCCGCCACCCGGTAGAAATCCGTCAGGTCAACGCGCGTGCCGAGCAGGCGTTCGATCGCCATGGCTGCAGCAGGCTGCAGCTCGGCCTCCGGCCCATCTCCGAGCGCCTCGACCTCTAACCGCGGCGCTTCGGTCGAACCAATCTGCCTGACAGTGACTCCAAACACTGTCTCATCCAGAACCACGAGGCGACGATAAACTCCCTCCTGCCAGAGGTCGAGGGCATTGTTCGGCCGTCGTCGCAGTAGCCAGACCGTGAAGTCCAGACGAAAAGGCGGAACTGGCTCGAGGGTGAAGACGACCCGTCTCAGTACAGGCACTTATTCGTTTCGTCCCAGGTGGCTTCGCGTTCTTGGATGAGCCGCTCGTGCTCTTCGTCGCTGCGTCCGGGCGGTCGCGTTTGATCGAGAATCATCCGCGACAGCGACGGGAGGGCTTCGCGCGGCAGGTAACTCGCCGGCTCCCAGAGCTGGGCCCGCAGGAATGCTTTCGGGCAATGGAAGAAGCACTCTTCGACGCCGACGACGATCGCGACGTTCGGCCGGCTGCCCTGGACGGCCAGCGACTCGAGGAGGTCGTCATCCCGAACGAGGATCGCCGTGCCATTCACGCGCAGCGTCTCGTTCACGCCCGGAATCAGAAACAGCAGCCCGACGTGTGGGTTTTCGATAATGTTCTGCAGCGAGTCGATGCGCCGGTTTCCCCGCCGATCGGGAACGATGACCGTCTTCGCATCGAGGATCCGGGCGAAGCCCGGACCATCTCCCTTCGGCGAGACGTCGCAGCGCCCACCCGCGCCCGAAGTCCCGAGCAGCGCAAGGGGCGAACGTGCGATGAAAGCCTGGGCGTGCCGGTCAAGCTCCGGCAGTTGCTTCTTGATCACCAGCTCCGCTGGCTCGCCGTAGATCTCCCGCAACGCCTCTTTGGACGTCACGACGTTCTGAAAACGCTGAACCGTTCGCTCGATGGAAAGAGCCATGTCAGCCTCCCCTTGCGCCACAAATAACGGGACGCTCGCGCCAAGTTGGATCCACTGTACCAGCCAGACCAGCAAAGTCAAGACTTCGGCCAAGAGTCTTGATCCATGCAGTCCCGGTGGATGCTGGAATTCTTGAGACCGGAACCAGCCCCTGGCGAAGCCTTGGCTCCTTTCAGTCAGGGAAAGGAATCTCCCGATCGATCAAGTTAGTAGCGTCCACTACCTCAATGAGGCAGTTAATCATGTAGTTTTCGGGATCCGTCTGGCGTTGGATGTGGTCGATTGCTGCGATCAGTCGCTCCCACTGCTCATCGCGTGTCAGTCCACTCTCCCGCAGGACGATTATCCCCGAGTGAACCTCCACGTTGAGCAGACGCATAAAATTGCGAGCATTGGTGGTGACCATTATGTAATCATGGTCACAGGCATATTGCCAGACGTCAGGATCGGACACTCCGGAAAGTCCGAGATGCGCAACACACCCCGCGTAAATACCACGCTCTTCAGCACATCGTTCGGCAAGCCGAGGCGAAAGGTGCTCATCGAGAAGGAGCTTCACCGACACTCAAGGCACGGTCGATAGTGGCCACTGAACGACCATCGCGAATCAAGGTCAGTGACTTGCGCGGACGGCCTGAATTCGGCTTCATCCGAGCGATCATCGCCGCGTACTCAAGATCACTGAAGCTAAGCGAGGGATAGTCTTCCTTAATTTCCTCGATCGAGACTTTCTTAGCGAAGAGCCCGACAATGTGGCTCAGTGGGATCCGTGTTCCAGCAAAAACCGGCTCGCCGCCAAGAATGTCCGGGTCTGATACGATCCGGCGTCGGCCGCGTAGGAAGCTGCGTAACCGCTTGGTCAAGGTCTTGATCAAATCCTGCAACTCCACACGCACGACAATCTCCCCCGATCTGGTGACCACCTCTGAGTCATCCACATACCAACGCCCGGACGACGCACACTTCGACTCGATGATCTCCTGCCAGGCCAACCAATCATCGTGCCGAAGGGCCAGGGGGAATTCTCTCATCGCCTTGAGATAGAGCAAATCACGCGCATTGAAACGGTAGCGAGTTACGCGTCCGACAATCTGCTTTTCGGGATGGATCCTCTTTCCCTCGATTGATTTGCGCACGGCACTTTCTGGCACGTCCGCGATCACCGCGGCCTCTTTGAGAGAAAACTTGGCGGTCACCTCTGCCCTCCTAGGTAAATTATACCCAACCATGGGGAATAATTTATAGACAGCACTTGTCGCTCGTGACTATCAAAACTCTGCCTCTACTGGCTAAGGCGAACCCAATGGCCCCAAGGCATCAATGCGCAGCAAGCGGCGACGCCCCGGGCGAGACGGAGCCTGCCGGGGCGCGGG
>JAJPIK010000043.1 GCA_021324795.1 Chloroflexota bacterium
CCGGGCATCGGCACGTCGCCGATCGCGATTCGGACCGCTCGGATAACCCGACGCAGGAGCGACTCCGGCACACGCTCTCCTAAAGGCCCCTCGTCCAGGAAATCCAAATCGAGTGTTGTAATCTCCTCACAGAAGATCACTGAATCGTGGGGCAGACCGCCGGTTCCGCCCGAAATGCGTAGGTGGGTAGGCCCAATGGCGCCTCGCGTGAAGATGGGGACTATTACGACGTCGTCTGCTGCCTGGTTGCGCTCATCCACCGAGATGACGAGGGCCGGGCGAGGCTGATGAGGGTCGGTAGGCTGACCGGGAGTAAAAACGTTCCAAATCTCGCCGCGCAGCGGCCACTGCTCCCGCACCGTCTAAACCCCTTCGCCCCGCTCGTGCTTGCGCACCGAGCGAGCCATCTGAGCGGCGCGGATGCGCTTCCAAGCAGCTCTCTCTGCCAGCTCCTCGGGCGATTTGGGCGCCGCGTGTTGCGTCACCAGCGCTTCGTGAAGAAGCTGAGCGTACCAACAGCGCAAGGCTTCGTTCACAACCTGACTGCGATCCGTCCCTTCGTGCTCCTGTACGTAAGCATCGACCTCTTCGAGCATGTTAGGGTCTACCGTCACGGTGATCCGTGGTCTCGTTCGCTGCGCCATGTCCCCCTCGATTGCCAGTCACATACAAATAGTATGACACTACCGCATACATATTGCCACTGTAGCTGGAATTAGTCAAAGGATCAGTTGGATTCTCAAGCTCCTGCGGCTGACTGGTTGTTCAAACAAAAAAACAGCAGTATGATTGCAGTGAAGACCGGGCGGCCTGGCGATCCTTATCCTTGACCGGACGGTTCAGCCGGGCATAGGTCTCGGACGAACGATGATCTGCGGTGAGCGAGGAGTTCACGAGATCCCCCGGAGCTTCATTCGGAAGCGGTCCTGCCGTGAGGAAGCGGGAAATATGCTCCATCGCAACGGCTAAAGCGTTGGAGAAGCTCGCCCGAACCATCAGGTCGGCGGCGCACCAACTAGTTCGAACACACCTGCTACAGGCCGCGGCTTCAGCATCGCCACGATTTGAATTCTTTTGGGCTTTTTGACGTCGAATATCATGAAAGCCAAAATTCAGTGGGGAATGTGGATGACTCGACGATCGAGACGGCCCAAGTTCCAACCTCTCAAATTTCCTACGCCAGGGGGTACACTACTATCGGGAAAGACCTGACGGTCCAGGCTGGACGCACAAGAGTTCGCTTCGGTCAGCGCACAAGCGGTGTCACGATACCGACGAGTTTTATCGCCGAGGCGATAGACACGATAATAAGAATATTGAAGTAGGAGCTAACTGTAATTGAGGCGTTGACACTGCTTATCCGGATCTCTAACAGCATCAATGAATTCCAGTTGGTCGGGGAGAATCGGAAGGATGCTAACAAAATCAGGACACTGCTTGCCATCCCTAAAAGCGGCTAACGCTCGCTGGGAGTGGTCGCAAGATCGGCCCTTATTCATCCTCTGAAACCGAGTTTAGTCGGCGCAGTCGAGGTGACCTTACTTCCGCAGCACCGACTCGCTTCGCCATCAAGATATCCGGCCGACCCCAACCATTCGCGTCCGGAACCACTCCGACGATGACGAATCCGAGCTTTTGGTAGAACTCGTAGGGGTGATTGCCTCGGTTACGGACCGCTTGCACGTGCTCCCAAACGTTTGGATAGAGGTCGACGCCGGAGAGCGTCGTCTGATTGTCCTCGTCGTCGGTCCCCAGCCAAAGGGTCAGGACGCCGCTTTCTTGTGCCAACCATTCCAGGTCGCGGACCAGGGCACGCCCAATGCCTTGTCGCTGCCTGCTCGGGTGCACCACCAGCGGGCGGATCTCCCAGACGTGCCCGTCATACATGGGAATCGCGCCTATCCATCCGACGACCTCGTCCCGGTCGTCCAGGGCAATCCGACTAACTCGTCCCGGTTCGAGGGACTCGCGAACCTCGCTGAGCGCGGCTTCGAGCGTCGGCCACGCGGCCGGATAGTGCTCCCGAAAGCCGACGACCAGCAGCTCGGCGGCCGCCTTGACGAGGCCCTCTTCTGTCGCTTGTAGATCGACGAATCGAAGATTAATCATGTAATCATGCTAAATTGCCACCACATGCGCCACGATCCCCACGATCCCTCCCGCCATCACCAGCCAGGCCGAGTTGAGTTTGAAGCGAATCAGCGCGAGCAGGGCGACCAAGGCGACCACGATGGTCACGACATCGACGATCGCGGCCTGGCCGAGCTGCCAGGTGACCCCGACCATCAGGCCGACCGCGGCCACGTTCACGCCGTCGAGAAAGGTGCTGGTCCAGGGAGAGCGACGCAGCCGGGGAACGACCGGAAAGATCAGCGCGACGAAGAGAAAGCCCGGGAGAAAGATTGCAACGGTGGCGACGACCGCGCCCGGCACCCCGGCTAAGAGATAGCCGATGAACGTCGCGGTCGTGAACACCGGCCCCGGGGTGAACTGCCCGACCGCGACCGCGTCGAGAATCTGCTGATCGGTTAGCCAGTGCAGGTTTTCCACGAAGTCGGCGCGCAAGAAGGCCAGCAGGACGTAGCCACTGCCGTAAAGTAGAGCGCCGATCTTCAGGAAGGTGAGGAAGAGCACGGTCAGGCTAAACGGCACGGCCGCGGCGGCGAGTGGCGTGCTCGCCAGGGCCGGTGCAACGCCCGGTGTCGCCTGCAACGTGCCCAGCCGTCCGCGATTTTCGATCAAGAGCACGACCAGGCCGGTCCCGAAGATCAAGATGATCACGTTCACGCCGAGCAGATAGAGGCCAACCACGGCGACGCCGAGAACCGCCAGCAGGGGGCCCTTCACCGCGGTCCGCCCGAGGTTATAAAGCGCCTGGACGATCACCGCGATGATCACCGGCTTGATCCCATAGAGCAGCCAGGTCGCCTGGGGCAGCGAGCCGAAGCGGACGTAGGCCCAGGCGAAGGCGAGGACGAGGAGCATCGCCGGTAGGATGAAGAGAGTCCCCCCGAGGATCAGTCCCAGCCAGCCGGTCCGGCGGTAGCCGAGAAAAATGGCCAGCTCGGTCGAGCTCGGGCCCGGAATGAGATTAGCGCCGCCTAGCAAATCGAGAAATTCCTGCTCGCTGACCCACTTGCGCCGCTGGACGACCTCCTGGCGCATCATGGCGATGTGGGCGGCCGGCCCGCCAAAGGCAATGAAGCCAAGCTTGAGGAAGAGCGCCGCGACCTCTCCTAGATGGCCCGAACGCGCTTCCGCTGAAGTGTTCTCCGTCATTCTCTCCCACATCTGGCCGGGTAGAGCCTGCCCGACCGATGCTGCTATTGGGATGACATACTGCTTAATGCGCCCCCAGCGCCTGGAGAATCGAATAGATCACGAAGCCGGTGGTGATCCCCGAGAACGGCCCAACCACCCAGCCGGTCACGATCCCGCGCACGACCGACCAGCGGATCGTATCGTTCCCTCGGGCCAGGCCGGTGCCGGTCATCGCACCGATCAAGGCCTGATTCATCGACGTAAAGAGTCCCTGACTGACCGCGAGCAGAACGACAATGGCCTGAACCGCCTGAGCCGCGCTGGCCATCGATAAATCGGTCCTGACCACGTCGAAAGCAACCTTCTTGAGAATGCCTTGACCCCAGGTCAGCGCTCCAATCGCCATGGCCAGACCGCCGAGGAAGTCGGCAATCGTCGTCGAGGTGAGATTCACCATCCCGAAGACGCCCACCGCGTTCGAGACGTCGTTGGCGCCTAGAGTGAACGACGCCGCGCAGCCGACGACCACCAGACAGACTGGCAGCACCCGGGCGGTCCCGGAAACGGCCTTCACTAGCGTCGGAGTGGTCACGACGCCGGCCACCAACCGTGTCTCCTCGGCAGCCTCGGTCGGCGGCACGATCAGGTCAAAAAGATGCGTGAAGACGAAGCCGAGGATCACGGCGACGATTGGCGCCAATACCCAGAGGACAGCCAGGTGGAGAATTGTGTCCCAGTGGATCACCAGGTGAGCGGCGAGACCGGTCCCGACAATCGAGAAGACGAAGATCTGAATCGTCGAGGAGGGAATCTTGTAGTAGGTGTAGATGGAGGTGAGAATGGCGGCACTCAGCACCATCACCGTCGCGGCGAGGATAGTGACGGTATGGGCATCCACGATCTTGAGGCCAACTGTCGTCTGGACGCCGCTGCTGGCGAAGGTTGCACCGATCACGGTCAGGATGCTCATGAGGCCAAGGGCAGGCCCCATGCGAATCGCATGCGAGGAAAAGGGCATCCCCATCACCGCGCCGGTATAATGCGCTCCCATACTCCAGGCAAAGACGAGTGACACGACCAGCAAGATAATAGCGGCAAGGCTCAATCGATACACTCCTGGAATGTTGAGAGATAGCTAAAAATCGTCGAGGAATCCTCCAGCAGGATCTGCTTGCCTCAGTTGCCGGTCACCATCTCGTGCCACGAGAATCACCCTTCCGATGCGCCTGGCAACGGATGGTATCACACCACGATATCGAAGGACAATACCGAGTTCGGCCGTCTCAACCTGGCCCCGTTCCCGAGGTCGCGAGCGCCAGCAACACGCCGACCAAGATGCCAAGCGACGACCAGCTCGGGCCAGCCAGCTTGCGTCCGTCGCTCCAGACCTCGCCGGTGATGACCAGCATAATGCCAGCGGCAAACGCGAGGGTGAATGCGAGGAGGCTAGGCGAGATGCGCGCGAACAGGACGCCGAGAGGGGCGCCGATTACCGAGAGAAGACCCGGCCAGACAGTCTCCCAGTAGATCTGGCCGGTGCTCGCGCGGGTGGGGACGAGCTCGGCCGCGATCGCGCCGCTCTCGGCAAAGTTCTCGATTGTCATCAGCAAGGCGATCAGGAGCCCCAGGTGAGGAGCGACAGCAAGCGCGGCACCAATCGGGAGGGCCTCGGGGATGTTGTGGATTCCCTCACCAATCGCGATCAGCCGTGCCCGTTCGAGACGTTGTCCCTGGAGATCACGCCCCGCGACCGGGGCGGATCGCCCCTCTCGCTCCTCCTCTTCGCCCATCCCCAAGGCGCTCAGTAGGAGCCCCAGACCAACCATCAAGAGGATGCCCAGAGCAATGCCAATCCCGACGATGATCCAATCGTGGCTCTGTCGGAGCGCTTCGCCGGTCAGGTCAAGAAAAGCGGCGGCGACGATAAAGCCAGCCGAGGCACCTAACGCGGTGCCGACGACCCCGGCTTTTGCTTGTTGGCGCGTCGTCACCGCGAGAAAGGCGGCGAAAACGTTTCCCAGGAATCCGCCGATCAGTCCATAGAGGGCGGCAACCACGTACGCACTCAGAGACGCTATCCCTTCCGGGCGTGGAGCCGGATCGCGGTCGGTACCCCGACTGGCGCTGACGCAGCAGATGGGGCCGGAGACGTCTGACCGTTAGAGACTGCGGTCGCTTGACTGCTGGAGGCAGAGGTTGTCGCGGGCTTGGGCGCCGCCGTGGGGGTCGCCGGGGCCGACGGCGCGCAGGCAGCGAGCAAGACTGCACTGGTTACGCCAACAGCAGCCATACAGAGAAAGTCACGACGGTTACTCAGCTTCCGGATTTGCACCTAAAAAGTCTCCTCCTGTCCAATTACGTATGGATGATTCAAATCTTGACAGTGAGACGCGAAAACTCCTGGACTCGGAACTCCAACCGGTTCAAGAGAGATGGTCCGGTCGTGCCACTCACTCGACGGGGCGATTGTATCACCCGTGTCAAGATGCGACGTCTTGTCCATACGGGATCTTATCCACGTTTGGCTGGTGTGCTAGGATAACGCTACTGAAGCGGACGAGGAATCACTGCAGAACGAAGCCACAGAGGATACAGAGTATACGGCGGTGAAATCGGTAGGCAGCTCTCACCCTTTCGCTGGGCTCAGGGCAAGCTCTTACCCTCTTCCTAAGAGAATCTTGGAGTAGGAGTCAGACAATGGAACTCGGACTACACGGCAAAGTCGGATTGGTAACCGGCGGTAGTGAGGGGATTGGTTATGCAACGGCACTACGACTGGCGCAAGAGGGCGCGCAGGTCGCGATCGCGGCGCGGCGTGCAGACGTGCTCGAAGCCGCGGCGCAACGGATCCGCGAGCAGAGCGGCTCGCAGGTGCTGGCCGTGCCGACCGACGTCGTCCAGCCGGAGCAGATTCGGCGCTTCGTCGAATCTGCCGCCGAGCATTTCGGGCGAATCGACGTCCTGGTGAACAATGCCGGCCGTTCCTTCGCGCGCTATTTCTTGGACGTGTCCGACGAGGAATGGCAGGGCGACCTGGATCTGAAATTCATGGCGGCAGTGCGAACCGTTCGCTTAGTCGTCCCCCACATGCGCCAGGTGGGTGGTGGACGGATTATCAACGTCGTGATGATCGGCGGCAAGCAGCCCGGAGCACGCTCGGTGCCAACCTCGGTAAGCCGCGCAGCCGGCCTTGCCTTGACCAAGGCACTCTCGAAAGATCTAGCGGCTGATCGGATCACTGTGAACGCGGTCTGCGTGGGCACGATCAAGAGCGCTCAGCACGAGCGCACCTGGCGACGCGAGGGAGCGCCACCGACCCTCGAAGAGTGGTACGCTGAGCGCGGCAAGAATATTCCGCTCGGCCGCGTTGGCGAGGCCGAGGAGGTCGGTAACCTGATCGCCTTCCTCGCCTCGGATCTTGCCGCCTACATCACCGGCACCGCGATCAACATCGACGGTGGCGTCTCAGCGGTGTTGTAACTTTCAACTTCGTCCCCACTCCAGTGCCTTGAGCGCGTTCCATTCGGCCGGGGTGGTCGTTCCCCATTGGAACAGGCTCACCCCGATGGCGCCAGCCTGCCGGGCAGCTTGGAGCATGGTCGTGATCTCAGAGCCGGTGGGATTGTTCGGACCGGTACCGTCGCGACTGAAGGCGTCGTAGGTCTGGCCGATCACCGCGACCGGGTAGGTGGAATCGCCAACCGCGTTGTGGATGTCGGCGACCGAGTGACGAATGAAACTGGCAACCGCTGCCGCGGTGTACGGACGCGAAGTATCGTGCCAGTAGGCCATCGGCGCCAGAGCATTGAACGAATGACTCAACGTCGCCGCGACTGGATGACGCTGGCCGGTCCAGGTGCCGACCGGATAGATCACCCCGACGATCAGATAGCTCGTCCCGAGCTTGGCGCGCAGAATCTGAGAGAAAGCGGCGACGTCAGTGGCGTCCATGTTCTCCTCGATATCCGGGGCGAGCCCGTCGAGCCGATCGCCCCCGGGCGTCCGGTAGCTGGCGATACTCGTCGACAGAGCAACATCATTGGGCAGGTCGGAGAGGCTGGTGAGTACCCAGCCGATCACCTTGAGATTGGCTCGATGCGCGGCGGGTAAGAGACGATCGATTCCATTCTTTCCATAAAAGCCACGTCGGGAATCACCGACCTCCAGGTAGATATGGGTCAAGCCCAGGGCATTCGCCGCCGCGACGACCGCGTCCGGGTCCGCCATCGCGAGCAGTGGGGAGGGCAGCCACATGCCCTTCCCGGCGACCGACGACCAGATCGGCTGGCCGGCGAGGCGGACCTGACCGGGGCGCGGTGTTATCAGACTTACCGCGCCCGCCCAGACCCAGCCAGTTTGCCCGTTGACGACGCTCTGATACCAGACAGTGGGCTGATTATCGGTCTGCCAGGCCCGGACCTGCAGTGGTGTGTTGGGGTCGAGCACCTTCAGACTGTCCGTCGCGACATTCGGACCGGAGCGCAGATTGACCGCATCGGTGGTCATCCCCTGGGCGATCAATGGGTAGACTTGACTAGGGGTTGCTTGGGCTGGTGCAGCAGGGGATCCTCCGGTCGCGAGAGATGGCGTAGGCGGCGGGGGATCGCCGGTCTCGGTTTGGTCGGCACGAATCCAACCGGTGAGCGTTCCCCAGAGACGCACCTGATACCAACGCACTCCCTGGGCATCGACCTGCTGGGCATAGACTGGGAGATACGTATCTAAATAGAGGCCGCTTAGCGCCAGGCTATGTTCGTTCGGTTGCCGCCGCACGACCGGCCCGCCATGGCCGGCTCGAACGACCATCAGTGGCGTCGGCGTCCTTGTCGGAGCGGGTGTGACCACCATCAAGGGAGTCGGCGTGGCCCCCGGCGCTGACGCCGCCGGTGCCAGCGCCGGCCTGACCACCACTGGCCAACGCGTTATGGTCGGCATGACAGTCGCGGTCGGTGGATCCCACACGAAGACGGATAATGGTGTGATTGGCACCGGCGGCGCCGGGCCACCAGGGTTGAAGATCAAAAATCCGCCGACAACCACGGCCAAGAGAACGCCAAAGGCAAACCCCAGCGGCCGCGCGGCGATTGTCGAGTGTCGTGTGCTTCGCAAACCCACCTCTTCCCTCCCATACTGGTGGACTGAGAGGCAAAATCGAATGTCTTAGCGCTCGCTCACTCGAGCTGGCGAGCGAAGTCGCTCGCTGACTTCCATCGCTTCGTAGTCAGCGCATTCGATCAGGGGCGCGTGAGCACGATAACACGGGCGCTAGCGAATGGTCAAGATCTACTTCTTGACTGGTTAATTGTTCATCCGGGCATGTCTTTTACCGGGATAGCTCAGCGATGAACGTCGACTTTCCGGTGGTCCTTGATCTATCTCGGATCGAGCGTGTCGGACACGAGCTGTATCCACTGACCGACTACGTCACTCCCAATCACTACGAGGCCGAGCAGCCCACCGGGATTCCAGCGACGTCCGTTTGACAACATGATCGGGACAGGCTAACCTGACTTCCAAGAACCGGCTCTCTGGTTGGCCAAGACCTACTGGGAGGAGACCATGAGCACCAAAGTTCGCCTGGGTTTTATCGGCGCTGGCTGGTGGGCCACGTCAAACCATCTGCCAATCCTGGCAGCGCGCAACGACGTCGAGCTAGTCGCGGTCTGCCGACCGGGACGACCGGAGCTGGCGCTGGTGCAAGAGCGTTTCGGCTTTCAAGTAGCGACCGAGGACTACCATGAGTTGCTCGAGCTGCCACTCGACGGGGTCGTCATCGCCAGTCCCCACGGCTTGCACTACGAGCATGCCAAGGCAGCGCTCGCGCGCGGCATGCACCTCATGGTCGAAAAGCCGCTGGCCTTGCGGGCCAGCGAGGCCTGGGAGCTGGTCGAGCTGGCCCGGCGGAACGATCGGCATTTGCTAGTGCCGTACGGCTGGAACTACAAGCCGTTCATCGAGGAGGCCCAGCGGCTGCTGAGTGAGGGCATCGTCGGTGAGATCGAGTACGTGCTCCTACACATGGCGTCGCCGATTCGCGGGCTGCTCGACGGCACGGACGTCGAGGACGTGCGCGGCGGCAAGGGGCTCTTCGCGCCGGATTCGCGCACCTGGGCGGATCCGGCAGTGGCCGGCGGTGGTTATGGCCACGCCCAGCTCACCCACGCGACCGGGTTACTCTTTTTCCTCACCCCGTTGCGTGCCCAGCGCGTCTTCGCCGAGATGAGCGCGCCTGGCTCGCGGGTTGAGCTCTACGATGCCCTCTCAGTACGCTTCCACAATGGCGCTCCGGGGACAATCTCCGGCGCTGGCTCGGTCCCGTCGAACAACCGTTTCCAGGTGGACCTGCGTATCTTTGGCCGCGAAGGCATGCTCCTGCTTGACTGCGAGCGTGAGCGCCTGGAGGTCCGCCGCCGCGATGGCCGGGAGATCAACCTCACCATTCCGCCAGGTCAGGGTGATTACGACTGTGACGTCCCGCCCAACCGCTTCGTCGAGTTGATCCAGGGCGAACAGCAACGCAACAACTCCTCCGGCGAAATCGCCGCTCGCTCGGTCGAGCTACTGGACGCGGCCTACCGCTCGGCAAAGAGCGGGAGGGCAGAGGTAGTCGCATACGTTTGATTACCCATCTGCTTGCCGGGCTGCTTGGCCGGGGGTTACTATACTTCCTATGCTCGGGGGGAGGCTGTGGATACCCACACCCCTGATCATAAAAGGATCTCGTTTTGGTTGTCCCCGAACGCTCGATCTACAGGTGGTCGCGCGATCACCTTCATAGAGGGTATCCTCACGATGAGAAAGCAATCTTCTTGGCAGGGCGCCATTTTTCGTTGCACGGTAGCAATCGTCGTCGTCCTGTTCGCGGTGACCGGGTTCGCTGCCTCCCCCTCCGGAGTGGAGGCCGCGGCCGCCTGTACGGCCGGCTCATTGATCGCCAACGCTCCGGTCCAAGGTGCAACGCAAGCGCTCGTCGGCAGTGTAATCTTTACCAATGTTTCCACCTCCGGCTGTACCCTCCAGGGCGTTCCGACCATCCAGATTCTCGACGCCACCGGCGCCGTCCTAGCCGTCAGCCAGACGAATCTGCCGCCGGGGCCCGGCGGCACGACCGGTCCGATCACCCTGCGCTCATTGCAACTGGCGTCGGTCTTCATTCACTGGGATAACTTTTGTCAGTCTCCAATGCCGCCCAGTCCCTTTAGCTTGAAAGTGACGCTACCGGGCGATGGATCACTGACTGTCCTGCTGATCTCTCCGGGAACGATCCCACCGACCCCACCCTGCGCCTCGCCGTCGTCGCCGTCGATCCTGAGTGTTGGTCCTTTCCAGCCTTACACCATTGCCCCGGCCATCCACGACGAGCGCTATTTCCCCCAGACTGGCTTTCGGATCGACAACGATACGATCTGGGATTACTTCAACCGTCGGGGCGGCGTTCCTACCTTTGGCTTCCCGGTTAGCCGCACCTTTTTATTCCAGGGATTTCAAGTCCAGTTCTTCCAGCGCCGGATCGTCCAGCTTGCCCCGAACGGTCAGGCTCGCCTACTGAACGTCCTGGATCCGGGCCTCATGCCATTCAACAGCTTCAACTTCGCGGCGGTCCCGCCTTACGATGCGGGCCTGGTCGCTACCGCCCCGAATCCCACTGATGCCGCTGCGACCCTGGCCTTCGTCCAGGCGCACGCCCCGGACACGTTCCAAGGTCTGCCAGTGAACTTCTACCAGACCTTCATCAACACCGTGCCTTTCATCGTCGCCTTCCCAAGCGGTGGGAACTCTGCTCTGGTGCCCGGCTTCGACCTCGAAATGTGGGGGATTCCAACCAGCGCACCGACTTTCGATCCTAATAACCATAACTTTGTGTATTTACGGTTCCAGCGCGGGATCATGCACTTCGATGCGACCTGCACCTGCACCCAGGGGCTTCTGCTGGCCGATTATCTCAAAAGTATCTTAACCGGCGTGAACCTCCCGGCCGATCTGAACCAGGAAGCATCGACCAGTCCCTTCTACAAGCAATACGATCCCGGGGTGCCGAACTGGGTCCGCGATCCGAGCCTGCTGCCGGCAACTGACCTCACGAACGCGTTTACGCCGGGATGAAGCAGCGATGTGCACTAGCGGTAAACTCCCACTCCAGTCGTCAGGCAGCTTGAGGAGGGTAGTAGTGTTGAGCGAACGACCTGAGCCCATCGACAAGGCACTCCGTGAGGTTGAGTGGCTGGGCATACGGTCGTACCTCATTGTCGAACCACGTCAGTAGTGCGCCAACCGGCTCCTCGCTGCTAATGATCAGGGCGCGCTCGGCACCACGAAATCCCGGTGTAATAGGAAAACCGAGAATGGCCACTTGCTGACCGGCCATCAAGATACTGAAGCCAGGGCGCGGGGGACTCGGGGGAAATAGGTGGAATAGCGCTCCCTTTTCCATCCCTTCAGTGCACCATTCCCGATCCATAGCGCCAAAGTCGTCTTCGAGAACCTTCCGCATACGCTCGAATTCGGACTGGCTCTCGGTCAGCCCGTACGCGGCGATCAGGATAATCCGGTGGTTGCGAACGAGATCGGCGAGTTGACCATACCACCAGCGATAGGTCGCATCGGCGATCCACGCGCCGGCGGGCGTGTAGAGCCGCACGGGTAGATGATGCCGATCAACCGTCAGAGCGTAAAGCTGGTGGATAATCTCGACGTAGATCTCCTCCCGATGGATCGCGACATCCTGGCGAACCGTTTGACGGATCACTTGAACGTTCTCGTCAATCCTGAAGATGCGCGCGTCCAGTGCGATCAGAACGGCCGCGAGGTTGGCGACAAGGAGAACGAGAAGAGTTGGGCCGATCGAGGTCCGAAACACCCCCAGCACGTCCAGGATCTCGAGAAGCGGAGCAGCCACGACCAATCCGATGAGGGTGACGAGCTCAACCCGCTCCAAGAAGTGTCGTGGGTGGATATCCATCGTTATCGTCCTCTTCCCTCTTCTCCAATGGAGACGCAGCGATCTGGGGATTCGCCAGAGCAATTTGTATGCGAGATTCATCGTTTTTCTCACCCAATGGCACTACCACCAGGGCCATGAGTCGGCAAGCCCCCGACATCGGTACAGATCTTGCCAGGCGCACAGCGCCGATACCAAATGCTCGCCGAGTGTGCGAAAGGAGAAACAATGGCAGTTACCTATACCGATTCTGAGATTCGTCAAAACGTCTGGGACGAGATTTCCCACGACGTGCGGATCGACCCGAGCGACATCCGTGTCACTGTGACCGACGGTATCGTCTACCTCAACGGGACAGTCCCGACCTACTCCCAGAGGATCACTGCCGCCGAGGATGCTCGACGGGTGAAGGGAGTAATCGATGTCGTGAACAACCTGGCGGTGAGGCTGACTCGGGTCTGGACGGATGAGGAGATCCGAGACACGATTCGCGGCAACCTCGACCGTGACGTCCGAATCACCGATCCTTTCAAGATCCACATCGCGGTCAGTGGAGGGATAGTGACCCTGTCTGGGACTGTCCCGAACCATGGCCAGAAGACCGCCGCCGAAGATGATGCTTGGGCAGCGCCGGGAGTCATCGACGTGATCAACAACATCGTCGTAACCCCCCCGACGAAGCGGAGTGATGCCGAGATCGAGGCGGACGTGCGTCGCGCCCTGGACACCGATCCCAACATCAACGCGGCGCGGATCACGGTAAGCGTGGTCGACGGGGTCGTCTACCTGCGAGGAAGCGTACCCACGTACTATCAGATTGACGAAGCATCCGACGATGCCTGGCGTGTCCCAGGGGTCGTGGACGTGGTGAATGAGCTGACGGTTAGCTGATCAGCCCCCCACGATATCGCACTGTCGGTCGGGCTGCCGAGTCCACAACGGTGCCCGATCGACGAGGCCGGTTGCCGAGCCGACACCCGTGATCTGGTGGCTGACCTATTCGGTGCGCAACGGAGCAGTCGCCAGTGCGCCCCAAATACCGAACACGAAGGTAAAGGTTCCGATCCCCACGTCATTCATGGCCGGGCCAGGGATGGTTACATAGCCGAGGACGAATGGCGCAAGAACCAGCCAGAGCCCAAGAGCCGCGATCACCCAACTCAGCCACGCCGTCCGCTCCACTTTAAAGAGGCGAATGGCAGCACAGAGTACGACCAGGAAACCAACCACGATGTCAGAGGTCGTTGGAACAGTCAAGTCCGCATAGCCAAGAGCAAAGGGAGCAAGCATTTCCCATCCCCCCATGAGCAGACTCAGGAGGTTCGGGAGTTTCACCAACCCCAACCACGTCAGTGCCCCTTCGACCGTCTCTCCCCCGGCGTTGCTGGATCCTTCGCCGGGGCGGTTCGCACTCGACAACGACGGCGATTCGGCCAGAACGGTCAGCGCATTCACTACGTTCACCACCCCCGGGACACGCCAGGCATCGTCGGATGCCTTCGAGATTTGAGAGTAGGCTGGAACGGTGCCACGAAGATGGACCGTTCCATTCACGACATTCACCTCGATCTGCGCCGCGTTGAGATCAGGATCCGCATCGAGGGCATGCCGTACGTCCGCGGCGATCTCGGCATCGGTACGCGCGAAGGTCGGCACGATCGAGATTTGATCCACGACGTCGACGACGCCCGAAACAGTCCGGGCATCCTCTTCGGCATCCTGCCTCTGGCTGTACGTCGAGACGGTACCGGCGAGGGTCACGACCCCGTTACGCACGGTGACGTGAATCCGCTCAGGATGAAGGATTCGCACGTCGCGATCGAGGTTCCCGCGAATCGTCGCGGCGATCTCCTCATCGGTAGGAGGCAAGGGGACGGTCACCACCAGGCTGTTTACAACGTCGAGGACGCCTTTGCTGTTCTGGGCATCTTGTCCCGCGATCATCTTTTGGAAACAGCTCGGGACCGTTCCATTGAGGTAGACCACTCCGTCGTGGACGGACACGGCGATATTCGAGGCGTCGATGCGAATGTCGTGGCGCAGCTTATCGAGGACGTTCTCTCGGACTTTGGCATCTGAATCAGTCGTTGCCATGGCTGCTTGCCTCACCTGCACGGCTTCGGAACCAAAAGCAGCGCGCTGGCAATAACCATACCTACCTGAGAACCGTGGCGATCGTCTAGCCTTTCATTATCCTCGCCGTCCTCGCCGCGCTCTACCGAAAGCGCTGTCACCACTGTTGGTCCAGCAGGGTGAAGAGTGCCGCGGCCACTAGGAGGGCGACGCCGAGACCGACGTCGGCGAGGGGAATGCCGGTCCCGACGATGAGTGACGCGAGGGCAGCAACGATCGGGACGACGCCCATCGCGGGAACGTGCAAGCGGCATTCGGGATGACGCCGCGTCAAAACCCAGGTCGCTACTGCGGTTGCAGCGTAGACGAGTACCAGGAAGAAAACCGCAACGTTGATCAGACCCCCTAGACTGAATAGCAATGAGGCGACTAGGGTGGTCCCACCCTGGACAAGCAGGGCGATGTCGGGCGTACCGAATCGCCGGCTGCGGTGGGCGAGGATCCCGGGAAGAATGCCATCTTCGGCGAGGGTTGCCGCCAGTTCAGCGGAGCCCAGCGTCGTCGCCTCGCCGACGCCGCTGATCGAAATGACCGCGCCAGCGGTCATCAGTCCGAAGCCAAGCTCGGCCGGCATCCCCAGGACAGAGAGAGCGGTGGCCATCGCCAAGGCAAGCGGCGCGGTCGACCGGCCGATTTGCGTCCAGGGAACGGCGACAAAGACGGCCAGGTTAGTGAACAGGTAGAAGACGATGGCGATCCCCATCCCCAGGATGATCGCGCGCGGCAGGGTCGTCCGGGGATGGGAGATCGCCGCGGCCGGTAGCGAGGCGACTTCAAAACCAGCGTAGGCCCAGAAGACTAGGACGAAGGCCGCAGCGAAGCCACCCCAGCCAAGCGGGGCGAGTGGGAGCAAGTGCGCCACGATCACAGCGGGATGCTGGGCGGCCACCACCGCGACGGCTCCGATCAGCACGGCCAGTGGGATCAGCTTGGCCGCGGTGAGCAGGTCGTCCACGGTGCCGGCGGCCCGCACACCAAGGAGATTAGTGGCAGTGAGGAAGGCGACAAAGGCCACCTTGAACGCGGCGGTCCCCGCCGCCCCGAGGTCGAGCGCGCCGGCCAGGTACCCCACCACGGCAACCGGGAACACCGCGAGCGCGGACCACTCCGCGAGGTAGAGCGCCACTCCAACGATCAGGGCCGGGATGGCACCGAGTGTCGTCTCGACGTAAGCGTAGGGGCCACCCGCGGCCGGCTCGATCGCGGCGCATTGGGCGAAACAGAGGACGATCAGGCTAGCCACGACGCCAGCAAGCACCCAGTCGACGAGGAGCGCCGGTCCGACCAGCAACGCCCCAATCCCGGCGACGACGTAGATATCCGCGCCGATGATGGCCCCCACGACCAGGCTGACAACATCAAGGAAGGAAAGTCGTACGTCTACCTGCCTCAGATTGGTCACAGATCACACTTTCCAGATACTCGCTCGTAGCCTCCCAGCCATAGGGAGCGCCATAGTACTGCCGCCCCTACTACCTGCTTTTGCTGTGCCATGGGGTTACTTCCTTTGTTGCATCGGGATGAGGATCAAATGACAGAGCGATCAAGCGGTTTCGCCAGCAGCACTGAGAATACAGGAGGCTGGTACAATAGACGACAGAGGTGAGATGGCGGCAACCGTCAGGATGTCCCACCTGAGCCAAGTCTGACGAATGGTATGGGCAGCGGGAGCGCGAAACCACTTTCGTTCCGTCTAGTGGGGCACCTTTTCATCACGCGGGGACAGAAGGACGAGTGAGCAATCAGCAGTGCTTCGACGCGGTGATCGTCGGTGCTGGACCGAACGGATTGGCGGCAGCGATTACCCTGGCACGCGCTGGTCAATCGGTGATCGTGCTCGAGGCCGAGGCTACCGTTGGGGGAGGATGCCGCTCTGCCGAGCTGACCCTGCCCGGCTTCGTCCACGATGTCTGCGCTGCGGTTCATCCGCTGGGGCTTGCCTCGCCATTCTTCCGCGGGCTGCCCCTGGCTGTGCACGGCGTCGAGTGGATCCAGCCCCCTCTTCCCCTCGCGCACCCCTTCGACGACGGCAGCGCAGCGCTGCTCCACCGATCCATCGACCTGACTGCCGAATCGTTTGGTCAGTGTGATGGTAGGAGCTATCGGCAACTGATGACACCTTTCGTCGCAGATTGGGAGGGAGTGATCGACACATTTCTCGGTCCGTTGCGGCCATCCCGTCGCCCCCTGATCATGGTGCGCTTTGGTCTAGCTGCGATCCGCTCGGCGTGGGGCCTTGCCACCGCGCACTTCGCGGGGAAACGTGCGCGTGCGCTCTTCGGCGGAATGGCTGCCCACTCCATGCTTCCACTCGACCAAATGGGCACCGCTGGCTTCGGTCTGCTGCTTGGAATGCTCGGACACGCCGTTGGCTGGCCGGTCCTCCGCGGAGGATCGCAGACGCTCGCCGATGCGCTGACCGCTTACCTGCGCGCGCTCGGCGGTGAGATTCGCACCGGCCAGCGCGTCGCCTCGGCGGACGAGATTCCTTCTGCTCAAGCCGTCCTCTTCGACGTCACGCCACGTCAGTTGCTCCGGATCGCGGGATCGAAGCTGCCCGCCAGCTATCGCTGCCAGCTCGCGCACTATCGCTATGGTCCGGGCGTCTTCAAGCTGGATTGGGCGCTGGATGGGCCAATTCCCTGGACAGCAGCGGAATGCGCCATGGCCGGAACGGTCCACCTGGGTGGCACACTCGAAGAGATCCAGACGTCCGAGCGGCTGGTTTGGCAGGGCGAACCTCCACAGAAGCCTTATGTGATCGTCACCCAGCCGAGCTTGTTCGATCTGTCCCGTGCGCCCGCTGGCAAGCAGACCGCCTGGGCCTACTGCCACGTCCCGAATGGCTCGACTTTCGACATGACCGAGCGGATCGAAAGCCAGATCGAGCGGTTCGCCCCGGGCTTTCGTGCACGCATCCTTGCCCGCTCGGTCATGTCTCCGGCTGCGCTGGAGCACCACAACGCAAATGACGTCGGCGGCGACATTAACGGTGGGGTCCAGGATCTGCGCCAGTTCTATACCCGCCCCGCGATCCGTCTGAACCCATATACCACGCCGGCCAGGGATCTCTACATCTGTTCCTCGTCCACTCCCCCGGGTGGTGGCGTTCACGGCATGTGTGGATACTACGCAGCGAAGGCAGCGCTTGAGCGAACGGGACGGAGATAGGGGGAAGCACCGGATAAATCATACCGCCTACCCGACCGGGCAGTAACGGTCACCCGAGCCTTGCCTTCCCGATCAGGTCCCAGAGAGCAACGTCGAGCGTCGACAGCCCCCGTCGTGGGCAGCGCGGAGCAAGATCTGTTGAAATCCAGGTGCCTGATCAGCGAGCTGGTAACTGCTGTTCCCGTCCG
>JAJPIK010000048.1 GCA_021324795.1 Chloroflexota bacterium
AGCGTTTTCTCCCAAGCAGCGGGAGCCTGCACCTTTTGGAGTCCCCACTGAAGAGGAAAGTAGGGATCGTTCGGCGCGAATGATCCCTTCACGAGCTTGTCCTCTTCGACTGCTGCCACGTCGGGAAGTGCTTTCAGGCGAGCCAGGACTTCCGTCGAGGTTTGGCCTTCTGGCACGGGTACTCTCCACCACCCTGATGCGAGCAAGCCCTTGGCCTGGGCGAAGCCTTGAGTCTGAAGCTCGGTTGCGAACGAGTTCGCTGACACGGAATTCTTCCGTTTCACCAGCACCTCTGGAACTTTGGAAGCCGATGTGCTCTTCGTGGCGGTGAGAGTAGGCATCTGACCGGCAGGAAGTGGTGCTGACAAGCAGACCTGATCTTCGGTGTAGAGGCACGGTGGTGTAGCCGCCGTCACGGAGGGGGGCACCGAAGCGTAAAGGAGGAGGATGACCAAGGCCCAGTAGAGGAGTCGATGACGTGACATGGCCTCTCGTCCCACTCTATCGCGAATTTGGGTTCTACCATGCTACTAGGCAACCGGGTAGATTCCGTTGGGGGTAGGTTGAAGAAACGTTAAGGTTCACGCTGTCCATTGAGCACTGCGACAATTCAGGGCGGGAGATAATCGCATAATCGGGAAGGGGGAAGTGAGCCGTGCCAACTGATTGGCTCGATGTCCACACACGAATGGACGGTGATGCCACGAATGCTGAAAACCCGCTGTTTGCACCAAAGAAGCCTACGCGGCATGAAAAGCCGATGAGTGGCCAGGATAACGTCCCGGTCCACCTGACGCTAACTTATGAGGACATCTCTCAGCGAAAGTACACGGCCGTTTTTGACTACACGAGGATTCCCTCATCGACCTGTAGCTCAGCCAGCCGCTCAATCACCAAATCTACGACCTCATCGGGATCTGCGAGATCGACGGTCGTCAGGAGGTGAATGTTCTCCAGTTCGTCCTCACCAGACGAAACGGCGAACCTTGTGCCGCCTGCACGGCGGCATACCGCCTGCAGGTAATGCGACAATGGGGCGTGTCGGATTGACAGCTACCAAGTCACAGCGTGGGCGGGGAGACAGAGGCCTTTATTGATCCCGGCCCGGCTTTCCAAAATAGTCACTCTCTGTCATACTCAGTGCAGAATCAGGGGATGATCGCGGCTTTAGTTCCTTATGAAGGTAGGCTTATGCTTTCGATTCAACTCGATCCTGAACTTGAGCGACGGCTGTCTGAGGTGGCGAAGCGAATGGGACAGACAGTGAGCGAGGTCGCCCGCGAGCTCCTCGAGGAGAGTCTCGAAGACCTTGAAGACCGCGAGCTTGCAGAGGCGCGCCTCGCCAAGCGTCGGCCAGCTTTGACAAGCCAGCAGGTGCGGCAAGAGCTTGGGCTGGACAATTGAATACGATCCGGGGGCGCTCGACGACCTCAAGAAGCTAGATCGGTCCATCCAGCGGGAGATCCTCGACTACATGGATAGCCGCATCGCCAGGGCTGAAGACCCGCGTGACTTTGGAAAGCCGTTACGCGGGAGCAAGTTCGGCTTCTGGCGGTATCGGGTGCGAGATTATCGCATCATCTGCGAGATCCAGGAACGGCGGTTAGTGGTCCTCGTGGTGGCCGTGGGCCATCGAAGCACCGTTTATGGCTGACCGCCGTGTCGTCGCCTCAATGCCTGGCTCCGGTGTGGGCCGACGTTGCTACGCCGCGTGGCAGGATTCCTCACGCGTCAATGCCTAATCAGTAGAGAGCGGTGGACAGAGATGGAAAAAGTCCTTTTAGACACCGACATTGGTTCAGACATCGACGACGCGGTATGCCTGGCTTACCTGCTGGCCCAGCCGCGCTGCGAGCTCCTCGGCATCACGACCGTGAGCGGGGAACCGATGGCACGGGCGAAACTTGCCAGCGCTCTGTGTAAAGCAGCGAGCAAAAATGTGCCGATTTACCCGGGCGCGGCAAGCCCCCTGCTCGTCGCCCAGCGGCAGCCAAATGCGCCCCAGGCGGCGAGACTCGACCGCTGGGAGCACGACACCGACTTCCCCCGCGGGCAGGCCGTCGAATTCTTGCGTCAGACCATTCGCACGCACCCCGGCGAGGTGACCCTGCTGGCGATTGGCCCGCTGACCAACGTCGCGCTGCTCTTCGCCGTCGACCCGGAAATCCCGGCCTTGCTGCGTCGTTTGGTGATGATGATTGGCTGGTTCACGAACCGTCCCCCTCATGCGGATCCGGGCGAGTGGAATGCGCTCTGCGACCCCCACGCTGCCGCGATTGTCTATCGTACTCCGGTGGCGGTGCACCGGTCGGTTCCACTCGACGTCACCAAGCAGGTGACCATGCCTGCCGCCGAGGTGCGGGAACGCTTCCAAGCGGGTGTGCTGGGGGTTGTGCGAGACCTGGCGGAAGTCTGGTTTACTAGGTATAATCGCATCACCTTCCACGACCCGCTGGCCGCCACGACGATTTTTGATGATCAGATCTGCGGCTTCCAGCGGGGAACGGTCCAGGTTGATCTCGCGAGCGAACAGACGATGGGCATGACGCGCTGGACGCCAGGCGGTACCGAGCACGAAGTCGCCTTGGAGGTCAACCCCCAGGCCTTTTTCACGCATTACTTTTCCGTCTTCGCGGACGTAACCACGAGACGATAGCTTGACTGCGACACCCTGCTCCGGCCATGCTCTGACCGCGCCCGACCGATCGTCCTGGCAGGCAGTGTGCGGACGATGAAAATGCGCCGGGCGAGAGGGTGAGGATGAGTGTCGCCATCTGGGTCGTCGTTGCCCTCTTCTTTGCCTTCTCGAGCGGCTACAATGGGAGCGGCAGCCTCGTCGCGACGGTTATCTCGACCGGGGGAATCGGCTTTCGTCGGGCTTTGCTTCTCGCCGCCACGGCCAACTTTGTTGGTCTATTCCTTTTTGGCACCGCCGTCGCCGCGGTGATCGCAACGGACCTGGTCGACCCCGCCGGTATCACTCTCGCCGGGATCGGAGCTGGTCTCCTCGCAGCCTTGCTTTGGAGCAGCTTAGCCTCGTTTCTGGGTATCCCCTCGAGCGCGTCCCATACTCTCATTGGTGGATTGATCGGTGGCGGAATCGCAGCGGGGGGACTTCGCGTCGTAGAGGTTCGCGGGCTGGAGATCCTCTTTCTTGCCCTCGTCCTGGTGCCCGGGATCGCCGTCGTCGCCGGCAACCTGGCGATGCACTTCTCCCTTTGGCTCCTGAGCGGTGCGACGCCGCGCATCAACCGCGTCTTCCGCTACGGTCAGCTCTTCACGTCAATCTTGCTGGCGCTGAGCTATGGCACGAGCAACGGCCAGCGGATCGTTGGGATTATCGCGCTGATCTTGTTTCGCGGGGGAGTCATCGGGACCTTCTCTATCCCCACCTGGGTGCTCGTCGCCGCGGCCGCGGCCCAATCACTCGGGATTAGCGTCGGCGGATGGCGAGTAATTCGGAAGGTCGGAACGCGGTTTTTTCGACTGCGTCCGATTCATGGCTTCGTCTCCCAAATCGTCGCTGCCGTGATCGTTCTCATCGCCACGATTTTCGGAGCGCCGGTCAGCCTGAATCAGATCGCCAGCTCAGCGATCATTGGCACGGGGATCTCGGAGCGTCTCTCAATAGTCCACTGGGGCGAGGTCGAAGATCTCGTCGTCGCCTGGTTCGCGACCCTCCCGCTCACTGCCCTGGTCGCGATTGTGATCTATCCGCTGGTGCATCTGATTTTGAGATAAAATAGTCCCAAGTCGGCGGATCAGGCCGGGAGCCTGGTCTGGCCGGAGGGAGTGCGATGGCTGAATCCACGACTGACCGACCGCGCGTGGTCACTTTGCGGCCCGAGCCGCTAACGCCCGAGGCGTTTGCCGAGTTCGGAACGGTAGTAGGCCCCGAAAAGTTCGTCCTCATTAGCACCGAGTTCCCGTTCTTCACCAATGTCACGACGCTCATGCCCGACTATCTGCCGATTACCTATGTGAACCGTCATCACGACCATCATCAGATTTTCATGACCTTCGGCGGCAAGCCGATGATCGTCGTCGTCGCCTCGCCGCGCTTGAGCGGTGCCGAGATTCGCCCGGAAGACGTACAGGCGTTCGTCACCGACGGCAATACCGCGATCGTCTTCCACGTCGACACCTGGCACCTGGCACCCCGGGCGCTCGGCCCGGAGCCGATTCGCGCCCTGAACGTCCAGGCGACGAATAACCACGTCCACACCGAGCGCATTGAACTGGAGCCGACTTTTGGGTGCGTGATTAAGCTGGACATGTCTCGTGGGATTGGGGACTAATCCTACAGCCGCAGTTGCTCGGTCAGGTCATGCTGAGCGACCAAAGGGAGCGAAGAATCTCCCCGGTACGCGAGAGATTCGTCGTGACAATTGCATCCAAATAAGGTATACATGCAGGCACAGCGAACCGGGTTGTTGAAGTAACGGAGGTATGTGAGAATGGCATCGTCGAGATTTTCCCGCCGCGTTTTTCTCGGATATGGCATCGGCACCGCCAGTCTCGTTGGTCTGCTGGCAGCGTGCTCACAGTCGGCTCCCGCCTCGCCAACGTCCGCGCCGGCTCCCGCCGCGGCGCAGCCGACCCAGGCGCCAGCGGCAGCAGCTCAGCCAACCCAGGCCGCCGCGGCGCAGCCAACCGTGGCGGCTACTCAGGCCGCGGCTGCCGCGACATCCGCACCGGCCGCGACGGCAGCCCCCGCCGCCCCAACCGGTGTGCAGATTCAGGTCTCGACCCGAGGCGGCACGGATGGTCAGATCATGATCCAAACCGCTGATACGTTCTTCAAGCAGACCGGGATTAAGGTCAACCATGTCTCCTATGGTCCGGAGCCTGATTACTGGACGAAGGTCGAAGCCGTTTATGCGACGAAGCAGCTTGCCGACGTGGTTTGGGCGAGTACCGGTAATCTGCTCAATTTCGCCAATCGCGGCATTCTGGGTCCGCTCGATACGATCATCAAGACCGATAACTACGATATGAGCGATTACATCCCGAATGCGCTCCAATCACTGACCCTCAAAGGCAAACTCTACGCGATGCCCTGGGGTGCCCACCCCGGCAACGGCGGCCTCGTCTACAACGCCGACATGCTCAACGCGGCCGGTTTCACGAAGGTCACCGACGATCCGGAGAGTGTCCTCGATTGGACCTACGACACTCTGATGCAAGCCGCGATCAAGACGACGAAGCGAAACGGCGACCGGGTCGACGTCTATGGCTACTTCCCGGGCAACGACTACCTCAGTCTGACCAACGTAATCGGCGCTTTCGGCGGCGACTTCCTGAACGCGGACGGCACCAAGCTGACCATGGATACTCCTGAGTTCCTCAAGGGAATCACCTGGGTCTACGACGCTTACGTGACTAACAAGGTGGCACCGCTTCCCGTCCCGAGCACGAACGGTGATCAGCTTTTTGATAGTCAGAAGCTCGCGATGGAGCTGAGCGGGTACTGGGGTCAGTTCCAGCCCGGGATCAAGAACAACGCGTTCAAATGGAACGATAGCCTCCAGCCAGTCGGCCCGACCGGCAAGCGGGGAACCCACTTGACGATCAACGGCCAAGCGATGTCCTCGATCACTCAGCATCCGAAGGAGGCCTGGGAATTCATCAAATTCCTGATGTCGCCGGAGCAGAATATTCAGATCGTTCTTTCGGGCGGTGGACGCCCCGCGGCGCGGAAGTCGGTCCTCGAAAGTCCAATCCTGATGGAAAAGATGAAGGCACACAAGGTCTGGGTGAAGGCGATCGAGACCGCCGACCCGTGGCGGCAGCCGGCGAACTTCCGTTGGCCAGAGTTCAACACGACGATCCAGCAGGTCTTTGCCGATTTGTGGGCCGGAAAACAAAAAGTTGACCAGGCGATACCCCAGGCGGCCAAGGCCCTGCAGGTGATCCTCGATAAACCAGCCGCGAGTTGACAACATGCAACCGATCGTGGCGACCCAGCCCGCCGGGAAAGCCCGGGCGCGCCGCGTGTCTCGAGCCAGGCGACGCGAGGCGATCGCCGGTATTCTCTGGACGTCGCCCTGGCTTCTGGGATTCTTTCTCTTTACCCTCGGGCCGATCCTGGCGTCGTTTTACCTGAGCTTTACTGAGTACACGATTGCCAGCAGCCCGAAATGGATCGGTCTGGCAAACTTTGCGAAAGCCTTGTCAGGCCAGGATGCTCTCTTCTGGCCGTCGCTCGGCCGAAC
This sequence comes from Chloroflexota bacterium, assembly GCA_021324795.1. Classification (GTDB taxonomy): domain Bacteria; phylum Chloroflexota; class UBA6077; order FW602-bin22; family CADDYW01; genus JAJPIK01. Next base: position 6,216 of record JAJPIK010000048.1, read on the forward strand.
TTTCCATTATGCTCTGATTATGGTTCCCCTGGGTATCGGTGGCGCGCTCTTGATCGCACTAGCGCTGAACCAGCGGCTCCGGGCGATGCCGGTGCTCCGCACCTGTTACTTCCTGCCATCGCTCACGCCCGCGGTCGCCGCGGCGTTGATCTGGAGCTGGCTCTATCAGCCCGATTTCGGTCCGATCAACTGGCTCCTCTCGCTTGTCCACATCCACGGGCCGCAGTGGCTCGCGGACTCGGATACCGCGCTTGGCTCGCTGATCATCATCGGCTTGTGGGGCTCGGTCGGGGGGGGCACGATGATCATTTTCCTGGCCGGGCTGCAAAACGTTCCCCAGGAGCTGCACGAAGCTGCCGAGATCGACGGCGCCGGTCGCTGGACCCGATTCCTTCACGTCACTGTGCCGATGCTGAGCCCGACAATTCTCTTCAATCTCGTCGTTGGAATCGTCGCTGCTCTCCAGGTCTTTACCGTGGCGATTATCGCGACGAACGGTGGGCCGGACTACGCCACCTGGTTCTTCATTGTTCACCTCTATCAGAATGGCTTCCAGGACTTCGATATGGGCTATGCCTCGGCGCTCGCCTGGATCTTTCTGGTGATTGTCCTCGCGCTCACCTTGATCAACGTCAGCCTGTCGAAGCGCTGGGTCTATTACGAGGGAGAAGGCCAATGAGCGCCGCTGCGATCAGTTTGGGGCGCCACCCCTCGCCGACCCATCAGCTTGGGCGGGTCATCCTTTACATAGTCGTGATCCTCGGCGCGATCATTTTCATGCTGCCGTTCCTCTTCACGATTTCGAGCTCGCTGAAGACTCCCCAGGAGATCCGGATTTTCCCACCGACGCTCTTCCCAACGGTCGTCCAGTGGCAGAATTATCCGACGCTCTTCGAGTTGAAGAACCTGCCGTACGGTACCTGGTACGAGAACAGTGTCATCATCACCGTCCTCTCAATGCTGGGTACCTTGCTTTCGGCGAGCGCGAGCGCTTACGGTTTCGCCCGCTTTCGCTGGCCCGGGCGCGACGTGTTCTTCGTCGTTCTGCTGGCCACGCTGATTCTGCCCGAACAGGTCGTCTTGATCCCCAAGTTCTTGATGTTCCACCTCGTTCCTTCGGCTTTGATCGGCCATACCTTGATCGATACCTGGTGGCCGCTGATTTTGCCGTCCTGGTTCGGTGGCGGTGCCTTCGCGGTCTTCCTGCTGCGCCAATTCTTCTTGCAGATCCCTCGTGAGCTGGAAGAGGCCGCGGTGATCGACGGCGCTTCGACCGCCTACATCTACTGGCAAATCTTGCTGCCCCTTTCCAAGCCTGCGCTGGCGACGGTTGCCATTTTCTCGTTCCTCGGTCACTGGAACGCCTTTCTCGAGCCCTTGATTTTTCTGACTTCGACCGACAAGTTCCCCCTTTCGGTAGGTCTGCGCTGGCTCCAACAGAATCCCGCCGATCCGACCATGCCCCAGGATCACCTGCTGCTGGCCGGCTCGGTCCTGATGGTCGTGCCGCCGGTGATCATCTTCTTCGCGATGCAGCGCTACTTCATCCGGGGCGTGGTGATGAGCGGAATAAAGGGATAGGAGGGTACCGGTCTCCGCGATCCAGCGTCCTGTACCCGGCTTACCATCCCCTCTTGTCGACTAACGGTCACTCTGCCATAATCCAGATAAGTGCGGGCTTGCGCACCATTTCTTATGCTGCTGGAGGAGATTGGCATGGCTATCGATACCGCGACACCTGCGGAAAGCGATCTTTCTCTTGACGACGTCTTCATCGTCGACGCTGACGTTCATGCCCACGAGGCTCCCAGTGAGATCGCCCCTTTCACCGAGCCCAGATGGCGCGCCGCGGTCGAAAACGCGGCCCGGATTCCTCGTCGGTATCTCAGCGTTCCCTGCTACACCCCGGGGGCCCAGCCACCTTTGCCCGGTGCGGCCCTGCCGACCGGACGTGCCTCCCGCGATGAGACCGTTTGGACTAAAGAGCAGATGCGCCGCGAGCTCGACGCGTTTTCAATCGACGCGGCAGTCATCTTTCCGGACTTCTTCCTGAAGATCGCGGCGCTGCCGAATCCGGATTATGCTGCTGCCCTCGCCCGTGCCTACCATCGTTGGATCGCCGAGAAATGGGTCGATGAAGACAACGATCTCTACGGCGTGATCATCGCCGTCCATCAGGATCCGGCCGAGGCAGTTCGCGAGATCGAGCGGTGGGGCGATCACCCCCGCTTCGTCGCGGTGTACCTCCCGACCTGCCAGGTTTACCCCCTCTGGGGCCATCCTCGCTATTACCCGGTCTTCGAAGCTGCTCAGGCTTACGACCTGCCGGTCGCCCTTCACTCGGTCTCGGGCACTTCCTGGGGCTTTCCATTTAATGTCGAGCAGTTCAGCAGTAGCCCGCCCGCGCATACAGCGTCACATGTCTTCGCGATGATGTCCAATCTCATGAGCTTCATTGAGAGCGGCGTGCCGGTCCGTTTCCCCAAGCTGCGGATTCTCTTCACCGAGGCTGGTCTCACCTGGGTGCCCTTCCTCCGTATGCGGCTTGACAAGGAGTTTATCGAGTCCCGGCGCGCCTGGCCTTTCTATGATGATCCACCCAGCACCTACATCGAAAAGATGTACTTCGCTACCCAGCCGATCGAAGAGCCGACGAATCGCCAGGATCTGGTCGACCTGATCCGGATTTACAACGGTGAGAACACCACCCTCTTCGCTTCGGACTGGCCCCACCACGACTTCGATCACCCGCGTGTCGCCTTCGAGCTACCGATCTCCGTCGAAGCCAAGCGCAAGCTCATGGGCCTCAACGCGCTGAAAGTCTTCCCCAAGATCAAGGTGCCGGTGAAGTATCAGGGGAGTGTAAGGTGACCAGAGAGGGAGAGCCCTTGCTGCCTTCGGGTTTGGTGATATGTTTGCAGCGACTGTCCTCATCGCGTTGCCAGTGCTGATCGTCTTCGTCCTGCTACAGAATTGGCTGATCCGAGGACTGGCCGCTGGCGCCGTGAAAGGATAGGAGAGGTCCATCCGAGTCGTGCGAGGAGTCGACAGATGGCCCTTGCTAGCCGTCAGCCGGACGCCCGCTATGGACGGAACTTGTTGGCAGAGTTCGGCCCACGCTATCGGTCCTACATCGCCATTACTTCCCCTCGCGCCTGGAAGGTGGTCGAGCATCGCCTGCCATATCGACCAGCGCATCGGGAGTTCCACCAGGGCATGGGTGAGCGATACCTGGAAGCTCTGACTCCGCGGCTGCCCAATGCTGAATATATCCTGGTGGTCGGTGGAGGTAATGCGCTTGACGTGGGCAAGTACGTTGCCTGGAAGCTGAATCGACCACTTATGATGATCCCAACGATCATCTCCACCGGTTCGGTGTTCCAGTCACCCATTGCTATCCGCTGCGCCAAGATCGGGGACTTTCAGCGGGAAACGGTTGCTCCCGAGGTTCTGCTCTTTGATGCCGATGTGATCCGCCAGGCTCCCCCTCGCCTGAACTATGCCAGTATGGGCGAATGCGTATGCCAACTCGCCGCTATAGGCGCTTGGAATCGGTCCGACAGGCGGCGGACCGCGCGGTGACCATCGCTGCCTCCTCGGCGAGATTGTGATCATTGTACGGAGCAGCAGCCGATTCGAGACGTGGACGGGGCAAGCTGATCGCGATGGGGAAAGACGCGGACGGCAACGTCACTGGGAGCATGCAGTCGCGGTGAGGTCTGATCTCCCTCACCCCTGGCCCCTCTCCCACCGCAGGGGAGAGGGGAGTTCGTCCCAGCAGACGATCCTTGCTTCACTCAGAGTCCCCTTTCCCGCACACGGGAGAGGGGTTGGGGGGTGAGGCCTCTTCGTCTTCGCCGATCCAATAGCCAGCTCGACTCACCCCCGGGCAGCCGCGATCGCTCCGGGGGCGCTCTTCCAGTCGCCGCTGCCAGCGCCCATGCTCTGGGACCGGCTCTTCTGGCCTCGCCAACCAAAACACCTGATCGCAGGCCAAACATTTGACGAAGTAACGCATCGCTCGGGAGCTAGACGACCACCTTTACTTCCTCGCCGTCCACCACGACCCGGTAGCGGCGAAGGCGCGCGCGTTTGCGGGCGAGACAGCGGCCAGTGCTGATCTCGAACTCCAGGCCGTGCCAAGGGCAGACGAGGATCTCGCCTTCCTGGACCCATTCTGGCTTCCAGTCGTTCTCGGCGCGCACGTGCACGGTGCCGGTGGTTTTCCCCTCGCAGAGCGGACCACCTTGATGGAAGCAATGGTTGGGCAAGGCGTAGTAGGTGCCGTTCACGTTGAATACGCCGATCTCTAGCGAGCCTATCTTGATAATCCGCTTCGAGCCGACCGGTAGCTCGCTCACCGTTCCGACGACATGTTCAGTCGCCATGGTCTGTCACTCCAACCGGAAAATCCGGCGCGCGTTTTCGCCTAGCACATCGCGCTTTGCCGCTTCGGTCAGGGGAATCTCGTCGACTGCCTCGACGGTTGTCGCGTCGAAGTGCGGCCAATCTGAGCCGAAGACGATATGCTCGATGCCGATCGTCTCGAGGAGCGCGGCCAGCAGCTTTGATCCACCGGGCGCGTCGAGCGGGTGGGTCGTCACATAGATCTGCTGGCGAATGTACTCGCTCGGCGGCGCCTCGAGGTGTGGCACCTCTTCGCGTAGGTAGGGGTAAAAGTGGTCGAGGCGACCCATCACGTGGGGCAGCCAGCTTATCCCGCTGTCGGCGATCACCACCCGCAAGCGCGGGAACTCGGCGAGGATCCCACTCGTCAGCATGTGCACCAGATTCGCCTGCGCCGCGAACGATTGGGAGAGCGTTTGCTTTGCCAGCGCGGTTGGCATGTGATGAAGCTGATAGGGGAACACGGTATAAATCGTCACCGCTCCGTGCAAGACGACCGGTAGGTCGGCGTTCTGAGCAGCGGCGAAGATCGGTCGATAGGAGCGATCACCCCAGTGCGGATAGGTTCCAGCGTTTGGCAGGTAGACGGCGGCAAAGCCCTCGGTTTTGGCGTAGGTTTCGATCTCCTGTGCCGCTTCCTCGGGCACCTGGTTTGCTGCCATGATCGCCGCGTAGATGCCCTTGGTGGGATCTACCCAGCGCTCGGCCAGATAACGGTTGTAGGCTCGACCGAGCGCGGCTGCGTAGAGGTAATCGTTGCTCACCGCCGCGTGCAGCAATCGCCCGGTGAAAATTAATCCCGCCGCCACGCCCCGCGCGTCCAAATCCGCCCGCAGCACCTCCGGTGAGGTCACCTTGTGTGGCTCGCTTTCTGGCAGTTCATTCAAAATTGGATCATAGGGGGTCAGTGGCGAATAGCCGGGCGCGTCGAGAAAGCGCTCGCCCCCGGCGTTCCGCCCGCTTCTTTCGGCTGGGCTACCTTCGAGCGCCCGTCGCCAGGGCATCTCGAAGTATGGCGCCAAATCTTGGTAATTCTCGTGGATGTGTACGTCAGCATCGAAGATCCATCGCTCGTGTGCCGCCACGGACCACTCCTTGGACATTGTAGTAAGCAGGGACTTCCGCCTTTCCGACGTGCTCCGACCCGGACTATTCGTGAGCTACCTTCGCGGGTAATCCTGTAGTGCGGGGACTGGTGCTCCACCCGGACCCTCTTGCGGAGCGCCAGTCCCCGCACTACAGATCCTCTCCGCCCACTCCTGATGAACAATCCGGGCTAATGGTATGAAAGAAGCCCAGGCGCGTCAAGGCGAGCGGCTCGAGGTCGCTAACCACTCCTTGAGCAAGCGACGGCAAGTGCATGATCGCCTCGTACATGCCAACGCTCTCCAGAAATGTCGCGACGACGGATACTGTGAAGATGCCGCTCCGGAAGAAGGGGAAGAAAAAATCAACGTGGTAGTTCTATGACCATCGTCGTTCCTTGGTTTTCCCCGGGACTCTCGGCCCAGAGGCGACCGCCGTGGCGTTCGACGATG